>JAIYCH010000090.1 GCA_027488135.1 Saprospiraceae bacterium | reverse complement strand
TTAAAAGTGATGCATCCTTAGCTTATAGAAGTACTGAAACTAAAGAAAATTTTGGCGTTAAAAAGTTTATTAGACATTACCTTTTGTTACCACCCCAAAATATCATTATTCTTGATGAATTAGAAAGTGATGAACCTGCTGAATGGCAGTGGTTATTGCACGCAGAAAATAGTCTGACCATCGATACGTTTAATCATCAATTATTATCTTCAGATTCATGCCTTGTTCAGTTTTTCTCAACTTCTCCCTCTTCTATGTCCATTAAAGATTCATTTGATATTCCTCTGGTTAATTTTAGATTTGTCGATGAAGTCGGCGAAGGGATGACAACTTTTGATACAGATCAGAAGCATTTTACCCTTAAAACCAATTCACCTCATAGTAAGCAGCGTTTTTTAAGTGTTTTTTCTTTTGGAAATGAAAAGGTTGAAGAAAACATAATTGCTGAAAGTAAAGATGGTATTCGAATGCTACACTTTGGAGACTGGGAAATTAATATTGTGACTGACACTGATAAGGAACCATTATTTGAATTGCTTAATAGCAAAACAGGTACTTATTTCAATATGTTCGGGAATAAAACCAAATGGTCAGACAAATGGACTCAAAATCTAATAGAGGGAAATAGTTATTTAGTAGAAAAAGATCGGTTGAATAACCTAAAACATACGACAAATGCAGATTTCAACAAGGAATAGTGTTCTTATAAGTCTGGTTTTATGCTTGATTTCCATGTCATCTGTTAGATATGAAAGTCCAAAAGCTTATAATTTCTTATTTGCCATAGCCGATGATCAATCTTTTCCTCACGCTGGCATTTATAAGTTAGGTACTTTTAAAACGCCCACTTTTGATAGTCTGACCAAAAAAGGGGTGCATTTTACTCAGGCATTTGCCGCGGCTCCTCAATGCAGTCCTTCCCGTGCCGCTATACTTACAGGAAAAAACATTTGGCAATTAGAGGAAGCGGGGACACACGGAAGTTATTTTCCATCAAAATTTGAGGTTTTCACAGAAGTTTTAAGGAAAAAAGGGTATCAAACTGGCTATACTGGAAAGGCATGGGATCCTGGAAATTGGGAAGATGCAGGTTGGAAGACCAATCCGGTAGGGGAAGAATACAATGCCCAAAAATTGAAAGTACGGGTAAGTAAAGATATTAGCGACATTGATTATGTTGGCAATTTAGCTCATTTCCTAAACATAAAACCAAAGGAAACGCCTTTTTTCTTTTGGTTTGGCGCACATGAACCTCATAGAACTTATACCTTTGGTTCAGGCTCGAAGCAAGTTGGTGAAAAAGTTACCCTCCCAGAATTTTTGCCGCAAACAGATACTATTGAGCAAGATTTCTTGGATTATGCTTTTGAAATAAATTATTTTGACCAGCAACTTGGGAAAATGATTCAATTATTAGAAGAAAAGGGTGAATTAGAGCATACTTATATCATTGTAACCGCAGATAATGGCATGGCTTTCCCCAATGCAAAGGCATCTCTTCACGAATTTGGTATTCATGTACCGCTACTTATTGCCGGGCCCGAAATAGCAAAACCAGGTAGAGCAAACCATTCTTTAGTTAGTTTGATTGATCTCGCAAATACCATTCTTTCTTTAGCCAATGCGAAGGAACTGCCCGAAACTTCGGGTAAAAATCTGGTGCCCATTTTAACATCTGGAAATAAATCATTGCACCAACCCGTATTTGCAGGGAGGGAAAGACATACTCATGCGCGGCCGGACAATGTAGGATACCCAGCCAGAGCGATTAGGACCGATCAATTTTTATATATAAGAAACTTCAAACCTGACCGTTGGCCAGCAGGAAATCCTGCCCCAACGCCTGATCCAAAAGGTATTCTGGGATATGAGGATATTGATGATTCCCCTACAAAAAGGCAAATGATGCAAAGTCCGGAAAATTGGTCAGTAGCATTTCAAGCGGGGTTTGGAAAAAAAATGTCAGAGGAGTTATATGATATTCAACAAGATCCATTTTGTTTAATTGATTTAGCTACCAATGAAACCTACCGTGAAAAGAAGGAAAAACTTAGAAAACAACTGGAAGAGGTATTAACAAACCAAAGAGATCCAAGGGTATTGGATACAGGTGACCTATTTGATTCTTATCCTCGGTTTGGAAAAATGCGTCCATTTCCCGGTTTTAATACCCAGGGTCAATACAATCCTGCTTTTATTCAACGTCAAAAACAAAAAGAATAATTCTATATGAATAAGCTACTATTAATCATTAAGAGAGAATATATTTCTCGTGTGACCAGTAAAAGTTTTATACTTACCACTTTACTTACCCCACTGGCTATTGTCCTTTTTACGGCAGTGGTAACCCTTATTTTTTCTTATGAAACAGATGAAGTTCAAAACATCGCTGTAATTGATGAAGCAAAGATTTTGGATGGAAGTATTAGAGATGAAGAAAATCTGTTTTTTCATTTTGAAAAAAAATCTTTAGAAGAGGTTTTATCAGGCATCGAGAAAAGTTCCTATTCAGGTGTTTTATACGTGCCAGCGATAAAAGAAGTGATGGAAAAGCAATATACTGTTTTCTATTATGCTGCTAAGCAACCTGGCCTGTCTGTTCAGTTTAAAATTAAGGATAGGGTGGAGGAAGCCCTTCGCGATTTTAAAATAGTGCAGTTAAAATTAGATAAAGAGCAAATAGCGGCCCTAGATACTAAAATTATTTTGGAACCGGAACCTATTTCTAAAGATGAAGTTGATTCCTCCAGACTAACTAGTGCTATTGCCGCTGTTATAGGTATGTCAATGGGCTTTATTATGTATATGACCGTCTTTATTTATGGTATGATGGTCATGCGGTCGGTGATGGAAGAAAAAATGAACAGAATTGTAGAGGTAATGATTTCATCGGTCAAACCTTTTCAATTAATGTTGGGAAAAATTATTGGAGTTGGTGGCGTAGGTTTAACCCAAGTATTGGTTTGGGTTATTTTAGTCCCCGTATTATTACTTATTACTAGGCTGATCATGGGCATAGATTTATCGACAAATATGTCTATGGCACAAGGAGCTACGCCCGATTTCAACCCCGACGATATGCAAGCAATGTTAGCGCTGGCTATGAAGGAGTTTAATCAAATTAACTGGTGGCTCATCGTACCTTTGTTTATGTTATTCTTTTTAGGTGGGTATTTTTTGTATTCTTCTCTTTTTGCTGCGGTAGGTTCAGCGATAGGCGATGACATGGGCGAAAGTAGTTCTTTAACGCTCCCTATTACCATTCCCGTAATTTTAGCCCTTTACATAATGATGCAGAGCGTAGAATCACCTGATTCAAGTCTTGCCAGGTGGTCATCCATGTTTCCATTATTTTCACCCATTGTTATGCCTGCTCGACTGGCCTTTAACCCGCCATGGTGGGAGGTAGCACTTTCATTAACCATTTTGATAGGTACGGCCATGTTTTTTGTATGGATTTCGGGAAGAATTTACAGGGTAGGTATCTTACTGTACGGTAAAAAAGCTGGAATGAAAGAGTTGGTTAAATGGGTTTTTATGAAATAACTTTTCCTTCTTTGTATAGGGGAAGAATGATAGAAAAGGTAGTGCCTTTATTTTCTTCCCCATATTTTACAAATATCTTTCCTTCGTGATAATCTTCAATAATCCTTTTCGCTAAAGAAAGACCTAAACCCCAGCCTCTCTTTTTTGTGGTGAATCCAGGTTGAAAAACTGTTTTATGGTTAGACGCCGGTATTCCCTTTCCATTATCAGAAATATCAATATGTACCTGATTAGCGTCTAAGCTTATGTGTGCAGAAATTACCCCTTTTCCGTCCATGGCATCCAGGGCGTTTCGCAGTAAGTTTTCAATGACCCAATCAAAAAGGTGTGCATTTAAACCAACCAAAATAGGTTTGTATTCTTCTACAGAAGGGAAATTAAACGAGACCTTACGCGGCGCGCGTCTCTGCATGTAATTTCGACAATCATCTAATTGAGCATAAATATTAACAGGTAATAATTGAGGAGCGGAACCAATTTTTGAAAAGCGGTCTGCCACAAGTTCCAACCTGTTTACGTCTTTTTCGAGTTCTTTAATAATATCTGCAATTTCAGCGTCCTGGAGCTCTTTAGATTTTAATAAGTCAATCCACGCAATGAGACCGGAAATGGGAGTACCTAGCTGGTGTGCCGTTTCTTTAGCCATACCTACCCACACTCTATTTTGTTCCTCTCTTCGGGCAGAACTAAATCCGATGTACCCAAAAAAGATAAAAGCAGCGATAAGACCAAGTTGCATCAATGGAAAGAATCTAAGTTGACGCAAAGTCACTGATTCCTCGTAATACAACTTGTTTCCGTAGCTTTCAATGGGCTTAACGCCCTGGCGTTTCAAGCGTGCCAGTTCTTTTTCAATAGTTTTTGGATTGGTAGAAGCGTAGTTTCTTGAGTCAAGGATTACACCAGAGGGATCTACCAGAATAACTGGAATGGTTTGGTTGTTTTTTATAATGTCAAAAGGGATGGTCAGGTCCTGGCAAGAACTGCAGGCCTCATTTACCGGATTATTCAATTCTGCATACGCTTTAGCCCAAAGATCTGCTTTTTGCATTTCTTCTTCTGCCAGTCGCTTACTTAAATATTGTGCATAAAATTGAGAAATAAGGATTAACACTACCCCTACGGCTGCTAAATATTTCTTCCAATGTGATTTTCGCTTATAAATATCCATTAAGTTATTAAGGGTTTCGAGACGTATGATTTAACTGATAAGAAGCAACTCTGGAGATAGTATTTTCTTGAACATTGCTATAAAATAGATTGAAATCAGCAATATGATAATTCTTATTTCGATATAAAAAACTCCATGGAAATTTAGGATGACTTACCTCTAAATAGGCACCTTTGATAGTGGCATCACAAATGGCAGGTAAAACTTTATCGAAATTTAGAAGTACCGCTCCTTTGTTTAATTCCTTTGGCGCTAATTCTTTCGAGCGACTCCACGACAAAGGATTAACCACTACAATATTTTCATCTCCTGATTTAGAAAGAGGTGCACTTTTTTCCTCCCAGGTCCTCCAACTGACAAAACAACCAGTTTGATTGGCATTTTCACAAGGAACGATCTGTTGAAAAGCATTTTGCTTAATGGGCATACCTATTAAATAGGCTGCAACTAATTTTTGTGCTAATGGTTTTCCATCAAAAAATTCTTTCATTAAACGCTCAGCATGATTAGTTCCCTGACTGTGAGAAGCAATTATAATAGGCTCATCATTATTATAATGTTGAAGGTAATACATAAATGCCTGGCGAATGTCTTGGTAAGCCAGTTCGAAAGCTGCTGCAGCTTTTTCTTTTTCATTGCTAAAATAAGCACTTAAATGTGCTTGTCTATAAAAAGGGGCATAAACATTTCCTGCTTTATTGAATATGGAAGCCTGAAACTTTAGGGTGGAGTTTTCAGTTTTGAGACGTAATTTTTCATCTGCAAGATTACCATTCCAATAGGTCACTTTTTTATTGTCGGTGTAAGTGGTGGGATGCAGAAAAAATACATCCACCTTTGAAAGCGATTCGTTTGGTATAAATCCATTGCCTAACAATCCTTTTGGTGTTTCATCAGTTAAGTCAATTTTTTCAGGCAAAGCGCCCCACGATGACGCCTGGCTGTAATCGGGCGAACTTCCTGTCTGCGTGTCCGTGAGTATTTTGGAGGTTTGACAAGATGTTATCAAACCAGTTAAAATCAGACATTGTATTAACTTAATCATAGTTCCCTTTTTAAATATAACCTTCAACCATGATAATTTATTGGTAGAAAGAAACAGAAAATTTACTTTATGTTCATTGTAACGGTCAAAGGGCTAACAATGTTACATAAAAATTAATAGTTAATAAGCTATTATTTTTGACAACAAACGCTTACTTTAGATTTTTTCAATTTCATAAACAAGCAAACTTTTGAAATCACTATGAAATATATATTGTCCATTTGTTTTTCTCTATACTATTTGCAGATTTTTTGCCAGTCTTCAACCGAAGAGATATTGGTAAGAAAGGCAATTATTGATATGTTTGAAGGGATGTATAATGCGGATAGCGCAAGGGTCCACCAGGTTTTTCATCCTGAAATGAGATTGATGACCATCGCAGCAGATAAATCAGGTGTGCCTGTGGTACAGTCAACCAATGTTGAAAATTTTTTAAAAAGTGTCGGTACGCCCAGAAAGGAAGGGCCATTAGATGAACGTATCTGGTCTTATAAAATACAAATAGACGGGAGCTTGGCTTCCGTTTGGACTCCATATTCATTTTATGTTGGCAATCAATTCAGTCATTGTGGTACCAATACTTTTCAATTGGTAAAAATGAATGGAGGTTGGAAAATATTACAAATTACAGATACCCGTCAAAAGGTTAATTGTAGAATGGGTGTACCTGTAAAACCTGAAGTATTACCTCAATATTTAGATGATATGGTTACTAAATGGCATAAAGCAGCATCAACAGCTGATGAGGAGACCTTTTTTGGTATGATGACACCCGATGCCATTTATATAGGTACCGATACGACAGAACGCTGGATGAGGGATACCTTTAAACGCTGGTCTGCCTTTGCATTTGAAAGAGAGGTTGCCTGGGATTTTTCTGCCAGTCAACGAAACATTACTATTTCTAAAGATGGTAACACAGCATGGTGGGATGAACTTCTCGTTACCTGGATGGGGCCATGTAGAGCAACAGGCGTGCTAATAGATACCCCTTCCGGGTGGAAAATTAATCATTATCAGCTTTCTGTAACGGTTCCAAATGATTTGATAAAACCTTTTATTGAATTAACCAAACCAAAATAACTGACATTTTAAATCTTAAAACCTTATATGTTATGAATTATCTTCTTTCAAGAAAAACTATTTTATTAGGATTTGTTTTTCTAACCTTTTTTTCTGTTCATTTTGCTGTTGCACAGTCAAATAACGCAAATGACGCGATGCTCAATAAACTCACTCCGGCAGAAATTAAGAAAGGCTGGAAATTATTGTTCGATGGTTCTACGCTGACCGGTTGGAAAACATACAACCGAACAGATATGGCCACTAGCTGGGGCGTGAAGGATGGAGCTATATTTCTTGATGCAAAAAAGGGCAGAAGTGATATTGCTAAAGGTGATTTAGTCACTTTAGAAGACTATGATGACTTTGAGTTTTCCGTAGAATGGAAAATTTCAGATTGTGGTAATAGTGGTATCATGTACCGTATTGTAGAGGATCCGAAATATAAACAACCCTATTTAACAGGACCTGAAATGCAGGTGCTGGATAATAAATGTCACCCAGACGCTAAAATTATTACCCATCGTTCTGGTGATTTTTATGATGTAATGGCTAGTAAATCGGAAAATGTGAAACCTGCAGGTGAGTGGAATTCAGTAAAAATTATTATGAAAGGGTATAAATTGGAACAATGGCAAAATGGCGTAAGACAGATTAAATTGACGCTGGGTTCTGATGAAATAAATGCTATTGTAGCAAAAAGTAAATGGAAAAACCAAAAAGATTGGGGTAAGGCGCTCATTGGTAAAATTGGCCTTCAAGATCATGGTGATGCCGTTTGGTTCCGTAATATTAAAATTCGCAGTTTGTAATTTTTTATTCTTTAAAATAATTTGCGTATGCGCAGAAAAATAAGAATGGGCATGGTCGGCGGTGGTCGAGGTGCTTTTATAGGCGGAGTTCATAGAATGGCAGCTGCCTTAGATGGCCATATTGACTTAGTTTGCGGTGCTTTTAGCAGTGATTCTGAAAAATCTCGACTTTCAGGTCAGGACCTTTATTTGCCAGAGGATAGGGTGTATGATTCCTACAGTCAAATGATTTTAACTGAAAAGGAACTTCCGGTCGGTGTTCGTATGGACTTCGTTTCTATCGTTACTCCGAATCACATGCATTTTGGACCAGCAAAAATGGCGCTCGAAAATGGTTTTCATGTGGTTTGTGATAAACCTTTGTGTTTGTCTAAAAAAGAGGCTGAAGAATTGGTCGATTTAGTCAATAAAACAGGTCTCATTTTTGCTCTAACCCATAATTATACAGGTTACCCAATGGTGAAACAGGCTAAAGCCATGATTCGCAAAGGGGAATTAGGTGTCATTCGGAAAGTGGTTGTTGAATATCCTCAGGGATGGTTATCTACCCTTTTAGAGGCCGATGCAAGCGCTAAACAAGCCATCTGGCGTACAGACCCAAATCAGTCGGGGGCAGCAGGTTCAATGGGCGATATTGGCACCCACGCTGAAAATCTGGCAGAGTATATCACTGGTTTGAAAATTAGTGAAATGTGCGCTGATCTTAGCATTTTTGTGCCCGGGAGAAAATTAGACGATGATGGAAATGTCCTTCTTCACTTCGAAAATGGGGCTAAAGGGGTTCTGCATGCCAGCCAAATTTGTAACGGTGAAGAAAACAATCTAAATATCAGAGTGTATGGTGAAAAAGGGGGCATTGCCTGGCGACAAATGGAACCCAATACGCTTACGGTGATGTATCAAGATAAGCCATCAACTATTTACAGAACAGGTTGGGCAGGGTTAGAACGAGAAGCCATAGCGCATACCCGCATTCCGGCAGGTCATCCTGAAGGTTATCTTGAAGCTTTTGCCAATATTTATAGAAATTTTGCTTTTTGTATTCAAGCCAGGTTATCTGGCGAAGAAGTTGATCCTCTTTATACTGATTTTCCTTCCATTGAGGACGGTTTGAGAGGTATGAATTTTGTTGAAAAGGTGGTTGCTTCAAAAGGTGAATGGATTAAAATGTAAGCTAAATTATTAATTATGAAACATTTATTTTTTTTCATTACCTTAGGTCTTGTCGCTCTCTCTTGCAATAAGTCCGACAAAAAGCCTTTACCTTTGATGAAAGTAAATTATCCGGAAACAAAAACCATTGATCATACTGATAATTATTTTGATAGCATCGTCCCAGATCCTTATCGCTGGTTAGAAGATGACCGTTCGACGGAAACAGGGGAGTGGGTGAAAAGTCAAAATGAGGTGTCTTTCGATTACCTTAATAAAATTCCCTTCCGTAGTGCTATCAGAGAAAGACTTGCCAAATTATGGGATTATGAAAAATATTCTGCTCCTTTTAAAGAAGGCGATTACACCTATTTTTATAAAAATGATGGACTGCAAAATCAGTATGTCTTGTATAGGCAAAAAGGGGAAAATACACCTGAGGTTTTCTTAAATCCAAATGATTTTTCAACAGATGGAACAACTTCTCTTGCAGGTATCGATTTTTCCTTGGACGGAACCCGTGCTGCTTATCAAATATCGGAAGGCGGTTCCGATTGGAGAAAGGTTATTGTTTTGGACGCTACGTCTAAAAATATGCTGGAGGATACCTTACTGGATGTGAAATTCTCTGGGCTGGCATGGAAAGGTTCGGAGGGCTTTTACTACAGTTCTTATGACAAACCAAAGGAGGGAAGTGCTTTGTCTGGAAAAACACAATACCACAAATTATTCTATCATAAATTGGGTACTGCTCAATCGGGGGATCAGCTTGTTTTTGGTGGCGAGAAAACGCCAAGAAGATACATTGGTGGGTTTGTAACAGAGGATCAGCAATTTCTCGTTATTACAGCTGCTGTATCTACTTCAGGTAATGAGTTGTATATCAAAAGTTTAAAAGATAAGAATTCACCTATTGTTCAGGTAGTGGATAATTTCGAGAAAGAGCATCAAGTAGTTCTTTCGGAAGGTGAGTGGTTATTTATCTATACAACTTTGAATGCACCAAACGGGCGCTTAGTCAAAGTAAAGGCTTCTAATCCTGCGCCTGAAAATTGGACAGACGTCATTTCTGAAAGAAAAGAACCTTTAAGTATATCCACCGGTGGTGGCTATTTCTTCGCTTCTTATCTTAAAGATGCCCTCTCTTTAGTTGAACAAGTTGACCTCAATGGAAAGGTGGTGCGCACTATTTCTTTGCCAGGAAAGGGCACTGCGTCAGGATTTTCAGGAAAATGGAAAGATCCTGTCCTTTATTTTACTTTCACTTCATATACGCAACCAGCTACTATTTATTCTTTAGACGTTAAAACAGGAAAGTCATCCATTTATAAAGAAAGCAAGGTCGATTTCAATCCTGCCGATTTTGAATCTAAGCAAATTTTTTATACATCGAAAGATGGTACAAAAGTTCCCTTGATTATCACCTATAAAAAGGGATTGGTTCTAAATGGAAAAAATCCGACCTTACTTTATGGATACGGAGGATTCAACATCAGTTTAACGCCAGGTTTCAGCACATCGAATATCGTTTGGATGGAAAATGGTGGTGTTTATGCCGTGGCCAATTTGCGTGGTGGCGGAGAATATGGGGAAGACTGGCATATACAAGGTACAAAAATGCGTAAGCAGAACGTTTTTGATGATTTTATTGCGGCAGCGGAATATTTGATCAGAGAAAAATACACAGCAAAGGAGTTTTTAGCCATTAGTGGAGGTTCAAATGGTGGCTTATTAGTTGGAGCTGCCATGACACAACGTCCTGATTTATTTAAAGTGGCACTCCCAGCGGTTGGTGTATTAGATATGTTGCGTTACCATCAGTTTACAGCGGGGGCCGGATGGGCTTTTGATTATGGAACGGCACAAGACAGCCCGGAGATGTTTAACTATTTGAAAGGTTATTCTCCTTACCATAATTTGAAAGAAGGTGTTACTTATCCCGCTACATTAGTTACCACGGCAGACCATGACGATAGGGTTGTACCTGCACACTCATTCAAATTTGCTGCTCGTTTACAAAAAGCACACAAAGGAGATTCACCCGTTTTGATACGCATTGAGACTAATGCTGGTCATGGCGCTGGAAAACCTACGGCAAAAATAATTGACGAACAAGCTGACAAATGGGCATTTACCTTTTATAATATGAATGTGCCAGTGAAGTACTTGAAGAAATAAAAAACGAATATTGAAGGTGGGTATAATAATAAACCCACCTTCTACCTTTATGATTGGATTAAAGATTCAATCCCGTTAGTTCCAGGATAAGAGAAGATGCCATGCCACTTAGTTTCATTTTTTGAGCAATCTCCAATTTGCCTTTCTCCATTCCTACTTCCATTCCCTTCTCCATTCCTTTTTCCATTCTTAGTCGTTCATCTGTTTCTCTCATGCCAGAATAATCGTAGGCCAGAAGTTCTGCTTTGGTCCAGGTTTGGATATTTGCTGATTCAAACGCAGTTTGTAATCCTTTATCATCCATATTTTCAGGAATAATATTCAAATGTTCAGCTTCCTTAATAAAGTAAATCCATTTTTCCAAAACTGTATTTAAGTCTTTTAACTCCAACTTAAATTTAGGCAATTCTATAAAATTGAATTCCATATCCATTAATAGTCTTTCGCCAGTCTCCACATTCAAAATTTGATGTCTATGGATATATTCGTCATTATTTGACATGTTAAATTGAAGAATTCCAATAAAAATGGTAGGCCGGAGCTTATCATAAAATACCCCACGGTCTATTTGGGAGACATATCCAAGGGAAGTATAATAAAGTACACGTTTGCTGAACCCATTTATATCTGCTACCTGCATTTCTACTAAAAAGGATCTCCCACTTTCATCCGTTGCTTTTACGTCAAGAATGGTAGATTTTCCATCTCTGAATTTAGGTAGTTGGAAGGTATTTGGAAAATACAAATCCGTAATCTTGTGTTCACCCTCAAGACAAAGTACTGCATTCAAAAAGGAAATGAGTACCACTTTCTTATTTTCGTCCCCAAAAATTTTTCTAAAAGCAATATCATCCGTTACATTGGCAAATTTCATGGTGCTATTTTTTTCAAAGATATACATTAAAAGTCACCATTATCATGGTATAAACCAAAACCAGAAAAGGGGAGATTTTATATCAAAATTAAATTTTTGTTTTTTGTCCGAAATATTAAGCTAGATTCTGCATTAAAATCGGGTATATTTTTAAGCAAATTTCCTATTTTAATTTATTTTATCCCAATTCGCCAGGGTTTCCAATGTAACTCAAGCATAGTTATCTTATGTCTTCCCCAATTTTCATTTTGTCGGGGTATTAATATGCCAAAGTGAAAAAGGTCAATAGCATGAAACTGGGTATTCTTTTCGTAAATATTATCCCAGGTTTGTTTCATGTCTTCAGACCAATAGATGTCTGAAAGAATAATTATTCCATTAGCAGAAAGAAAAGGAGAGCAAATATTAAGATAATGAACTAAGGGTTTCCCCCTGTGATTTCCATCTATAAAAAGTAAATCTATAGATGGACATTGAGGTAAAAAAGAAGGCAGTATTTCGTCAAAAGAACCAATTTGCTGATGAACACGGTCAGTTACTCCTAATAATTCAAAAGTTTCTTCCGCTATAGCCGCCGTTTCCGGGCAACCTTCAATAGTAAATAACTGGGCATTTTTATTGAGAGAAATAAGATAAGCACCTGAAAGACCAAAATGGGTGCCTAATTCTAATATGGTTTTTATATTTTGTTTATCGGCAAGAAGGGCAAGCCAGGAGCCTTCTTTTGAGGAAACAGGACTGGTTACAGCCATTTTATTTACAAAAAGCTTTTTTCCTTTAAGTAAAGTGGAACCAGCCCCATATTCGGTTTTATTTATTTGTCTTTTGTCCTTACTTAACCATTTCCTTCGTTGTTCGATAATTCCTGTTTTAAGTTTTTTTCCGTAAAACAAGGGAAGTAAAATATCAGATAATAAAGGAGAATGTACATCATAAATGGTCAGTGCACGCTGATAAAAGGACAAGAAAAAAGTTATTTTTTGTAGTAAATGCATTAGGACAAAATTACCTGATTAAGGCAACAGTTCCGCTTTTTGTTTCAATAAATGTTTTCCCATTTCTCCGATACCCCTCCAAGGTGGCCATCCAGACATAAACTCCCGGATCGGAATCGACTCCTTTAAACTGACCATTCCAGCCCATTTCAATATCATTTGATTTAAAAACAATATTTCCCCAACGATCTGCAATGGTTAAATCGAAAGAAATAATGTCTTTCCCGTACAATAAAAATTGATCATTAAAACCATCTTTATTTGGACTAAAGGCGGTGGGTGCATATACTTTAGTTGGACATTTTCGGGACAAAACAATGGAGTCTGTTCCTGTACACCCCCATTCATCCCAAACCCGAACGGTGTATGTTGACTCCTCGTCGACGTCAAAATAGGGGAGGGTACTTTTATCTTGCCATTGATATTTTGAGAAAAATCCACCTTGAAGTCGAAGGGAAAAAGTGGGTTCGTCAGGGCAAATAAAGGCATCGGCGCCTAAAGATGGCTTTGGATTAACTTTTACACTCACTTTTGTCAAGGCGGGTTGCGTATTACAACCATCTAAAAACCCAATAACGGAATAATTTCCAGACATAGTCTTATTTATATTCGATATCAATGGATTTTTCTCGATACTGACAAACCCATTTGGACCATTCCATTGATACCATTCTGACAAATTATCGTTAACCCTTAACTTTAAGGTATCCTTTTCGCAGGCAATAAGAGCATCAGGAACTGAAAGCGTATCAGGAATTGTAATATTAAGGAAGCCATTAATGGTGTCCAGTTTTTTTAAACACTGATCATTAATAACTAATTTGACATACTGCGGTCCAACCTGATTATAGGAGCGTTTTAATACATTTAATCGTGAAGTATCTTTATTGCCAAAATCCCAAAAAAGAGAAAACCTTGGCGCTGCCAGACCAATGTCAAAGAGAATGGAATCATTTAAACAGCCGCCTTCAGGCAAAGGACTGGCATTAATAGGTTTGAAACTTGCTCCTCCATTGTATGCATACGATTCTGCATTTCCATATCCATAAGCGGTTACAGACATTCCGCAACCGTTAGAAATGAGGGTATGAGAACCAGCATTTACCTTTATCCTTGCGAAAGAATATTTTGTATTTCCAGCAACGGTACCTATGACTCCTGGAATGTTACCTAAGGGTGTGCCGTCGAGTGTAACCTTTGAGATGTCAGTAGAAAGAGCTACTACATTGAGATAATTCTCAGTTATTTGTTGGAAATTTGAATTGTAAAGGGTAACTGTATCCCTTATTTGTTCAATACTATTTAATAAAACCATGGAAGGATCGCCAAGACGAGAAGGATTTCCACCACACTGGCCTCCAACATTATACTGTGCTACAGCAATGGGTTTATTGGAAGATATATAGGTAGATTCTCCCTTTTGATATTCTATAAATTGTCCTTTATTTAACTTATAAGTATCCTTTGTGCTACCTTGAATATTTATGGTTGTTTCATCCTCCGACGCTAATATTCTGAAAACATCAAAAGTAACCTGAGCACTTAAAACAGAGATAAATTCCTTCCCCCAGGTTGAAATCGGATACATCTGCTCCAATAAATTATCCCGGGCTTCACAAGGGTCTGGCATAGGAGTCCAGGTGTTGCCAGCAAATAAGGCGAAAGGTTTATTCCCTTTTATGCTGGTTCCAGTTATTTCGCTGTTGCCAAGTTGCGTTTGTATCTGATAAGTTTGACCAGGTCCCAAATTAATATTTATCTTATCCCCTTTATTTCGTCCTCCCTTGGTTCTGTCGCTGAGCGTAATTTCAATTTCTGTATCCTCTTTAACACCAACAATGACGCATTCAGATGGATAAACTATACCACTTCTTTGGTAAGTTTTATAGGCAATAGCAAAATATTCTGTCCCTAAAGCATCGTCGGGCAAAATGATAGAAGCTTCAGATCGTTGATTATAATATTGGTGCATATAAACACTAATATTCTTTTCGCTACTTATCGATATTCCATTGGAAGAGACCATTTCAGAGCCTATGGTTTCAGCTGTTTTAGGTAAGGTAACAATAGTAACCTGATTGGCCGTAACCGAAAAAGATTGTTTCCAGCCTAAAAGGGGCATTTCCACTGTGCCTGAGGTATTAAATTTAGAGGTAATCATAACCACCATATTATTTCTACCAATATCAATATGTTCTAAGAATGCAAGATGAAACCTGGTTCCTTCATTGGACTGTGCCCGTCCAAAAGTACTTAAGAATGCAAAAAAAAGAAATAGATATAGTTTCTGCAAAGTTGATTTTTAAATGGTTAGATAATTAAAGTTAACAAAAGTTTAAAAAAATAATTTTTTTATTCGCCTTTTATCATACTTTTAAAATTAATAGCGTTATTTCTTCTAAACTATTATCTTGTTAAACTTTTTCAAATAAAACAATTAAAATATGTTAAATCGTTTTTTTCTTATTCTTTTAGGCCTTGGATTTACCTTTCTTTACGCCCAAGATCAGGCTCCTAAAAATTGGTTTAATCTTGACCCTAAACAAGATGGTTTTCCAGGAATAAGTACAGAATCTCTATATAGCAGATTGCGCAGCATGGCTGGTAAAAAGGGTGAAACAGTGGTCGTTGCCGTGATAGATTCTGGTGTTGATTACGAACATGAAGATTTAAAGTCTGTCATGTGGATTAATCCAGGTGAGGTTGCTGGTGACGGTATTGATAATGATAAAAATGGATATATAGACGATGTTCATGGCTGGAACTTTATTGGTAATGCCAAAGGGGAAAATGTCCATAGGGATAATCTTGAAATTACCCGATTATATGCCTCTTACAAAAAGGAATTTGATAAGGCAGATCCTGGTTCTTTGTCTGCAAAAGATAAAAAAAGATATGCTGAGTACAAGGAAATAGAAGAAAAAGTGCTCGGAGAAAGAAAATCTTTGAGTGAAACCTGGCCTACCTATAAGGCTCTTAAAGAATCAGTTGCTAAAGTAACGAAACAATTAGGAAAAGAAACGGGCATATCCCTTGACGATTTAGAAAAGGTTCAACCGGGTCCTGATCAAATGTTAGCAAGACTGGTACAGATTTTGAAAGCACAAATGGGTCAAGGTGCTTCGTTTGAAGGGTTTATTGATCAATTGAATGAAGCTTATGACTATTTTGATGAACGTTTGAATTATAACTACAATCCCGATTTTGATCCACGCATTTTAGTGGGTGATAATTACACTGATGTAACTGAAAAATATTACGGAAATAATGATGTTAGAGGCCCTGACGCTAACCATGGCACTCATGTTGCAGGTATCATTGGAGCTGTTAGAGGAAATGATATTGGTATGGATGGCATAGCTGATAATGTTCGTATCATGTCAGTAAGAACAGTTCCCGATGGAGATGAAAGAGATAAGGACGTTGCTAATGCTATAAGATATGCTGTGGATAATGGTGCAAAAGTCATTAATATGAGTTTTGGTAAAGGGTATTCTCCTAATAAAAAGACTGTGGATGAAGCTATTAAATATGCAGTAAAAAAAGATGTTTTATTAGTACATGCTGCGGGAAATGATGGAAGCGAAAACAACGGAACCAATAATTATCCTAATGATGAATTTAGTAAAAAAGGATTATTCGGGCCTAAATTTGCTCCTAACTGGCTGGAAGTGGGTGCTTTAAATTGGGAGGGTAATGAAAAAATAGCTGCTGATTTTTCTAATTATAGTGGAAAAAGAGTCGATTTATTTTCTCCTGGGGTAGATATTTATTCAACGGTGGTAGGTTCCAAATACGATAGCTATCCGGGAACCAGTATGGCAGCTCCTATGGTGGCCGGGGCAGCCGCACTTCTACGTTCCTATTTTCCTGACTTGACTGTGGTGCAGATAAAATCTATACTAATGGAGTCAGCCGTTAAACAAAATCAAATGGTTGTAAAGCCTGGTACCGACGATGAAAAAATCCCGTTTTCTTCTCTTTCAGTGTCTGGCGGAATTCTAAATATTGAAAAGGCTTTCGAAATGGCTTTAGTAACGCCTGGAAAGAAGACAACTTCAAAAAGAACAATAATGGTTAAGGATTTACCTGCAAAAAAGGTGGTGGTTCCTTAATTCATCTTCTATTTATATTATGTAAAAAGAAAATGGTCGCCTCTAACTGGTGACCATTTTCTTTTTTATGTTGGCAAAACGCTTAAAAATATCCATTATAATAATTAAGAAAGGGTTGATTTTAATAGGTGATGCCTTTTGTCTTTAGAAGTTCAAATGCTTCGCCCCAAGAAGGAATTTTATCAGATTCAAAGCCATACGTTTTTCCTGTGGCTATTTTATGAAATGATTTCATGGCTGTAAGGTGAGTTCCATTTCTCATAAAGGTTAACATCAAATCCCTGTTTTCCCATGCTGTAACCGTGCATTGATATCCCTCAATGCGTTTTACAGTGCAATGCATATTTCCTTTTGCTTTCTGAGCCTCACGAAAAGTTGGAACGGCTAAAGTCCAGAATTTAATAAGTCCCCAAAGTCCTTTGGGTTTTAGTCCGGTAATGGAAATGTACATTTTATCTTTTTTCAAATATACTAATTTGAGATGACATCCAACTTCCCTTTGCCTGTTTTATCACCCGACCGCCAATGATAAAAATAAACACCAGGTGTTAGATTTGGCGAAATAAGTGTCACTAGTTGCTGATCACTTTTTGAAATAATCTGATCCATTACTTTATTTCCTATGGCAGAATAAAGACTTAGGAAGATTTCTTGTTCGAAACTCCCATTTAACTGAAGGGTAAAATTTCCGTTTCCTGGATTGGGAAACACCTTAATTTCCTTCGGACCCGTTTCTTCCTCCGAGGTTGGTTTGTTGGTTAAAGCAGCCGGGCAATTGCCTTGATGAATGCGAATATTTCGGTAAAGAGCTTCTCCTGGAGGACTAAATTTGTCCTCATCACAAATAAAGACAAATCTGGAGAAGGTTCCCGTATAAAATTTCCCAACGGGGATGGATATCTTTTGCCAAGTAGAAAGATTATTAAAAGATCGGTAATTTTGAATACCCCAGCGTTGGTACCCGCCTACTTGAAAACTAAAATTTGCGCTAATTTCTTCGTCATTATCAAAGCCAATGCCTATGATTTCTGGCGCCAGATTACTCTTATACTCAAAATCGACGATGGTATTAGCGGTAACTACATAATTTCCAATAATTTTTTTCCATGCGTTACCTTTCAAATGAACCCCTTTTCCATTTTCTATGACCTCAACGGTACCTAAATCTTGAGTGCCTGCGAAGGTTACCACTTTATTTTTTATCAAATCTAAGAATAAACAGGTCGAATCAGGTGTACCTGATCCGCTACCTGAGCCAGAACCTGTTCCACTTCCCGAGCCACTTCCGTTTCCACCTCCACTACTTCCGTTTCCACCACCACTTCCCGAACCACTACCTCCTGAAACTGATTTTGGAATACAAAAATTAAGGGTGGTGTTATTTGTAAAAATTCCAGATCTGGAAAGGACTGAATCTTTTGCATTTGAAATTATAAATCCACCATTACCGAAACTGCAACATAATCCATCACCGCCATTATCTAAAATTTGTAGTGCATAACAACCGGGCATAAGGCAGAGTTGAGCATTTACCTTCTGTCCGTTTCTTTTATTTAAATAGGGGCCACCAGAGAGTCTGACCACTTGAGCACTGTCCCTTAATTGCCAGGTAGTTTCAGTACCAAATAAATCGAGCGTTAACTCTAATTTAATTATCCGGCAGGAGTCAACCGTCCCTGAACCTGTTCCTGTTCCCGTTCCATTTCCGCTGGACGAACCACCGCCTGTTCCCGTTCCCGTTCCCGTTCCTGTCCCAGAACCAGTTCCTGTTCCTGAATTATCAATAGGGGGACAGGTTTGTAAACAGGTTGCTGAAGCAATACGATTTCTGATCACATTTCCTGGTTGTTCACCAAATCCATTGCCAAATTTTGTTCCAACAGAAGTATTATGGCAGTAAGACATGATAGTTCCTCCATTTGGAGGAAGTGGAGGGAGCGCACAACCGCCTTCGGTAGCTCCGGCACATCCATCTAAAGCAGTACTATTTCCGTTCCATACACAGGCATGTGTATGTTGAGAACCTAGAATGTGCCCTAATTCATGCGCCATAACCATCACATTCCATGAAAATGCGGGCACATTTTGAAATGATTTCAGGGCACTGCCAAAACTTAATTTAAATCGAGTGGATGAGGAGCAAACCCCATTTAACCAAGCTATACCGCCCCTGCCTTTGTAAGAAACCAATTGTCCAATATCACCTTTAATAGTCTGTCTTTGCGCACCAAACTGGGTAAGCATATTGTAATCACTTCCTGTATATGGACTTGGTACATCCCAAAGAAATAATCCACTTAGCCTTAGATTTATGTTTTCATTGGCATACAAGGTTGCCACCTGATTGAACCATCCGGTCATGAATGCCGTCGTATTGGTAGTACCCCCTTTGTCTGTAAATATATCGTTATCAACCTCTAAATATACGTTAACACATTTAGGACCAGTTCTTAAGGTCGCATTGGCACCTAATTCCTGCGAGTTATATGGTCTGGTGTCATCTGGGGTTAAACAGGTTAATTTTTCCTTGGTGGGAAATGCGTCAGCAGGATATAAAATATGGGGAACATTTTGATTTCCTTCCGTTTCTTTCATAGGTCCGAATACCTGCATTCCTGTTTCTTTGGTGAAAATTGATCCTTGAATGCCTGATTCACTGACGGTTACAGCGGCAAAAGATCCTGGTGTTTTTCCCACTATTCCCCGGAAATGTTGAATATCTGCATTTTCCTCCAAAGTCACGCCTGATGCATGCATCACTTGAAAATCGCTGCTTAATAAATCAATGGAAACCAGTTCAATAGATAGATTTTCCTTGAGCCCTGGAAGGATGAGTGTAAATTGTTTTGGGGCGTCATCCAGTAATCTTCTTATCCGTGCAGGTGAAGTAGAGAAAAATTTCTTCTCGTAAAAAGCCTCATTCGCCCCTTCATATTGTCGAAGCGAACCATTCTCTTCAGTGAATAACGCATAAGACCTAAAGGTTTTGCCCTCTTTTTTGGCGGAACCAACTAAGTTCTGCGGACTGATTTCTTGACTTTTTGCAAGGATGGACAGGGACAAAAAAACGAAAGTGATAAATATTCTCATATCTCCAATGCAGTGATTTAAGTGTATTTATAGGTACACTACTAGTGATTTTGGAGAGGTTAACATTCTAATAAGATGGTAAATATAAAAACATATTTCGTTAAAATAAAAGTTTTTTTATCTCATTAATTATATATATATCTATATGAAATCTAATTAATTAGTGGATAGTAGGGGCGAATTGCATTCGCCCATTTATGATACAGATAGATTTCCCAATTCACGGCACAAACCGTTCACACATTTATTATTGGGGAATTTTTGCCGCAAGGGGCATAATTGTAAAAATCGACCCCGGAGGGGTCGCATGTTTATTGGATTATTCCGCCAGGGACCAAAAGGGTATAATGAAACATTTTATCCCGCCAGGGGTCAAAGGGTACAATGAAACATTTTGTGCCGCCAGGGACCAAATAGCAAGAAACATGTGACCCCCTCCGGGATCAGGATATTGTGAAAATCGACCCCGGAGGAGTCGCATGTTCAGACTGATTAGACCTATGAATACGTATAAAGTAACATAAAAAATAGGCTATCTTTTTAGATAGCCCCTTTCATTTAATCTTATCCCATTTCTGAAACCACTTCGGTCACTTCAGGAACCATGCGTTTTAACATGCCTTCTATCCCTGATTTGAGGGTAACGGTGCTACTTGGACAACCGCTACAACTACCTTGTAAGGTAACTGTGACGATTCCTTCCGAAAAACTTTTGAACTCAATGTTTCCACCGTCCATTTCAACAGCAGGCTTAACATAAGTATCAATAAGCTCTTTTATCTTCTTTACCGTTTCACTTTGCTCGCCTGAATGAACTTCATGTTTATTATTTTCAGCTTCAAAAGCTAACATGGCCTCGGCATAACCTTCACTGATAATTTCAGATCCATTAGCAACATATTCTTTTATAAACTCTTTTAAAGGAAGTAGAATAGTTTCCCAGGCGTAGTTGAACTCCTTTGAAATAGTCACGAAATTATTACATATATAAACTCCTTTAACATAAGGAAATTGAAATAATTCGTTAGCTAATGGAGACCATTCAATGGCTGCATTGACTTCTTTAAAGTCAGCAGTACCTTTATAAAGCATTCTGTTAGTTACGAATTTCAATGTTTCCGGATTCGGCGTTTGCTCCGTATATATCAGAACCGGACTCTGTGGTGTAGTATTTTCCATGTTGATAAAATGGTTGGTTTTAGGTAAAAACACGTTCTTAATAAAATAGTTTTATTTTCCCATCAGCCATATAGTTCAGTTTGAATATGGGAAGAT
Source organism: Saprospiraceae bacterium (assembly GCA_027488135.1). Lineage (GTDB taxonomy): Bacteria > Bacteroidota > Bacteroidia > Chitinophagales > Saprospiraceae > BJGN01. The sequence goes on along the minus strand of JAIYCH010000090.1, from coordinate 16,748 downwards.
GGAAAACCAAGGTTCAATAGGTTTTTTTGTGCCTCATCAATCATATTTCGCCACCCGCAAAGATAAAAAATAGGTTCCTTCGAATCAAATAATTTTTGATGTTGATAAATTTGGTGAACATATCCTTTATAGAAAAAAATATTCTTTTCTTTGTTAAGAGGCAATTCTTCATCTCTTGAGAGAGCTATATGTAATTGAAAATCAGGTAATAATTTAATTAACTCCCGCCATTCATCTAAAAAAAGAACATTTTCCATTTTTCTTGTGCCAAATATAACCCGGATGGCTGTTGCATTTATAGGATGCTGACAAATATCCCACAGCATACTTCTGAAGGGTGCAATGCCTGTTCCCGTACAAATAAAACAGAGGGTTTCAGGCTTATATTCAGGTAAAATGAAGCTACCTTCAGGCCCTTTGAATGTCAGTTTATCTCCTGGTATAATCTGATCAAACAGATAGGTAGTACCCAATCCTCCTTCATTTTTTACAATGCATAGTTCAAAAAGGTTCGTGTTATCGGGTGCATTAGCTAAAGAATAGCTTTTCCATCGGTAAAGTCTTTTTTCGTGCACAGGAAGGTCGAAAGTAATAAATTGACCTGCTTTAAATGAAAAAACGTCGTCACCCAATAATTTGATAGTGAAAAGTCTCGTTTGAGGCGCTATTTCTTTAGAAGAAACCAATTCGCATTCATTCCACTTGGTTGGCATAATTTTTATTTATTTTCACTAAATATCAATTCGTTATAGGTGAAAAGGGTTGAAAAACCTTTCTTTTTGAAGTAAATTATAATGTCACTTTGGGGTAGTTCGGTTAAAATCATCAAGAAATCACCGCCCCAAGCGCCCAGAGATTTTACTACTCCTTGAAAATCTGAAAAATATTCCTCCTGTATAGGTATTAAATCCAGTTGAAGGCCGGTAATTTCTTCGTGTTTTTTTATCAGTGCGCAAAAGTCTGAAAAATGCTCAACGGTAAGAATTTTTTCAGTGAGTTGTGATATTTCGGAAATATAGGCAGGGTTTAATGATTTAGAACGGTAGCTTGAAATTCCTTCTCTGCTGTTTTTCTTTTTGCCAGAGAAAAGGAAGTAAATTTTGTTTAAAAACAAGGGGTTAAACGGCGCTGTTTTCACATCAGGTTTTTCGCTATTTTCCTTTATTCTTCTATAGGTGAATGGACCAGTTGCGGCGGCGGCGGCAATATCATATCCGGAACCTCCGAATGATTTTTCCAACAAATAATAAGGATTGATTTGAGTCCATTTTGAAAGTAAAGAGATAAGAGTGGAACTGGTTCCTAGTCCCCATTCTCTTGGAAAATCGAGACGGGTTTCTATTTTGCCTTCAAAAAAAGAAGCAGGAAGTCCCTTTTCTGACATCATACTGGTTAATAATGAGGTGAGTATATCTGTTTCAGTCAACCCCTCACCGACAATAACCTTCATGGAAGGTAGCTCCCAGGAGGCAGAAAACCACAAATGTCCTTTATCAGTGAAGCTCTCCCAAAGGAGGCAATGTGAACCAGGTTGGGGATGAAAATGCAGATGCTGACCACATGTAGTAGGCAGGGCTAATGCTTTTGCCCCGTCTAAAACAGCATATTCTCCTGTTATTAAGAGTTTTCCATGTGAAAAATAAGTTGTCCCATTCATTTTTCAGACCGCATTGAATCTAAGAACTCACGAACCGAGGAAAAAGACACAGGTATCTTGCTGAAATGATGTAAAGCGCTGCTTTTTTCCTCCTCATTCGCCTGTAGATGGACCAGGATATTCATAAGGTGCATACGCATGTGCCCGTCCTGGATACCTGAAGTAATTAATGACTTCACTGCGGCAAAATTTTGTGCAAGGCCCACTGCAGCAACGATTTGCATAAGCGTGGGAGCATCGGGCTCACCTAAAATGGAGAGTGTTTTTTTTGCTAAAGGATGCAGGTGAGTTAAGCCGCCGACGGTTCCAATAGCCAGCGGAAGCGTCAGGGAAAATGTAAAAATATCATTTTCAATCTGGCAAACACTCAAAGATTTGTAGGAACCATCTTTTGCTGCGTAAGCATGTCCTCCTGCTTCTACAGCTCTGAAATCATTACCGGTAGCCATAATAACGGCGTCAATACCGTTAAAAATGCCCTTATTATGTGTGGTGGCTCTGTATGGATCAATTTCAGCAATACGCACAGCTTGTTGAAATTTATTGGCAAATTCAGCAGCATCCATATCTTTATATATGCCATTAAAATCACTGACAGGACAACTGACCGTGGCCGTTACCAAACATTCAGGCGTATAATTTGATAAAATGGACATAATAATAAGGAGCTCTCTGTCTTCAGGAGAAAGCAAGCTGCAGGAATTAAAATATTCTTTGAGTGACGATGAAAACGATTCTAAATGGGTATTAATAAAATTGGCACCCATAGAATTTACCGTCTCAAATTTGACCCTAAGTTGATAAAGACCTTCCTCAAAATGACCGAAATGAAGGAGTTCTATATCTGTGACGCCACCCCCTCTTTTTACCATATTAGCACCTAAATGGTTACTCTCCAGTAGAAGCTTCTCTTTTATGTCAGGAAATAAACGATATAACAGGGAAGTATCACCAAACCATTTGAAATGGATCTGTCCAATTTTAACGGTAGATAAAACAGTCGATGTAAAGCCGCCCCTGGATAGCCAGAATTTTGATGCACTGGAAGCAGCAGCCACCACGGAACTCTCCTCAATCACCATAGGTACGGCATAAACCACACCATTGATTAAAAAATTGGGAGCTATACCATAAGGAAGAATAAAATTACTTATAGTATTTTCACTAAATCCATCTATTACTTCTTGAATGGCTGGATTTTCATGACAAAAAACGGAGAAATCATCGGTATTGGATGTGACAGGAGCATTACCATAGTGTGTATTTACCCAATCTATTTTTTCCTTTTTAGATAATTTTGAAAATCCGGAAATTATTTTATCACTCATGGGGGAGATGCATTAGGACGGTGGCATAGTTAAAAAATGATTAGCTACAACAAGTCCTTCAATCTGATGTTTGACAAACGATTGTAGGGTTGAATAATCATCTCTGGCGTATTTTAAAAATAAGGAAGCCTGACCATAAACTGCAGGTATTTTAGATTTCTTTACTAAATAATGACCGTGTAAAAAGTCTTGAATTCCTCCGGAAATGATAAGGAGTTTACATTTTATATCTGGTGCATGGTTCAAGAAAATATCATTACAAAAGCCAAGCATTTGATTGGCATCGTGACCTACTTTGGTTAAGGGATCTAAGGCTTCGGCACGGTCGGGGTGGGCGCGAAAGAGCTCTAATTTTGAAAAATTTGTTCCACCTCCTGCTGCAAATTCTACCGCAGTGAGAGGTAACATAAGCAGTTTTTTAAGACTTTGCGGCCCCATTCCTTGCCCCACCTCTTTGACGATGAGTGAAATTTCTGGATAATGGCGGATGAGTTCCTGAATAATAAAAATGGGAGGATAGGTAAATCTGTCTCCTTCGGGTTGTAGCCATTCCTGTAGAGGATTGATATGAATAATTAGGCCATCTGCCGCTAGTTTTTCAATTAAAGCAGGGATTCTGAATAATTCTTTCTGCAGCCACAATTTTTCGATTTGAGCAATGCCCAAATTGGCATAAAAGGGAACACTCTCGCCTAAAATGGGCCTGACGGCATAGTCGCTTAATGTTTCATCACTGAAAAGCAAGGGTCTGCAAGATCCGAGACCTAAACCCAGGCCAAATTCGGCACAGGCAAGCGCCAGATTTTTATTAATTTTTCCAGCCAATGCCGTACCTCCTGTCATACTGGAAACCCATAATGGCGCACGCATTACTTTTGATCCAAAAGGAGTTTCGAGTAGAGAGGCGTCAGCAGGATGGGCAGAAAGAAGCGGCTCATAGTAAAATTCGTTCCGTATATCGGCTGATGAAACCTGAGACCGGAAGGCAAGTTCAATGTGATCCTGCTTTCTACTCGATGCAGTAGGGTCATTATCAGGAGTAAAGGTTTTTTTTTCTGACATTAAATGATATTTTCAAGGACAAATTTAGCGATTTCTTTAGGTAGAAGGAAGGAATAACAAAAGGAAAAGTAAAAAGTTGGTTAGGGTATAAAAAAAAGATGTCGAAATTTTTATTGTTTTTCAGGTAGTTACGATTTTTTTATAAAAAAAAATGACATAAAAGTTTGTTTGGAATAAAAAGAAATATACTTTTGCAGTCGCTTATTTAAGCAGTTTTTCTTAATTCCTTCATTTTAAACAAATCAAATAGTGGATACGCTCAGTTACAAGACGGTACACGCCAATAAACAAACTGTTCAGCACAAGTGGTACGTTATTGATGCAGAAGGAGAGATAGTAGGTCGCCTTTGTACTAAGATTGCTACTATCCTTCGGGGTAAAAATAAACCTTCCTACACACCACACGCAGATGCAGGAGATTTTGTTATTGTGTTAAATGCAGATAAAGTTCGCTTTACTGGTCAGAAAATGCAAGACAAAGTTTACAGACATTACACAGGTTATCCTGGTGGTCAAAAGACCTACACGGCACAGGAACTAATGGCTCGCAAGCCAAATGACATCGTGGAACGTGCGGTTAAAGGCATGCTTCCTAAAAATCGTTTGGGAAGAAGTATGATTAAAAAATTATTTATTTACACCGGGGCTGAACATCCCCACCAAGCACAAAAACCAGAGGTTCTCGGGTAATTCGCTAATAGTAAGCATCGTATATGGAAATGATTAATGCAACGGGTAGAAGAAAGTGTTCGGTAGCCCGTGTCTATCTAAAAAAAGGGGAAGGAAACATTCTTGTGAATGGTAAGGATTATAAAGCCTATTTTCCTCAGGAACACGTACAACTTTCTGTAATGGCGCCGCTGGAAGAAGTGGAAGTAGCTAAATTATATGATGTTGTTGTAAATGTCAGTGGTGGCGGTTTCAAAGGTCAGGCAGAAGCAGTTCGTATGGGTATTTCTCGTGCTTTAGTGGAGCTAAATGCAGACTTTAGAAAACCACTAAAAGATAGGAAATTCTTAACACGTGATTCACGTGAGGTTGAACGTAAGAAATACGGTAAACCAAAAGCAAGAAAGAGCTTCCAATTCAGTAAACGTTAATCCTTTAAATCAGGGTAGCATTTATTATCCCCAAATTTGTAAAGATATGAATAAGCCAACTTATAAAGAATTACTGGATGCAGGTGTACATTTTGGACACCTTAAAAAGAAGTGGAATCCAAAAATGTCCCCGTACATTTTTATGGAACGCAAAGGCATCCATATCATCGACCTAAATCGTACCTCTGAAGGTTTAGATCGCGCTGCTAATGCCATGCGTGCCTTAGCAAAATCAGGTAAAAAAGTGCTCTTCGTAGCCACTAAAAAACAAGCAAGAGATATTGTTACCGAAGCAGCACGTCGCGCAGGTATGCCTTATGTTTGTGATCGTTGGTTAGGTGGTATGATGACCAACTTTACCACCATTCGTAAGTCTATCAAGAAAATGCAATCTTTCGAGAAAATGCTTGGAGATGGAACACTTTCAAGCGTTACAAAAAAAGAACGTTTAACTATGTCCCGTGAAAAGGATAAATTGGAGAAGGTTCTTGGTGGTATCGCTAACTTAGGTCGCCTTCCCGCAGCTCTTTTCGTAGTGGATATTGCTCATGAGCATATCGCTATAGCAGAAGCGCAACGTTTGGGCATTCGTACTTTTGGTATAGTTGATACTAATTCAGACCCAAATTTAGTTGACTTCGCCATTCCGGGAAATGATGACGCTTCTAAATCTATTCGTATCATCACCAATTATATGGTGGATGCCATTTTGGAGGGTCTTGAAGAACGTAATAAGGTGAAGACTGAAAGCGAAGCAACGGCTGTTTAATTTTATAAACCGGTTACTTTTTCCAAACCAAACATAATATAAAATGAGCGTATCTATTTCAGCCACCGATGTCAAAAAATTAAGAGATTTGACCGGTGCAGGTATGATGGATTGCAAACAAGCTCTCACTGAAGCAGAGGGAGATTTTGAAAAAGCCATCGAAGGTCTCCGTAAAAAAGGAGAGAAACTTTCTGCAAAAAGAGCAGATCGCGAAGCAACTGAAGGTGCCGTCGTAGCCGCCGTTTCCGATGATCGTAAAAAAGGTGTTATTATTAAGTTGAGTTGCGAAACTGATTTCGTTGCTAAAAATGTTGATTTCGTAGCTATCGCCAAAAAAATAGCTGATATCGCTCTCGCTAATCTTCCCGCTTCTAAAGAGGAACTTTTGGACCTTTCTTTCGATGGATCTATCTCTATCAGTAAAAAAGTTATCGAACAAGTTGGTGTTATTGGTGAAAAAGTTGAAGTAGCTGATTACCAGTTTCTTGAGGCGGCTCAGGTGTGCCCTTATATTCACATGGGTAACCGTGCTGCTGTTATCGTTGCTCTTTCTATAGACAATCCTGCCTGCTTCGATGCCGGAAGAGACGTGGCTATGCAGGTCGCTGCTATGAAGCCTATCGCCGTTAATAAAGACTCAGTGGACTCTTCTTTAGTGGAAAAGGAAATTGAAATAGGTAAGGAAATTGCCAGAAATGAAGGCAAACCAGAAGAAATGTTAGAGAAGATTGCCTTAGGTAAATTGAATAAGTTCTTTAAGGAAATGACGTTGTTAAATCAACAATTCGTAAAAGACAATTCAGTTACTGTTGAGCAATACCTTCAGAAAATTGATAAAAATCTCACCGTTACCGCTTTCAAGCACGTAGCTTTAGGATAATTCAAAAGGCGAATCGTTTTACGGTTCGCCTTTTTTTTGCGCTCACTAACCAAAATCCTCTAAGTGGAAAAAAAATATAAACGCGTCCTTTTAAAATTAAGTGGTGAATCTCTGATGGGGGATAATTCTTTCGGTATTGATGCTGACAAATTAATGCATTATGGCCTACAAATAAAAACGTTGGTGGATCTCGATGTTCAAGTGGCTGTCGTTATAGGAGGCGGAAATATTTTTCGAGGATTACAAGCGTCAAGTTCTGGTATCGAACGTGTGCAAGGAGATTATATGGGTATGCTGGCTACCGTAATTAATGGCATGGCCATTCAAGGTACTCTCGAAAAACTGGGCGTTTATACCCGGCTAGTTTCTGCTATTGGTATCAATCAAATTGCTGAACCTTATATTAGAAGACGTTGTATTCGACATCTTGAGAAAAATAGGGTGGTTATTTTTTCCGCAGGTACAGGAAATCCTTATTTTACCACTGATTCCGCCGCCGCACTTCGCGCAAATGAAATTAATGCTGAGGTTATCCTAAAAGGTACAAGGGTAGATGGTATCTATACCGCCGATCCAGAAAAATTTCCAGATGCCACTAAATATGATGCCATTTCTTTCGAAAAGGTGATAAGCCTTGGCTTAAATGTGATGGATATGACGGCTTTTACGCTCTGTCAGGAAAATAATCTCCCTATTATCGTTTTTGATATCATTAATCCTGATAATTTAACTAAGATTATTCACGGTGAAAAGGTGGGAACGCTAGTCTCCTGATTATTCTGCAATGGCAAGGGTACATATACTTATTTTTACTCCGTTGATGTTCTTCAGGGCGTAACAACAGGCTTCAAATGTAGCACCTGTTGTCATAATGTCATCTATGATAAGTATATGTTTTCCTTCCAAAGCGCTCAGCGTTTTCCACGAAAATGCCCGCTCTAAGTGTGAAAATCGCTCTTCCTTACTCCGGTTTATTTGAGTACTACTATTTTTTACTCTGTGTAATAAATCACCCCGATATTCTTTTCCAATCTGGAATGCTATGCAGCGGGAAAATTGCTCTATCTGATTGTAACCTCGCTTTTTTAGTCTTTCTTTATGTATAGGCACAGGAATCACGTAATCTATATTTTTATAAATGTCGTTTTCGTTTAATTCTCTGCCATACCAGTTACCTAAGTATATCCCAAGATCTTCCCGATGTTCATATTTTAAAAAATGAAGTAGATTTTGAACACTTCCCCCTTTTTGAAATTGTAAAAATGCCGTGGCTCTCTCAACATTTATCCTGCCCCAAAATCGTTGTTCCATCATATTGTCTTTTTGTAGATGATGGGTTGTAAAGGGTAAATTGGCTTGACAGGTCGCGCACATCAACGTGTCTTTACCAGCTACCGGTCCCTTACAGGCTAAACAAATAGGTGGGAAGAATAAAGATTGTAAATCTTTGAGCATAGTAAATAAAGTACTTAAATAACTCTTTTTATTCATGTTCCGTTTGTATTTATGGTAGATATACCTTTATTTCGTTTGTGAAAACAAACATACCCATTCAATCTTCCTAAAGTTCTTTTTTTTTAGTTTATATTGGGACACTTTACCTCTGTTTATGACTTCATTCTATCTTGATTTACTGGATATTTTAAAACCTGAAAATAAGGAAGAAGCTGATCTTTTGGCTATACCAGAAGTGCAGGCTGGTCTCCGTTGGGGCTTACCCCGCTATGGGCATCCGGAAGGGGAAGTTTATAAACATGTAAGAGAAGTTCTCGATAATATAGACAAAGTTAACCTCTCTTTTGAGCATCGCGCCCTCCTAAGATTAGTAGCTATTATTCATGACACTTTTAAATATATTGAACCAAAGGGCTCTCCACGTGATTGGAGTAAACATCATAGTATTCTCGCCGCTCAGTTTTTGGAAAAAAGAGGCGCTATTCCTTCTTTGGTTAAAATCATTACCTGGCATGACGAGGCCTATTATATATGGAGAATGATTCATCCTTACCAACAACCTATTCAAGGGCAGGCCAGATTAGACCAGCTACTGACTTTGTTAGGGGAGGATTTACAGTTATATTATGTTTTTTTTAAATGTGATACCAGTACAGGTGACAAAAATATTGCGCCATTAAAATGGTTTGAAAAGGAGGTAAAGGATATTTCTCTCATTGCAGATTTAAATTTTGGATATTAACTAGACCTTGTTATGATTCCATTTTCAGGCTCCCAATTTCAAATTTTTTATCAAGATGAAATGGTTCCAGTTTTATCTCAACTCAATAAACATCGTTTTCATATCATTCGCCTACTGGGTATTTTATGTGGAAGTATTATTTTGGGACTTCTTCTCCACGCAATTTTAGGCCTTTTTGTCCTTACCCTTTTGTTTATTGGCGTTAGTTTATATGGTTTTTACTACGTTGCTACTTTGTGGCTAAATTTTAAGTTGGCTTGTCAGTATTCGTTAACCTCATTGATGATGAAATATTTTATGCAGACGCCTGAAATAATGAACTTATCTTTTCGTGGAGATCAATGGATGGATAGTAAAATATACATGGAAAGTGGTTTTTTTTCTGAAAATGCAACGAATTATGAGGGCAACGGATTAATGACGGGAAATATTGGGGAGGTTTCCTTTTCTTTAAGTAAGCTCCGTGTATCGGTGACTTCAAATATAGATGGTCAATTAAAACCCCAATTTAATGGTTTTTTTATCCAGGGTAAATTACCCTTTAAAACTTCAGGAGCGGCTATAATTTGGAGCCGTAAAGAAAAGCAGGAGGTATATAAGGCTATCAGAAAATTTACCTGGTTAGGTGCAGAAAATAAAGACAACGAGCAGAGTAATCTTATTTTTAAAGAATCTTTTGCTACTTACGCCTCACCTGATACACCTGCCTCTTCTATTTTATCAGAAGAGATTAAAGAAGTAATGATTAGATTTTATAAAAAAACGGGAAGGGCTCTCTTTTTTTCTTTTGTTGAAAGTGATGTGTTTGTTGCCATATCAGCACCTGAAAATTTTTTAACTATGCCATTGTTTAAAAAATTCAGACCCGATGTATCCATTTTAACTTTTTTAGATATTCATCTCGTTTTATTTAGTATATTACAAGAATTTGATATTCATCATTAAAGCTAAAAATGAGTCCTATGTTCCTTCGTTGTTTTCCTCTTTTATTGTTCCTTTTCAGTCAGTTACCATTACAGGGTCAAGCGCCAAGTGAAAAATCATTGCTTTGGAAAATTAGTGGAAGAACCTTATCCGCTGATTCCTATTTGTATGGAACCATCCACTTAATAGGTAAAAAGGACTATTTTCTTCTTCCGTCGGTTGAAAATGCTATCGGTAATGTAAAATCTATGGTTTTTGAAGTCGATTTATCTGCTATGGATGATATTTCTCAACTTATGCCTCTGATGATGCAAGGTTTTATGAGAAATGATACGACGCTTTCCATGCTTTACACTACGGAAGAATATGATAAAGTGTCTTCTCATTTCAACGACATGGGACTTCCTTTTCAAATTCTTGAAAAATTAAAACCTATGCTTCTTTCCAGTTTAGATCCCGATGGAATGGGAATGAATGGTGGTGACTTGAAGTCTTATGAAATGGAATTTTTAGCCATGGCGCAAAATAAAAATCTGGACATTAAAGGCTTGGAAACCATCGCTTTTCAGATGAGTATTTTCGATAGTATTCCTTATCGCGTGCAGGCAGAAATGTTATTGGAACAAGTAAATCAAAAGGGTTCTGGCGTTTCTATGATGGACGAGTTGGCTGGTATTTATAAAAACCAGGATATTCAGGAAATGGAGAAAATGATGCAAGATGACGCTGGGATGGATCAATTCAAGGATTTATTGTTGTTCAGAAGAAATAAGAGGTGGGTGGCTCCTATCATTGACTTAATGAGGAAGCAGCCTACTTTATTTGCCGTTGGGGCCGGACATCTTCCTGGTGAAATGGGGGTAATCTCATTGCTGCGTCAGGCAGGCTTTACCCTTGAACCTATGTATTAAATTAACTCATTTTTCATTAAAATCCTAAAGTATGCATAGTAAATGGTTAGTTGCCTTGTTTTTTTTTATAGGCTTTCAAGAAATGGTGGCGCAAAAGTCAAATAAACTTATTGTGGCAACCTACAATTTACGTTATAATAATCCTCAGGATGGCATAAACGCCTGGCCCAATAGAGTGAGCTTAGTTAAAGGCTTAATTCAATTTCATGATTGGGATATATTTGGTACTCAAGAGGTTTTGTATAATCAGATTCAAGATTTGGAGGCCTTGTCTGAATATGGTTGGATTGGCGTAGGCCGGGATGATGGTAAGCTGTTGGGGGAATTTGCAGCTTTATTTTATAAGAAAAGTAGGATAGAGGTTGTTCAATCAGGTAATTTTTGGTTAAGTACCACACCTGGTGAACCAACGATGGGTTGGGACGCGAAATGTTGCAAACGTATTTGTACCTGGGCAAAATGTAAGGATAAGAAAAATGGTAAATTATTCTACGTTTTTAATGCCCATTTTGATCATGAAGGGGTCGTGGCCAGGCTGGAATCAGCTAAGTTAATGCACCAAAAGGCTACGGAAATTAGTAAGGGTTTACCTGTTATTATCATGGGTGATTTTAATTCTTTGCCTGAATCCGATGCGGTTAAAACATTAAATGATGCAGGGTATAGAGACAGTTTTACACACTCAAAACAAGCACCTTATGGGCCGGTAGGTACCTTTAACAGTTTTAATTGGAATGCTGAGTTGAATAGGCGGATTGATTATATATTTTTAGGAAAGTATTTTAATATCGAAAAATATGGTGTTTTAACCGATTCTTTTGAAAAGAGATATCCCTCTGATCATCAACCTGTTCAGGTGGTTTTGTCTTGGTGAAAATAGTATCCATAAAATATTTATTACTTTTTCAGGGTGATTTTTGTCATTTAATTTATTTGACAGCAGGGTTAGTTTTGTTCATATTACTTATGAAACCCATTTTTTAAAATTTACCTATGAAGAAAATACTTTTTCCTACCGATTTTTCGGAAGTCTCTCAACACGCGCTTCAATATGCTATTGATTTTGCTAAGGAATTTAATGCTGTTATTGATGTTTGGACGGTGTATCAGTTGGCTTCGGTAGATGCTGCCAATTTACCTCCCATCTATTTGGAGGAAATGATCAAAGAAAAGCGTGAGGGTCTGGAGGTACAAATGTCAAATTTTGTAAAAGATATTCCTCAGGGTCTTTTGGGGCAATCGGGCTTGCAATATGGTATAGATATAAGTTATGAAATTGATAAATTAGCGGAGAGTTATGATTTAATCATCATGGCCACCCAAGGGGAACGCAGTAGATTAGAGAAATGGCTTGGAAGTATTACTACCCATGTGTTGAGACATTCACCCTGTCCAGTATTGGTCATTCCAAAAGAAGCTACGTTCAATAAATGGTTTAAAATGGTTTATGCCACTAATTTTGAAGAGGGCGAAGATACCGTTTTGACAAATTTAAAGGATTTTTCTACCTATCTACGGACTCAAATTGAGTTTATTCATGTGGTAAAACCTAATGATGATAATCATCCGGTAGGTTCGAGTAAAACAAGTTTTGAAGGATTAGGGCAGATTCATCAGATTTCAAATGAGGAGGTTGTCGATGGCATATTTCAGTTTTTGAAGGCCAACGAACCAGCTATTTTAGCACTTTATCTGCCAACGAGAGGATTTATTGGTGATTTATTGCATAAAAGTGTTAGCAAACAAATTACCTTTCAAATAGACAGACCTATTTTGGGATTTTGCTAATGTAAAGCTTTTGCTCATTTTCCTTTGTGATGAATTCCTTAAAAACCTGAAGCAATTCAGAATAGCTAGGTACACTGACTTGAAATATTACATTATCATCAATGATTAAAGCAGGAATGCCAGTTATGCCATAATGAATAAGAAGATTTATATCTTTTATTTCCTCAATAGGCCAATGAATGTTTAAAGCAGACATAGCTTGATCAACCAGGAGACGCAAAGCTTTGTCCTTGGAGGCACCGATACCTAATAACTTTACTTGATGGATAGCTGGCATTTTATCTAAAATTTGTTTTTTTCATTCTAATAAGTCGTTTCTTTATGGCTTTAATAATAGGGTAAAATTGATATTTTTTTTTCAATGTATGGATGATATTTATCAATAGACTATCTGATTTTTGAATAATATAGCCGCTCATATTGTATTATGGAAAATAAATTGGACCATCAGGATATAGCTTCTCTTCAGCTCGCTGCAGTTATTCAAACCGCAACAGATGGTATCATTATTATTGATCAACTTGGCATTATCCTTAAGGTTAATAATGCTGCGTCGGAACTATTTGGTTATCATATAGATGAATTAATTGGTAGAAATATCAATATGTTAATGCCGGGAAAATATAGTGAAAAGCATGATGGGTATCTTAAGAATTACCATAAAACAGGGGAAAAAAAGATTATTGGTATTGGAAGGGAAGTAGAAGGAAAAAGGAAAAATAATACCGTTTTCCCTTGTTACCTGAGTATTAGTGAGGTGCGTTTGACTAATACTGTGCTTTACACGGGCATTGTTCACGATTTGACAGAACAAAAACAAAATGAAAGGGAACTAATTTCCGCTAAAGAAAAAATCGAAATGTATTTCGATGTAGCCAATACGATTAACGTGGTTTTAGATCGCCAAACTAAAATCATTAATCTTAATCAAAAGGGTTTATCCTTCGTGGGCTTAAAACACGAGGAAGTCATTACTCAGTATTGGTTTAATCTCATACTTCCACCTGATGAAACAGCCCCACTTCAATTGGCTCTTATGGAGATGATGTCAGGAAATATTCCTTTACTTGATTCTTTTGAAACTACAGCTATTAATGTTGATGGGGAGGTCAAACAATATGCCTGGAAAAATAGCTTGTTGACAGAGTCAAATGGTGACGTCGTTGGATTGATATGTTCAGGTATTGATATTTCCGATGTTAGGGATGCAGAACAGAGAATTCTTAGTATGAATGCGGAGTTGGAGAAACGCGTCTCCCGCCGCACCGAAGAATTAGCTGCCGCAATTAATCAACTGCTGAATATTAATAAAAAGCTGGAATTTGAAATCCAGGAAAGAAAAAGTGCCGAAAACGCCCTCCTTGAAAAGGAGAAAGCGCTGCGTAAAGCGTACGAAAGAGAGAAGGAATTGAATCATTTAAAATCTAGATTCGTCTCCATGGCTTCTCATGAATTTAGAACGCCTTTAAGTGCTATTCTCTCCTCCGCTGAACTCATAGAAGCTTATAATGACGGTGGACAAGATCAAAAAAGAGAGAAACATATTATTAGAATCCGTTCCGCTGTGAATAATTTAACCAGTATTCTTAATGATTTCCTTTCATTGAGTAAACTCGAAGAAGGTAAAGTTTTATCGCATCCCGTCGAATTTATGTTCAATGATTTTTGTAATGATTTATTGGATGATATTCTGCCTATTCTTAAGCCGGGGCAAAAAGTTATTTCACCAACGGATAATCTGAAGACCGTTTTGTTTTTAGATCATAAATTACTCAAAAATATTTTACTCAACTTATTTTCAAATGCCATTAAATATTCAGAACAAGGTAAATCTATCTATTTTGAATTTTCTATGGATGAAAAATCGCTTTATTTTTCTATTCGGGATGAGGGAATTGGTATTCCATCTGAAGAGCAGGAACACTTGTTTACCCGATTTTTCAGAGCCCACAATGTGGAGAATATTCAAGGAACTGGTCTGGGTTTAACCATTGTGAAACGTTATTTGGAACTGATGGATGGTTCCATTCATTTTGAAAGCCATCCGGGTGTAGGTACCATTTTTAAAATCTCATTGCCACGGATTTCATCAATTTAAAAAATTAAAATATGTCAACAAATCAATCCATTAAAATTTTAGTCATTGAAGACAATGAAGATGTTAGAGAAAATTTGATTGAAATTCTTGTGTTATCTAATTTTACTGTCTTAGCCGCTGAAGACGGTTTAAAAGGCGTCGAAATAGCCCAAACGCAAGCACCCGATCTTATTTTATGCGATGTCATGATGCCGAAATTAGACGGGTTTGGTGTGCTTAATATTTTAGGTAAAAGGCCTGATACCTCGGGTATCCCTTTTGTCTTTTTAACGGCAAAAGCTGAAAGATCAGACTTTAGAAGGGGTATGAATCTGGGCGCAGATGACTACGTTACAAAACCTTTTTATAAAGATGAGTTACTTTCAGTGATAGAAACAAGATTAAAAAAATCTAAGTTGCTGAAAAAAGAGTTCGATCGGTCAGAAAGTGGATTAAGAGCTTTTATCAATGAAGCGAAAGGTTTTGAAGCACTAAAAAATCTATCGATTGACAAAAAAATGAAACATTTTAAAAAAAGAGATGTCATTTTTGAAGAAGGGGATAATCCTCGCTTTTTATACTTCATTCGTTCCGGTAAGGTTAAAACCTTTAAAACGCATGATCAAGGTAAAGAATATATTATAGAATTGCTCAAGGAGGGAGATTTTTTAGGCTATGTCGATTTACTGAAAAGTACCGCTCATGCAGAAACAGCCGCAGCGATGGAGGATACAGATATTGTGCTTATCCCAAAAGATGATTTCTTGGCTCTTATCCAGGCAAACAGAGATGTTTCTTCCCAAATGATTAAAATTTTAGCGAATAATATTACGGAGAAGGAAGAACAATTATTGAACCTTGCTTATAACTCGGTGAGGAAAAGAGTAGCAGATGCGCTTATATTATTGAGCCAAAAAGAGGATAATAAATCTTTTCATGTCCTGAGGGAGGATTTGGCTCGTATTGTAGGAACTGCAAAAGAGAGCGTAATCAGAATGTTAACAGAATTTAAAAATGATGGCTATATTGATATTACTGAAGGAACCATCATCATTCTTGATCTCAAAAAATTAAGTAACCTACCTTCCTGATTTATAACTTTTTCTTTTTGGCAATAGCAGAAATATTATGCTTTGACCTTAATTCGTTAACTAAAGCCTGTGCTTGTGCTTGCGTTGGATATCGGCCTACTATGACGACGGCATATTTACCTTTGTCAAAAAGGGATACTTCGGCTTTATTGTAACCTAATTTTTTGAATTTTGCTTGTTCCTCCTCAGCCCCTAAGCGGGTTGAGAAGGAGCCTCCCCAGACTAAATACTCCTCTTTGAGGGTATTAACGGGAGGAATGGTTTCCACTTTTTCTGTTGCTTTTACTGGCTTTGTCTCTATGACAGGTTCTTTTATATTAACCTTTTCTTTTGTTTTTTCCTCCTCAGGAACAACAACCGGCGTAGTTTCAATAGGAACTGAAGCTGAGTCCTCAGGTACAAAATCGGTCACATCATAGTTTTCATCCAAAAATGGCGCTGCTTCCTCCACATCATCCACTTGGACAGATTCTTCCGTTTCCTGAATATTTTCTTCTGTCCAGTTTAAATCTGCCACTTTCCAAAAAACTAAACCCAGCAGAGAAATACAAATGACTACGACGGCTATGGTAATATAATCTATTTTAGACATATTGGATAATTTGATAGTTAATCAAATATAGGTAAAAAAATAAACGTTGTCAAATATTTATCACCAATTTGCTTCTATTATTTGTCCATCATAACCTACCCGAACATTATCAGGCAGTAATTTATTGACATCGGTGGACAGACCAATTTTATGATTACAATGTATAAGAATGGCTTGTTTAGGCTTTAGTGTCTCGATAACCTGCAAACCTTCCTCTACATTGAAGTGAGAATAATGAGAATGAGGTTGTAGAACGCCTAAAATCAGGTAGTCTAAATTTTCCAATTGACCCATAGATGCCGGAGAAATATAATTCACATCGGTGACATAAGCCAGGCTACCAAATCTAAAGGCGAGAACAGGTAATGTTCC
>JAIYCH010000149.1 GCA_027488135.1 Saprospiraceae bacterium | reverse complement strand
CCTCCTCTAAAAGTCCAGGAAACTTCAAACTGGCCGATGGCTCCATTTTCATATTTCACAAGGCCAATAGCATGGTCTTCTGCATCTATGGGCTTAACTTGCGTGTCGGCCCAACACATTACTTCCACGGGCAGAATATCTTTACCAATAAAACTTCTTGAGATTTCAATACAATGACAGCCTAAATCAAGGACGGCACCACCTCCGGCTTTTTCTATGTCCCAAAACCAGTCAGAATGAGGACCGGGATGAGTTTCTCTTGATTTAGCCCATAAAATACGGCCGATAGCACCTGCCTGAACACTTTTTAGTGATTTAAGAAATTTTGGGGTATAGCACAGGTCTTCTAAATAGCCAGCAAAAATGCCTGCTTCTTCACAGGCCTGGGTCATGCGTAATGCCTCTGCAGCATTTCTGCCTAAAGGTTTGGTACATAAAACCGATTTTTTATGTTTGACACAAAGCATAACAGCGTTTTCGTGCAAATTATTAGGCAGTCCGATAACAATAAATTCGGAATTTGGATGAGCTATCGCCTCTTCCATATCAGTGGTAAAAAAGGGTACCTCATAATCCTTGGCAAACCTTACGGCTGTCTCTTCCCTTCGGGCATAAACTACTTTTACTTCATCTTTTCCCCTTCTTCCACAAAGTGATTCTGCATAAAAACGACCGATAAAGCCACCGCCAAGAATACATACTTTAGCCATTGTTATTTTATTTTTAAGGTTATTTCTTGTTCTTTTTGTAGAAAATCAGCATTTTTTACCTCTCTGTTTTTCTGATGTAGTAAAGCCTTATCAGCAACTACCGAAACAGGGGTGATACAGGAAAGATTTTTTTCCCTAAAGGGTTTATTATAGGACAAATTATAGGCAGAGATAACAGACCATCTGGCATACTCTGATAAGTTAGCTTCAGATCTATGCAATATATTGGGATGGAAAAAGAGTACGTCTCCCGCTGTTAATTCACAATAAATGAGTTCAGAAATTTTAGCTGCTTCGGAAACAAAAGTGTCGTCAGCGCCTTGTTGTTCTCCAGCAAAATGATGCTCGAACCTTTGCATTTTATGTGTCCCACGCAATACCTGTAAACAACCATTTGCTTTATTAGCATCAGTTAAAGCCACCATGACAGAAATCATAGCTTCAGGGAATAAAAATCCATTTTTATACCAATAACCATAATCCTGGTGCCATTCCCAAGCTCCACCAACGCGAGGTTCCTTTTGCATGACTTTAGAATGAAAATGACACACTTCCCCATTGCCAAGTAATGCCTGAACGCTGTCTATCATTCGTTTACAACGAGACATTAATCCAAATGGGTCGTCACCTGCCGTAAACCAAAGCGTTAGTTTTGTTTTTTTGCCATCCTGATCATTTAAATCGAAGGCATTGTTTACAACGGTTTCATCGGTAGCCGTCTGATATAATAAATCAATTTCAGC
This sequence comes from Saprospiraceae bacterium, assembly GCA_027488135.1. Taxonomy (GTDB): domain Bacteria; phylum Bacteroidota; class Bacteroidia; order Chitinophagales; family Saprospiraceae; genus BJGN01. The sequence goes on along the minus strand of JAIYCH010000149.1, from coordinate 3,272 downwards.
GGACGAAAAGAAATCTTTTACCACCAGAAAACCATCCTGATGATAATCTATAACCTGTTTATTAGTTAACATTTAGCCTATTTATTTATCTAAGTTAATAAATAGAAAGTTACGGAACAATAGGAAATAAGTATTCTAAATTTAATGGAAATATTTTTAGTTTATTGTTGCTGGTTTGCCATGTAATCTATAGTCATTTTATCGGTTGTAAATGGTTCGGTTTCGAGAAGAACCATATTGGTATCCTCATGTGTTAAGCCATCTTCATAATTTATAACGTGGAATAAATGGTGGATACTAATATAACTTGATTACTATTTGATGGAACACTGAAAACGTAATAAAATATTTAGTTTTTTCCGTATATTTTCGAAAAAAAACCATGACCAGGGGAATCAAACTTTTTTTAAGTATCATTTTTATCCTTGCTTTATTTGGTGCGGGGTATCTTTTTGCACTATATCTGAGTGAAAAGGAAAATAATGAAAACAGAATAGAGGAGTCAACCATTCTACTCGAAAAAATACAATCTGTAGCTAAAATGGTTACCATAGAGGGTTACTATTCAGAGCTTTACCGATATGAAGATTTTTGGGGTTACGATTGGTGGATTTTTCGGAAAAAGGCCATTATGCGGGTGAAAGCCAAGGTGTCGGTCGGGTACGATTTGAATAAGCTGAAATTTGACCTGGATAAAGAAACCTGGACTTTATACATTCGAAATGTACCAAATGAACCCGAAATTATTTCTATCGATCATCAGATTGACTATTATGACATAAGTCAGGGCTCTTTTAATTCGTTTTCTGAAAAGGATTATAATAAAATTCAGAAAAATGCGAAGGAAATGATTGCCAAAAAGGCTGCTACAGGAGAATTAATGATTAGGGCTAAAAAGCAAGGTTTAGAACTATTGGATCTTATAAAATTTATGGCAGAGGGAGCAGGCTGGAAGGTGGAAGTGGAATCATTAGCCCAAAAACAGGATAAAAACGAGAATCAATAACGGCTTTCTTTAAGTAAGCTATCTATTTATTCAACAATTTTGTTAACTTTATTTTTCTCAATATTTAATTTCATCAACCTTTAATATCAATATATAAAATGAATGCAGGTTTAGCTTTATTAATTGCAGGATGGGTATTCGTACTCATTTGGGTACCCATAGTGGTGCTATCGCAAAGAAAAATGCACCCAAAAGCGCTATTTACTTTGTTTTTTGCAGAATTATGGGAAAGATTTTCCTTTTATGGAATGCGCGCATTCCTCATTTTATATATGACCTCAAGGTTATTTGATAAATTAAGCCAGGCTGATTCAGACGGAGCTTCTTACGGTATTTATGGTGCTTTTAATGCCTTATTATATGCATCACCTTTATTAGGAGGTATGTTAGCAGATAAGCTCATTGGATTTAGAAAGGCTATTATAACGGGAGGTTTGTTTATGTCGTTTGGCCAAATTGTGCTTGCCTATAATGCTTTCAATGGCGATACGGAATTATTATTTTTTGTTGGATTAAGCTTTTTAGCCATTGGAAATGGATTTTTCAAACCAAATATTTCGAGTTTCCTCGGTACTTTTTACGACCGTAACGACAGTAGAAAGGATAGTGCGTTCACTATTTTTTATATGGGCATAAATATTGGCGCTTTTCTGGCGCCATTAACCTGTGGTTATCTTGCCAGAGAGGTTCATTATTCACTTGGATTCTTGTTGGCTGGCTTAGGAATGCTTACTGGAGTCATTGTTTTTTACAAGAACAGAGCTGTTTTTGAGGGAAAAGGACTACCGCCAGATATTCCTTTTCTGAAATCATCTTTTTTTGCAGGCATAAACAGAGAATGGGCTGTTCTTATTGGCGCCTTTTTATTGGTGCCTGTTTTTTCATTCCTTATTCAAGCAGAAGAGGTAACGGACTATATTTTACTACTTGTTGGTTTTGGTATTTTGGGATATATTTTGTTTAATGCATTTAAATCAGATGAAAAGGAAGAAGGTCAACGATTACTCGTTTTTATGGCCTTATTTTTTGTCCACATGATTTTTTGGGCTTTATTTGAACAAGCTGGAGGCTCTATTAATATTTTAACAGATAGATACGTTAATAAACATGGCATTGAAACCTCTCAGTTTCAGTCGGTCAATGCTTTATTTATCATTTTACTTGCTCCAGTGTTTACCTGGATATGGACCGTGCTAGGTAGAAAAAAATTAGAACCCAGAACACCGATGAAATTCTTTTATGCCATTCTACAGATAGCATTGGGGTATTTTATCATCGTGATAGGTGCTAAATCTATTCTTCCAGAGGTAAATGAGGGAGGATTGATTCCCATTGTCTTCGTTTTAGGCATGTATTTATTCCATACAACAGGCGAATTAAGCCTTTCTCCGGTAGGTCTTTCTGTAGTCACTAAGCTTTCACCGGTAAAAACCGTTGGATTTGTTATGGGGTCCTGGTTTGTTTCCATTGGCTTTGGACACAAGATTGGAGGCTATTTAGGTAAATTAATAGCTTCGCCGCCGGAGGGCGCCACTAAAGCGATGGAGTTACAGGGCTTCATAGATGTTTATATGAACTGGGGAGTGTATATTGTGTTAGGGGTAGCCGCTATTTTGTTTTTTATATCACCTACATTAAAAAAATGGATGCACGGCGTGCATTAAACTTTAAAATACAAAATGGGTATGGATAAATCTACCTTCAAGCCGTTCATTTCTGCAGAACAGCAGTTACCGGAGTTAACCATAAAGGCTATTATTCCGGGTATTTTCCTTGGTATTATCTTTGGTGTTGCCACGGTATATTTAGGATTAAAAGTGGGGTTAACGGTCAGCGCATCCATTCCTATTGCGGTTTTGGCTATTTCCTTTTTTAAAAAATGGGGGAAAGCTACTATTTTAGAAAGTAATATGGTGCAAACGATAGGTTCTGCTGGCGAATCCGTGGCAGCAGGCGTTGTTTTTACTGTACCAGCCCTACTTTTTTTAGAAGGGGGAAGGCAATATTTTGAATATTTCCAAATTTTCGTGCTGGCCCTTATTGGAGGCTTTTTAGGGGTGCTTTTTATGATTCCACTCCGTCGTGCCCTCATCGTGAAAGAACACGGAAATCTTCCCTACCCGGAAGGTACAGCTTGTGCCGATGTGTTAATTGCCGGGGAAAAAGGTGGCGATTTAGCTGGTAAAGTGTTTTTGGGTCTTGGTATTGCGTTTATGTATAAAGCGGCAATGTCCATTTTTGGACTTTGGAAAGAAGTGCCAGCCTT
>JAIYCH010000024.1 GCA_027488135.1 Saprospiraceae bacterium | reverse complement strand
TCGGATTGGAGTCTGGAACTCGACTCCATGAAGGTGGAATCGCTAGTAATCGCGCATCAGCCATGGCGCGGTGAATACGTTCCCGGACCTTGTACACACCGCCCGTCAAGCCATGGGAGCTGGGGGTACCTGAAGATGGTGACTTTACTGGGAGCTATCTAAGGTAAAACTAGTGACTGGGGCTAAGTCGTAACAAGGTAGCCGTACCGGAAGGTGTGGCTGGAATACCTCCTTTTAAGAGAAACGAAGGAGAGTGTTATGATTAAAGAGCTAAACTGAAAAACTTACTAACCCATCTGTTAATGTAAAAAGAAAAGAAGAGGAGCGAGGGGAGAGCCTAGAAGGGAAATCCTTTCGAGGAATCAAGTCTCGTAGCTCAGCTGGTTAGAGCACTACACTGATAATGTAGGGGTCGGCGGTTCGAGTCCGCCCGAGACTACAGAATGAAGCACATCTTCAGAGGAGTTAGGGGGATTAGCTCAGTTGGCTAGAGCACCTGCTTTGCAAGCAGGGGGTCATCGGTTCGAATCCGATATTCTCCACAAGAGAAAAAAGAGGTGTTAAGAAACATATTAAATGTGTTTACCAACGGGTAGAATAATATTTAATATTATGGGGTCGAACCTGTAACCTGTACTATAGCGATGTAATAATACCCAGACCAAGAAGGTAAGAAAAGGTGGACGGCTATTACGGGACTAAAAAAGTTCATTGACAAGTTGGGAAGAAAGAAAAGAAGCGTTCGGAGAAATACCGAAGGCAAAAGATCGAAGTATCTGTGAATTATGCAGCAGATATGAAGAGCAGGAAGCAAATAAGGGCGTACGGGGGATGCCTAGGCTCTCAGAGGCGACGAAGGACGTGGTAAGCTGCGAAAAGCTGCGGGGACTTGCAAACGAGGATTGATCCGCAGATGTCCGAATGGGGCAACCTAGCAGGTTGAAGACCTGTTGTGAAAACGCGAACCCAGGGAACTGAAACATCTAAGTACCTGGAGGAAAAGAGAACAAATGTGATTCCCTAAGTAGTGGCGAGCGAAAAGGGACGAGCCCATTAAGTTATTTATATTTTAGTGGAATATTTATGGAAAGATTAACCGAAGAGGGTGAAAGTCCCGTACACGACAAGGTATTTATAATGAATTGAGTAGGGCGGAACTGGAGAAATTCTGTCTGAATATACCAGCACCATCTGGTAAGGCTAAATACTCCTGAGAGACCGATAGTGAACCAGTACCGTGAGGGAAAGGTGAAAAGAACCCCGAGCAGGGGAGTGAAAAGACCCTGAAACCGTACGTCTACAAGCGGTCGAAGATTTTAGGATCGACGGCGTGCCTTTTGCATAATGAGCCTACGAGTTATACCTCTCTAGCAAGTTTAAGCACTTCAGGTGCGTAGGCGCAGCGAAAGCGAGTCTGAATAGGGCGCTAGCTAGGGGGGATAGACGCGAAACCAAGTGATCTACCCATGGGCAGGTTGAAGTGTGGATAGTCTCCACATGGAGGACCGAACCGGTAAACGTTGAAAAGTTTTCGGATGACCTGTGGGTAGGGGTGAAAGGCTAATCAAACTTGGAGATAGCTCGTACTCCCCGAAATGCATTTAGGTGCAGCGTTGGGAAGAGTGTCATGGAGGTAGAGCTACCAATAGGGCTAGGGGGCTTCACCGCCTACCAACCCCTGATGAACTCCGAATGCCATGACATTGCACCAGCAGTGAGGCTACGGGTGCTAAGGTCCGTGGCCGAGAGGGAAAGAACCCAGACCATCAGCTAAGGTCCCAAAATCTAAACTAAGTTGAACAAACGATGTGGGGATGCAGTGACAGCTAGGATGTTTGCTTGGAAGCAGCAATTCATTTAAAGAGTGCGTAACAGCTCACTAGTCGAGCGTTCCTGCGCGGAAAATGATCGGGCATCAAGTTTAGTACCGAAGCTATGGACTCTACGGAGTGGTAGGGGAGCATTCTAGTGACGCTGAAGCTGTACTGTGAGGTATGGTGGAGTTTCTAGAAAAGAAAATGTAGGCATGAGTAACGATAATTCCGGTGAGAAACCGGAACGCCGTAAGACTAAGGTTTCCTGGATCGATGTTAATCAGAACAGGGTTAGTCGGGGCCTAAGGCGAACCCGAGAGGGGTAGTTAATGGACAACAGGTTAATATTCCTGTACTTGCATCAACTAAAAAGGTGACGGAGCGAAGGATTTGTCAGGTACTGACGGAAATGTGCCTTTGAGGAGGACCTTCGGGGAATTCGAGACGAAAAATGAGCTTCCAAGAAAAGCCGAATGATGCAACCCGTACCGTAAACCGACACAGGTAGTCGAGGAGAGTATCCTAAGGCGCTCGAGTGAATCGTGGTTAAGGAACTAGGCAAAATAGCCCCGTAACTTCGGGAGAAGGGGCGCTCCTTGCAAGAGGAGCCGCAGTGAAAAGGCCCAAGCGACTGTTTAACAAAAACACAGGACTCTGCAAAATCGAAAGATGAAGTATAGGGTCTGACACCTGCCCGGTGCTGGAAGGTTAAGGAAGGGAGTTAGTTTCGGCGAAGCTCTTGACTGAAGCCCCAGTAAACGGCGGCCGTAACTATAACGGTCCTAAGGTAGCGAAATTCCTTGTCGGGTAAGTTCCGACCTGCACGAATGGTGTAACGATTTGGGCACTGTCTCAACCACGAGCTCGGTGAAATTGAAGTATCGGTGAAGATACCGGTTACCCGCAACGGGACGGAAAGACCCCGTGAACCTTTACTGCAGCTTCACGTTGAGCTTGAGCATAAGATGTGTAGGATAGGTGGGAGACAATGAAGGTGGGACGCTAGTCCTGTTGGAGTCGTCCTTGAAATACCACCCTTTTTATGCTTAGGTTCTAACCTGTTAACAGGGACATCGTGTGGTGGGTAGTTTGACTGGGGTGGTCGCCTCCAAAAGAGTAACGGAGGCTCGCAAAGGTACCCTCAGCATGGTCGGTAATCATGCGCAGAGCGTATAAGTATAAGGGTGCTTGACTGAGAGACGGACGCGTCGAGCAGGGACGAAAGTCGGCTTAAGTGATCCGGTGGTTCCGCATGGAAGGGCCATCGCTCAAAGGATAAAAGGTACTCCGGGGATAACAGGCTGATCTCCCCCAAGAGCTCACATCGACGGGGAGGTTTGGCACCTCGATGTCGGCTCGTCGCATCCTGGGGCTGGAGAAGGTCCCAAGGGTTGGGCTGTTCGCCCATTAAAGCGGCACGCGAGCTGGGTTCAGAACGTCGCAAGACAGTTCGGTCCCTATCTGTTGTGGGCGTAGGAGTATTGCGGAGATCTGACTCTAGTACGAGAGGACCGGGTTGGACGCACCGCTAGTGTACCAGTTGTGGCGCCAGCTGCATCGCTGGGTAGCTATGTGCGGAACGGATAAGCACTGAAAGCATCTAAGTGCGAAGCCAACTCCAAGATGAGTACTCCATTGAGGGCCCTAGAAGATGACTAGGTTGATAGGCTACAGGTGGAAGTATAGTGATGTATGGAGCCGAGTAGTACTAATTGCCCGATCGCTTCCTCAATTTTTTTTTATAATCTGCTTGCCTCAAAAAGTGCAATCTGAATGCTTCTTTCTCCCAACTTTGTCAAAGAAATACAGTCTGTTTTCCCAATGGGGAAGAGACGATAAAAGTTGTTGGTGGTTATAGCGAGGGGGTTCACCTCTTCCCATTCCGAACAGAGAAGTTAAGCTCCTCAGCGCTGATGGTACTGCCTTACGGTGGGAGAGTAAGTCGCCGCCAACCTAAATTAAAAAGATCCTGCATTAACTTGTAGGGTCTTTTTTTTTGTCATAAACGTGCGACCCCTCTGGGGTCGATTTGAACAATGACCTGCCCCTGGATGGGTTACATGTTTATTGACTATTTGGTCCTTGGCGGCAACATTTAATTATTGTACCATTTGGTCCCTATCGGCAAAAATGTTTTTTTGATCCATCATGCCCCTGGCGGCACAAATCCTATAAACGTGCGACCCCTCTGGGGTCGATTTGAACAATGACCTGCCCCTGGAGGGGGCACATGTTTATGGTCTTTTGGTCCCTGGCTGCAACATTTTATTAATATACCTTTTGGTCCCTGACGGCAAAAATGTTTTATTGATCCATTATGCCCCTGGCGGCAAAAATCCTATAAACGTGCGACCCCTCTGGGGTCGATTTGAACAATGACCTGACCCTGGAGGGGTCACATGTTTATTGCCTATTTGGTCCCTGGCGGCAACATTTTATTATTGTACCATTTAGTCCCTGACGGTAAAAATGTTTTTTTGATCCATTATGCCCCTGGCGGCAAGAATCCTATAAATGTACGACCCTTCTGGGGTCAATTTGAACAATGACCTGACCCTAGAAGGGTCACATGTTTATTGGCTATTTGGTCCCTGGCGTCAACATTTTTTTATTGTACCATTATGTCCCAGACGTCAAAAATGTTTTCTTTATACATTTTATCCCTGATGGTAACATTTCCTTATTCCATGTATGATGAATCCCTGTGCAAAGATATAAGTTAGCATGACTAAGGCATGCATGAAGGTCATGCCCCGGAATGTAGGATCAAATTTGATTATGGCTAAAATGCTGTCAGATAGAACAAATAATATAGCTCCTGCAACAATCATGTTGTGAGGCCTTTTTCCAATTTTTTCCTTTAAATTAAGGGTACTTATCAACATAGTGCAGATGATTAACGCATATACTATGACAGGGATTTTGAGGGTGGTATCAATCTTTGGAACAAGGTAAGACAGGAATGATATCAGAAATAGAATGATCGCTACGATCCAGATTGGTTTCTTTTTTATAATATTTTTATTTAGAGGGGATAAAGTGGTAAATAATTTCGTGTAAAATAGATGTGCTACTAAAAAACTAACTAATCCGCCAATAAAAAATAATGGATTATTACTTGGAATCATTAATATTATATCACCCCCGTAAGAGAATGCAAGGGCCAGGATACTCAGCAGGAACAAATTATTTTTTGATTTTTCTTCTATGCCATTCCATAAATAATAAGCTAAAATGGGCATGAGCAGTACTTTTAAACTTTGATGTAAAGGTGGAATTTTTAATAAAATACCAGTTACCTGGAATGCTCCAACAATGATGTAAAGAATTAAAATGAATTTTGATTTATTTTGCATTATCTAATTTTTTATATCGTTGGATTTCTTTGTCGCATAACTTCATATAAAATGATGCCTGCGGCAACCGATACATTTAATGAATTTATTTCTCCTTGTTGTGGAATAATGAATTTTTGATCGGCTGCTTTGATTAAACTTGGGTGAACCCCGTTACCTTCAGCTCCAAGGATAATGGCTGAGGGTTCAGACCAATTACATTGAGCGACAGTTTTTTCACCCTTTAAATCGCTAACGCTAACAATTATACCCATTTCCTGTAAATAGGTAATGGTATTTGCAAGACTATTTTCTCTACAAATGGGAATTCTGGTTAATGCACCTGCTGACGTTTTTATTGCGTCTCCATTTATAGGAGCTGTACCACGCATGCCAAGAATGATACCATCTGCACCTAAAACCTCTGCTGATCTGGCAATGGCGCCAATATTTCTTACATCTGTAATACTGTCTAAAATGAGAAAAACAGGATTTTCCTTTTTCTCAAGTATTTCAGGCAGTAAGCTTTCAATACTTTGATATGAAATAGGTGAAGTGTAGGCAATTACTCCCTGGTGATTGCCAGAAACCACCCTATTCATCCTCTCTTTTGGCACAACCTGCAGCGGAATTTCATGGTCTCTGCATAAATGCCTGATTTCTTTTTCTAACTCACCCCTCAACCCTTGTTGAAATAATATCTTTTCAATTGTTTTTCCAGATTCAACTGCCTCTAAGATGGGGTGTCTTCCATAAATAATGGATACCTCATTGTCCTCCATAAACTTTTAAATTTTTTCCCGACGGTAATAAATTTCAATTTCCCCAAAGGTATCTAAAAATTGAAATATTTTAAGGTCCCAATCTCTACTTCAGTATGGTACCTAAAATGGACGTATTATTTTATTTTGTTAATATTTTAATCCAGTGATTTTCTGGCTTCAGCATCTGGGTTATTTTGCATTAAACAAATATCGTCTAAAATCATCGTTTCACCTTTTTCAGAAGAGTAAGGTGTCCATTGAGGTAAACCTCCTCCATTTGGATTTCCTGTTTTCACAAATTGAATAAATGAATTGGCCATTTTTTGAGAGAGTGCTTTGGGTCTTTTTCCACCACCTGTATGAGTGTACATTAGGTCGGTATTATAAAACCAAAAGCAAATATCGATGCAATGGAATGCACGCATTCTGCCGTCGAAAAGGGGTGGTTCCCATCCAAACCAAGATAGATAAACAGGTGCTTTACCTTGTTTTGTTTTGGCATCTGCTGCTGCCACAGCATTTTTTCTGTTTGAAAGAATCAATGCCCATATTTCAACAGGAGAAGCGGAAGGGAATTGCTTTTTGTAAGCAGCTAAAATGGTATTGGATTTTTCACCATAACGAGGCGTTAATCTCTCTGCCACTTGTTCCCATGTTATGGTTTCTAAACTGGCATCGGCCCTTGAAGGGGTCCATTCATGGAAAGTAGTATTGATCAATAATGGAATATTTGCTGAAAGTCCGGTGGAAAAGAATGGTTCATTGATTAAATGGATACCGTCAGATACGGGTGAAAATCCTTCTCTTTGTATACCCATTTTCTTTGCATCATCCGATAATTTTGCAACGGCTTTATTTGCAATCTGGATAAAATCTAACCATGGTATTTGTTGTAACTTTTCTATTTCCCCAGCTTTTAGACCAGCTTCTTCCATTACTTTTAGGCCTAATTTTTCTGCATAATCTTTGTTAACTCCAATGAGTGAACTCCCACTTAAAGCAACGGCTTTATGAAAAAGGCCTTTTGCTGCGGGCATATTCATCAAGGTGGTCACCTTCGCACCTCCTCCTGACTGCCCAATAATGGTTACATTTCCAGGGTCACCTCCAAATTGAGAGATATTATTTTTCACCCATTCTAATGAGGCAACTAAATCTAGGTTACCAGCATTTCCAGACCCAGATCCACCACCGGCGGCAGACAAGCAACAATAGCCTAAAGCACCCAGGCGATGATTAACTGAGCAAAAAACAATATCACCGAATCTTGCCAGATTCTCACCATGATATCCATCTTGTTCTATGCCATTACCATTTACAAATCCACCACCATGTAACCAGACTACGACGGGTCGTTTTTTATTGTCTAAGGAAGGAGTCCAAACATTTAATTTAAGGCAATCCTCTGAAACATCATCGTAATTCCAATGATCTACAAAAGAAGAGACCACGTTTGCATATCTTTTTTCCATGATTTGTGGCGCAGTATTACCCCACCAGATGGTCGGCTTAATATCGTTCCACGGAAGCGGCTTTTGAGGCGGCATAAATCTGTTTTTTCCGCTAGTGTCCGCACCATAAGGTATGCCAAGAAATTGATGGATACCACGCAATATAAATCCGCGTACCTTCCCGTATTCTGTTTGAGCTACAGCAATGTTATCGCCAATGTGTAGTATTTGGTCCTCATCCATGTTTAAATCGTGTGGCTGGTTGTTTCCAAGCGAAGTTTTAGGAACAGTCAATCCAATGGCGCCAACGCCAAGTGTCTGGATAAAATTTCTACGGGTTGCTTTCATAAGTAAAGGAATTTTGTATGGTAACAAGTTAACTAAAAAAATAATAATTCAATTAAAAAAAATCCTTTTTGTAATTATTACGTTACTTTTATGAATAGGCTAAAATTATATTTTTTAAAATAAAGCATAATGAAAATTTTAAGATCACTTACGTTGTTTTTTCTATTGCTAAAGGGATCTATTGTATTTGCCCAAAGTCCATTTGAAGTGGTTGATTACCTTGCGAAGGTTCGAAGTATAGCTTTAAAATGGCCATTAACAGAAAATGATTTGAGTTCATTATCTATCCGAGATAAATATACGAGTGATCATAATGCCCTGGAACATCTATATGTCCAGCAAGAACTGGATGGAATACCTATTGATAAGGCTATTTCTGGATTTCATTTTAAAAGTGATGGAAATTTAGCCTATGCCACAAATGGGTTTTTATCTCATCTTAAGGATAGAATTATTTTAGGTTCCCAATTCAGTAAACCTGGAATAAATGCTGCTGAAGCTGTTCGTTTTGCTGCCATTGCATCGGGAAATTTGGTAAATGGCGTAACTTTAAAATCACCAGTTACAAGCAAGGATGGAAAATTTTTATTTTCTGAAAAAAGTTGGAGTGAATCTGATATATCGGTTTTTTTAGTTTTTGTTCAAGGATTAAATGGTTCGTTAAAACTGGCATGGGAGGTACCATTGGACCATCCTAATTCACCAGATTATTGGGTGTATAAAATAGATGCTCAGACAGGGAAAGTACTTTTGAAAGAGAATTATACTCTTTTTTGTAATCATGAGGAGCATTCTACAAAGTTGCCTAAATCAAATAATAGAGAAAATACGTATGATTATCAGTCTTTTAGCTCACTAAATAAAGGTATTTATCGCGTTTTTCCTTATTTTTTGTCATCTCCATTAGAAGGACAGCGTCTATTGTTGAATGATCCCTCAGATATGATTGCTTCCCCTTTTGGATGGCATGATACTAACGGAATAACTGGGGCAGAATATACTATTACAAGAGGAAATAATGTTCATGCTTATCTGGATCGAGACGCTGATAATAATCCCGATGAGAAAACCATTGATGGCGGTTCTGGTCTCCTATTTGATTTTCCATTTGATGGCACAAAAACACCTGACAACTATCAGGATGCTGCAGTGACTCAGCTGTTTTACATGAATAATTTCATGCATGACTTTACCTATAGATATGGATTTAATGAGGAGGCAGGAAATTTCCAACAAAATTTGTACGGAAAATCAGGTAAAGCAGGAGATGCTGTCAAAGCGGAAGGTCAGGATGCCAGTGGATTTAATAATGCCAATTTTTCAACGCCACCCGATGGTGCCAGTGGACGAATGCAAATGTATTTATGGATGCCCGGTGAGGGTAAAGTGCTTACAGTGAATATGCCTGCGAATTTAGCTGCCACCTACAATGTTGGTTTGGCTACTTTCGGTCCCATCATTAGTAGTAATCCTATCTCGGGTATTTTAATTGTTGCGCAAGACTCTGTTAACTCTGCATTGGCTTGTGGAACATTGACTAATGCTGCGGCCATAAGAGGGAAAATATTAGTTGTTGATCGAGGTACCTGTAAGTTTAAAGAAAAGGTAATTAAAGCTGAAGAGGCTGGAGCATTGGCTGTTGTGGTAGTCAATACGTCGAATGATATCATAACCATGGGTAGTGACGGTACGGCGCCATTGCCTAAGATTCCCGTGGTGATGTTACCCTCTTCAAGCGGAAATGCCATAAAAAATGCGTTGAAATTGGGACAAACTGTTAGGGTTACCCTTCAAGCCAATGCCAATGATATCGTCATAAGAGATGCTAATTTTGATAATGGCATCGTGGCTCATGAATACGGACATGGTATTTCTAACAGACTGACAGGTGGTCCATCTTACACAAGTTGCCTTAATAATGATGAGCAAATGGGGGAAGGATGGAGCGACTTTTTTACAATGGTCACGGCAACTAAACCAGGAGATAATGGGAAAAAGGGCATTCCCATTGGGGATTATTCTGATAATAATCCAAAAGGTATTAGAAGGCAAACTTATTCCACTGATTTTTCAATAAATAATCAAACCTATGATGATGTCATTGGAACTACGGCACCACATCCGTTAGGGGAGGTGTGGGCTTCTACTCTTTGGGATTTATATTGGAAAATGGCAGATAAATATGGCTTCGACTCCGATATTGTAAATGGAAAAGGAGGTAATAATAAAGCCATTCAGCTAGTTATGGATGGGATGAAGTTGCAAAATTGTAATCCTGGATTTTTAGATGGTCGAGATGCTATTTTTGCCGCTGATATCATCAATAATAAAGGTGAAAATGAATGTTTACTTTGGGAGGTTTTTGCCAGAAGGGGGCTTGGACATAGTGCTAAACAAGGGTCCTCAACCAATAGAAATGATAATACTCAAAGTTTTGATTTGCTCCCAGGTTGTCTTAAAACATTGAAAATTGAAAAGGAAATTTCGCCTAAATTAGTTCAGCCAGGGGATACCGTTACCGTTAAAATAACCCTGGTTAACCATCAGCTGAAAGCAGCAAATAATCTTAAATTTAAAGATTTTATTCCTCAGGGTTGTACCTATATTGCTGGAAGTCTTCAAGGGGGGAGAAGTGTTATTTTACAAGGTGATGTTCTGACTTTTTCAACATCTGATCTAAATATAAATGAATCGTTAGTTCTTTTTTATAAAATGACAACCAATAATGCAAGGTTTTCAAAAAGATTATTTTTAGATGAACTGGAGGGTGGTGAAGCAAATTGGTTGACTGAGGCTACCACGGGAAGTAAGGATTTATGGACATTAAAGACAGGTAATGCAGTAAGCGGCCAGTTTAGCTGGACTATTTCAAATGGTAAGGATGCCACAGATGCCAAACTAAGATTGAAAAACCAACCTATTATTCAGGGTACTTCCAATCCAACGCTAACATTTTATCACCAATATGAAATAGATCCTGGAAAAGATGGGGGATTTTTGGAGTACTCAATAAATGAAGGTACAACCTGGTTGCCGATGCCAGATTCTTTGTTTGTTAGAAAGGGTTATGACGGGCGCCTAAATCCAAGGACAGTTGGTTTTACAACCAGAGCGTTCTGGGGTGAATCCAATCAATTTCAATCAACGGTTGTTAAGCTCTCGCCATTTAAAAATGAAAAATTAAATTTGCGCTGGCGTTTTGTGCAATCACTTGAAGGTACAGAGGAACCACAGGTTTATGATGGCTGGAAGATTGATGATATTCAGTTTATGGATGCAAATTGGATAGATGGAACGGTTTGTGTCACGGCTTTTGACGGTGCAACTGCTTGTGGTACAGCTATTCTAGGAGGTGCACTCGTTCAAACAGGTATTCAAACTTCTTTAGTTGCCGTGGAAGAGTCCTCGTTTGATGTGAGCGCTTATCCTAATCCTGGGATGGATGAAATATACTTAAATGTTAAAGGTGAAAGACCTGGCTTGGTATATTGTACTATTACACAGATTTCAGGTCAAATTATGCAGGAAACCAAATGGGATTATCCTGGAAACAGTCAACAAATTACTTTATCAACGGGAAATTTATTGCCGGGGGTATATCTAATTGAACTAAAATCGGAAAACGTTAAAAAGGTAATTCGCTGGGTGAAATTGTAATTTAATTTTTTAACCACTTATTTCAATGAAGGCGCGATCAACAGGGCCCTTCAAAGGAGGGGAAATTTTTGAAATGCGAACTTTCACTTCAATACCTTTATCTTGATAATGGGAGTGGATACGCCGATGAATATTAATGGCCGCAGTTTCTAAAAGTTTTACCGGCTTTTTCATCTCCAATCGGCAAAGTTGATAAATGGTTTCATAATTTAAAGTGCTGCCCAGATCGTCGTTACCATTTAACACAATGTCTTTAGTATCAACATATACATCGACATGAATTTCATTTCCTATAATTTGTTCCTCTTCGTAATAACCTATTTTCGCCCAAAAATGCATACCTTCCAGTGCAATAATCATACTTTTTATTGTAAATATAATTTTTTTAATTTAATAGTATTTTTCGACAAAAAACAAAAATGGAGAAAGTATTAATAAAGAGAGTATCAGAGGACTGGGAAATTAAGGGAATTAAAGCCCTCGAGGAGGAAAACAACCTGGTGAATATTTCCAGGGAAGAAAGTGTTAAGGAAGGTTTTGTTACTGCGTCCTATTCCATTGAGTTGTTAAGAAAGATGAACGAGATACAGCCTTCCATAATAGCTCTTCATGAAAATAAAGTGGTCGGTTACGCTATGGTGACCGATAAAGCGCTTTATGGACAGCACTCCTTATTAGATAGTTTGTTTGACGCTCTGGTTGACATGAACTATCAGGAAAAAAAGTTAGGGGAATCAAAAGTAGTTCTCGTTGGTCAGCTTTGCGTTGCCAAACCATTTAGAGGGCAGGGTTTGGTACCAAAAATGTATAATCTTTTTAAAGAATGTTTAATCAATCAATATGATTATTGTGTAACAGATATATCAGAAGCGAATCCGAGATCCATTCGCGCACATGTGAAATGTGGTTTTAAAATAATAGATACCTTGGAATACGAGGGTGTTAAATGGCATATAGTCATGTGGGATTGGATAAATAATTCTAAATAAGGTGACTTTGAACGATTATAATCGTATAATGTTTAAGTATTTTAGGAAAGTAAGTTTTAACTTTGACGTCTAATTAATTACAAATGAATTCTTCAACTGCAGACATAGAAAAAGATCTTTTTATATCCAATAAAGTAGATCTGTTTGGTGGACATGATTATTATAAAATAGATGATTTATTAGATGAAGAACATAAGATGGCTAGGGACGCTGTCAGAGATTGGGTGAAAAAGGAGGTGAGTCCAATCATTGAAGGTTACGCTCAAGCTGCCAAATGTCCGGTACATCTATTCAAAGGTTTGGCGAATGTAGGTGCTTTTGGTCCCACTATTCCTACAGAATACGGTGGTGGCGGTATGGATGAGATAGCTTATGGACTAATTATGCAGGAGCTCGAGAGAGGAGATTCAGGTATTCGCTCTATGGCCTCTGTTCAGGGTTCTTTAGTAATGTACCCTATATATAAATTTGGGTCGGAGGAGCAAAGAAGAAAATATTTACCAGGATTGGGTTCTGGCGATTTAATAGGTTGTTTTGGGTTAACTGAACCTGATCATGGATCAAATCCTTCGGGTATGTTGACCAAAATGGTTGAGGATGGGGATGATGTGATATTGAATGGGTCTAAGATGTGGATTACTAATTCCCCTCTTGCGGACATAGCTGTAGTATGGGCAAAAGATGAAAAGGGAATAATAAAAGGTGTCATTGTAGAAAAGGGAATGCCTGGTTTTTCAGCTCCGGAGATAAAAGGGAAATGGTCGCTTAGAGCCTCCATTACCGGTGAATTAGTATTTGAAAATGTAAGGGTTCCTAAAGCAAATATTTTGCCTAATGTTCAAGGATTAAAAGGTCCTCTTTCATGTCTGTCGAAAGCCAGGTATGGTATCGCATGGGGAGCCATTGGTGCCGCTTTAGATTGTTATGATTCAGCTCTGAGGTATAGTATAGAAAGAGAACAATTTGGAAGACCTATTGGAGGTTTTCAACTTACGCAGAAGAAATTGGCAGAGATGATTACTGAAATCACAAAAGCACAATTATTAGCGTGGAGGTTGGGAACCCTCGCGAATAAAGGAGAGGCTTCACCAGCCCAGATTTCAATGGCTAAAAGAAATAATGTTAATATGGCTATTGAGATTGCCAGGGAAGCAAGGCAGATTCATGGTGGAATGGGTATTACTTCGGAATATTCTATCATGCGTCATATTATGAATCTGGAATCTGTTATTACTTATGAGGGAACGCATGATATTCATTTGCTAATAACGGGCATGGACATCACAGGAATCAATGCTTTCCAATAATTGATCCATTCTCTACGTTTAAATCTCTTTATGCTTATCATTCTAATTTGAAATTTCAGGAAATGACTAAATTTTTGATGTTTAATTGCCTCTGCTTATTATTTGCGCCCTTTGGTTTGATGGGTCAGGAATCAGCCGAGGTTATTCAACTTATTAATCCTTCCTTTGAAGATATGCCCAGGCATTCTAAAGCACCTCGTGCCTGGTCTGATTGTGGATTTAAAGGTGAATCAGCTCCGGATATTCAACCCAGCGGTATTTTTAGCGTGACAAAGCCTGCATCAAACGGTAATACTTATCTTGGCTTAGTGGTTAGAGATAATGATACTTGGGAATCAGTAGGGCAGGAATTATCTAAACCTCTCGAAAAAGGAAAATGCTACTCCTTTTCCATCGCGCTCTGTCGTTCAGAATTGTATGTGTCCATTAGTCGACTTTCTGATCAGACGGCAAACTATACCACCCCAGCCAAACTTCGTATTTATGGTGGAAATTCTTTTTGTGAAAGAAAGGAGTTATTAGCAGAATCCCCCTTAATTGCGAATACACGCTGGCAAGATTATAATTTTAAATTGGAACCTTCCAAAAATTATTCGTTTCTCATTCTTGAGGCTTATTACAAAACGCCTACCCTTGTTCCGTATAATGGAAATTTATTGGTAGATAATTTTTCTGATATTAAAGTTAGCGTTTGTAAGGAAAGTGGCGCTCAGGATAATCTGGCTCAAACTGAAAAAAAACCAGAAATGGTGGTGGTTAAGGCCGAAACAATTAGAGTAGATATCAAAGATTCCAATGCCGTAAAACCTAAGGAGTCATCACCTAGCCCTCCTGTAACTACAGCTCCAAAAGACGTTATTGAAAATGCGTCCATTAGCAATCTAAAAAGGACAGACTTAAAGAAAGGACAGACTTTGCGGATTGATAAGATATTTTTTGAAATGGATAAATCCATTTTTACCAAAGAGTCCTATCAGTTTTTAAATGATTTAGTAGATTTTATGAGGGAGAATCCAGATATTTCTATTGAAGTTGGAGGTCATTCGAATGGTTTGTGCACCGATGAATACTGTATTAAAATATCAACGGACAGGGCAAAAGCGGTGGTTGACTATTTAGTTGGCAAAAGTATAAGTCGCTCCAGGCTTACGTACAAAGGGTACGGTAAGAAATTTCCTTTAGCATCAAATGAAACAGTAGAAGGTAGAAGGAAGAATCAACGGGTTGAACTGAAAATCATTTCATTCAATGACAATTAAATGTTAATGTTTCAGTCTGACCATGTTGCCCCTGGCGGCACAATTTCCCTAATACCCCATGATGCCGCTGGCGGCAAAAATCCCCTAATATCCCATGATGGCCCTGCGGCAAAAATGCTATAAACGTGTGACCCCTCTGGGGTCATTTTTATTTGACTGAACCCTTTGGGTTCATATGTCATTGTGAAAACCCTTTGGGTTCACATGTCTAAACCCTAGCTTGATAAAGAACCTTTACAAAAGATTATATAGCAAAAAACACACAAAGGTCATTATTTTGCTAAATTTCGTGCTAAAAGGGAAGTCTCTTAGTTCAAATGCGTAGAAAATAATTTAATAAGTGGAAAAATGGGCTGAAAATGGCTTCTACACTTCAGTAATTAAGTTTTCTAATCATTAATTGTAAGGCCTAAATGTTGAAAATCAGTCCAAAAATCAGGATATGATTTAATGACTACCATAGGTTCTTCTATTTCAATGGGTAATAAAAGGGCCAACGGGGCAAAAGCCATAGCCATCCTGTGGTCTTCATAGGTTTTGAAAATAGGTAAATCTGAGGATTCAAATTTGCCGGAAACTTCAAAAACTTCTTTGCCAGTGATGGCATCAGTTGAAAAAAGGGAAATATGACAACCCCCTTTACTAATTTCATTTTCCAGCGCTTGAATTCGATCAGTTTCTTTAATTCTTAGTGTTTCAAGCCCACTAAAATATCCTTTTGTACCCAATGCGGCGCACACTACAGCGAGGGTTTGTGCTAAGTCAGGGCATAAAATAAAATCATAATGGAAGGTGTCGGGTATAACGGCTTGATCTTTTATAAGCCGAATTCCACGCTCAGTAAAATGAGTTTTAACGCCGAAGGATTCAAAAATAGTTATTAGAGCGGAATCCCCTTGAAGACTATTTTCAAATAAGCCATTCAAGCAAATATCAGCTTGCTCACTTAGTGCAGCGAGCGAATAATAATAGGACGCGGCTGACCAATCAGCCTCCACAATAAAGGGTTTAGCCTGATAAGCTTGTTCATCGATAACAATGACTTGATTTTCCCATTTATGAGAAACGCCAAAATACTGCATGAGACCCAAAGTCATTTCTATATAGGGCCTTGAAACAATTTTACCAGTGAGCTCCAAAGAAAGACCACCGGGAAGAATAGGAGCAATTAATAAGAGGGCGGAAATATATTGGCTGCTGGTGTTGGCAGGGATGGCTAGTTGTTTACCACCTGTAATAGTCCCAGAAACAATGTTCAGGGGTGGAAACCCTTCGTTTTCTAAATAATGGATAGTTGCCCCCAATTTTCGACAGGCATCTACAAGAACTTTGATGGGTCTTTGTTTCATTCTTTCAGAGCCTGTTAATATTCTATTTCCGCCAAATAAAGTAAGGTAAGCCGTCATGAATCTAAAGGTTGTTCCCGCTGGACCGGCATCTAAAACCTCATCGTTACTTTGTAACAAATTAGCCAGTAATTCTGTGTCATTTGCATTAGCTAATGCATTGATATTAAAATCTGTGTTACATAGAGCCTGTATGATAAGCACTCGATTACTAATGCTTTTTGAACCTGCCAGCGTTACTTCGCCATTGAGGATATTTGAAGAAAATTGTAACTTATAATTCATATTGACGAGCTATCAGACCAAATAAATTGAATATCCTGCACAATATCGGGGTGTAAACTTTTAGCCACTGGGCAGGTTAAAGCGGTATGTTCCAATATTTTTTTTGTTTTATCTTCAAACATAACTGGAGGAAAAGTGATGACTACTTTTATTCCAGCAATTCTTCGGGGTTCCGACGCCATAATTTTAAGAATATCTACCTTAGTATTGGCTATATCAACCGCCATATCTTCTGCTTTTATGCCCATAACAGTAAGCATGCAAGCACCGAGTGACGTTGCGGTTAAATCTGTTGGAGAAAAGGCCTGACCTTTCCCTCTGTTATCCAATGGGGCGTCGGTAATAAAGGATTGGCCGGAGGCAAGGTGAGTAAGTGTATTTCTCAGTTCACCATGATATATTATGTTAGAGGTCATTGAGCAGATTTTTCTTCTTCGTTTAGCATAGTGGCCTCAATTTCTTGAGGTGGAGGAGCAAGTTTTCTCTCGTCAGCAGCTAACCTTCTTAGCCTGTTTTCTTCATTTAATTTTTCGTAAGCAATAATTATCTCGCGAACTAATCTATGACGAACAACGTCGTCGGCATTCAAGTAAACGGTACCAATCCCTTCAAGATGATCCAGAATTTCTATGGCTTTTTTCAGTCCGGATTTAGTGTGAAAGGGGAGGTCTATTTGGGTTAAATCGCCGGTAATTATACATTTCGCGGAAGGTCCCAATCTGGTAAGGAACATTTTAATCTGCATGGTTGTACAGTTTTGTGCTTCATCGAGTATGATAAAAGCATTGTCCAGTGTACGTCCACGCATGAATGCCAGAGGGGCAATTTCAATAACGCGGGTGGTCATAAACTGCTGTAATTTTTCAGATGGAATCATGTCATCCAAAGCATCATAAAGGGGGCGCAGATATGGATCTACTTTCTCTTTTAAGTCACCGGGCAGGAAACCTAAATTTTCACCCGCTTCCACCGCAGGACGAGTAAGAATAATTTTTTTTACGGTCTTGTTTTTCAGTGCCCTGACAGCTAGCGCAACAGCCGTATAAGTTTTACCCGTACCGGCGGGGCCAATAGCAAAAACGATATCATTTTTTTCAGAGCTCTCCACCAAAAGACGCTGATTTTTAGTCTTTGCCCTGATAGGTTTGCCTTCTCTGCTGTGTAAAATCGTTTTATTGTCATCTGCGGCTGATAATTTGTGCTCAAAAGGATTTTTATCTTGCAATAAATCCTCTACCATTTGATTTGTCAGTTCGAGATGTTCTTTTAATAACCTCACCATCCATTCAATTTTGTCTTTTACTCTCTGGGCAATTTTTTTGTCACCTACAATTTTGAAGTTATTTCCACGGGAAGTTAATGAAACCTCAGGAAAAGCTTCTTTAAGTAGATTGAAACGGACATTATTTTCACCAAATAATTGAACGGGATCAGTGTTCTCGAAAGTAAGTATTATCTCACTTTGAGATTGGGGCGAATTTTCTTTCAAAGATTGTATTATTTTTAGGCTAAATTACAACTTTTGCATTGAATGAAGCAAAGAGATTTTAAAAAAAGTACTAAAAAATAATGGCTATTGTAACTATTACATCTGATTTGGGAAAAAATAATCATATTATTTCCTTGATTAAGGGGTCTCTTTTACATACTGAACCCAAACCAGATATTATTGATATATCGCATGAGATAAACAGTTTTGATATTATTCAAGCCGCTTTTATTGTAGCCCAAAGTTGGCGTGCCTTTCCCGTTGGAACCATTCATATTATTGTCGTAAATGATTTACCTGAAGCCCATTTAGATTGGCTTATCATGGAAAGGGAGGGTCATATTTTTGTTATGCAAAATAATGGTTTGAGCAGTTTGATTTTTACAGAAGAACATGCGACGAGCGTTTACTCACTACCCGTTTTCGGGGACCCTTTTTTCATACTTCCAACTTTATTGAGAAATATTATGTATCAGTTGAGTATGAATAAAGTACTGTCTGAAATCATAGATTTTAAGTTGACAAAAGAGGTGGTAAAGAGGTATAAGTTTCAACCTATTTCTGTTGGAAATAGAATCAGAGGCTCTGTTTTATATATTGATTCATTTGATAATGTGATAACCAATATATCTAAAGATTTATTTGAGTCTATTTGTAATTCTCGTCCCTTTAAAATAAAAATGAGAAGTCATCTACCCCTAACTGAAATCTATAGAAATTATTCAGATGCTCCGCTAGGTGAAATTCTTTGTCTTTTTAATTCGGCTAATTTGCTGGAGATTGCTATTAATATGGGAAAGGCATCTACCTTATTCGGGTTGAATCCGGGTGAAATTATTCAGATTGAATTTGAGGAAAAAAACTAATTGTATTAAACATTTAAAAACAAAGGAATGACTGAAATATTAGCCTTGGCAAATTATGACGTTTTTGTGGGAAATTGTGCGGAATCACTATTTGTTTTTTTGTCGAAATATTCCCATAGAAAAGTGGTCGTTTTAACAGATAAGAATACGCATACATTTTGTTTAGACAGGATAAGGCCTATTCTTCCCACTGATATTTTGGAAATTTCGATTCCTGCGGGGGAGGTTCACAAAGACTTAAATACTTGTCAGTTTATCTGGGAAAAACTGTTGGAATTTGGTGTTAACAGAAATGACTTGATGATAAATCTTGGTGGTGGTGTAGTTGGGGACATGGGTGGATTTTGCGCATCAACCTATAAAAGAGGTATTGACTTTATCCAAATTCCTACTACGCTACTTTCTATGGTGGATGCTTCTATTGGAGGTAAATTGGGCATTGATTTTAACGGGGTTAAAAATAGTATTGGGGTGTTTAAAGATCCAAAAGCTGTTTTTGTAGATCCTTTTTTCCTTGAAACCCTGCCAAAAAGAGAGCTTAGAAGCGGTTTTGCAGAAATTATAAAGCATGCACTTATTTCAGATAAATTTCTTTGGCAAGAAATTAGTAGTATTAATATTCATAAAGAACATAACTGGACACCCATTATTATAGATTCACTGAAGGTTAAACAAAAAATAGTGGTTGATGATCCTTTTGAAAAGAACATTAGAAAAGCATTGAATTTTGGTCATACCATAGGTCACGGAATCGAGGGAGTTATGCTTCATAAAGAAAATTCTTTGTTGCATGGCGAAGCAATAGCTATTGGTATGGCTATCGAGTCATGGTTGTCTTTTCATAAGGGCTTTTTGTCCGAAGAAGAATTTATTTCTATTCTTATTTTTCTAAAAAGAACGTTCGATTTGCAACCTATAAAGGAGGAATTAATAGATGATTTTATTTTGCTCATGAAAAATGACAAGAAAAATGAATCCGATGAAATACATTTTGCAGTGGTTGGACCCATTGGAAAGGTACATATTGACTTCGTGCGCGATGTACCATTTGTAAAAAAAGCATTGGAAATTTTTAATCATAATTTGTTGCAGTAAGGGAAGGACTAACTATTTACTATATTTACGGAGAAAATTACTTCTATGCGTAAGCTTTTTGCCTATTTACTACAAGACAGTCCATCTGAATCGATTACCTTTTGGACAACACTGACCTGGCGCTTCCTTTTTATTGGTTTTGGAATGGCTTTCCTTGTGTTTATATTGCTGTCTTTCAGTGAATTACCTTCTGTTAAGGAATTAGAGAATCCAAATAACGAATTAGCTTCTCAAATTTTTTCAACCAATGGTTCCTCCCTTGGTAATTTTTATGTGGAAAATAGAGTGCCCGTTACTTTTTCGGCCCTCCCGCCTCATTTAGTAAATGCACTGTTAGCTACAGAAGATGAACGCTTTTATATGCATAATGGCATCGATTTTGAAGCTCTGGGCAGGGTAATGATTAAAACAATAGTACTTAGAAAAGAGAGTTCAGGGGGGGCAAGTACACTTACACAACAATTGGCAAAACAACTTTTTACGAAAAATCCTTCTACTAATAAGGTAGAACGTATTGTCCAAAAATTAAAGGAATGGATTATAGCCGTAAGATTGGAACGAAATTTCACTAAAGAAGAGATTATAGCGCTGTATTTGAATAAATTTAGCTTTATAAATGGTGCTTATGGTATTAAAGCAGCATCAGAAATTTATTTTGGAAAGTCACAAGAAGAATTAACGGTTCCCGAAGCTGCTACACTGGTCGGTATGCTCCAGAATCCAAGTTTATATAATCCTCTAAGAAGACCGGAAAGAGTTATTAAGCGCAGAGAAGTCGTACTGAAACAAATGACAAAGAGGGGCTTTTTAACAGAGGAAGAATACGAAAAATATCGAACACAACACTTGGGCATTAACTTTAAGCCGAAAACCCATATTGATGGAATTGCTACCTATTATCGCATGGAACTGGCAAAGCAAGTCAAAGAAATTCTTTCCAAAAGTGAGCATTTCAAATCTGGAAATCAACCTTACGATATTTACAAAGATGGCTTAAAAATATACACTACCATTGATGCTGATATGCAGAAATTGGCTGAGGAATCCATGATTGAACACATGGCGTTAGTTCAAAAAAACTTTCAGCGTGAATGGGGGAAAACGGATCCGTGGACGTATAAATCAAATTCAAAACTTGAGATTTCAGTGGCCACTCGTCAAAAAACCTTGATACGGTTGATAAGAGAAACGGAATCTTATCAAATCATAAGAGATAAGTATCTCGGAGATATTCTTCCTCAAATAAGTGAAAAATATGATGTTAGGTTTTCTGAAAATGATATCCTGATTGACCTTTTAATGGAAGAAGTAAAACAGCCGGGAACCTTACTAAAACGGGTGAATACCAGATTAAGTAGCAAGGAGGATGTGAATACCTATTTAAGTATTCTTCGGGATCCCTTGTTTAATACTTTGAGGAGACAATGGGATTTGATGCAAAGTAAAGTTAAGCAGCACTTTAACACACCCGTTAATATGCGTGTTTTTACGTATGAAAAAAGAAATATCCCTCAAATTTCAGAAAAGGATCGTTGGGAAAAGGATACACTGATGTCGCCACTAGACTCTATAAAATATCATCGTCAATTTTTACAAACAGGTATTTTAGGGGTCGATCCCAGAACAGGTCATGTTAAGTTTTGGGTAGGAGGGATCAATCATAAGTATTTTCAGTACGATCATATTGATATAAACAGGCAGGTTGGATCATCATTTAAACCTTTTGTTTACGCTACGGCTATAGCTGCACAAGGCCTTTCTCCTTGTTTTCAGGTACAGGATGTGGCCACAACTATTGCAGCAGCTGAAGGTGAGTTTGGATTAATAGAGGATTGGACACCCAGTAATTTCGATAATAAATATACGGGGGATATGTTAACGCTGAAGGAAGGTTTAAAAAAATCCACGAATACCGTTTCTACCTTTCTAATGAAAACGATCGGAAATGTTGAACCAGTAAGAGGTTTGATTCATAATATGGGCATTGATTCATCGAGCAGAAGAAATGGAACGGGTGAATTGAGGGTTCCAAAATCACCATCCATTTGTTTAGGTGCTGCCGATTTAAGTGTGTTGGAAATGACGGGTGCCTATACTACTTTTGCTAATAATGGGGTGTTCAACAGACCATTACATATATTAAGAATTGAAGATAAAAATGGTAAGCTTATTTATGAAGGTTATCCAGAGGAAAAACGTGCCATTCCATCTGATCCAAATTATGTGATGGTTGAAATGTTGAAATATGCCGGTGGAATGGGGGGACTCAAAAGTGAAGCCGGGGGTAAAACAGGAACTACCAATGATTTTGTAGATGGATGGTTTATGGGTATAACTCCAGGTTTGGTTATAGGTACCTGGGTGGGAGCAGAAGATAAATGGGTGCATTTTAGGACCTCGTCTAACGGGCAGGGCGCCAGAATGGCAAAGCCCTTTTTTGTTTCTTTTATGAAAAAACTGGAAGAGCTAAAAAATATAGATTATGACCCCAGCCTTCGATTCTTAAAACCTTCAGGTGAATTTAGCATCGAAATGGATTGTAACAAAGTGAATAATGCCAATAGAGTGAATTCCTCTACGGTGGAAAATGAGTTTGGGGAGGAAGAATTTTAAAAAAATAATTTGTTGGTTAATTTTTATAAATATGGTTGATTTCAAAATAAGGCTAGGTTTCTTTATCGTTTCTTTGCTCATTTTAGTTTCCTGCATTCCCGAAATGCCAGAAGAGGTTATTTTACGCGTTCGGCCCCAGTCGAAATTATGGACTAATTCAATATTTAAAAAAATTTACCATTTTCAAGATAAACTGTTGACGGACAGTCTTATCCCTTATCTTAGCGATGGTGACCCAACCTGGCGGGTACAGGCTGCAAAGGCTTTTTCCTCCATAAAAGATGCTAAAGCCATTGAATTTCTTTGTCCTTTATTGAAAGATACCGTGATGGAAGTGAGGTGTGCCGCTGCTTATTCTTTGGGTCAGATTGGAGATAATGCTGCTGAAAATTGCCTGGTAGATGCTTTTGATCCTTCCACGAATGAAGGAGAAACGCTTAAATTAAACGGTATTATTTTAGAGGCTTTAGGAAAATGTGGGTCTGAAAGGATTATGAAATATTTAAGTTCAATATCGACTTACCTTCCGGGCGATACAGCGCTTCTTATGGGTCAGGTTTTGGGTTTGTATCGTTTTGGTATGAGGTCTATGTATTCTGACGAAGGAACAAAGCGTATGGTATCAATGACGATCAATAATCAATATCCACAGGAAGTGAGATTGATGAGTGCCCACTATTTAGCGAGAATCAGGAATCTGGTACTTGATACTTTCAAAAATGACCTGATTCCTCAATTTCAAAGAGAAAAAAATGCTGAAATTAGAATGGTTTTGGCTACTATATTGGGCAGAATAAATAGGCTAGACGCTGAAAATGCTTTGGTAGGAGGGTTTGATATTGAAAATGATAGTCGGGTAAAAATAAACATACTGCGCGCGCTTAAAAATAAAAATTATGAATTTTCGAGGGTCGTTGCTTATAAAAGTCTTAAAGCAAGCGATCAGAGTCTAAGTAGAGAAGCGGGTTCTTTCTTTTTGGAAAATGGGGTGGCTAAGGAAGCAAAAACATATTGGAACCTTACCGCTGATTCATTAGTTACCTGGCCCGTTCGCGCTTTACTTTATGCGGCTGCAAACAGGCATTTATATCAGCGTGATTCCGTGTCTAAGGAAAGATATAAATTAAACGCCGAGATAAAAAATCAGTATGTTAAAGCTGAAAGTGCCGAGGCCAAAGCGGCTTATTTGAAAGCACTGGGAGAACATGGTTGGAACTATCGGTATATAAATCAACAAATGTGGGAAGCTAAAAACTATGTAGTTAAAACAGCCGCCGCAGAATCTTTAGCCTCTTTATGTTCAGCTGTGAATTTTGATAAGCAGTTTAGGAAAAATAGAAAGTACGTTGAAAAGGATTTAGCTATTATGCTCAAAAACGCCTTTTTGATGAATGATGCGGGTGTGAGCGCAGTGATTGCAGGGGCTTTAAGGAATGAAGATAGAAATTTTAGAAATATTTTGCCTGAAACATCCTTCCTCGATTCGGCATTATTAAAGTTAGTTCTACCTAAAGAGCAGGAGACAAAGCAGGAAATTGATATGACGATAGCCTTTTGGAAAGGAATTAATTCCCCCATAGTAGAAAAACCTGTATTCAACCATCCAATAAACTGGCGTATTCTGGCCAATGTAACGCAACAGGTTGAGGCAACTATCACCCTTAAAAAGGGAATCATTGTTCTTGTTCTTTTTCCTGATATTGCCCCGGGCACGGTAGCTAATTTCATAGCATTGAGTAAATCTGGATTTTTTAAGGGTAAAAATTTCCATAGAATTGTTCCTAATTTTGTCTCTCAGGGAGGTTGCCCCCGAGGAGATGGTTATGGTAGTTTAGCCTATTCCATTCGTTCGGAATTACCCCAGATTTATTATGATAGACCTGGATGTGTGGGCATGGCTTCTGCAGGAAATCATACCGAAGGGACTCAGTTTTTTATTACCCACTCTGCAACGCCGCACTTAGATGGTAATTACACGTTGTTCGGTGAGGTTAAAAGTGGGTTAAGCCTGGCGAGTCAAATAACACCTGGCGATAAGATTATTAATATCTCAATAAGGGAATAAACGTAAAATATGAAAAAAACGCCACTTTTTGAGCGACATCTTTTAGCAAATGCTAGAATGGCTCCGTTCGCTGGTTATGATATGCCTATTTCGTACAAGGGTATCAACGAAGAACATCATGCTGTTCGGAATAATACAGGATTGTTTGATGTTTCTCACATGGGAGAATTTATTGTTAAAGGAAAAGAAGCTCTTTTATTGGTTAATGAACTTACTTCAAACGATGCATCTGTTCTGGCACAAGGGGATATTCAATATTCTTGCTTTCCCAACGATACGGGTGGCATTATTGATGATTTATTAGTTTACAGGCTCTTTGAAGATCAATGTTCTGAAGGGGAGCAGGCTTTTATGTTGGTTGTCAATGCGTCAAATATTGAAAAAGATTTTAATTGGGTGAAAAATCATAATCATTTTGATACCCGACTTATTGATATTTCTGAAAAAACGGCTCTTTTGGCCTTACAAGGACCTAAAGCCATACAACTTTTACAAGAACTTACCGATATTGATTTAGCTAAGATTAAATACTACACCTTTAAAAAGGGAACGGTAGCTGGTATTCATAATGTGGTTATTTCTGCAACGGGTTACACCGGAGCTGGTGGTTTTGAATTATATGTAGAAGATCATAATGCCTTGGCTTTATGGGATATTTTAGTAGAAAGGGGACAAAAATATGATCTTCAACTGGCGGGTCTTGGTTGTAGGGACACCCTTCGTTTGGAAATGGGTTATTGTCTTTATGGAAATGACATAGATGATACAACCTCCCCTTTGGAGGCTGGATTAGGTTGGATTACCAAACTGGACAAAGCGCGTTTTACACAAAAGGAATACCTCCTCCATCAAAAGGAAAAGGGATTAAGTCGCAAATTAGTTGCGTTTATATTGGAAGACAGGCGGGTTCCAAGACATGATTATCCTATTTTGAACCTCAACGGTGAAGTTGTTGGCAAAGTGACTTCTGGAACAATGTCCCCCTCTCTCAATTATCCGATAGGAATGGGTTATATTGATTTAGCCGAAGCAAAAATTGGGAATAATATTCAAATAAGTATGGGAAATAAATCGTTACCCGGTAAAATTGTCAAATTACCCTTTTGGAATAAAAAGAATGACGGTAACTAAGATTTTTTCGAACAAATTTCAATTATTTCTATTAACCTTTTAAATAGGTTGCTAAGAAATATTTTGGATATGGATATAGTTGAAGGTAAAGAAAAATTTCTGCAAATTTGGGGGACTATGTCCACCCACTGGGGAATTAGCAGAGCCATGGCTGAAATACACGGTTTGTTGCTTTTGTCCAACAACCCCATTTGCGCAGAGGAAATCATGGAACAATTAAAAATGTCACGTGGCAATGTTCATATTAATTTGCATGCCCTTATGGATTGGCATTTGATTCAAAAAATATTAAAAGTAGGAGAAAGGAGAGAATATTTTGTAGCTGAAAAAGATATTTGGGTTATGACGAGAAACATCATGATTCAAAGAAAAAAAAGAGAACTGGAACCAATGTTAAAGGGTTTAGATGAACTCACGGGTATTAATGGTTCCGGAGAAGAAACGGAAAGTTTCAATAAAATGATTAAGGAAATAAAAATGCTGAGCAGCAAAGTTGATTCAACGTTAGAGAGCTTGATTCATGCAGAATCACATTGGATTTTAGGAACTTTCTTAAAATTAATGAAGTAGGGCAGAGAGATAAATAGCATCTTTCTGCCCTGTGCTATTTTTTATCTTTGATCTCCAAAAAAAGCGATAAGTCTATCCGCAATCTCTAAGCCAATATTTGCCTGAGCCTCTTGGGTAGCCGCACCGATATGTGGTGTTAAAGATATATTTGGATGAGCGAGAAGTTCTGCTTTGGGCGTAGGTTCGTTCTCGAAAACATCGAGACCAGCGCCAGCAACTTGTCCGCTGCTAAGTGCAGCGAGTAATGCTGCTTCGTCGATAGCACCACCGCGCGCAGTATTAATGAGGTAAACACCTTTCTTCATAGAAGCAATTTCTTCTGCTCCGATGAGTGGTTTGCCCCCACCGAAGGGAATATGCAAAGAAATGAAATCAGATTTTGCTAATACCTCTTTGTATGGAACGGTAGGAACGTGAATATTCATCGTCACTTTTTCATTGGCAAAGATATTGATATCAATATTAGCTTCATTGATCATTAAATCGGTTGGAAGCACATTCATGCCAAGGGCGAGACCAATCCTGGCGACCTCCTGACCAATTCTTCCAAAACCAATGATACCTAATGATTTTCCGCGTAGTTGAATACCTGAGCCGTAATCTTTTTTTAAGGTATCAAAGGTAGTTATACCGTTAAGAGCCATATTCCTATTGGCCTGATGCATAAAACGAGCGAGATTAAACATGTGACCGAAGGCTAGCTCTGCCACCGCCTGAGAGGAGGCAGCTGGTGTATTAAAAACTATAATACCTTTAGATTCAGCAAATTCTACGTCAATATTGTCTAATCCTACGCCGCCTCTACCTATCATTTTCAAATTGATGCCCGCAGTGATAACTTCCGCGGTAACTTTCGTAGCGCTTCTTACGAGTAATACGTCGTAGTTTGCAATTACGTCACAAAGTTCATTTTGAGGAACTTTTTTGGTAATCACCTCATATCCAGCTTCTTCCATAAGAAGTTTTCCATCATCACTAATACCATCATTGGCGAGAATTCGGATCATTTTTTGTGTTTTAGTCATTTAAAATAATAGCAACGAAAAGGATGAAATAATGTTCATCTTGAAGCTGCAAAGGTAGGAAAAGATGCTGAGGTATAATGTGAAATTTTCATGCCGCTTTTAAAATCAGGCTTGTTGGCCAATCTTGAATAGGCACTTAAGAAGGCATTCAATTCTTTTTTGTCTATTTGCCTGGATTCGGGATGAACAAAATAACCCACATGATTAATTTCTCCTTTTTCATTCCAAAAAATATGAATCCATAATTTTAATCCGTTTAAATTAAACTGAATAGCTTCCGCATACGTTTCCATACTTTTCAGGAAGTCGAACCAAAGCAGGGCAGATTGGGTGTAATCATCTTTCTTCCAAGTAAGCAAAGTTTCAGGATAGGCTTCGCAAATAGTTCGATAATTCTGTTCGTCTTTTCCAATTTCAAAAATGGACAAAGATGGCGTGTTTTGCGCGGAGGTGGCAAAAGAGAATAGGTTGAATAAGAAAAAAAAGGCGATTTGTTTCATAGGTGCGTATTAATAAGGTGAATATATATAATTATTTATAACTGGCGTTTAAATTTCATAATTTTTAAAAACAACAGAATGATTATTGATTTATTTTTAATTATTGTTATGGCTTATGGTTTTTATGTAGGCTATAACCAGGGAATTATCAAGACTGTTTTTACTATTTTAGGAGCTAGTTTTGGTATTTTAGCTTCTCTTCGGTTCACGCCGGCAGTTACAAGGTTCTATCACGATATTTTTAATCAAAACAATCCATTATGGATTGTTGTCGCCTTTGCCACTACCTTTATCTTTTCTCTTTTATTATTAAAATTATTGGGAAAGGGTATCGAAAGCATCATGCAAAAGGTTCATATAAATTTTGTTAATCAAATTATAGGAGGAGCTGTTTTGGCTTCAATATCGGCTTTTTTTTATAGTCTCATCATCTGGTTCGTTGTAGAGTCTGTTTTAACGCCAGAAAGCGAAGGGGTTACGTCATCAAAAACTTATCCTTTTTTGAAAAATTACCCAGGCAAAATATGGAAAGGAGTCATTCAATTAGAGCCCCTGGTGGGAGAGTTCAGAGAATTTTCAGAAGAGATTTTCAATAAAGTTGAACAAGAAACTAATCCTAAGGAAGAAAAGGAATTCAAGTACGACTTACCTAATGGTGAATAAATAACTAAGAAATAAGAGAATTTTTTTAACATTTTTATTTGGTTCAACGCAAATGGACTTACCGCGAGGTTATTTTCACGAACATAATAAAATAAAGAGGTGTTTAGCGATACCAGGGCATTTAGAATTAATCTAAGGTACTAATTCTTCGTATGACTTGAAAAAGTTTGGTGCCTTCTGAAACATCAATATGAAATGGGTCATGTTCAAGATGATTAGCAGATATAAGCTTTAGCTTAGCGTTATCACTTTTGGTGCTATGTTCTTTTTGAACATATTTCACCCAAATAGATCCGCTGTCGTTAATAGCATAAATTTTGTTTTCTTTAAATTCATTAAAACTACGAAGTGGCTTACAAACTACAATATCACCATCGTTTATTACAGGAAACATACTATTTCCTTTGATTGGAAAGGCAAATAGTTCTTCCGCATCCAGGCCGGGGATATGAAAATAATCTTGATTTTCTTGTCTAAAACTATCCCATTCGATAGCATTACCTGCGAATGCTTCTACATTGGTAAAACAGATATTATTTTGGTTTAACTGTCCATTTGATAAAGGCGACAAGTTACTTACATTAGCTGAAGGTCGGATTCTTTTATCTTCTAAGGGATTTCCTTTACCCTCGAGAATATACATTTTGCTTACCCCGTAAATAGCGCAAAGTTTATCTACATGATGATAGTCGATGCAGCGTTTGTCAGAATCACTGAGAAAAGCCCGGATAATATGACTGTAAGGTTTTCCCAAAATATCGTTAGCGAAATCGCCTATTCCTTTTCCACCTCTGTCATTCATAACAATTATCTTCTTTTCAACCAATAGATTGAATACTTCAATGAATCGTTTATTCATGCCAAACCTTACTTCTGGTACCATTTTTCGCTGAGTTATATTTTAAATTGAAAGCAATGTAAAACAAATAATTTATAATTAAGCAGTATTTGTAATAAATTGTTAGTTTTTTGGAATTTATTAAAAATGCCTTATATTGCATCACAAAAATAATTCCCCCAATGAGTGTCTCGAAGAGTAAAAAAAAGAGTAAGCCTTCTTTCTCTTTCAAGGATGAAAGAATTTCAGGTTTATGGGGATTATTTTTTCTATTTCTAGCTTTCTACTGTTTCCTTGCTTTTTCATCTTATTTATTTACCTGGCAAGATGATCAGGATGCCGTTTTGCGATTTTCATTTGGCTTACTGTTAGATAGTGATGCGGAGATTTCTAATATTTTAGGCAGGTTAGGGGCTATAACTTCAAATTTCTTCTTTTATTTTTTGTTTGGCCTTCCTTCCTTTGCCTTGTGTTATGTTTTCTTTTTAGTTGGCAGGCAGTTGATTATAAAAAGACCGTTATCTGAACTTTCCGAAAAAATGTTTTCTTTGTTTACTGTTGTACTCTTATTCTCTGTATTCTTTTCTTTTTTTTTTAAGGGATTTTCCTTTCCTATGGGCGGTGGATTTGGGACCGTTGTCAGTGATTGGTTAACTAGGTTCCTGGGTAGAGTGGGTGTATTTTTCCTGATTTTATTTGTGGGCTTGAGTCGTTTTTTGTGGTTTCTCAATCCACCTTTGGCGGGACAATCTCTCCCCGAGGTTTTTAATCAGGTCAAGTATAAGTTTTTAAACTTGCTTAAAGGCGGAAATCTTTCACCTGATTCTGTAGGCCTCGGGACTATAAAAGATAAAGATATTGAAAAAATGACGTCTTTAACGCCTGACATAGCCTCACTGGTACCTGAGGCTGTGGGTTTTGGAAAACAATTAAAGTTGGAAGTGGGAGGTGAATTAACGTTAGTTACTGAAGTGAAAGCTAAGGAAAAGGAAGAATTTACAGAAACGCTTGAAGAGGAAACCGACGTCGTTCCGTTAGCAAAGTTAGAAATCAACGAAAACAACTTCTATCCTGTAGGAGGTTTGTCAGAAGCTCTGGGTGAAAATGCATATCATACGGAACCTTACGACTCAACCCTTGATTTATCTTTTTTTGAGCAGCCTGTGCTTCCTTTACTCCATGATTACTCAGATCAGCATGTGGAAATTGATATGGTAGAACTGGAAGCCCATAAAGATCAGATTATTGAAACGTTATTACATTATAAAATTGAAATAACTAAAATTAGTGCAACGGTTGGTCCAACGGTTACCTTATATGAAATCATTCCGGCACCTGGTGTGCGGATTTCAAAGATTAAGAATTTAGAAGATGATATAGCACTGAGTTTGTCTGCCTTGGGTATTCGTATCATCGCGCCCATTCCAGGGAAGGGCACGATTGGTATAGAAGTACCAAACATGAAAAAACAGATGGTTTCGATGAAAGAAGTTCTGACATCTGACAAATTCAGAAAATCTAAAATGGATCTTCCTATTGCTTTGGGAAAGACCATTAGTAATGAAGTTTTTGTTGTTGATTTAGCAAAAATGCCACACCTTTTGATGGCTGGTGCGACGGGTCAGGGTAAGTCGGTGGGAATAAATTCCATCCTCATGTCTCTTCTATATAAAAAGCATCCATCACAGGTAAAGCTTGTTTTAATTGATCCTAAAAAAGTAGAATTATTTCCATATTCTCAACTAGAGCATCATTTTCTCGCTTTTCTACCTAACCAGGACGAACCCATCATCACTGATACGGCTAAAGTAATTCATACGCTCAATTCACTTTGTATTGAGATGGATAATAGGTACGATTTGCTAAAAAAGGCAAGTGTTAGAAATATCAGGGAGTATAACGAAAAATTTGTTCAACGTAAACTTAACCCATTGAAAGGCAATCGCTTTTTGCCTTTTATTGTTTTGGTAATTGATGAGTTTGCCGATTTAATAATGACGGCTGGCAAGGAGGTCGAAATTCCCATTGGTCGTCTGGCGCAATTAGCTCGTGCGGTGGGCATACACCTCATTATTGCTACACAGAGACCATCTGTAAATATTATAACTGGCGTAATTAAAGCCAATTTCCCGGCAAGAATCGCCTATAAAGTTACTTCTAAGATAGACTCCAGAACAATTCTCGATACGGGTGGCGCTGAGCAACTTATAGGAAGAGGCGATATGTTACTGTCTGTTGGTGGTGAAATGATTCGCTTGCAAGGCGCTTTTATTGATACGCCAGAAGTGGAAAAAGTTATTGAATTTATCGCGGCACAACAGGGCTATCCTGAACCTTATTTTTTACCCGAATTCCAGGGGGATGACCCGGAAAATGCCCGCGCCGATTTGAAATATACCGATTTAGATGATATGCTTGAAGATGCAGCAAGGTTAATTGTATCTAATAAACAAGGTTCTACCTCAATGATTCAACGTCGCCTTAGACTGGGGTATAATAGAGCCGGCCGGATAATGGATCAGTTAGAATCTCTAGGTATTGTCGGGGCAGCAGACGGTAGTAAACCAAGGGAAGTATTAATTTATGATGAACAGGAGCTGGAAAAGTATTTAGCAGATGTAAGGTCAAAAAAATGATGTTGAATTGATTTGTAGCGCAAAAAGTAGTACATTTAAATAAAAAAGATATGGAGCCAATCATGGTTTATTTCGAGAGTATTCCATCGCGAGATCGTTCGTTAATACTTGCCGGTGGAATTGCTTTTTTTTGGCTAATGGAGACCGCGTTTCCGTTATTTAAATTTTCCTATAAAAAATGGAAGCACGCTACCATTAATATATTTTTTACTTTTACTACTATCATTGTAAATTTTGCCCTTGCTTTTTTATTGCTTCAAATCAGTCGATGGACCCAGGAAAATCATTGGGGCCTATTAACCTACATTGACAGCATCCCGCTCATTTTATATGCCTTGACAGGCTTGATGGGACTTGATCTTATCAGTGCTTATTTTATACATTGGCTGGAACATAAAGTTCGGTTTATGTGGCGTTTTCATCTCATTCATCACACAGATGTTCATGTAGATACCACTACGGCGAACAGGCATCATCCGGGTGAGAGTATATTCAGGTTTGTTTTTACCTCCTTAGCGGTATTTATTTTAGGTGCCCCTATCTGGTTGATAATGTTGTATCAGGCTTTGTCGGTGGTACTCTCACAATTTAATCATGCGAATATTAGTCTTCCTGAAAGGGTAGATAAGTTTCTAAGCCTGGCTATAGTCACGCCAAATATGCACCATGTTCATCACCATTACGTTTTACCTCAAACAGATACCAATTATGGAAATATCTTTTCTATTTGGGACAGAATGTTTGGTACTTTCAGTTACATGAAGCAAGAAGATATTACCTACGGTATTGATACGCATTTAGATGAGAACGAGCATTCTAAGATTTCAAAAATGCTTAAAATTCCTTTTGAACCATACAGGAAGCCTGTCGGTGGTAAGTTTACATCTTCTGAAAAATAGGTAAAGAAAGAGGCTGTCTAAAAAGCCCGGGTGCATTAGAATTGAAGCCGCCAGGGGCCTAATGGTCAATTGACATGTGACCCTAAAGGGGTCGGGCATGAAAATGAGCTTTTGGGGAAAATCTCAAAATCCTGTAGATCTGATTTAAAACCGAGTGTTAGTGGTCAATTTCCCCCATATAACCAATCGTAACAAATAAACTATCCATCGGGCATAATCTTAGAAAATCCCAAAGATTTACCTGAATTTAAATATTAAAATAATGCTATTAGCCCAATGTATAAAGTAGCATAAAAATAGAGGCTGCCTTTTTTGACAGCCTCTACCTTTTTTAGGTTAAGCTATTTCCGGTGTGGTTAATTTGGAGAGAGAATCTGCAATATCTTCAGCAGTAACCTCATGTTTAACCAGTTTATTGGCAAAATAGTCTTCATACGA
Organism: Saprospiraceae bacterium; assembly: GCA_027488135.1. Taxonomy (GTDB): domain Bacteria; phylum Bacteroidota; class Bacteroidia; order Chitinophagales; family Saprospiraceae; genus BJGN01. Next base: position 497 of record JAIYCH010000024.1, on the reverse strand, counting down.
CTTCATATCAAAATGTCCATGACCGCACAAGTTGAACAAAATAGTTTTTGATTCCCCTGAAATTTTTGCTGCGATAGCTTCTTGAATTACGGTAGCTATGGCATGAGATGCTTCAGGTGCTGGAATAATACCTTCTGCTTTTGCAAACAAAACACCAGCCTGAAAACACTCCAATTGGTCATGAGACCTAGCCTCAATGAGTTTATCTTTAAGTAATTGGCTCACAATTACTCCTGCTCCATGGTAGCGCAATCCACCGGCATGAATGGGAGCAGGAACGAAATTATGTCCTAAAGTGTACATTGGAAGGAGGGGTGTCATGCCTACGGTATCTCCAAAATCATACCTAAAAACACCACGCGTTAACTTAGGGCAGCTCGCTGGTTCGGCGGCAATACAACGAATATTCTTCCCTTCCTCTAAATTTAAACGAAGGAAGGGAAAGGAAATTCCGGCAAAATTAGAGCCTCCACCAAAAGGTGCCACAACGATATCTG
>JAIYCH010000005.1 GCA_027488135.1 Saprospiraceae bacterium | reverse complement strand
TGTAATTCCGTTTGAGCACGACCCTCATTTAATTTCATGTATCCAATGACTTCATTCGCTGATTTTACGAAATAAAAGGAGGTGTTTTCATCTTTCAATTCCCGGGATAATTTGTCCAGAGAAAATCCTTCTTCCAGATATCTGGCCATGTTTTCTTCCGTATTTCCCGAAGAAAAGGCTTCATAAAAAGTCCGTTTGCTCAGTTTTTGTAAAAGAATAAGATCATCCAGATTTATTTTAACGATAGGGTACATGCTTTGGTTGATGTGAGGATGTGGTTAAGATGGTTGGCTGATTAACTTTTTAAGGAGCACAATTTGACCTAAATGATAGTAACTGTGCTCAATTAAGGTGTTTATATTGAAGTGATAAGTCCCATATTCCTCTTTAACAAAAATATCACTCAACTTTTCTTCTGGTAATGCTGCTACTTTTAATGCGAATTCTTCCGCATCGGCCCAAAATATAGCTAAAACATTTTGCCAATCTTCCTCCGTGTTTATGGGGTTAAAATCAAAACTAAAGGCATCTTTGATTTCAAGATTTCCTCCATTTAAAACGTTTAATATGCCTGCAATATAATAGTGAACATGTTGTGCCAATGCAGCAATGCTATGTAAAGACTGGTATTTAAAAAGAGCGACTTCCAGAGGTAAATCAGTTAACTGGTTCTTAAAACTGTTATTGGCAACCCAGGAATTATTCAATATGACGTCCTTGAAACGTTTTGCTAATACATCTTTATTTTCCATAAAGAATTTAGTTGAATAGCAGATAGGCAACAATCAATGTGAAAAAGACATTAAACAACTGTGCCAATAAGAAAGCATAGAGTGGTTTTTTGCCTTCATTATTGAATAGGTCTGAAAATTTAGTTTCCAGTCCAATACTTGTGAATGCCAGGGAAAACCAAAGTCCTTGCAGCGCTTTCAGGTCGCCTTTAATCAAATCGACCGTTTGTGGTGAAATAACGAAAGAAAAAAGGAGGGAGGCTGCAATAAATCCGAGGACAAATTTTGGGAATCGTTTCCAGATTATTCCCAGGGTTGGTTTGGATTCCAATACGGTAGCAGACTTATTATTGGTATATGTCCAGTATATGGAGATGAAGAAGGCAGCTAATCCTAATAAAACATTTTGAGAAAATTTTACAATGGTGCTGATTTTTAAAGCCTCTTCTCCAATCAAACTTCCCGATGCAATAACAGCTCCCGTAGTGTCGATGGTACCTCCAAGCCATGCCCCTGCAACTGCTTGGGATAGACCTAACATATTGGCTATGAATGGCATGAATATAATCATGGGGATAGCCGTTATAAGAACAACGGAAATGACATAGGATAATTTTTTTGCATCACCCTTGATGGCTCCTGCCGATGCTATGGCTGCGGAAACACCACAAATGGAAACGGCACTCGAAATAATGATGGATAATTCCTCATCAATACCCATTTTTTTACAAAGCCAGAAGGCAAAATACCAAACAGCGACAACTACCAGCAATGCCTGGATGAAACCCAGGGATCCTGCCTTTAAAATGTCACCAAAGATGATACTGCTGCCCAATAACACTAAACCTATTTTTACATAAAGTTCGGTGGAAAGGGCATTTTTTAGCCATAAGGGGACAGTGAAAAAATTACTTATAGCCAGGCCTATCAATAAACTAAAGATGACGGCTTCGAGATTCCAGTTTTTCAAAAAGGTATTTCCCGCCAATATTAATGCGACGACCGTTAAAATATATATGATTGGAAATCCTTTGGCAACAGCACTTATTCCTTTTCCTAACGCAGCTGATGCAAGTATAGCGATCCCATATACCAATAAGAATAGGGCAAAAATATTTTTTAAGTTATTGACGGTTAGTATTTTGCCAAATAAATCAGCGGTGTCACTCCATCCAAAAGAAGGTGGTTGAATCTTAAACCCTAAGAGGTAAAGTCCGATAATCAGAAATCCAAAAACAACAACAGTCCAATCTTCACTAAGTGAAAAGGTAGGTTTTTGATTGGTCATAAAGCGTAGATTTAATTTAATTACCCGTCAATTTATAAAAATTAAATGATTAACTTTAAGTAATTATAATCAACCTATATGAAAATTTCAAATTTTAGCATTTCTGTATTCATTATCTGGCTATTGGTTCTGCCCTTTGTTGCATATAACCAGCCTTTAATGGTTGGCGCTGTTAAAAGAATCCTTACACCCAATCCTCTTTTACCCATTTCGGGGGGCATCGGAACGCCAAATCCGGTAAAGGAAAATAAGGGAGATTTGTTTGTAAGAGCTATGGTTTTTGAAAAAGGGGAGACCATTTTTGCCATCGTTAGTGTAGATTTTTTGGGTTGGACTTCTATTTTGGGTAATCGTTCGCGTGCCCTCATAAAAGGTATTCCTCCTGAAAATATCCTCATAGGGGCTACTCATACGCACAGTGCACCTGATCCTTATGGATTTCCTGATATGAATGGGAAAACTTTTGCCGATATTAAATATCTGGATGGGTGCGTACTGCTAATAGCCGATGCGGTAAATGAGGCTATAGCTAATAAACAACCGGCTTCCTTGAAAATTGCAATGGATGAGGCGGTTGGGAAAATTGCTTATAATTATTACGCGCCAGCCTTATACGATCCACGATGTGGCGTCATTCAGGCATTGGCTACTTCCGGGCCAAGGATGGGGCAACCGATAGCTACGCTAGTAAATTATGCCGTTCATCCTGAGGTACTTGGAAATAAACAGGGAATATTAAGCCCGGATCTCTGCGGTCCTCTTTATAGTAAAATTGAAAAGGAAACGGGCGGTATGGCGCTTTTTATGAATGGTGCCATTGGAGGGATGGTCACCGCCGATACGCGTCTTGAATATGGAAAAGAGGGACAGGGTCAAAAAGAAGATAATTCATGGGAGGAATGTATTCGTATTGGAGAATTGCTGGCCAGTGAATCCCTTAGGATTATCCAAAAAGCACCTGTTTTAGATAATCCTGCTGTTTTTATTGCCTCCCGTCCCCTGACTTTTCCCGTTGAATCAGATATCATGCGTTTTATTATTCAGAAATCTTCTATGAAATATGAATCGTTTTCAGATAATAAAGTGACTACCCAGCTTAATCTGATCAATATTGGTCCTGCTCAAATTCTTACCGTTCCAGGTGAGGCTATGCCCAATGTGGGCTATTATGTGAAACGAAATATGAACACGACCATGCCATTTCTTTTTGGATTGACAAATGATGCCTTTGGCTATATGCTGGCAAAAGTAGATTACCAAAGTTTTAAACGATATGAATATGTTACCCGCACCAGTTTGGGCGAAATGACGGCTGAAATTTATATGGAACAAGCGTTAAAATTAGTGAAGGAAAGTCCTGCCGCAACGGCTAAATAAAATATTTTTGTTATGTTTAATTTTCGTTTTTTATGCCTAATTTTCTTATTGACAAAGGCTTCCTTATCCTGGTCTCAGTTGGTTTCTTCAGGATTAATATTTCCCGAACAAGAAAAACATGTTCATGGAAGTAGCCTGGTTTCTCTTCCTAATGGCGATTTTCTTTGCGTATGGTTTTATGGTAACGGTGAAAGAACGTCTGATGATGTGAAATTAATGGGTGCCAGATTAGAAAAGGGCCGTTCTTCCTGGTCAGAACCTTTCCTGATGGCTGATACGCCGAATTTACCCGATTGTAATCCTGTGCTGTTCCTAAATCAAGAGGGAAAACTATTCCTGGTTTGGATCGCTGTTCAGGCAAATCTTTGGGAACAATCTATTTTAAAAGTGCGTACCTCGGTCGATTTTTTGAAACCCGGTCCACCTGTCTGGCAATGGCAGGATAATATTCTGCTCAAGCCAACCGATGCATTTGCAAAGGAAATTAAGGAAAAATTGAAAAGTTTACCCTCACACGGCATTGGTTGGGCTGGTTATGCACCAAAATATGATGAAATGATAGCCAGCGCAGCAAACGATGCGGCAAAAAGAAGTATTGGGTGGATGACCAGAATTAAACCGCTGTTAATAGGCGAAAACAGGATTTTGCTTCCTCTCTATTCCGACGGATTTAATCTCTCCATGCTGGCTATCTCTGATGATAAAGGGGAAACCTGGAAACCCAGTCTGCCTATTGTAGGCAGAGGTCCCATACAACCTGCATTGATTCAGAAAAAGAACGGCAATATTTTGGCTTATATGAGAGATAGCGGCGACGAACCTCCGATGGTGCATCAAAGTATTTCAACAGATAACGGCGAATCCTGGACAGCTACCCAAAAAACAACTATTCCCAATACAGCCAGCGTAGAATTGTTGAGACTTAAGGACGGAAGAATGGCCTTTTTGGGAAATGATATCATGGATGGTCGTTATCGTTTGAGACTTTATCTGTCAAAAGATGAGGGAGAAACCTGGTATTTTAAATTTCCGGTAGAGGAGGAGAGTCCTGGAAAGGGAAGTTTTTCTTACCCTTCTTTAATTCAATCCAATGACGGGCTCATCCGCTGTACTTATTCTTACAATAAAGGAAATAATGAAAAATCCATAAAGTATGTGGTATTGGATCCCAAAAAATGGCCATAATTTTAGGTAATTTATTAAATGATAATAATGTTTTTAACCGATTTTTTTGGGCGCCTTCACCCCTTATTGGTGCATTTACCTATAGGCATTTTGCTCTTTGCCTTTGCTCTCATTTTATTTCAACGATTTCAAAAAGTTGAAGTTGAAGTCGCCATTTCTTTTGCCTTATTATTGGGTTCTATTTCAGCTGTGTTTGCCAGTGCTGCAGGGTGGTTTTTAGCGCAATCGGGTGAATATGACGCGGATCTAGTGTTTCAGCATCAATGGATGGGTATGGGTACAGCTGTTTTTAGCTTTGCGGCCTATTTTATTAAACGTATCAGAGATATTTTAACTACCATAACCGTCTGTGCTTTAATGGTCACGGGACATTTTGGGGGTAATTTGACGCATGGCGAGGACTATCTTTTTCCGAAAAAGAAAAGTGTCCCCTTGCAAATGATGCCAACCATAGATTCCGTGCAACAGGAGGTTTTAAAGGCATCTCCAGCTGAATTAGTTACGGCTGATCTGAAATCTTCCGTTCAGATTCAGCCAAATACGGAAAAGGCACAAAGGGTGAAAACCAGTTTTATTTTCAGAGATGCCGTCTTACCTATTTTAGAAAAGAAGTGTTTCAGTTGTCATTCTGCAACTAAAAAGAAAGGTGGTTTGCGCCTCGATACAGAGGAATTTATTCTCTTAGGTGGCAAAAATGGGGCAATCCTTACCGCAGGCAATCCTGAAAATAGTTCGTTATACCTTTCCATGTTATTACCTGAGGACGACGATAATCACATGCCGCCTAAAGGTAAACCGCAACTTACCCCTCAAGAAATAGCTGTTTTTCATCAGTGGATTAAAGAAGGTGCCTCTTTTCGGGAAGAGATGAAGATTTTTCTTGACCAACAAGAAGAAAAAAAGGAGGTGATTGAAAATAAACCGGTCATTGTTTCAGCACCTAAAACGGCTGTCTCGCCTTCTTTTGTGCAAGATGTTGAAGGCAATATTTTGAAAAATAAGATGGAAGCGGTTCCTCCCTCGTTATTGAATCAATTAAAACAGCAAAATATCATGGTCAGTAATTTTGGAACGAATTCAAATTATCTGATGGTAAATTTTGTCAATGTTAAAGAATATCGCTCTGCTTTAATAGATGATGTGCTGAAATTAGGTGATAAAGTGGTTCGATTGCGTTTGAGCCAACAACCTGTAAGTGATTCAGATATTAAAAAATTAAGTGCGTTGAAGAATATTACCCGCTTAAATCTTGAAAAAACAGCCATCACGGACCTAGCGTTGAATGATATAAAAAATCTGCCAAACTTGGAGCAGATAAATCTATATGGTACCAATATTACCGATAATGGATTATTGGAATTGGCAAATTGTGCCCATCTAAAGGTTGTTTTTTTATGGCAAACTAAAACCACGGCAAAGGGAATAGAACAATTGAAAAGGTCATTGCCCAATGTGCAAGTTGAATTGGGTGGCGTTCAATTTGCAAAGCCAGATACCATAAAAACAAAAAATTTAGATTAACTTAGAGCATCTTCCTAATGTACTAAAATGAACTTTAATGAATATTTTTGAAGAATATAACCATAAAATGAACCGGCGGAACTTCCTTTCCGGAAGTGTTTTAGGTCTCGGTGCTACGGCCTTGAGTGGTTTGATGAATGATAATAATCTAATTTCCAGTGACTTGCAATTACCCCATTTTGCACCCAAAGCAAAGCGGATCATTTACTTGTTTCAAAGTGGCGCCCCGTCACAACTGGATTTATTTGACTATAAACCGAAATTGAAAGAGATGTTTGGCCAGGAATTACCTGCCTCTATTCGCGGGGAACAAAGGGTAACAGGCATGACGGCTCACCAAAAATCTTTTCCATTGGCGGGAAGCAAATTTAATTTTGCACAGTATGGTAAAGGAAGGATTTGGTTAAGCGAAATTTTACCTTATCACCAGCAAATTGCCGACGAAATGTGTGTGATAAAATCTATGCACACGGAAGCGATTAATCATGACCCTGCCGTTACGTTTCTTCAAACGGGAAGTCAACAGGGCGCGCGTCCCAGTTTCGGTTCCTGGGTAAGTTATGGACTAGGTTCCGAGAATAAAAATTTACCCGCTTTTTGTGTGTTGCTCTCGCGTTCAAATAATGGTGATCAACCGCTTTACGCTAAATTATGGAATAATGCTTTCTTGCCTTCAGAACACCAGGGTGTTTTGTTTCGTTCAGGTGATGACCCTATTTTATATTTAAAAGATCCTAAGGGAATCGATAAATTTTCCAGACGGGACATGCTGGATGCTTTAGCGAAGTTGCATAAACTTGAGATTGAACAAACGCTCGATGATGACCTGAATGGGAAAATAGCGCAGTACGAAATGGCTTATCGCATGCAAACCTCGGTGCCCGAAACGCTTGATGTAAGTAAAGAACCTGATTGGGTATTTGACCTTTATGGAAAAGATGCACGCAAACCTGGTTCTTATGCTGCTAATTGCTTGTTAGCCAGAAAGTTAATTGAAAATGATGTCCGGTTTGTTCAATTATATCACCAAGGGTGGGATCAACATGGTAATCTGCCATCCGAAATTTCAAAGCTGGCAAAAGATGTAGATCAACCTTCTGCTGCCCTGATTCTTGACCTAAAACAAAGAGGTTTGCTCGAAGATACTCTTGTTGTCTGGGGCGGAGAATTCGGACGCGGTTGTTATTCTCAAGGTAAACTCACCGTCGATAATTATGGTCGGGATCATCATCCGCGTTGCTATTCCATCTGGATGGCTGGTGCTGGTGTGAAAAAGGGATTTACTTATGGGGAAACAGACGATTTTGGGTACAATATTATAAAAGATTCAGTGCATATACACGATTATCAGGCTACCGTCATGCATTTAATGGGTATCGATCATGAGCGTTTTACCTTTAAAACGCAGGGAAGAAGGTACCGTTTAACCGATGTGGCCGGAAAAGTAGTGAAATCTGTATTGGCCTAATCTATTGTTTTTAAATATGCTGTCTATGTTCAAGCGCTACGATAATAAATTTTTTAGTGTGTCTGCCCTTCTAATTTTTTTCATTTTGAATACGGCCTATTCAAGGAAAATAGATTTTAACAGGCAAATAAAGCCCATTCTTTCTGATAGATGCTTCAAATGTCATGGACCCGATAAATCAAAAGTAGATGCAGAGCTGCAACTAACTTCTTTTGAAGCAGCCACAGCATTGTTGCCGTCGGGTAAAAGGGCTATCGTTCCTTTTAATACCAAAGAAAGTGAATTGGTCCGCCGGATTATGTCGGACGACCCTCATGAGGTAATGCCTTCGCCTAAGTCAAATTTGCAATTAACCGCAGAAGAGAAAAAAATATTGGTTCAATGGATTTCGGAAGGCGCTGAATATCAAGAACATTGGGCATTTATTTCCCCTTTTAAATATCCTTCTCCTCTGGTCATTAATAAGGCTTGGTCTAAAACTACGATCGATGATTATATTCTTCAAAAATTAGAAGAAAAAGGCCTGAAACCTAATAATGAAGCAACAAAAGAAGTGATCATTCGCCGCTTGTCTTTTGACCTCATTGGATTGCCGCCAACCGTCGAGGAGGTACAAAATTTTGTAAATGACAATTCTCCAACGGCTTATGAGCGATTGGTTGATCGGTTGCTTTCTTCACCCCATTTTGGGGAACGAATGGCTTTGGAATGGTTAGATGTAGCTCGATATGCCGATTCTCATGGTTATCAAGACGACGGAATGAGAAATACCTATCCATATCGGGATTGGGTTATCAGGGCTTTTAATCAGAATTTGTCTTATGATAAATTTACTATCTGGCAATTGGCGGGCGATTTATTGCCAAATCCAACCCTAGACCAGTTGATAGCCACCTGTTTCAATAGAAATCACCAACAATCGCAAGAGGGTGGAGTGGTGCCGGAAGAATACAGGGTGGAATATGTGAGCGATCGCGTAGCTACTTTTGGCAAGGCTTTTTTAGGACTTTCAACCGAATGTGCAAAATGCCATACCCATAAGTACGATCCTATCGAGGACAAAGATTATTACGCTTTATATGCCTTTTTTAATCAGAATAACGAATCGGGTATTGTGCCTTACAATGGCGAAGCGTCTCCAACAGTGCTTTTACCAACTCCCGCCGCTCAGAAAAGTCTGGACAGTTTAAGGGCTTTGATGGAACCGCATATTGCGGCAACGAAGATGACGGATCAGTATAAAAACGATCTTGAAAAATGGCTGACAAATATCAATGCATCCGATATTTACTCCTTAAAAGAACCTGTTGGACGTGTATTATATCTTGATTTTGAGAAAATAGATACTACCCTGATTGGAGATATGATTACACCACCAACAAAGGTAGAGTTGGAACGGCGGGCTAAGGAACTGGAGAAAAGTAAAACAGATACGACGATTAAAATAAAAGCTCCCGGGAAATTCAGCGGTTTCCTGAATATGGAAAAAGTAGATGCTACGGTAAAAGCAGTCCGATTTTCAGGGGATAGAGACAAATATCCTTTCCTCGTTCCCGGTAAAAGGGGGCAGGGAATCTCTTTTAGGGGCGAAGCGAGTATTGAAGCTGGAAAAGCATTGAGTTATGACCGTTTTCAACCATTTTCAGTAAGTATTTGGGTGAAATTGAACAAATATGGAGAGGAAGGTCCCATTTTCAATAAAGCGAATAGTGAGGAAGAGGGTTTCCGTGGATGGGCTTGTAAATTAAATAAAAATGGTACCCTGTCTTTTCAATTTGCCCATGTTTTACCTGATAATGCTATTGATTTTGTTACCATCGATACCCTCAAAGTGGGAGAATGGACCCATATCGCTCTGACCTACGACGGAAGCAGCAAGGCTTCAGGTATCCGGTTCTGGCTCAATGGTAAAGTTCCGGAGTACAAATTACTAGTTGATAATTTGCAAAAAAGCATGGTATTCGCACGCTTTAATGTCATTAGAGGAACAAGAAATTTTACGCTGGGATCTAATTCGCCGCGTACTTTGCAAAATATGGATATGGACGAACTGGCTATTTATAAAAGGCCATTATCGGAAATAGAAGTGTTAGACCTCTATGATCCAGCGCAAGATATCATTGCTCAGTACATCAGTAAAAAATCAAAAACGGAGGAGGAACAAAAGCAACTTTTGTCGTATTTCTTACTCCGTGGCTATCAATCTGATTTTAATAAGAGCCAGGATTCCCTCCTTTCATTGCGGACTCAAGAAAATTATATCGCGACGAATGAAGAGGAGGTGATGATAATGACAGATAGGGCGGAATATCGGAAGACCTTTATTCTCGATCGGGGAGCTTACGATTCACCCACGAAAATAGAGGTTACACCCAATACCATCCCTAAAATTTTCCCTTTTGATGAAGACAAATACCCTAAAAACCGATTGGGATTAGCGCAATGGCTCTTGGATGAGAAAAATCCACTTTTTGCCAGAGTGGCGGTTAATCGTTTTTGGCAAATGCTTTTCGGTAAAGGATTGGTTTTAACGCAGGAAGACTTTGGAAATCAAGGGTCATTTCCAACGCATCCGGAACTTTTGGATTATCTGGCGTTGAATTTTAGGGAGAAAAATTGGGACGTGAAAGCATTTATAAAAGAAATGGTGCTTTCTGCCACCTATAGGCAATCTTCATACACTTCAGAAATGGCTAAAGAAGCGGATTTTGCCAATGATTTATATAGTCGTTACCCGGCGCATCGATTGCCTGCCGAATTTGTTCGTGACAATGCCTTGGCGGCAAGTGGACTTTTGGTGCCACAGATTGGTGGGCCAAGTGTTCATCCTTATCAGCCAGAAGGGCTTTGGGAAGCATTGGCTACGCGAAATGCAACGAAATACATTCAAGATCATGGAGATAGTTTATATCGCCGCAGTCTTTATACGATATGGAAGCGAAGTTCACCACCCCCATCGATGCTCAATTTTGATGCGACCGATCGTTCCTATTGTGCGGTGAGGAGGCAAAAAACATCTTCCCCTTTGCAGGCACTTGTATTGATGAATGATCCCCAGTTTGTGGAAGCTGCCAGGATATTAGCCGAAAAAATGCAGCTTATCCCTAATGAGACAGGAGATAATATGTCGGAATCAAATCGTTTGTCCTATTGTTTTCAGGCACTTACAAGCCGGAAACCGAGGAAGGAAGAGCTCAGCATTTTAACTGAATTGTATGAAAATCAATGGGCCTATTTTAAGGAAAACAAGGAAAAGGCCATGGATTTACTAACGGCAGGTGAATATAAACGCGATGAAAAATTAGATCCGGCAATGACTGCGGCTTATACCATTGTAGCGTCAACCATCATGAATTTCGATGAATTTGCTGTGATTAGGTGATCGCAGAGCATCGGGTATAAATATTTTTTATATCACTAAAATCATTAGGGTAAATACATAGTGTTTAATGGTTGGGAATTATGAAGTAGTTAAAAAAATACTTGTAATTCATTAGCATTTTCCAGTTAGCTTCATTTTTAAATGAATGAATGCTTGTACTGTCTGCTACTGTTTTAAGAGGATTTATATCAATGTGTAATGTAATTATTTCTTTAATTTGTTCTAAGGTGGTTATTTGTAGGAGATCATCAAGGGTTACACCTGATGCTGTAAATAAAAACCAAATACGCCTTATTTTTTTCAGTAAAACTTTATTTAGGTTCAAGCTATTTATGAAGCGGTTATCAATTTCATCATTTTCATAATAAATGGAACCATCTTTCAAGTATTTGATACTTTTAGGCATTAAATTAAATGGTGGTATAAATGTATCTTCCCTTTTTCTATTACAACAGGTAATATTTTCTGATGTATCTTTTATTTTACCATTGCAGGAAGCCACAATATTTTGATAAGCAATATGATGTGGAAATGGTGGTGTATTTTGTTCTTCGGTTGATTTTCTGAAATCTTCCTGTAAAATGATATTATTTAATAAAATTGGGCTGAAATCAAGGTATCGTTGTAAAGAATCAGGGGTATGTATAGACCTCGGAATAATATGTTCTAATTCTGTTGTAGGGGTATTTTCAATTTCTCGACTACAATAACAGCAAACATATTGTTGCTCTGATAAGCAATTTATTTTATATTCGGTTTTATTAATGGAATCGTAATCAATGTTTATATATCTATTTGATTCTTCTTGCCATTGCATACTAATGAAATTGGAAACATTGGTAATGGCTTGTTGATTATCTTTATTTATACTTACCATATTAAACTATTTATTATTCATTTCAATGCGACTTTCGATTTCTTTATTGATATGTTCATTATTATTACCAACAATTTCATATAACTCATTCCTGAGTTTTTCGGCATCCGCTTGCTTGTTTCTAGAAGAAAGAATGACAATTGAATCAATCAAATTATCAATAGTTGAAGCTCTGTATGGAGCGCCCATTATTTCCGTTAAGCCAGTGGTGTAGTCAATGCCATAGATATTTTCGACATATTCTCTGGAATAATTATTATTTTCTGACGTTAATTTTATCAACTTGCATTTATAGTCATCAACTTTAAAATTACTTATTACCAATGGAGAGTGCGTGGTGATAATAAACTGAATATCTGGAAATGTATTTGTAAATCGTTGAAGTACCTCTTGTTGCAAAGTTGGATGTAAATGCAATTCAATCTCATCAATCATAACAATACCTTTAGGTTCAGACCTACCTTTATTTAAAATAAAGGCCCTGTAAGCAATATCAAAAACAATGGACAAAAGTCTTTTATAACCCATAGGTAAAATTTCAGAATTTAGAATGGTGCCATTTTTAAATTGAAATTGAATCAGCGTTTCTTTTTTTGATGATTTATGAGTGTAAACCCTTTCAATATCAAATGCTGAATTAATGAAGTCATATTTGTCAGAAACGGGATTTGTAAACTGGACTATTTTTTCTTCTACATAATTTTTTTCATCAATTAAATGGTTTAATACCTTGTCTTGGTTATGTACAATGACATTTCTTCGTTCTCTAAGTTGGATTAATCTTTTTTTGATTGATTCTAAATGTGGGATATCGCCATTGACTGTTTCAGTAATTAAATTTTCCTGTTTAATTATTTGTGCATCAATGTTTTTTGATTCAGTTTCGAATTCATTAATAAAATTATTTATTCGAATAAACCTTTCGAACCAAATAGCATTACAATTTCCGTAGTCATCCCAGCCATAGTAACCGAAGTCTCTTGGTAAAGTATCAGATTTTATGATTTTGGAAGCTTTTGACCCCAGGTTCATTATAGAATGAGGATAAGAATCACCAAAAAAAGCAAATAAAGGCCATTGCGTAGTTGGTTTAATTAATTCACTTAGTACACTGGCTCTGGCTTCGTTATAAAGAGAAGAAAAAAGGCTCCCCGGGTGTCCTTTCTTAAAAAACGCCCATTCCAGCGGTTTTTCCTGGAATGTAGTTTTATATTCGATATTAGAAGGCCAACAAAAGCCGTCTTGAAATTCATCAAATCTAGTATCCCATAATGCCAGTGGTCTGACAGTGCTATTGTTATTATTTTTCAGAAAATTAATTTCCAGCTTATTATCGGCAAACATAAAACTTAAACCTTTTCTTAGGGCACTAAGAATACTTGATTTTCCAGACCCATTTTTACCAATAAAAACGGTTGAAGATGTGCCAAAGTCAAAATCTATTGCTTCGAAACATCTAAAATTTTTAATATTTATATGGTTTAAGTTCATGTTTCAATCATTAAGGAAATGGGTTATCCTGCGGTTCAATTTTGTGCTGTTTTAGACATTCGGCATTCATATTATTAGTGAAGTTAAGCTAATAATTAAAGTTTTAGGGTATAGTATGGGTAATTTTCGTTTGGCTCGACCCATGCGAGTAACTGCTGTTGTGGATTATTAAATTTTTGTTGTTTGTTTTTCAAATTCAAAATCTACCTTTTTTTTAAGCCCTTTGTCAACACTAAGGTAACGAAAGCCGGTTTCTCTATGTACAATAGCCCATCTATAGCAATTTAACACCACAATAGCAGGAATTTTTTGACTGCATAAAAAAGCTGTGTTGAAGAAGTTCAAAAATTCAGTATTGCTTTGTCAAAATCGCTTTCTAATAATTTATCCTGTGCAATGCGATATTTTTCAAATTCGCTTTCGGCCAATGCCAAAGCCACTTCGTGCTTCACTTTGCCTTGATGTGTTAAAATTTCTATTTCATTGAACTGTAAAAAAGAATCCAACTTTACAATCCAATCTTTCATATTCATCACTACTCCCTTGAGTGCTTGACTTTCGGCAAAATCTAAATACATGGTTACAATGCGGTTCAATCCTTCTAATTCTTTTTCGTTCAAATAATTTTTTGCAATGCTTACATCTGTTTTACGAATGGCTCCTTTAGGTGCATTTTTCCAAGTGGTTAAACCCATATTTTCTTTTGTGCTGTCAACCCTTGCTGTAATCAATTCAGCTGCGGTTTGTCCTGTAATTGCCCAATGCAGTCTGTTTTGAACGGTAGCAAAAAAATCTTTTGTTACCTGTATTTCTATATTATAGTCGGCACTGCATTGTGTGTATATGTCGGTTATTTTCTGATAAAATCTTCTTTCGCTGCTCCGTATATCTCTTATTCGTGCAAGCTGTTCTTCAAAATAATCTTTGCCAAAAATGTTGTTCGGGTTTTTTAGCCGTTCATCATCCATTGTAAAACCTTTGATGATGTATTCTTTTAATCGTTCGGTAGCCCAAATGCGAAACGCTGTTGCCTGAATGCTGTTTACCCTGTAGCCAACTGAAATAATTGCATCCAGATTGTAGAATTCAATTCGCCTGTTTACGGTTCTGTCTCCCTCAGTTTGAACTTGTGCAATTTTTGCACAAGTTGCTTCCTTATTCAGTTCATTTTCGCTATAAATGTTTGCTAAATGCTTCGTAACAACACTTCTATCCACGCCAAACAAATCTGCCATTTTTTGTTGTGAAAGCCATACCGTTTCGTTTTGTAGATAGATTTCAACTTTTACTTTTCCATTGGGAGTATTGTAAAGTAATATTTCGGTAAAGCTGTTTTCTTTTGATACTATTTTTTTCTTTGCCATCTTTTTTTTTGAACTATTCTATATTCTCGAATAGTGACCTTTTTATTTTTCCAAACGAACATCTAACTTGGTTTCGCCATTTTCGGTATTGTCTGAACTATGATTTTTATGCGGTTTCATCACTCGTTTAAATGGCAAACCAATATCAAGACCATAAGCCTTTAATTCAGCATTTATTTTTCTAGCTACAAAAAAATCTACTCTTCTTGTTCCTATATGTTCGCTTTTGTAGCTAATTTCCATTTCGTGTTCTCTGCTACATTCTAATCCCTGATGTTTCATCTCAATTGCCAAATATTTTTGATACACGGGATATTCTTGCTTAATCATAGTATTCATTTAATCATTTAAAAATCATAGTTCAGACGTCTTCGCTGTCAAGTTCTTTGAAACATCTAAAATTTTTAATATCTATATGGTTTAAGTTCATGTTTTAATCATTAAGGAAATGGGTTATCCTAAGGTTCAATTTTGTGCTGTTTTAGCCATTCGGCATTCATATTATTAGTGAAGTTAAGCTAATAATTAAAGTTTTAGGGTATAGTATGGGTAATTTTCGACTGGCTCAACCCGTGCGAGTAACTGCTGTAATATATTATTAAATTCTTGTTGTTTGTTTTTCAAATAGCCCTAACATTTTTAAGCATGAAAACGATAATAATAGTTGGGTTTGTTCCCCACATTTATACAGGTAGCATAAAGCTATGCCCAATAAAAAATACAGCTGAAGAAACTTAACACATTCTTAATATTTTAATCTTTAGGATACCTTTTAATTATGATAGCTTTGGTTTGTATTACATTTAAAAATAATTAAAATAGGTCAAAATGGTTAAAGTTTCAGTTCTTATGGCAGTTTACGATACCCATTTGTTCTATGTAAAAAGAGCTATTGATTCTGTGTTGAAGCAGGATTTCCAGGATTTCGAACTCATCGTAATAGATGATGGTAGCTGCTTTGAAAAAAGCGAAGCTATTCTGGGATATGTTGCAAAACACGAAAATAAAATAGCCTATATTCGACACAGTAATCGAGGACAAGCTCAATCAATTAATCGTGGGATTTTAATAAGTTCAGGTGATTTTATTACCATTATCGATGGTGATGATGAATACAAGCCTCATCATTTAAGTTCTTGCCTTCTAGAGATAAATAATTTCGATTTAATAGCCTCAACGGTCGATGCTGTAGTGGAAACCGAAGATGATTATTTTGTTATAGATAGGCATGACCATGAAAATCTTATCCACATAGATGATTGCATATTGTTTGGAACGTTATTTGGCAGAAAATCTGTGTTTACAAATTTTAAATTTAAGGATGGATATGCTGCAGATGCCGATTTTTATCATAATGCCGAAATGGTATTCAGGGTTAATAAAGTTAATCTCAGAACTTATATTTATTATAGAAATATGCCAAATAGTATAAGTGCTTCATTAAAAAATAGTTATACTAAAAACATGGCATAATGATTCAAGAAATTAAAGGTTTTCGTCCTTCGAAAAATGTAATCATGGCCTGTTTAATTACCGGCATTTATGATGTGAATCGAAGCGAGACCCTTGAGGATGATAATTATGAATTGGTTCGGAATTGGGCGGAATCCTTAACTTCCTTAAAGTTAAATGGGATTATTTTTCACAATAGCTTTAGCGAAGGGACTTGTCAGAAATATCAAAATGAATATGTTTCCTTCTTTAGAATCGATGATGATACCACCAAGTTTAATCCTAATGTTTATCGATATTTTGTTTACAAAGAATTTTTAGATAGGTATGCTGGGGAAATTGACAATATATTTGTGACCGATATTTCAGATGTAGTGGTTGTCAAGAATCCGTTCGAGCATCCTTTTTTTATCGAAAACCCAGGAGCTATTTTTTGTGGGGACGAACCAAAAATACTTGAGAATGACTGGATGATAGCTCACTCTGCCCATTTTCGACAAAAAATAGCAGATTATTCAAGGTATGAAAATAAATTCGCTAATGAAACGCTGCTAAACTGCGGAATTATAGGTGGATCCATTAGCATGGTAAAAGATTTTATTCGTGACCTTTGCGATATTCATCAACAATTTAATATAGATAATCGGACTCTTTTTACGGGAGATATGGGCGCCTTTAATTATTTGGTAAGAACAAAATTTAATAATCAACTCAAACATGGCGCTCCGGTTAATACCTTATTCAAAGGATATGAACTGGAACGAAAGGATTGTTGGTTCAGGCATAAATAAGTGCATAAATTCACCAGATGCGTCGAGGTTGGATTGTTCGAATGGCGCGTAATGAGAAATATTCCAACCAAGCGCATATTTCAACATGCGTTACCTCATTATCTGATAAATCTTCTTGAAGTTATATGCAAACATTATATTCCACATGAAATTTTCATTATCAGGTATATTTG
>JAIYCH010000047.1 GCA_027488135.1 Saprospiraceae bacterium | reverse complement strand
TGTTTACTAAACATAGTGCTCCATTCTTGTGCAGTCAAAACACCAAATGAATGGGATTCTTTTCCGTCAAAATAAGTTTCCCCAAGTTGTTGTGTCTTGTTTAAATAATCAACCAAACGTTTCTTTTCCGTTTCAAACTTCCTGCTATCTTTAATTATAAATTGTGATCCGGTTTGTCCATTCTTTTTGTATGGTTTTTGGCCAACGACAGCATTTTTTACAAATATTATCAACATTAATTTTACAAATCCATTTGGTTTTAGATGAATATTCTCATATTCCAATTCGTAGGTAACATTGCAATGGGCCATCATTTTTGCAACATCCATTTTGCCCCAGATTGGGTTTGTGGTGGGTGTTAATTTGTCGATTCGGCTTATAAATTCTGCCGTGTCATGTTCACTAAATGAATTTTTCATTTTCATTATTTTTTCCATTATTTATCATCTAAAAATCGGAAGGAATAAGTATGTCCCTCCTGTAAATCCTGAGGGTCATTGTACAACAGGCAAATGACAACCTTTCCGCGGCCCTCCCTGTGGATAGCAATCAGCCGGCAATAGGCGTAATATCCTAACGCGATTTTGGGTGGAAACTGGTAGATTTTGCCATCATCGCATTGGTACCAATCAAATAGCTCATCTTCACTTAATTCTCTGGCAGTGACCACACTATTTTCATCATTTTTACATATATGAAGCACCAAACGGTACACGGTCATGTCCGGGGGAAAATGGCTACTTGAGGTGTCGGGTAAAAACATATAACGAATTTCTCGTTTGTGTTTTCTGTCCGAAAGGATTATATCCCAATGTGGTTCCTCCTCTTTCTCGTTTTTGAAAAACGATGTATTTTTGTAATCAGCATCGAGGGGAAGTAATATTTCCCCATTCAATTGAGCAATCTTATTTTTTACCGAATCTGGTAATACCACCTGACCTGCCGCATTCAGCGAAAAAAGAAGGAGGAAAAGGACAGGCAATAGGGGCATAAGACATTTAACGCTTAAGGATTTTTTCTTTAATGGCAATGATCCGATGAGGCGCCGGCTGATATTGAGACAATGATTTTTTGACCAAATAGGGAATATCTATCTGCTCGAAATAATCTGTTTCTGTCGTATTTTCTTTTAAGGATGTTTCTTCCTTTTGATCTTCTGACAGCAATTCCTGGTGAAATTTTTCA
Source organism: Saprospiraceae bacterium (assembly GCA_027488135.1). Classification (GTDB taxonomy): domain Bacteria; phylum Bacteroidota; class Bacteroidia; order Chitinophagales; family Saprospiraceae; genus BJGN01. The sequence goes on along the minus strand of JAIYCH010000047.1, from coordinate 61,737 downwards.
ATATTTGTCATAAGGTTAAAATCTTGCGGGTGAAATAGGTATCTTCCACAAATGTAGGGTATATTTATACAATAATGCAAATGATTTTTATATGGAAAAAATACCTATAATTCTTTTGGAAAATAAAAAAGTAATATTAACGCCGCTGCTTGAAAGTGATTTTGAAAGATTGTTCGAGGTGGCTTCAGATAAAATAATTTGGGTACAGCATCCTAATCCGGATAGGTTTAAACGGGAAGTTTTTCAAAAGTATTTTGAAGGGGCTATCCAATCGGAAGGAGCCTTTTTAATTTCAAATGCAGTGACAGGAGATATTATTGGTTCCACCCGATTTTATGATTATGATGCTAAAGCACGTCTCATAAAAATTGGCTACACTTTTTTTTCAAGGGTTTGTTGGGGACATCATTTTAACAAGGAGGCTAAATGGCTCATGCTACATCATGCATTTAACTATGTTGATAAGGTTCATTTTGAGGTTGGTGCTCAAAATATCAGGTCCCAAAAAGCGATGGAGCGATTAGGTGCTGAAAAGATATTCGAACAAGAAGTTACCTATTATGGGGAGCTACCCAAACATAATTTCGTTTATGAAATGAAAAAAGGGGTTGGATAGCATCATTTATTGGGCACCAACCACTCTGTAAACTTTGCCATCTGCTTTGGTGAAAATCAATAGCTCATCATTTTCGTCTAAACCGATTCTTAGATCAGGTTTATATTTCGGATGAATAGACAAGAAACTAAAAGGTTGTCTGTCAAGGGTAAGGCCAAATTCAGTGATGGTAGATTGCGTGCCTAATTTCAGTTTATCAGCATCGACGAAAAAAAATCGACCGTTTGTTACGTCACTAAATATATATTTCCCTTGTAAAGCAGGAATTTTCTGGCCAGTATAAACAAAGCCACCGGAAATGGCTTTCCCCTCGTCATGGTCAAAATGGGCTACCGGATAAAGGTATGGGACAGGATCACCACCTGCTGGCAGGGGAAAAACCTGATCTATTTTTGCCTTTGGACGCACCACAAAAGTACCTTCCCTGTCAGGCCAGCCATAATTTCCACCGGGAATGCCCAGATTTAATTCCTCGCTATTGGATTGGCCAATGTCTGTTATCAGCATTTTACCTTTGGGTGTCCAGACAATCCTGTTTGGGTTTCTAAAGCCACGGCAATAGATTTCCTTACAAAGGTCAGCGTCTTTTGACTTTGCGAATGGATTATCGGATGGGATACCGTATTGACCATTTTTACTATTTTTCCCGAAAGGATCTATCCGAATGACCGAACCCCAGATCCTGCTATTTCCCGTCGTTACATGAGTCCAGCCCTCTCCGGCAGCACCGCCGTCGCCCACACCAACATAGAGCATGCCATAATCTGCGGAACCTTTTACGGCGGTGGTATTGAAAGTACATTCCTGAACACCATGGATGGGTGTTGCCACATTTATCCGAAGTAAAGTTCTGTTTGTGACCTTAAATGGCAGGCTATTGGCATCCTGAATTTTCCATTCGGTTAAAACCCATTGAAGCGTCACTTTGATGGAATCCTCAAAGGCAAAATCGGCCTTAGCCGTGCCGGGTGGTTCTGTATGGGTCGTATATAGTAGTCCATTTGACTTAAAATCGGGATGGAAGGCAAAACTGCCAAAACCAGTCGCTAATCCTGGTGCGTGAATAAATGATGGTTTTTCACGAATCAAATCTATGGCCACTTCCCATTTGTTATCCTTTAACTCATAGAGAAACCCGCGTAAATCCTGAATAAAAAGCCGGTTTGGCGTTCCTGGAAGGGTTCTCGATACATTAATTCTCGATAGGGGCGCTTTGGTGGCCGTTAAAGGTGAGGTGGAAACGTAGGTCAGGTCCAGCGCAATGGGAGACCTGGCTATTTTAGTGGGAATAGGATCGGTTAATGGTGGTATTCCATCAGAAGAAGGAATAGTAGGGCTACTTATCTTTTGTTTGCTGCCAATATAGGACATTAGCGCATCTACCTCTGATTTTTTCAAATACTGAAAAGAGGGCATGACTTGTTTATAATCTTCATACAATTGTTTGGCCCTGGGATCTCCTTTTTCAATTAATGCACCCGCATTGACAATCATGTTTTTTATCCAGTCAACTGACGCCGCAGACATTACGGTTCCTAGTTCAGGTCCAATGACCCGTTGGGAAAAATTATGACAAGAGGAACATAAGGCATCAAATAAATTTTGACCTTTTGCCACTGTTTTTGGAGATACTGCTTTTAACTTATTTTGGGCCATCGATAAGATAGGCAGGCAAGATAGGCATATAAATAAAATGCCTGATATTAGGTTTTTAGGTGTTCGCTTCATAATGCAAAATAAACATTTCTTTAAAGGTAATACATAGAAATTATATATGCTTACTTATCTTTGAAGTTGAATGAATCTAAAGAAAATGAAAAAGGAAAAAATTATTTTTTGGACAGCGACCATCATAATTGCTTTATTTGAAGGTGTAATGCCAGCATTGACTTCACAAACAGAGTTGGCTAAAGAAGGAATCAGACATTTAGGTTATCCCGAATATTTTGGAAATGCATTGGTTGTTTTTAAGATTTTAGGCGTATTGGCATTGGTAATTCCTCAAATTCCAAAAAGAGTTAAAGAATGGGCTTATGCTGGGTTTGCTTTTGATTTTATTTTTGCAAGCATAAGTCACGGAGCTGTGGACGGGATGAATGTACAAACTATTTTTCCATTGTTTGTATTAGGAATATTAGCCGTTTCTTATGTTTATTTTCACAAATTAATTTTAAATAAAGACTAATCTAAAGAATTTTGCCATCGTTCCTAAACGAAATCTATCAAGCAGATCCCCTAAGGATAATCTCACCTGGGATAAGTTTAGACGTAACCTCCTGATTTCCGGAAATAATTTGCTCAATGATTAACCGGGCAGCTTCTTCCCCAATAATTCTGGTTTTTGTATCAAAAGTACTTAATTCAGGCTCCACTATTTGTCCAGTAAATTCATTTCCGAATCCAAAAACATTTATTTCTTCGGGTATTTTAATACTTTTCTTTTTTAAAAGTCGTATAATCTGAGCGGCGCTTTTGTCTGAAATGGAAATAATACCATCAATTTTAGGATTAATTTTCAGCCAATCCTCCAATGCTTTTTCCACCGACTCCTGAAGAAAATCAACATGTGCCAATAACTTAATATCCAGATTAATTCCATGTTTTTCAAGGGATATTTTGTATCCATTGAATCTTTTTTGAGTGATAGAGAGATTTTTCGGACCTAAAAGCAAAGCAATTCGTCTACACCCTTTTTTTATCAAATAAGCAGTAACTTTTTCAGCGCCCACTTCATCTTCAGCTAAAATTTGAGAAATGGGGAGCCCAATGGCAACACGGTAAAATTGCACAATAGGTATTCGTTTACCTAAATGAATCCGAATATGCTCATAAGAGGAGGTTTGAATGGAGTGGCAAATCAATAATCCATCAATTAAATGATTCATTAATCCTTGAATATTTGCAATTTCTGTTTCGTGATTTTCATTCGAATTACAGATAATTACTCGATATCCCGCTTTTGAAGCAACTTCTTGAATGCCGCCTAACATGGTAGAAAAAACCGTGGTTTCTAAACTGGGAATGATAACGCCCAGGGTGTGTGTGGACTTGTTTACTAGACTTTGGGCGAGAATATTAGGCTGATAATTCAAAGATTTAGCTAATTCTTTAATATATTCCCTGGTCTGAATACTTATGTCAGGACGATTTTTTAAAGCTCTGGAAACGGTAGTAATGGATACACCAGCTACAGATGCAATATCTTGCAGAGAAACTTGAGAAGCTGGCTTATCAGATAATATATGATTATCTTTTTGAACCTTTTTTATTATAAAATGATAAACACACTCTTTACAAAAGTATCGTTGTTTATTCCGTATAATTCCAGCTTTTAGAATACGTTCCACATTTTGGCATTTGGGGCACTTTACTCTGCTCATTAGGTTGTGAATAACTATCTTTTGTTAAAAAAAATACTCTTTTTCTATCTTGTTTTTAATGTAAAATAATAAAATTAAACTTAAAAACATAATTATTTACGTTGTATCATCCATTTTTAAAATTAACTATCTATCGTTAACGTAAACGTTTACGTTAACGGTATAAATTCTTCTGTTCAAGGCTTTAAGAAAGTTTAATACGCTATTTAATCTTGATACATTTATAAAAACAAAACCAATGAATGTAGATATTTTCCTTTATTCCGGGAGGTATTGAGTCTTTTTTTGAACCATGTATTGAGTGTAAAATGAAAGGTCCATTTTTACAATTGGTGCAAAATAATTTTTATGTATGAAGAATTTCTTTTCAACTATTTTTATTTTAATGGTAAGTGTAAGTAATATTCTTGCAGCTTTGGACAATGGACAGGAGAAATTATATTTAAAACATACTTTCTCATCAAAGAAGGATTTTATAGATGAATCTGACTTGTCCAGTAATTTAAGAGCTCTTCCTAATATTACTATCAAAGGAACTGTCACAGATGAATTGGGAGAAAATCTTCCTGGGGTTAGTGTCACTTTAAAAGGTACAACGCAGGGAGCTTTTACTGATATTGACGGGTCTTATTCCATCGTAGTACCTGATTCAAAAGCTATTTTAGTTTTTAGCTTTATTGGATTTGTAACTCAGGAGATTGAAATTGGGAATCAAACCCAATTAAATATCAGGCTAAAAATAGATGATATTGCGCTGGATGAAGTAGTGGTAGTTGGATATAGTATTCAGAAAAAAGTAAATCTTACGGGGGCAGTTTCAGTAATTAGCGGTACTGAATTAACTAAAAGACCCGTAATGAATACTTCTGTAGCATTACAGGGCTCTTTGCCAGGTGTTACCGTTTCTCAGTTTAATGGAGTCCCAGGTTCAGAAGCGCAAATAAGAATCAGAGGTATTGGTACTTTAGGAGATAATAATCCATTGATATTGATTGATGGAGTAGTTGCCAGATTTGGTGATGTTGACCCCAATAATATTGAATCCATTTCTGTATTAAAAGATGCAGCCTCCGCTTCCATTTATGGCTCAAGAGCAGCAAGCGGTGTAATTCTTATTACCTCTAAAAGAGGTAAATCTGGGAAAATGAAAGTTGATTATGATGCTTTTTATGGAGGCCAGCGACCTGGTGACAAACCTGTTTATCTGGATGCCGTTGGGTTTATGAAAATGTATAACGAAGCACTTATTAATGAAGGTGGTTCTCCCAGATTTACTGACGAATACATCAACGGATATCTTGTTAAAAATGGAACCGATCCTGACCATTTTCCAAATGTCGATTGGCAAAAAGCAACGTTTACAAAAGGATTACAGCAACAACATAATCTAACATTGAGTGGAGGTACAGAACGTATTAAATTACTGGCTGCTTTAAATAGCATGAATCAAAATGGTATTGTAAACAATTCTGGTTTTAAAAGATACAGCCTTCGTTTGAATGCAGATTACAAAGCATCGGAAAAACTAAAGTTTCAGTTTGATATAAACCTTCGGAAAGATAATAATATCACCCCGAGTGTTGGTTATAGTGAACTATTTCGCCAGGTTTACAGAGTTCCTCCTATTTATGCAGCAAAGTATTCTGACGGTTCCTGGGGTCCAGGTTGGGAGGGGGGAAATCCTTTAGCTTATTCTTACGACTCAGGGGTTAATAACTCCACAGTAAATACAGCGTTTATTAATTTTCAGACAACTTTTACACCGTTGAAAGGCTTAGATATCAATCTTAATTATGCACCTAATTTTTCAACGGGTTTCTCAAGTAATAACCAGAGTAAAATTAATTATTTTAATATTGATACAAAAGCACTTTTATTTAGCAATCCAAATAAACCAACCTTATCAAACTCAAATTCAAATACGCTTACAAATTATTTAAAGGCTCAAGTAAATTATGCCAAATCATTTAAGGGATTAGATTTTAACCTCCTTTTGGGTGCGGAACAAACAGATAGTAGAAATCAAACTTTTTCAGCATCCAGAGAACTTACCTTGTTTCCCGATTTGCTTCAACTAAATGCATACCCAGCACTCAATCAAAATGTGAGTGGAGACGCCAATGCCTGGGCTCTTAGATCTCTTTTTAGTCGCATAAATCTTGTGGCAAGTGACAAATATCTTTTAGAAATAAACGCCAGGTATGACGGTTCTTCGCGATTTGCAGAAGAATTTAAAAGGTACGGGTTTTTCCCATCCTTTTCGGCAGGATGGATTATTACCAAGGAGAAATTCATGAATAATTTTAAATGGCTTGATTTATTGAAATTTAGAACCTCTTATGGTGAGCTTGGTAATCAGAATATTGGTAATTACCCCTATATTTCATCAATAACCTTAGGGCAGGGCGTTCTAAATAACAATATAATAAGTGTTGCAGCTCAAAATAATGTGGCAAACAGAGAAATTAGCTGGGAGTCATCCAAAATATTAAATTTTGGTTTAAATGCTGCTTTTTTAGCTAATAAGTTAAATGTAGAATTTGACTACTATATAAAAAATACAGATGATATTTTACTTACTTTGCCTATTCCATTAATTGTTGGTCTTTCTGCAGGGGTTCAAAATGCTGGAAAAGTAGAAAATAAGGGCTGGGATTTTCAACTTGGATACAATGATAAAATAGGTAAAGATTTTAAGTTTAATATCGTAGGGGTTCTTTCAGATGTAAAAAATAAAGTAATAGACCTTAAAGGAACTGGCCCGTATATCTCTGGTTTCCAAATTACTCAGGAGGGACAAGAAATTGGTTCTATTTTTGGATTTCAAGCGAATGGCTTATTTTTTAATCAGGCTCAACTTACGGACAGTCCCAAACAATTTGGAACCGTAAAACTTGGAGATATTAGCTATGTTGATCAAAATAAGGACGGAATAATTAATGCAGCCGACAGAGTTTTAATAGGAAGCAGAATACCCAGGTACACCTATAGTGCAAATTTCTTTTTTGAATACAAAGGGTTTGATTTGAATCTTTTCTTTCAGGGTATAGGTAAATACAATGGCTATCAAAATCAAGATGCTTCCTGGGCTTTCTTCAATGCTGGAAGTGTCAGAGATATTCACCTTGGCAGATGGAGTACTACTAAAACCGAAGCTGAAAATTTAATCGCTACCTATCCGAGGTTTTTTATTTCACAAACAAATAATCAACAAAATTCAAGTTATTGGGTAACTGATGCCTCTTTTTTGAAGTTAAAGAACTTATCCATTGGATACACCCTTTCCCCTTCCTTGCTTAAAAAGACTCCTTTCTCTTTATTTAAAGTTTATTTAAGCGGTCAGAATATTTTATCCTGGGATAAAATGCCAGGGTATGATCCGGAAGCACCTTTGGGTAACCCTTTTAATTATCCGCAGGTAACATCTTATGTTGCAGGCCTAAGAGTCAGTTTAAAATAATTTTAAAAAAAAGAAACATGAAAAATTTCTATTATATCATTTATCTGTTTTTGTTTTTGGGATCTTTTAGTTGCGATAAAGAATATTTAAACTTATATCCTGAGGATCAGCCAAATACCGAAAATTTTTTTAAAACTTCCGATGAGCTTTTACTTGCTGTAAATGCTGCTTACAACAATTTATCCTTTACTAACGGGGGATTTCCAATTCAAATGCTGATTGATGCAACCTCCGATGTTATGTGGTATCGACCAGCTTCTGATATACAAACCATTGGCTTGGGACAGCATACACCTGGTACACCTATAATTACAAGTATCTGGACACAATATTACGCAGGTATAGGCAGGTGCAATAACTTACTGCAAAATATGTCAAAAGCAAAAACGGTAACGAATGCAGCACTTTATAACAGGATAGAGGGGGAAGCAAGATTTTTGCGTGCTTACTATTATGGAAATTTAATTTCTCTATTTGGAGATGTTCCTCTTGTTGAAAAAAATTTAAATGCAAAAGATGCATTTTTACCCAGAACTCCTCAGACGGAAGTCCTTAATTTTATTATTCGTGAACTAGATACTGCTGCTATAAAATTACCTGTATCTCATATAGGTTTAGATATAGGTCGTGCTACAAAAACAGCCGCTTTGGCCTTCAAAGCTCGTATGGCGTTATATTATGCTAAATGGGATATTGCAGCAAGTGCTTCTAATGAAGTTATTGCCTTGGGATATCATTCTCTTTATCCGAATTACAGAAATTTGTTTACTTATGCAGGAGAAAATTCAAGAGAGTCCATTTTATCCTATGATTATAAACAAACAGTAAGAGTAAATGCAATATCTGCTAATATGCAGGCAAGAAACTCGAGCGGATTTTCAGGCATAGTACCTACTAGGGCGGCGGCTGACAGCTATGAATGTATAGATGGGAAAACAATCGATAAATCTCCCCTCTATTCCTCTGCTGATCCATTTAAAAACAGAGATCCTAGAATGCGACAGGCGTTACTTGGTGATGGAGACGCATGGTTCGGCACAGGAGGAATTACTTTCAATGTTACTTTCCATCCTGACAGTATAACATGTCAAAGATTTACACCTACTCCTGGCAGAATTGCCAATTTAGAAGTGACCAATGCCTTTTCAACTTATTCAGGATTTCTATTGAAAAAATATCTCGATCAGGCTGACCTTGTATTGAATACACAATCTGAATTGGGCTTTATGCTAATCAGGTATGCTGAGGTTTTATTAACTTATGCAGAAGCAAAAGTTGAATTGAACCAGATTGATGCCTCTGTTTTAAATGCAATTAACCAGGTTCGTGCACGCGGTTATGGAGTTAATCCAACACAAACAACGCTTTATCCTGCCATTACTACTACAAATCAGGCAGAATTGAGATCCATTATTCGGAGGGAAAGAAAAGTAGAGCTTGTTGGAGAGGGGTTGAGACTCTTTGATATTCGCAGGTGGAAAATTGCAGAAAAGGTGATGAGTGGTATTTTATTTGGAAAATCACAAAATAAAAATAACTATTATAAACTGCCTGTTCCTTCTCTTGATGCCAATAGTTCTGTAGATTATTCCTCCTTTAATTCTTTGTTGGATATTTCAGGTAATTTTAAGATTATGGATAATCCCAGAGTATTTAAGCCTGGAAATTATCTGTGGCCCATTCCTCAGGCAGAATTAGACGTAAATAAAAATCCAGGTTTTGTTCAGAATCCAGGGTATTGAAATATTTAATTTAAGCACTAATTTGTGAACAAGGAATGATTCCTTTGTGAATGATTAATTGTTCTTTTGCTAAAACTATTTTTATGCTCAGATTTTTAAGTTTTTTAGGGTGTATCTTTTCGATTTTAACTTTTTTATCTTTTCAGCTACCCTCAGAAAAGGTAAAAAGATTTTATATATCCTTAGATGGAAATGATCAGAATACGGGAACTATTGAATTTCCTTTTGCTGGGTTTGAAGCTGCAAAAAAAGCGGTTAAATTAGAAAAACAAATGGAGTCTGATGTTCCCATTGAGGTGATTGTTAGAGGAGGAGTGTATTATCTGAACCAAACTATTGAATTTTCGCCTGAAGACTCTGGCACAAAATCTGCCCCGGTTATCTGGAAATCTGCTGATGGGGAGAAGGTTTTATTGAGTGGAGGTAAGCGCTTTTCTGGCAAATGGATTAAAAACGATAAGGGCATTTGGTACACAAATGTGCCTGAGGCAAAAGGTTGGAAAAGAGAGGTTCATGTACCAGAAAAATATGCTAAAATTCCACCCAATCAATGGAATTTTAGAGAGCTTTTCGTAAATGGTAACAGGGCAATTCGTGCCCGTTATCCTAACAAAAATGAATCAAATCCATTTTTATATGCCTCGTCAACACTTTCCAGTCCTCTAAAAGTTTCTGTTGAAAAAGTAAATAAAAGCTGGGGTGAAGCGGAGGATGCACAGATAAATATAGTACCCAGATGGAGATTTTTTAATCAGTGGAATGATGTTGTTGGTGTTGATTTAGTAAATAACCATATCGATTTAGGGCCAAGAGAACTACATGGTGAGATAAATAAAGATAGTTGGTTTTGGATAGAAGGAGTAAAAGATGAATTGGACATGCCGGGAGAATGGTTTTTGGATCATCAGGAAGGAAAGCTATACTATAAACCACTTAAAGGTGAAAATCCAAATAAATCTGAAATTATCGCTCCTTTCCTGAATAGAATATTTTATTTAAATGGAGATATTGAAAAAAAATCTCTTGTTAGCAATATTTATTTCCAAGGTTTTCATTTTAGTCATACAACCTACACCTTAGGACAAATAGAACCGAGGGTTCATACCGATGCGGCAGTTGTAATGGAAAATACCCAAAATTGTCAACTAACGAATTGTCATTTTAATAATATTGGAGGCTATGCACTTTGGTTCCATCTGGACAGTAAAAACAATGTTTTTGATCATAATACAGTAAAAAATGCAGGTGGTGGTGGGGTTCTTCTTACCGGTGCAAGATTATCCTATATGGATGATACAAAAATTTACAGCCAAGGAGAAAATGCTTCAAAAGTTTTTCCAGTACTTAATCGCATTACTAGAAATATCGTGGAACACTGCGGTCAGATTCGTTACTATGGTGGTGGCGTGCATATCGATTCCCGGCCAGCTTCAATGGCAATGGAACCAGGAAATTATATAGCGCATAATCATTTTAAAGACCTTTCCAGAAATGGAATATTCGCTTTTAGAAATCAAGGTGGAAACGTGGTAGAATTTAATGAGATTAATGACTGTATGCAAAAAACGATTGATGGCGCGGCTATACATTTTGCAACTATGAACCGGTTAAGTGCGCCAAATTATATTGTCAATAATTATTTATATGATATTTGGGGCTATGAGCAACTACCTACAGGAATACCCAGAAGAACCCTTGCAAATGGTGTTTTTCTGGATTGGGCAACAAGCAACACAACAGTTAAAAATAATGTAATTTATAATTCTGGAGATAAAGAGATTAAACCTATCATGGGGAACTGGAACCTTCATATAGATAACAATCTTTCTTCCAAAACGAAGATAGAACCTTTTCTCCCCAATGAAATAGGTCCATTAGGTTCAGCTACACATTGTATTTATCCAGAACAATTAATAAATATTGGGGGAGTAATCACCTCTTCCGATAGTAAATCACTTCATTTTACGGGTAATTGGGAAGTTAAAAAGATTCAAGGTCTAAGGAACTTATTTAAGTATAATTGCTTTCAAGCTGCTCCAGATGCTTCTGCTGAGGTGGTTTATGATTTACCTGTCCCGGAATCTGGGTTGTATAAACTTTGTTTAATGTATTTCCCAGACGTAAAAAGTGCTACTAATGCAAAAATATTTGTACGTCATGCAAAAGGGGTTGAAAAATTTGAATGGAATTTTAGAATTGGAGATCCTTTGGGTTTCTCGATGAGGGTTGGTGAATTTTACTTTGAAAAATCTAAACCTGCTTCCATAAGTATTTCAAATGAAAATGCTGATGGTTTTATCATCGCTGATGCGGTAGGATTGATTAAACAAAATTAGGGTTGAAAGAGAATTTAATTTTAATTAAAACGAGACTTAACTGCTAAAAAGATATGGTATTATCAACTAAAATAGCCTTTAGATGGAAAATAGCAGGTTTACTCTGCTTTGCTTCTGCTTTAAATTATATAGACAGAAGTACGCTGGCTATTTTGGCACCCACCATTGAGAAAGAACTAAATTGGTCCGATATAGATTATGCGAATATTACGGCATTATTTGTATTCAGCTATACCATTATGTATGCCATAAGTGGGAGAATGATTGATCATATTGGAACAAGAATAGGTTTAGCTTATTCTGTAGGAACATGGTCTCTGGTAAGTTTATTGCACGCTTTTGCTAACTCAGTAACCCAATTTTCAGTGGCTCGATTTTTTCTTGGAGTAACTGAATCAGGAAATTTTCCCGCAGGGATTAAATCGATTAGCGAATGGTTTCCACTAAAAGAAAGAGCATTAGCTGTAGGAATATTCAGTGCAGGATCCTCCATTGGAGCGGCAATTTCAGTCCCATTAGTATCTTTTGTGGCTATTTTATGGGGTTGGCGGATGTCTTTTATAATTACTGGGGTTCTCGGATTCTTCTGGCTTATTTTCTGGTTAATTTATTATCAATTGCCAGATAAAAATAAATGGATATCAGACGAGGAAAGAGCAATGATTATGAATAATGAACCTCCTTCCGTTTTTGGCCAGGAGGTATCCAAAGTTGTCAGCATAAAAACTATTTTATCTAAAAAAGCAAGCTGGGGTTGTTTTTCTGCCAGAATATTTATCGATCCAGTTGTCTATTTTTTTATTTTTTGGATACCTAAATATTTACAAGATGTTCAGGGACTTTCTTTGGCAGAAATTGGAATTTCTGCCTGGTTACCTTATGTTGCTATGGGGGTAGGAACCGTTCTTGGAGGATTGTTACCTAAACTTTTGATAGAAAAGAATAACTGGACTTTGAACAGAGCCAGAAAAACAATTATGCTTATGGCTTCTTTGGCCATACCTGTATTTTGCTTCGCACTTACTTTTAAAACAAACGCAATGATGGCCATTGTATTAATTTCCAGTATCATGCTGTCTCATGGACTTTGGTCTAATATAACCTTACCCACGGAGGTTTACTCAAAAAATGTACAGGCGACTGTGACTGGAATTGGGGGAACATTAGGAGGATTAATGAGCGTTTTATCTCAAAAATTAATTGGCATTACCGTTGCCAATAATTCTTATATACCCATTTTTATTTTTATTGGATCCGCTTATATAATGGCTTTTTTATGGGTTCACCTGCTAATTCGAAAGATAGGTGATATCCAGCCTTGCCAGTAGCAATTTATTCCAAATTTGAGCAAATTATAAAATGAAGATTATTCAACATCATTACAATTTTGTAGTAGTAGGTGGGGGACTGGCAGGTATTTGTGCTGCTGTTACTGCTGCAAGAAATGGAATCAGGACTGCTCTTGTTCAGGACAGGCCTGTATTAGGTGGAAATTCCAGCAAGGAAATACGGGTTCCTCCCGTAGGAGCAACGCAGTGCAATTTTGCTTATTCAAGAGAAACAGGTTTAATTGAGGAGTTGTTCATAAATAATCTTTATAACAACCCCACTTGGAGTCCGGAGGGTTGGAATCTGGAATTAGAAAGTATTATTCGAAATGAGCCCAACATAGATTTATTTTTGAATTGTGCTGTCTGTGAGGTGAAAACGGTCAAATACGACAGATATAATCCAGAATGTCAGAACCTTAAAGTGGTTTCTGTAAAAGCATATTGTGCCATGGCGGAAACCTGGCATATCTTTGAAGCGCCTCATTTTGCCGATTGTTCCGGAGATGGTATTGTTGGATCAGGGGCAGGTGCATTTTTTAAGTATGGTATAGAAGCTGCAAGTGAATATAACGAACCATTTTGCCCGGAAGAAAGCAAAATGGAAACAATGGGACTGAGTTTACAGTTAAAAGCCAGAGATACAGGAAGACCAATCCCTTTTAAAAAACCGAAATGGATAAATTTCGAACTTAATGAAGCGGATTTTGGGCCTTATAGACCAGTAAATGAACATTTTTTTCCTGATACTGGTGGTTTTTGGTGGCTGGAATGGGGTGGAGAGCTTGATACCGTTCATGATACCATGCTGATTAAAGACGAGGTTCAAAAGATCACCATTGCGGTTTGGGATTATTTAAAAAATCGATCTCCACTGGCGGAAAAACTAATTACCTATGAACTTGATTGGCTGGGTGCAGTCCCTGGTAAAAGAGAGTCACGTCGATTTTTAGGAGATCATGTTCTTACAATGGGAGATATCAGTGAACAAATTCATTTCGAGGATGCTGTTGCTTACGGTGGTTGGGGTTTTGACCATCATCCTGCAGGTGGTTTCCACGACAAAATAAATCCCAGTACTCATCAATACCTTCGAGGTCCTCATAATATTCCACTTAGGTCACTGTATTCAAAAAATGTCGTTAATTTATTTTTTGCAGGTAGAAATATAAGTGCATCTCATTATGCTTTGTCTAGTACCCGGGTAATGCTTACCTGCGCACAGCTTGGGGAGGCAGTAGGTATGGCTGCTTTTCATGCAAAAAAATACGAATGCCTAATAAAAGATCTTTTGGAAGCAGAAAAAATAAAAGCAATCCAGCAAGATTTATTCAAAGCCGACCATCATATTCATGGTTATAGTATAACCCTTTCCAATGATATTTCTACGATTGCAACGGTTAATGCCTCCTCTGAATTTAGGGGTGAAAATTTAGGAGAAACTTGGGGCACGGAACCGCTAACGGAGGATAGAATGCAGCTATTAACGATAGTGTCAAACTATATTAATCATATTAAAGTTAGACTGGATGCAGAAGAAAATACTGTTTTATCTTATGCCTTTTTTCAAGGGCCAGCAAATGCTTCTACCTTTCCGGAAAAGGAACTTTTTAGATCAAATGTCGAAATTAAAAAAGGCCAGAATCAACAGATAGACTTACCCGTTTTATGTGAAATTATAAACAAAGGCTGGCATTTTCTTATCTTCGGTGCAAACCTAGATATTAGCCTTTATATAGTGGAGTCTCCCCCTGGCCTTCTTAGATATTACCCGAGACCTTTTGACCCTATTCGTCCTAATCCATTTTCAAAATGGACTTTGCGTTCTTTGCAGATAGGACAACAAAAAGCAGCAGATGCCGATGGGGCTATGGTTGCTGCACCTGTCTGGAATCAGTTTGCTTACGAAAATAAAAATATAAGTACTTTTCTTAATTTTTCATTTGACTGTATAGCTTATCCTTTGCAGATGGTTTATGAATCCAAAATGATTTTGAACCCACATAGTCGGCCTACTAATATGCCAAACCTATGGGTGTCAGAAAAAACTTCCTTCGAAAATCCAGAATGGATCAGTTTAACCTGGGATAAGCCCCGCGAAATTGAGCGCATTCAAATCATTTTCGATTCTTCGCTTCAATTTCATTTTAGTCAGAGCTGGCAAGGATATTCAGTCCATGCAATTCCAACGATCGTAAAGGAATATCAAATTTTAGCTTGTCTGGCCGATGGAACTGAAAATGAAATTGTACATGTGAAAAATAATTATAAGCGTAATTGTTTGCATGAAACCAATATTAAAAATGTCCTATCTATTAAACTTAAATGTTTCGCAACCAACGGTATTGAACGTGCACAGGTTTATTCCTTGCGAATTTTAGAAAAAAGAGGGAACACGACATTTTCTTAATGGATTAAAATATTAAAGGTGAAAACATTTTTACTTTATGGTTCAAAGGATATAAAACTGGCGGAGAAAATTATCCCGGAACCAGGATACGGTCAGGTAATTGTAAAACCTGCATATACAGGAATATGCGGATCAGATGTTCATTATTTTAAACATGGATTTTGTGGAAGTTTTGTTCCCAAAAAGCCATTTGCTCTTGGGCATGAGTTTTCAGGAGTGATTTACAAAATTGGCTCTGGTGTTGAAGGTCTTAAAATGGGAGATGAAGTGGCGGTTGATCCTTCCATGCCTTGTAGCCATTGTAATTTCTGTAAGAACGGAAAATATAATTTGTGTAAATCAATGAAATATTTTGGGTCTGCCAGCTGTGACCCACATATAGATGGAGGTTTTGGACAATATGTTCTGGCCCCAGCTAAAAACTGTTATGTTCTCCCGCCTGGAATAAATATGTCTCAGGCTTCCTTACTCGAACCTTTGAGTGTTGCCATGCATGCCGTAAAACAAGTTGATAGTCTGATTGGTAAATCAATTCTTATTACGGGTGGTGGACCCATCGGACAATTGATTTTGCGAGTTGCCCGTTCCTTCGGAGCACTTGAAATTACTGTGAGTGATGTAAGCAGGTATGCCCGTGATTTTTCTTTGCGGAGTGGAGCTAATAGGGTAGTTAATCCCTTAGATGCTAATGACTGGAGGCAAATTGGAACTTTTGACCTTGTTTTTGAAGCCTCTGGTTCTCCATTAGCAGTTGAGAACGCCCTTCATGTCGCAAAACGAGGAGCATCAATCGTTTTGATAGGAACTTTGCCAGAAAATTTCCCAATTTCCGGAAATTTGATAATGAATAAAGAGTTGAAATTATCAGGCTCTTTTCGGTTTGCAAATGTTTTTGAAGATGCCATGAATCTGGTTGCTGCCGGAATAATCAATCTGGATGGAATTATTACAGATACTTACGCATTTGAAAATTTACCTCAGGCTATGCTACGGGCACTTGAAAAAGAACAGACAATGAAAGTTCAGGTAATATTATGAGATATAGTTTATTAGGTAATACAGGCCTGTCCGTTTCCAAATTAAGTTTTGGTGCTTCTTCTCTGGGAGGAGTTTTTCATAAAATTGATGAAAAAAAAGCAATCGAAGCCGTTCATGTTGCCTTAAGTTTAGGCATAAACTATATTGATGTTGCTCCTGCATACGGAGGAACTCTTGCCGAAACTATACTTGGAAAAGCGTTAAAAGAGGTACCAAGAAATACCTATTTTATTTCAACTAAGGTTGGAAAAAATACAAACGCAAATGCCTACGGAACCGATACCTTTAATTATAGTGAAGAGGGTATCAGCCGTTCATTAGATGAGAGTTCAAAAAGGATTGGGGTAGATTATTTTGATCTGGTTCTTCTTCACGATATTGAATATAATAATCGGCAACATACAGACTGGGCATTAAATGAGGGAATTCAAACGCTGAATGTTTTAAAAAATGAGGGTCGAATAGGAGCGACAGGTATTGGAATGTATCCTGTTGATTTATGGAAAGAAGTTTTAGAAAAGTATGTCATTGATGTAGCCCTAACGCATAATCTCTATTGTATTCATGATACACGCTTGATGTCTTTAATACCAATTGCCAAAAACAGAGGGGTCGGAATTATAAATGCTTCACCCTTTGCTTCAGGATTATTGACATCACAGGGAGCTCCTTCCTGGCATCCTGCTAACATCTCTCAGCGCGCTCTTTTTGCAAAAGCAGCAGCATTTTGTAAAAAAAGGGGAGAAGATATTTCTACACTGGCATTACAATTTTCAGCACAAAATCCTGAAATTATAACTACAATGTTTAGTAGCGCCAATGCAGAAACTATTAAACAGAATGTAAATTGGTTTTCAGAACCTATAAATTTGGAATTATTACAAAAAGTGCAGGAAATACTGGCACCCATTTCGAATCAAAATTGGAACTATTAGGTATGAGAATAGATAGCCATCAACATTTTTGGAAATACAACCAGGTCGATTATGTTTGGATGAATGAGCAACATGCAATAATTCAAAAAGATTTTCTACCGGAACATCTTAACCCTTTATTAAATACACTGGACTTTGATGGAACCATTTCTGTGCAAGCCAGACAATCTTTGGAGGAAACTGATTTTTTGTTACAACTTGCTGAGGATAATTCTTTCATAAAAGGGGTAGTTGGATGGGTTCCATTTTGTGATAAAAAGGTCGAAAAACATATTGAAAAATATAGGTTTGAAAATAAAATAGTGGGTTTTCGCCATGTAATTCATGATGAGCCTGATAATAATTTTATTTTGCGACCCGATTTCAATGAGGGCATTAAAGCGCTCAGTAAGTTTGGCTTGTGTTACGATATATTGATTTTTGGGCGTCATTTGCCCCAGACCATTGAATTTGTTGACAGCCATCCCCGACAAATTTTTATTATTGATCATATAGCAAAACCAAAAATAAATAAAAATTCATTTGATGTAGATTGGGCTAATCACATGAAGAAAATTTCGGAGAGGGAGCATGTATATTGCAAATTATCTGGAATGGTTACCGAGATTTTACAGGAATCCTGGGATATAGACCTTCTAAAACCTTATTTTGAAACTATTTTAGATGCATTTGGTCCACAAAGAATGATATTCGGATCTGACTGGCCAGTTTGTCTTCTTAAAAGTACTTATTCTAACTGGGTTAATGCCGTTTTATGCCTCATAAATAGGCTCTCGGCTAATGAACAAAGGTCTATTATGGGTGAAAATGCTGAACGTATATATTTACAAACCCACTGAAATTTTGACATTATGCGTATCGGTATAGTCATAAAACTTAGACCAGAATGTATAGAAAGTTATAAGAAACTTCATGAAGATAATCACCCGGGTGTTCGCGATCTCCTGACCCATTATAATCTGTTTAATTTCAGTATATTTTTACACCAGATAGGAGATGAATTTTTTGAGTTTGGTTATTACGAATATAGAGGAGAAAATTTTGAGTCAGATATGGAGGCTCTGGCAAATGAGCCTCGAAATAAAGCATGGCTTGAAATTTGTAATCCAATGCAGATTCCTTTGCCAGGAGAAAAAGGGTGGGCAATTATGGAACAGATTTATTATAATGATGCAAACAAATAACTGGTAATAAATTATAAAGAAACTAAACTGATTATTAAAATAAATGATATGATATTTAATTAGCCTAGAATTATTTTAAACTTAAGAAAGTTGATGTTAATATTTTTTTACTAAACTATTTTCTTTGAAATATTTCAACAAAAATTAACTATCTATCGTTAACGTAAACGATTCACCTTTTTATTATTTTTTATAAATATTTTGATAGCTATTCTAAAAACTTTTAATATATTGAGCTAAGTTTTTTTAGAATCAAGTTGATAGCCTGATTCTTAATTTTTCTGAGAAACAAGGTTTCATTTTTCCGTGAATAAACATAAGCGTTTGGTAAAAATAAAAATTATGAAAATACATCATTTTTTATTGGGGTTAATTATTCTGTTCTTTCCATGTCAATCGTTACTTTCTCAAACCCTGACGATTAAGGGAAAGGTTACGGATGTCAACAATGAAGAGCTGATTGGTGTAACCGTAAATATAAAAGGTACTACTTTAGGCACGGTTACCGACGAAAATGGAACTTATTCAATTTCAGGAATAAGTAATAGTAATGTTCTGGTTTTCAGTTATGTTGGATTTATTACGCAGGAAGTTCTAATTGGAACTCAGACTTCCATTAATTTAGTACTTGAAGCTGACGTACAGAATCTTTCGGAGGTTGTGGTAGTTGGTTATGGAACTCAGAAAAAAGTTAATTTGGTGGGAGCTGTTTCTCAATTGAATGTTGATGAGAAGATAGTAAGTCGCGCTTTACCCAATGTTTCTTCTGCCCTTTCTGGACTTGTACCAGGGTTACAGGCCGTACAATCCTCTGGTATGGCTGGTAATAATGAAGCCAGCTTACTTATCAGAGGACTAGGAACTGTAAATAATGCCAGTCCTTTGATTGTGGTGGATGGGATGCCTGATGTTGATATTAATAGATTGAACATTAATGATATAGAGACCATATCAGTATTAAAAGATGCAACGTCTGCTTCTGTTTATGGTTCCAGAGCTGCAAATGGGGTTATTTTAATAACCACCAGAAGTGGAAAGGGAGCTAAAAAAACGACCTTAAATTTCACAAGCAATAATTCCATTATTGTTCCTACTAAAGGGATAGATTTTATGGAGGATTATGCAAGGGCTTTACATGTGCAGCAACAGAGGACAGCAGTAAACACGCTTCAGGGTAACCAACTATTTAAATTAGGTACTGTGGATGAGTGGATGGCCAAGAGTATGATTGATCCATTAAGATTTCCGGATACTGATATTTGGGATGTAATATTAAGACAGGGTTTATACAGTAATTACAATCTTTCTGCTTCTGGTGGAAATGAAGGGACGAATTTTTTTGTTTCTCTGGGTGGAAAAGATGAAAGAGGATTACAGATTAATAATGATTATGCCCAATATAATGCTAGGTTCAATTTTGATGGAAAAATTAAAAATAATATGAATACTGGCTTCCGTTTCAACGGAAACTGGTCTAAATGGCGATATGCTTTATCAGAGGGTTTTACAGATCCTGATCCAGGAAATACGGCAGGAAATGATCTTCAATATGCCATTGCAGGTTTGGTTCCTTATGATCCTACAACAGGCTACTATGGAGGAGTAATGGCTTATGGGGAGGACCCACAGGCTTATAATCCTTATGCACCTTATACGCTTAGCCCTTCACAAAATAACAGACAAGAAGCTAATATTCAGGCATATTATGACTGGTCACCTATTAAAGGACTAAAAGCAAGGGTTGATTATGCTTTAAATTACTATAATCAATTTTCCTGGAGTGCCCCTATCCCAGCACAGGCATATAATTTTCAGACAGAAACTTTTGGAAGTAGAAATTATGTAGGTGCAAATGCAGGTATTTCAAACTCTACCAGTACTGGTTTTAAAACCTTATTAAATGGAAGTCTTAATTACAATACAAAAATTGGGAAGAATAATGATTTTTCTGCTTTATTTGTATATAATGAGGAGTATTGGTATGCGCGTTCTCAGGGAAGTGGCAGAAATGACAGGCTTCACCCATCTTTGACAGAGATAAATGCAGCATTGACGGATATACAGTCAACCAGTGGAACTTCCAGCACCGAAGGATTACAATCTTATATTGGAAAAGTTAATTATTCTGCCTTCAATAAATATCTTTTTGAAGTAAATTTCAGGGTAGATGGTTCATCAAAATTTCTTGATTCCAGTCGGTTTGGGTTTTTTCCATCTATGGCATTGGGTTGGAAATTCACAGAAGAAAAATTTATTCAGAAATTCACAAATAAGTTCCTATCTAATGGTAAGATTAGGGTTTCTTACGGAAGTTTGGGCAATAATAGCGGTGTAGGAAGATTTGAACAGCAGGAAACACTTAATAATCTAAACTATGTTACAGGTACTTCTGTTCAGCGTGGTTTCGCAAATAGTAAGATGATAAACAGGTTATTGACCTGGGAAACTTCAACGGTTTTTAATGTAGGCATGGATTTGGCATTTTCTGGAAATCGTCTGGTTGTTACAGCTGATTATTATGACCGACTTACGACTGGAATGAACAGACCTTCTGAATTTTCCACTTTCCTTTTTTACGCCTATTCCCCTCCCCCGAGAACAAATATTGGCAATCTTAGAAATAGAGGGGTAGAACTTGATGTGTCCTGGAAAGACATGATTGGAAGTTTACAATATGGTTTTAATCTGAATGCGGCCATTAATAAGACAAATTTGGAAAAATGGAATCAATTATTATTGAGAGGTAATATATTTATAGGCATGCCTTATCAATTCCTATATTCTTATGAAGATTTGGGCATTGCGCAGTCTTGGGCAGATGTGTATAATGCAACGCCACAGGGAGCAGCTCCGGGTGATTTATTACTTAAGGATCTTAACGGTGATGGTCGAATTACAGCTGATGATAGAAAGGCTTATCCTAATTTTCAGCAGGAACGTCCAACCACAACCTTTGCTTTTAATACATTTATTGCCTTTAAAGGATTCGACTTTACTGTTTTTCTTCAGGGTGCCGCTGGAAGAAAGGATTATTGGTTGAATATATTCAATAATACCAACTTTAACAATGCCCGATATGCCGCATCATGGGAACATCTCTATAATCCGTGGTCTTGGGATAATAGAAATGGTCTATGGCCAAGGCTTGGAGGAAGCGGAAATAACAGACAATCTACTGGTTTTTGGCTTGATAATATGTCCTACCTGCGTGTGAAAAATATTCAGATAGGTTATACAGTAAATTCAAAAGTACTGGCAAAAATGGGCATTTCTAATTTCAGAATTGTGGGTTCTGCAGAAAATATTGGTACATTAACTTCTTTCCGTGGTTTGGATCCTGAGAAACAAGGTGATGATAACAATGTATATCCTATCAATAAATCTTATTCTATTGCTGTAAACCTAAGTTTCTAAAATCTTCAGATGATGAAAAAACTATCTATTCATTTAAATATCATTGCTTTTTTCTTGTTTACAGTAGTGCTTATTTTGCCTACATCTTGTACGAAAGACCTTCTTGACCAAAAGCCTACTGGCGAACTTGCCTCAGAAAATTTCTGGAAAACGGATGCGGATGCCACTATTGCATTGATGTCGGCTTATGCTGCCACCAGAGCAGTTTTTGACAGAGATTATTATTTTGATGGTCACGGGGATTTTACCAGAACAAGAGGAACCAGTGCAACCAGTGGAAGTATATTAAGGGGGGATGCCTATCAAGGTGCTACTTATGCCCCATCGGGTTATGGTTCTAGTTTTGATAAATATTTTAGTTATCTGTATGGTGCTGTTAACAGATGTAATTACGTTATTGAAAATATTACTAATAAAATGCTGCCCAGTGCAACGGGTGCAAAATTAGCAGCTTTGGAAAGTATCATTGCTGAAGCACGGTTATTAAGAGGAATGTCCTATTTTAGACTAATTTCCATGTGGGGGGATGTTCCTTATATAGATAAAATTATATATAGCAACAGTGAAGTGACTTCTATCGAGCGAACGAATATTAAAGTGGTAAAAGATGCTATTTTAGCAGATTTTGATTACGCAGTTGCCAAACTTCCTGCGAAAAATGCAGTTTTGGGAAGAGCATCAAAACCTGCTGCACTCGCTTTCAGAGGGAAACTTAATCTTTTTTGGGGAAGCTGGAAGAAAAATGGCTGGCCTGAATTAGAAGGGTTTAAGCAAGATCAGGCTGAAGCTCAAGCTGCATTTACAGCATCTGCAGCTGATTTTAAATCTGTAATAAATGATTTTGGATTGACTTTATATAAAAATGGTGATCCTGGCCAGATAGATTCTTTAGGCAGAGCAGAAATATTACCTAATTATTTTGAACTGTTTACGCCTAAGGCAAATGGTAATCCTGAGATGATAATGGTATTTACCCATTCTGGAACGCCTACAACCCCTTCACAGGGAGAAGAGTTAATGCGTGATTTTTCAGGTCGTACTGTTGAAGGATCACAAGTGTGGGTACTTCCCTATTTTGAGTTGGCAGACAGATATCAATTGATTACAACGGGTGATTTTGCTCCAAAAATGGTTCCACTCAATCCTACAACGAATTCTGCTGCCAGAACAACAGTAAACTCTGCGGTTAATCCTAAAACTTATGCAAACAGAGATTACCGGATGAAGTCTACCCTCATGTGGGATTATGAAATGTGTATTGGCTTAACTGCATTGAAGTCAACCGGATTTTCACCCTATATCTATAAAACCTGGGCTGCCAACGTTACCATAGGGGGCATAAAATATATTTCATATAATACAGATGGTGCATTATATGGATATGTATTTAGGAAATTTGTCAGAAATTATGAAGGATTAGGAAGAAGTGAAGGAGATTATGCATTTCCAGTCATGAGATTGGCAGATGTATTTTTAATGTATGCTGAAGCCTCAAATGAAGTGAGTGGCCCCCTTCCTGACGCAGTAGCGGGTGTAAATAAAGTACGAGCAAGAGGTGCATTACCTCCTTTAGTTCCTTCAAAATATGCAAGTAAATCTGCTTTTTTCGATGCTATTGAGCAGGAAAGAATCGTTGAATTGGTTGCAGAAGGTCACCGTGGATTTGATTTAAGAAGATGGAGAGCCATTGAAAGAGTTTGGGGCCCTCCAGGTGGTGTTGGTGTTTGGAAAAAGGATACTTGGGGAGCAGATATTACCAGGTATTTTTTGAATGCGTCAGATTTGGTTTACCAGCAGGCATACATTTTCAGAATACCCCCCAATGAAAGAGACCGCAATCCAAAGTTAACTCAAAATATTCCCTGGCGATAACCTGAATATTTATCATAACAAAGAATTTTAATCGTAAGCCATGACTATATATTTTAAAATAATTTTAGCCGTCTTGTTATTGACTAGTAGTTTTTTTTCTTGTGAAAAAGATAGTTTTGTAGATGAAGACGGACTTTTAATTACCTTCAGGAGCGAGTGTTTTGTCAGTAATTTTGAGTTATTGGGTGCTGATTTTGTGACGGTTAGAGCGGCACCTGCAATAATCGATACTGTTGCACAGACGATTGATGTATTGGTTCTTTTTGGAACAGATCTCAAAAATGTTTATCCACAGTTTACATTGGCAACGGATTGTAAATTAGATCCCAAAATAACAGGTAAAATGGATCTTTCAAATTTGTCTGATTCAAAGATTTTTACGGTTGTTTCAGGAAACAGGTTAGTCCGTAAACCTTACAAATTAATCATAAAGTATCAGTAAAATATCTACACTTAAATCAAAAGCAATGCTATATAGAAATTTTAATTTTTTCTTTTTGGTTTGGGTTTTGCTGACTTCTTTGACAGCATGCCAGGAAGAAGAATATATCTTACCTGAACCAATATCTCAACTTACAAATGATTGCTTAAAAAGGACAATTGGACCAAGTATTGCAAGTTTACCTATTGAATTTGCATACGCAATGGCAATACCAAAATCACAAGGTAAGTTAGTATCGGCACAGGTTGAAGCCTCAATTCCTGGAGGAACTGGCACCTATTTGGAGCACAGGTCCTATTATACCAATTCAGGGGGTGTTGATATCCCTGTTACGGTTGGATCACCTTCTACTGCGGTTGACAATGGCAAATCATCGAAAGTTACCTTTACCGTTGATACCAACGCGGTAACACTTAGATATTACTATATTGTACCAGATGAAGCAAAAGGTCAAACGGTTTCCTTTACTTTTTCAGTAAACAGTAGCGATGGAAAGACTGCATCTTACAAAATGGGGCCATATAATATCTCAAAGATGAGTATCAAAAAGAATCTTACTGTTTCCAATGGCACAAATGCTTTTATTTCAATTGAAGATATGGCAATTTATAATGCCACTTCTGCCGCCGCTATTCCAGATAAAGTAGATTTGGTTTATCTTTATAGAGCTAGTCCAGCATCCTTCACCCATGCGTTAGTATCTCCAAGCGCCGATGCAGCATATTTACCTAGTGTAACGCTACCTACGGGTTTGAAAAAAAGTACGAAACTCAGAAAAGTATTTGGACTTCAGGATCGAAATCTTGCTAATCTTCAATTTGGTATTTATGTAGATGATATTGATTTGACTAGTGTTGACATGACAGATATGCCTAATTATGCAATTGGACTTAGAGCAGAAGCTGGCGTTTGGGTGGAAACAGCTGACAAAAAATATAGAGCTTATATTTACATCAATTCAGTAAATGCAACAGGGTCAGCCGTTTTAAGTATGCTGAGATATACTCTATGATTTAAACTATTTGTCTTTATATATATCATACTTATCCTGGTTTTAGTTATATCTAAAACCAGGATTTTTTATTTATTAAACTTATTTGAAAATTTGTAATTCCTCGGTTATAAAGTATCAAAAAGTAAAATTTGCCTTTTATTAAATAAAGAAAAGGCAAAATAGTTCAGGATATTTTGTTCGATGTAATTGATCGAAAAAAGCCATTTAGTTTCGAAAAAATATATAATAGACGTTAAATTACCAATTAAAAAAATCTTCCAGACGGTAATACTGAAAGGTGCCGTCTGTGCTCATAGCCACAAAAATCCCTTTTTTAAAAGTGTTATTTAGAGGTAAATGTAAGACATCGCTACCATCACTCTCTATCGAACTTGCATGAATCTTTTTGATTAACTCATGTTTATGTGGACTATCTTTCTGACCTTCCCGTGGATAAATATTAAATTTATTAGCCTGTTGATCTGATAAAATTAAAAAACCTGTCCCGTCAGGATTTTTAAAAATGGATAAGCCCTCGTGGTCTTCTTTCACCTCTTTTTTAGCAAATAAGGCAAGTTGATTACTACTGCTGTCGGGATGGGCATAATATTTCCTGACCCCCTTACCTTCATCGGAATAATAAACATAACCCAATTCGTTATCTACCACGATGGATTCAATTTCTTTTTTTCCGCTGAATTTACCCAATTTCCTTACTAATTCGCCTTTAACCATGCCGTTTTCATCATATTTCAATAAATATTGAAATATATAATTGGTTTTTGGTCCTGTTTTTCGGCCGACAAAAGCATAGATGTTATTTGTTAACAAATCCTTATATAAGGCAATGCCCATGGGAGCACGGTCAGATTCGTTTTCAAAAACAGGGATGCCACCTCCGTCTATTATTTTCATATCAGGCAAAGAAAATACGCGAATCGTGTTTGCGTTTCTTTCTGTACAAACGGCAATATCGACCATAAGGTTACCTAATTTGAACCCATAAGCAATGTCGACATTATTAGGTCTTTTTAAACCTAAGATAGATTTGTCATAGTCGATTTTTCCATTCAAGTCAAAAACATATAGTCCGCCATCGAGTGTGTCATTTCCTTTATCGGTGCCAAGGATTAAGCTTTTAGCCGGATCTGCCTTATTGACCCAAATAGCGGGGTCATCACTATCGGACCTAACTTTTTCTGTGACAATTATCGGGATTTTTACTTTGGGAGAATCTTGTGCGTTACAACTTAAAAAGCAAGTGAAGAGAATAAATAATATGGATAAACGAATCATGAATATATATTTACTGCAAAATTAGGCTAATATTTTCCTCCGTGAACGAATAAATATTTCTTAATAAATAATTAATATAGATAAATTATTCAATTAACAATACACATATATTATTGCCCCTTCAAACGAATAAAAATTAAAATATGTTAAGAATTCTAACTTTATTAAGTTTTCTTATAGTTACTTCTGTTTTGCAAGGTCAAACAGGTAAACTGATAGGGAAAGTTTTGGATGAAAATGGATTGAGTATGCCGGGGGCAACTTTATCCTTAAATACACAACCCATTTCAGGGACTATTTCTGATAATTCGGGAAAATTTCAGTTTGCTGGTTTGAAGGAGGGAAAATACATCCTTTCTGTATCCTATTTAGGTTACAATACGTTGGAGGCAGAGGTAAATATTGTTGTCGGTACCATTACGGAACAGAATTTTAAATTATTGGAATCAGCCATTCTTGGTTAAGAAGTTTTAATTCTTGGAGATAGATTGAAGGGTCAGGCAAAGGCATTGAACCAACAAAAGAACAATGCCAATATCACCAATATTGTGGCCGCCGACCAAATCGGTAAATTCCCGGATGCAAATATTGGAGACGCGTTAAAACGTATCTCAGGTATTACTATGCAAAATGACCAGGGCGAAGCAAGAAATATTATTATTCGCGGTATGGCTCCTCAGTTAAATTCAGTCATGTTGAATGGGGAAAGAGTTCCTTCAGCATAAGGGGATAACAGAAATGTTCAGCTCGATTTGATTCCAGCGGATATGATCCAATCTATTGAGGTGAATAAAGCCATCCTTCCTTCTATGGACGCTGACGCCATTGGTGGTGCTGTTAATCTGGTAACCAGAAAAGCGCCAAATGCCCTTAGACTTTCTGGAACATTGGGTTCTGGTTTGAATTTATTATCTCAAAAACCTATTTTAAATGGTTCTCTTATTGTTGGTGATAGATTAGCAAAGGATAAACTAGGCGTCATTTTATCGGCTTCTTATAATAATCATAATTTTGGTTCTGATAACTATGAGGCAGTTTGGGCTCAAACGACAAATGCAAAATATCCTGTGGTGCTAAGCGGTTTCGATTTAAGAAAGTACGATGTTCAAAGAGTGCGCAGAAGTATTTCAATGGCATTAGATTATGAATTGGCTAAAGGACATAATATCTACTTCAATACGATGTATAATTGGAGAGACGACTGGGAAAACAGATATAGATTTAGAGCAGATAGATTGAATACGCCTGTCACCACAGCTAAATTCACCGAAATTTCTGATAAACTGCTGGAATTGACAGGTAGAGTTGCCATTCAAACTAAAGGTGGTATCGATAATGCCAGAAATAAAGCAACGAGACTTGAAGATCAGAGAGTAAATAATAATATGTTGTCAGGAGACCATTTATTTGGTTCTTTGAAAATGAAATGGTCTGCTACCTTGGCATCCGCTTTAGAGGATAGACCAAATGAACGTTACATTACGCACAGGTCAAATAAATTGGTATTGGTGGACACCAAAGATCCCTTTAAGGCTTTAGTTACCCTTAAAAATCAAGCAGATGATCTTACGCTTGCTTTGAACCAAATTTATGAGTCAAATAATAATACCAATGAACAGGATTTCAATAGTAAGGTAGATTTTGAATTACCCTTTAAAAATAAAAAGGGGAATGTATATTTTGGTGGTAGATTAAGAAATAAGCAAAAGGAAAGAGTTAATTCTTATGACATATATACACCTATTACCACATTGGCAAGCGGTGGAAACAATCTCGGTAGTTTAACATTTTCAAAACAAAATGATCGTATTTTCTTGAATGGAGATAAATATGCTCCAGGTAATTTTGTCAATAATACCTTCTTGGGTGGTTTAAATCTTTATGATAATACGAAATTCAAAAAAGAGGATGCCATAGCAGAGTATATCACTGCCAACTATTCTTCAACAGAAAATATTCAGGCAACCTATCTGATGGGTGATTATAAATTGTCGGATAAATTATTTGTAATTGCTGGCGTTAGAATCGAAAATACGGATATTGCATATCAGGGATTTAATTACGACGATAAAACTAAAAAAGCAAACCAATCTCCTGAAGTATCAAAATCTTATTTAAATGTGATGCCTAGTGCACACATAAAGTATAATTTTACAGATAATGCTGTGCTAAGATTAGCCTGGACAAATGCTTTAGCGAGGCCAAATTATTACGACATTGTTCCTCACGCTACATTCAGCCCTGACAATTTTACACTTATTCAAGGTAATCCTGACCTGAAAGCAACCACCTCAAGTAATTTTGACCTTATGTTTGAAAATTATTTCAAATCAATCGGTTTAATTTCAATTGGTTCTTTCTACAAGGATTTGAATAATTTCATTTATACCCGTACCGATTTAAACGTTACCGATGCTAAATACGGCCAGCTACAATCCAGAACACAACCTCAGAATGGTGGAACGGCAAATGTATATGGATTGGAGCTGTCCTTCCAAAGACAACTTGATTTTCTGCCAGGTTTTTTAAAGGGATTTGGTGTTTATTTGAATTATACGCTGACGGAATCAAGTACTACGGGTATTCAAGGTAGAGAGAAGGATGATTTAAGACTAACAGGAACCGCAAAAAACATGTTGAATGCTTCGCTTTCCTACGAAACTAAGAAACTGGTTCTCAGGGCATCATTGAATTATGCAAGTGATTATATTGATTTAATTGGTGGTTCTTCTTTTGACGACGTGTTTTATGACAAACAGTTGTTCTTAGATGTGAATGCTTCTTATGCTGTCTCTCCAAAATGGAGACTTTATTTTGAAGCAAACAACCTTACAAATCAACCGTTGAGATATTATCAGGGAATTAGGGAGAGAACTTTCCAGTAGGAATATTATAATGCAAGGATAAATCTTGGCATCAAGTTCGATTTCTTTGGAAATTAAACATGTTACTGGATAACTAAAAAAAAGGAGGCTGTCTAAAAAGATAGCCTCCTTTTTTTATGGTATGTGACCCCTCCGGGGTCAATTGTAAAAATCGACCCCGGAGGGGTCGCATGTCTATAGATTTTTGCCGCCAGGGCCTCCTTTTTTTATTTCTTACCTACAAAAAGCAGGTACTGCCATATTCCGAAATAAGCCGATTTTATTTCTTTTTGTGTTGGGGTAAACAGCTTTTCCAGGGCTGGCAGCAAATGCCCGTTCATCTCCACGTGATTGACGCCCATCCATTTTTTAAATCCGGAAAAAGTAGATTGGTGGAAATCAACCACCGCAATATGACCACCAGGTTTAAGGTCCTTTTGGGCTTGTTCAAGAAGTTCTTCCCAACCCGGATTAATCATGCTCAGGGAATAAGAGAAAAGGATAAGGTCCGGTTTTTCCCAATCTTCCGTATGATTCACTTTGTAAGTGGTATTCAAAATAGAACAAATCTTGTCATATTTCTTTAACTTCTTTTGAGCAATTTGAATCATTTCACTGGACATGTCAAGGCCTAAACAGCTAATGGTAGGGTGTTTTTTTAACAAAAAGGATAAGTTTTTACCCGTTCCACAGCCTATTTCCCATATATGATAAGGTTTTTTGGGTGTCTGTAATTTCTTTAAGATATCAATACGGCCAAATAAAAAACTCCACCTGGTCAGATCATAAATGGGGGCATGTAATTGGTAATAACTGGAAAGCGTTTGTTCCAGTGTTTTATGTTGGGTTTTCATTATAGGTTATTTTACAATGCCTAAATGCACACTACCGTAGGTTCCAACCCGGTCTAAGTTATGCTGAATGAGCGTTTCTTTATTTGAAAAATCAATCGCATCATGTACAAAATCAGGAATAAAATGTAAATGCGTTGCCGCGGAACGGAGGAGAAATTTAGTGCCTGGTGCACTATTTTTAAGCATTATTTCCCATTCTTCCCGCATGGCCTCTGGATTATGATAAGCAAGCCAGTCCAAATGGTCTAAAAGGATGAAATGAGAATAAGTTCCGGGATTTTCAGTTAGGAAAGAAGTGATGGTCTGGGAATAGGTGCTGATTTTGTTAACCGTTTTCTTTAGTGGCTCAAAATTTTCTGGCTTCAGATAATTTGGACAACAATCGCGCGTGTATTTCCCAAATAAATAGACATGCCAAAAATAATTATCCTGCAACGGTATTTTTGTAAATACATGCTTTAAACTATTTAAAATAAAGGATTTGACGCCTCCAGGATTATCGGCTTGAATCAAATTTCTTTGTGCTCTTGGCACTCCTGCCATCGTTAAAACAGTATGACGACTGGTAAGCCACTGAAAAAAGGGAGAGAATATTTTCCTTTCTATACCCACATATTTCTCTTTCTGTTCTTCTAACGATGTGGAGGAAAATATTTTCTTAAGGTCTGCTTTCAAGGTTGGGGTAAGACTTAAAAAATTTTTAAACCACCAAGCAATTAATCCAGACGTTCCATGGTAATAAAAACTACCTTTATTTTTGTCCGCCACAAAATAATTTGCTTTTTGTTGCCAGTATTGTAGGTCGTTTTCTGTCAGGGATCTGGATAAATATTTATTTAACAGGTGTTTAAAATCGATTGTATTACCCTCTCCAAATAACTCAAATAATATAGGATGTTCCGTTTCTTTAAATGCCGACTTTTTTAAATTTAACAGCGCATTTTGTCGGGGATTCATATCCACGCAATGTATTTCCTTTGGATTATCAAGCAGATAATCCAACGCATTACATCCTGCACTGGTTATCATACAAAGTTTACTTTCTTCATTTATTTGCAGTAACTGCCTATCGCATCTGGGATCTTCCCAGCAAGTATTATATACTAAATTGGAAGTATGAATCTGTTTAAAAAACTGATCCCGGAAATGATGAATAGCAGTCATAATACAATTATTTTTAAAAAAAAATAAAGGTAAATGCCTAATATTATTTAATGATTATCTGAATATTAAATGAATGTAAAAAAACCTGAACCACGTGAAGGTTCAGGTCAACCAGATTGTATGAAAAAACACTAATTAACATCAGCAATATGGTTGCAAAAGTATAACCCAGACTTTAGAATGAGGTGGTTATCGATATTATATAAATATGATTTTTATGTTAAATCAGCAAGTCCAAAAGACAAGGTCATGCCGGCACCTCCGACGCCAGTAACGGCCTGAACTCCAGGTTCTACCTCACCAATATGCCATTTTGAATTGGGTTTTTTAACATAAGTGCCATTCCAGAATGACTGAATTTCAGGATGGGGAAATTGAGCAAAAGAATCTAAATATTGAAGAATAAGATCATTTGTCTTTTGATCATCAAATGGTAGTATAGTATCTCCGTAATGGTGGCTGTCCCCTAAGGTTAATTCGTTGTAAGCTGATTGCGAAGCCATGACGTGAATGCCTCTTTTTAAATATTCAGGAGATTCATTTTCTATCCTTTTTTTCAAAATTTCCCGGGAAGGGCAGGGCAAAAACGATTCATAGTGTAGGAGGGTCAGTCCAGCAGCTAAATTTGCACCCAATGACCAGTCAGATGGTTGGGAGGCGGTCCGCATCATCTGTAATTTGCATTTTACTAAATCTAACGACTGGTAATATTCAGGATATAAGGTCTCCAGATCTTCACCGGTACAAAGGATTATTTTATCGGCCTGCCAGACTTTTTTGCCACTGTACAAGCGTGGAAAATCAACAGCTGAAATGACGGTTTTGTACTCAATGTGTACGTTCAAGACCTCTTTTAAGTATTTATGCATTTGCCAGACAGTCTGGCGAGGATCCACATTTACCTCCGTTGAACTGAACATAGCTCCAAACAACCCTTTTGTTTTTACAGCGGCACTTTTTTGACTCACCATTTCAGGGGTCAGTAATTCAATCGAATAGGGATTGTTATGGTACAACGCATGGAATTCATTTAATATGGCCCATTCATCCTCATGATAGGCCAGGTGCAATGAACCCGTCGGAGCAGCCCAGAAATTTGCCTTTTCCGCGAGCTCCAGCCATATTTCCCTCGATTTTAAAGCTACGGGATAACTATCGGTAGGTTGACCAATAGGCCAAATCATACCAAAATTTCTGATGGAAGCTCCCTGCGCTTGAGGATTCCTTTCAAAAAGGATTACTTTCTGTCCTTTTTTAGCTCTTTCCCACGCCTGGGCCAATCCGATGATGCCTCCGCCAACGATGGCGATATCAAAATGATCTTTGTTCATGTTAATCCACAGTTTCTAAGATTAAGAGAAGATTAATTCTTTTGGTAAAGGTAAATGTTTGTGCTTTGGCAAATAGAAATTAAATATTAAATATGGTAGCTTTGATGTTAATTTTTAAATAATTTGAGGATGACGAAAATAAAATTGATGGTTTTAGATATGGCTGGAACCACTGTCAGGGATAAAAATGAAGTAGAGGACTGTTTCTTAAAAGCAGCGAAGGAATCAAACTTAAAAACTACACCCCAACGGGTAAACGATTTGCAGGGAATCCCTAAATTGATTGTCATAAATACACTTTGGGAAGAATATCTGGGAAAAGATCATCCTGATTTTGCTGTTAATGTAGATAAAACCTTTCAATCTTTTAAGGAAATTTTAGAAAATCACTATTTGACTCAGCCTGTTTTTCCTGCATTTAAAGCAGAAGAAACGTTGCTTTGGCTTCGGAGTAAAGGAATAAAAATAGCGCTAACGACCGGTTTTTATAGAAAAGTAACAAATATCATTCTGAATAGATTGGGTTGGGACAAACACCTGGATGAGGTATATTTTAATTATACTGGAAAGGCAGTAATTGATCTTTCCCTTACTCCTGATGAAACAGGTGGGGTAGGCAGGCCCAATCCAGGTATGATATTTAAGGCAATGGAAATATTCAACATCAAAGACCCGCAGGAAGTGGCAAATATTGGGGATACACCTTCAGATATATTGTCTGGCAATGCAGCTAAATGTCAATTTTCATTAGGTGTTTTAAATGGTACTCACACTAAGGAATCATTGGAAGAATATCCTAATCATGGTCTTTTAGCTTCCCTGGCTCAATTACCCGAGTTTTTGGAAGGCCACGAGGTAATTTTAAAATAGACTGAGTTATTGATTATTTAATGAATAGTTATATTTAAAGGCATGGAGACTAAAAAAGATATTATTGCGTCTATTATGAATTTGTTTAACGACAAAGGACATTCCGAATACGGGGGAGAAGCAGTGACTCAGTTGGAGCACGCCTTACAAACTGCCACTTTAGCTAGGGAAAATAGTGCGTCAGATCAATTAATAACGGCCGCTTTATTGCACGATATAGGGCATTTATTGCATGATTTACCTAATGATGCTCCCCTAAAGGGAATAGATGATGTGCATGAAAATAAAGCAGCTGTTTTTTTAAGAAAATATTTTCCAGAGGCAGTGACGGAACCTGTTCGCTTGCATGTCATGGCAAAAAGGTATCTCTCTTCCACGGAAGAAACCTATTATTCCTTATTAAGTGAGCCTTCTAAACAAAGTTTAGTATTACAAGGTGGCTTAATGTCTTCAGCAGAAGTAAGCGCCTTCGAACAAAATCCATTTTTTTCTGATGCTGTTATGTTGAGAAAATGGGATGATCAGGCTAAAGTAAAAGAATTAACTACGGCGCCGGTGGAAGATTTTGAAAAAAATATAGCAGTATCTCTGCGTCTTTACTTTTTAGGGGAAAGTTTATGAGTTTGTCGTCGCTAAGACCAGATATACTCTATCGACACCCTGTTTGGGCCATTTTGGCTGCTTTTGGGACATATTTTTGTATGTATGGATTTAGAAAGCCCTACACAGCCGCCGATTTTGATGGTTATTTGCTTTGGGGAATTGGCTATAAAACAGTGTTGGTTTCCTCGCAAATCATAGGTTATGCTTTATCTAAATTCATTGGCATTAAAGTAATTTCCGAACTGGGGAATCAAAACAGGACTAAAATCCTTATTGGTTTCATTCTTTTTGCCCAACTTATGCTCATTGGTTTTGGTCTGGTTCCGCCGTCTTTAGGTATCATTTTCTTATTTCTCAACGGCTTGCCCTTAGGTATGGTTTACGGTATTGTACAGAGTTATCTGGAGGGAAGGAAAATGACCGAAGCACTCATTGCAGGTTTATGTATTAGCTTTATTTTAGCGGACGGGTTCACAAAAACAGTAGGAAGCTACTTACTTCAAATGGGAATTTCTCCTTTTTGGATGCCGGGCCTGGCTGGATTTTTGTTTATTTTACCCACTTTGTTTTTTATCTGGATGCTAACAAAAATTCCGCCTCCGAGCCTCGAAGATGAAGCTCACCGGGTGAAAAGAACACCTTTGTCTGGTAAGGAAAGGGTTGTTATATTGAAGCGCTTTGGCTGGGGAATCTTTTTCATTGGTATTGCCTTTTTGCTTATCACCCTGCTAAGGAGTTTTAGAGCCGATTTTGCCTTGGAAATCTGGCAAGGATTAAATTATAAAGGTATTCCCTCCATTTTTATCTACTCGGAACTATGGATAGCCTTAGGGATTATTTTATCTCATGCGCTCATCGTTTTAATCAAAAGCAATAAAAAGGCCTTTTTTTTCAGCTTGATATTATGTAACATAGGTTTTTTACTCATCTTACTGGCCTTGTTCGCACAATGGCGTGGAATGGATGGATTTTGGTTTATGGTGCTTTCAGGCTTAGGTATTTATATACCTTACGTTACCATTCACACCACTGTTTTTGAACGCCTCATTGCCACTTTCAGACAGGAAGGGAATATTGGGTTTTTTATGTACATAGTTGATAGCATGGGCTATATAGGCTATGTGTTTTTACTTTTCTCGAAAGAATTAATACCTAAAACATCGGTAATCATATATTTTAAATATTGTCTGATTCTATTTTCAATTTTTGCTATTTTATTTTTAATAATGTCTATTATTTATTTCCAGCGAAAATTAACAATTAGTTCACGTAAAATTGTTAGTTAGTTAGTATTACCCTGTCATATTTGTGTTGAAAATTGAGGAGTGTATCATTTAAAAATGATTACACCCCTCTCTAATTTACTTTAACTAAAAACAAATTTATGCATTTTTTTACACAAAAGTTTAAAAAAAGCAACTTATTGTCTGTATTTATTATGTGCAGCGGTATGTTATTTGCTTTAAATGGTTTTTCTCAAAAGACAGTTCAGGGAACCGTTTATGAGCAAGGAACCGAAACCCCCATTATCGGCGCCAACGTTTTGGTAAAGGGATCTTCTACAGGAACGGTAACCGATCTTGATGGAAAATTTTCAATTTCTTTGAACCAAGGAGAAAACGCCTTGATTATCTCTTATGTAGGCTTCGCTGAAAAAGAAATAATGGTGGATGGTCAAACAAATATCCTTGTGTATCTGGAAGAAGCTGCTTTAGGCTTGACTGAAGTTACCGTTACCGCTTTAGGTATTAAAAAAAAAAAAAAAAGAATTACTACCGCTATTCAAAGTGTAGATGGTTCTCAATTGGTTAAGGCAAGAGAACCTAACAATATTAACGGATTAGTTGGTAAGGTGGCTGGTTTGACTATTGGTACTTCGCCTGAGCTTCTACGTCGTCCTAATGTTTTATTAAGAGGTAGTTCCGATTTATTATACGTTGTAGATGGTGTTCCTATTAATTCTGATACCTGGAACATTAACTCCGATGATATTGAAACTTTTACCGTACTAAAAGGTGCTACTGCAGCAGCTCTTTACGGATTTCGTGGGCGTAATGGTGCTATCATTATTACTACCAAAAGAGGAACGGGTAAAAAGAAAGGTTTTACTGTAGAATTCAACTCTTCTACCATGATGGAAGACGGTTTCAATGCTATTCCTAAAGTACAGGATTTATATGGCCCTGGTGATCACGGTATTTATGAATTCGTAGATGGAAAAGGTGGAGGAAAAAATGATGGTGATTATGACGTTTGGGGTCCTCCATTAGATGGTCGTTTGATTGCTCAATATGACAGCCCAATTGATCCAGTAACTGGAAAAAGAATTCCTACGCCTTTTACAGCCAGAGGAAAAGATAATCTTACAAGATTTTTACAACCTGGTGTTTTAGCAAAAAACAGCTTTGCTGTGGCAAGTTCTGGCGAACGTTATGATATGCGTTTTTCCATGGGACACAACTACCAGCAAGGTATCGTACCTAATACTAATCTTAATATTTTAAATTTTAACGCAACGTTAGGTTTTGATTTTACTAAAAAACTTCGTTTCGAGTCTAATATAAATTATAACAGACAGTATTCTGACAATTTTCCAGACGCAAACTACGGTCCAAACTCTATTATTTATAACATCGTTACCTGGGCAGGTGCTGACTGGGATGTTGATGATATGAAAAACTACTGGCAGGAAGGTAAAGAAGGTGTTCAGCAGATTTATGCAGAATACCAGCGTTATAACAATCCTTGGTTCATGTCAAAGGAATGGTTACGTGGACATTACAAAAATGATGTGTATGGTTACGGAAGTCTTACCTACTCATTTACTGACAAACTTAAATTGGTTGGTCGTACCTCCATTACATCTTACGATTTATTGAGAGACGAAAAATTCCCTTATTCTGCAGGTTCTTACGGTCGTGACGAGCGTAAAGGTGATTATAGAGAAGATAGACGATCATTATTTGAAAATAATACTGACGTACTTTTAACTTACAATGAGTCTTTTGGTAAGATAGGTGTAAATCTATTAGGTGGTGCAAACATTCGTTCATTTTCCTACAGAAGTAATTATGCATCTACTGATTATTTAATCACACCGGGTGTTTATTCTTTCACGAATTCCTTGAATCCAGCCAGAGTATTCAGCTTTGAGTCTAAGATGGGCGTTGCCAGTGCATATTATTCAGCTGATGTATCACTTGGAAATATCTTAAATATTACACACACAGGTAGAGTAGATAAAATATCAACATTACCAGTTGGTAATCAGACTTTTTACTATCCTTCTTTAGGTGCAAATAGTATTATTACAGAATTGGTTGATTTAGGACCTATTACTTTCTTAAAATTACGTGGTGCTTACGCCAATGTAAAAGATGGTCTTACCTCTTCTACTGTTGGTACTGCAGCTGCGCCATTTGGAGGTAATCCTCTAGGTTATGGCGATACTTATTTCTCATCTTATGATGGTCCAAACTATGGTAATTCAACTGTTTATAGTACTCAAATAGGTTATAATAATAATCCTGCAGCTTACTATTCAAATACTTTAGGTAATCCAAGCTTACAGAGAAATTCAAGATCTGAAATTGAAATGGGATTTGATTTAGGTATGTTAAAAAATAAGTTGAATGTAGAATTTACTTATTTCAACATATTAGAAGGTCCAAGAACTTTTGCAAGACCTATTTCTGAGGCTACAGGTTATACAGGCCAGTTGGTAAATGGTATTTCTACGAGAAGAAAGGGATTGGAATTGGTATTAAAAGCTGACCCAAATAAAGGTTCTTCTAGTAAATTCCGTTGGAACCCGGAATTAAACATATCTACATTTAGAGAGAGATGGGCTTCATTTTATAAGGACGACAAAGGTGTTGAGTTAACAGAATTGTCTCCATTCCAGCAGATTGGTGAAAGGGTAGATAAATTTTATACTTCAGGTTATTTATTCACACAGGATGGTCAGATTATAAATGACGGTGGCGGAAGACCTGTTAGGGTTGCTTCTGTAAACGGAAATGCACGTAAATTTTTAGGACATTTGGATCCTGACTTTGTTTGGGGTTTAATTAACCGTTTTTCTTATAAGAACTGGTCCGTTTCTTTCCAGTTTGATGGAAGACAAGGGGGTGTAATTTCTAACTATGTACAAAGACAAACTTTCAGAGGCGGTCGTCACATTGCAACGGTTCAGGGAGACATGGCAAATGCTCGTCTTGAGGACACCAAAGGTAATCGTACCTGGTTGGGTCAAGGGGTTCAACTGGCCAATACTGCTTCTATCAAAACGGATATATATGGTAATATAACCAACTACAGCGAGCTTCAATTCAAGCCAAATGAAACCAAAACTTTCCTACAAGACTGGATTAGCCGCTACTATCAGGATGACGAAAATAATTTAATGAGCCGTTCTTTTGCAAAATTAAGAGAAGTAGTTATTACTTATCAGGTGCCAATGAAACCTGGTAGTTTCTTCCAGGAAGTTACTTTGTCTTTTGTAGGTCGTAACTTACTTTATTTTGCTGAAAGCAAGGACGTAGATTTAGATCAATACACAGGTCGTCAGGGTTCATCAAGTTTTGAAACACCGACCACTAAACGCTTTGGATTTAACCTAAACATTAAATTCTAAGACCTGTATCATTACAACGCTAAAATTTTAAAAATGAAAAAGTATATATTTATAACATTGGCTATTTGCATGTTTGCCTTCAATTCATGTGATTATGCTTCCCTGGATGTTGATCCAAACAGAGCCACTTCAACGCCTCCTTCTCTCATTATGAATGGCGTACTTTTAAATATGCGCACGGGTGCATGGAACTCACCGATGCGTTGGAATCAATATTTTTGTATTAATTACAACTATTATGGTACCAATGAATACTGGTCAGGTTCTGCAGATTTAGACTATACCCGTCTAAAAAATGTGCAGAAAATGGAGGAAGAGGCTATCAAGGCAGGCGCATCAGCTGTGAATCCTTATTCTGCAGTAGGAAAGTTTTTACGTGCTTACCATTTTGTTAATATGACCCAAAAAGTGGGTGATTTACCTTTGTTAGAAAGCTTAAATGGATTGGAGAATACTGCTCCGAAATATGCAACACAAAAGGAAATATACGTACAAGTACTTAAATGGTTAGAGGAATCAAACAGCGATTTTGCTTCTCTAATCCAAAAGGGTGGTCAAAAAGTAGATGGTGATTGGTTCTATGATGGCAATCTTGTAAAATGGCAAAAATTGGTTAACTCATTCAAATTAAGAGTGTTAATCAGCTTGAGTAAAAAAGAGGGAGATGCTGATTTGAAAGTTAAACAACTTTTTTCAGAGGTTTTAGCTAACCCTACTAAATATCCAATATTTACAAGTAATGCGGACAATTTACAGTTTCTTTCAAAAGCGCCACTATATAAATATCCAAAAAATCCGGATAATTATGGTTTTGACGCCCTTCGCGAGAATACTTCAAAATTGTATATCGATTTGTTGAAAAAATATCAGGATCCAAGATTGTTCGTTGTGGCAGAACCTACCGAAGCTGCTATTAAAGCAGGTAAATCTCCTTTAGACTTTGAATCATTTAATGGTGCAAGTTCTGGTGAAAGTTTAGATGACATGGCTTTTAACGCTCAGAAGGGTATTTACTCGTTGATTAACCGTAAGCGTTTTTATGCTACTTACGAGGGAGAACCTCTTGTTCAGGTTGGCTATGCTGAAATGTGTTTGAACATTGCAGAAGGTATAAATAGAGGTTGGGCTTCTGGCGATGCCGAGAGCTTTTACAAAAGAGGTGTTCTCGCTTCTATGGATTTTTACGGCATTAAAACTGGTAACCTTACCGTTTCTTTTGCTAAACCAGGCGCTGTTTTAGGTGTTTTTGATAATCTAACTTTACCTGTAAATACAGATACTTATCTTGCTCTTCCTGTAGTGAAGTATGCTGGAAATAGCCTATCTGGCTTGACTCAAATATTAGAGCAAAAATATTTGGCTATGGCACAGGGAAATGATTTGGAGGCATATTACAATTTCAGAAGAACTAATATCCCAGCTTTTCTAAAAGGTGTGGGTACTGGAAATGGTGGCCAAATTCCTTTGAGATTTAGATATCCAAATAACGAACTAACTACCAATGCAGTTAATTTAAATGAAGCATTAACCAGGCAGTATGCCGGAAAAGATGATGTTTTTGGAAAAATGTGGATCATTCAATAATTAGTTTCTATTTCATACTGAATAATTGAGTTTTGTGAATTATTGGCTACAGATGGATTTATTTCCATCTGTAGTTTTTTTTATAACTATATGCATTAAACTTTTGCCTTCTTTCTTCATCTAATGCCTATATTTAACCATAATTTTTAAATATGACCCGTCTCCTGTGCCTTCTTTTTATATGTTGTTATTTTACCCTTTTTTCCCAATCTCAGCCCAATTTTGTTTTTATCCTTTCTGATGACCAAAGCTGGAATGGAACTTCGGTTTTGATGGATCCCAATCAACCTGATTCTCGCAGCGATTATTACCAAACGCCCGTTTTAGAGGCATTGGCAAAAAAAGGAATGATTTTTAGCCAGGGGTATGCTTCTGCGCCTAAATGTGCTCCAACGAGAATAAGTATTCTTACTGGAAAATCGACCTCAAGGCTTCACTTCACATTTACTGACAACACGCAGGAAGTGGGTACCCGCGTGTTGGAAGCTAAAACGGAGCTGGCTATACCAGACTCTTTGACAACAATGGCGGAATGGCTTAAAAAACTAGGACTAAATTATACAACCGCCCATTATGGTAAATGGCATATTCAGGGAAAAGGTCCCGCTTTTCATGGCTTTGACAGGGGCGATGGGGAAACAGGAAATGAAGATGGAAATCATAATGGGTTGATTCAAACAGATCCAAGAAATATCTTTAGTATCACTGATTCTGCTTGTGTTTTTATGAGTGATGCCGTAAAAAATGGAAAGCCTTTTTATGTCCAGCTTTCACACCATGCGCCAAGAAGCCCTTTTGAAGCAACCCAAAAATCAGTGGATGAGTGGAAGGATTTAATAAAGCATCCTTTGGGAAAACGACATAAAGATGCCGAATATGGGGCAATGCTTCAGGATTTAGATGCGGGTTTGAATACATTATTCAATAAAATAAAGGAATTAAATATTACAGATAATACTTATATAATATATATCGGTGACAATGGCGCTGGCGGGAATAATAGTCCGTTGAAAGGAGGGAAATCTTCTACCCAGGAAGGGGGTATTCGAGTTCCTTTCATGATTATAGGTCCTGGTATTCCTGCAAATACCTACCAGACCGCTCCTGTAGTTGCGTACGATTTATTTCCGACCATTGCAGCATTAGCAACCAATGGAAATGCTATTTTGCCTCCATTATTAGATGGAACCAGTCTACTGCCACTCTTGAAACCACAATTAAATTTGCCTTTCAATCGTAATCAACAAGAGTTAGTTTTTCATTGCCCTCATTTTAATCCCAATACTTTTCCTCAGTCTGCCTGGATTGATAAAGATTATAAACTACTGGTCGATTACGAAGCGGACAAAATTCAAATGTTCGATCTGAAGAAAGATATTAGCGAAACTACTGATCTGACCAACTTACTTCCCGTAAAGGCGAGAGAACTTACTATAAAGCTTAGGGATTATTTGAAAAAGGTAAATACCCGTATGCCTTCACTGAACAAGAGTTACAGTAAATTTACGGGAACTGCAGAAGACCTGGACAGGGATAGCTTACCTGATTTTTGGGAAATTAAAGAGCTGTTAACCACGGCTTTTATTGGGACAGATGATCCCGATAAGGATGGTATTTCCAATTGGAACGAATGGAAAGCTCAATCCGATCCATATATTTCAAATAGTACCACACCAAATAGGGAAATTCAACTTCCAGCCAATCTTTTCAGGGTGTTGGAAAATCCTTTTAGGGATGATATTTCTTTGGAATTTTTGAACATTCCCAAGCATTCAAACGTTGAACTATCATTATTTGATTTACAGGGGAAGCAGTGTTTCAGAGAGGTATTTTCTGCACACAATTCAATCGCACGATTTGCTTCCGCACACTTAAGTTTAGGTACTTATTTACTGCGAGTCCAAATAATTGGTTCAAATGAATTTCAATCTCAGCTCATTCAAAAACAGTAAATATGTTAACTCTAGAAACCATTGTAAAAGTAGTCATCGCATCATCCATTCTAGTTGTCTGGGTATTCAGGTTCGATAATATCGTCAAGGAATTCAAACAGTATGAATTAAGTGATTTGATGCGAACCATCGTTGGCGCGTCGAAAATCATATTGGCTACTTTGCTGGTGGTAAGCATTTGGCATGAAGAATACGTTGTTCTCTCAGCTGCAGCTATGGGTTTTTTAATGATTGTTGCCCAATATTTTCATTTTAAGGTCAAAAATCCTTGGCAAAAACACATTCCCTCTTTGTTTCTTTTGACCTTATGTATTTATCTGATTTATCAAAATGCTTAATCATTGAGTTTACATACCTTTTTGGTAGCACTAAGTGGTGGTTCATTTCTTTCCTACGGCGTTACCTATTTCATTTCTGACAAAATGAAATTGGAGTTCAGCCGCTTTGGATTATCTAAGTTTGGAACATTAGTAGCTACACTGGAAATTTTAGGTGCGATGGGTTTATTCGTAGGTTACTTCGTAAAACCCATTTTTCTTTTATCTGCCGGTGGGCTATCTCTCCTCATGTTATTGGGAGTCCTTACCCGTGTGAAAATCAGGGATGATTTCAAATTAATCATCCCCGCTTTCTTTTTCATGTTGTTGAATGGGTATCTGTTTTTTATAAATCTATAATTTTGTCAGCTTCCCTTATACCACTTAGATAAGCGCCATGAACGGTTCCACGATATTCTCTTATTGTATGCTCACCTGCAAAAAATAATTTATTACTTACTGCATTTGAAAGCGTATCGAAATTGAGTGGTCCTGATCCATTCGTAGCAAAAGAATAAGAGCCAAAAGAGTTGATATTCGATCCCCATTTCGTTCTTAAAAATTGAATAGGGTTACTAATGTTGTTTCCATAAATGGATTTTAAATGGCTCATTATTTCAGTAGTAATCTGCGCGTCAGACATCGTTTCTGTTTGGGTGGCATATTTACCGAAGGCAAAAGTCATTAAAGCATTGGAAGAAGGCAAGAATTTATTTACATTCATGAAGTAATTAAATTTACCTTTTGTCTCTGGGGTATAACCTATATATTGAGTGTTTGCATCCCAGAATGCAGATTTCCATACCAGAAGAAACTTATTGATATTCCCCATTTGGGTGTTTTCAATGGCTTTAGTTTTTTCACTGGGTAATACCGGGGAAAAAGCAATTGATTTATTTTTTAATACGCCTAACGGA
Source organism: Saprospiraceae bacterium (assembly GCA_027488135.1). Lineage (GTDB taxonomy): Bacteria > Bacteroidota > Bacteroidia > Chitinophagales > Saprospiraceae > BJGN01. Next base: position 18,198 of record JAIYCH010000047.1, on the reverse strand, counting down.
ACAGTAACCAGAATATAATCAGCTTCGTACGTTGTACCCCCAGTTTTAACAAAAGGTTGTGGAGCCCCATAATTGATTTCTGTAACACGGGAATTTAGTTTTATATCTAATCCCTTCCCAAGGAACTCTGCTACTTTGTCATATCCGTTGGTGATAATTACATCTGCCCCTGGAAATGCCTCATCGTCATAAAAATACTTCGACGATAAATTAGAAATATCACCACCCGAATCAAATTCCAGGTAAGCAGAAAGCATATATTTCCATAATCTTTCCTTTCCTTTTTCAGGATACAAGGAGTTGAATATGGCTTCAAAGGACTGGGTGTCAGTTCCTGCTTTCCTTACCGCTGTTAACGCAGCTTCAAATAAATCATATTCAGTGTCCAACAAATCGGTATTATATTCTTTACCACTTTGGTCATAAATTCTCAGACTTTCATCGTCTGTCAAATAGGTAGAAGCACCTGCTTGTGAAGCAATAGCCGTAATTGGATTACCTCCTTTTGGGCCATGTATCCAGCTGGCACCTTCATCAAATGCAATGCCTATAGATCGGTCAGTTCTTAATCGTCCACCTGATTTTTCCTGCGCCTCCAATACAACTACAGTAAATCCTGCAGCTTTAAGTTTTTTTGCAGCGGCCAGACCTGAGATACCTGCGCCAATGATAATAATTTTTTTATCGGTAAGTACCGGAGTTTCTTCCGTTTCCAACAGAGAACAAGCACTTGTCAAAGAGGATTGGAATAAGAAAAACGGACTTGCTTTGATGGCTGATAGTACAAATTTGCGTCGTAACATAGGGAAATATTTATTTAGCGCTTGAAATTAACTATATTTATTCAACAAAGTATTAATTACGTAAAAACATGAATTTTAAAAATAAAGTGGTCTGGATTACGGGTGCTTCCTCTGGACTGGGAGAAGCTATGGCGAAATTGTTTAACGAACTCGGTGCCCAATTAATTTTGTCCTCCAGGAATGTTGCTGCCCTAGAAAATGTACAACAATCTTTTGTAAATAAAGAGGCATTATCGGTGATTCTTCCATTAGATTTGCGCGCATACCATACCTTCGAAGAGCTGGCAGAAAAAGCGATAAATGCTTTTGGTAAAATCGATATTTTAATAAATAATGGGGGCATTAGTCAACGGAGTTTTGCTGTAGATACCCCATTTTCAGAAGAATTGCGATTACTTGAAACGGATTTAATAGGTACCATTGCCCTTACGAAAGCCGCTTTGCCCCAACTACTGGTACAAAAGGGACAAATAGTGGTGATAAGCAGCGTTATGGGTAAAATAAATACTAAATACAGAACATCTTATGCAGCGGCAAAACATGGCCTTGTGGGTTATTTTGAGTCTTTGAGACTGGAACTTGCCGATGAGGGTGTTAATGTTTGTAACATCATGCCAGGATTTATTGCCACCAATATCACTAAAAACTCATTGGGAACTTCCCCAGAACTGGTTAAATCAAGTCAAAATAATTTAGGATTATCCCCTGAAAAATTTGCGCGATTAGCGCTCGACGCCATTTACCATAGAAAGGGAAATGTATATATTGGTGGATTCAAAGAGGGGCTGGCTATGATACTGAAGCGCATTTCGCCAGCTATTTTTGACTTTTTTATTAAAAATCAAAAAGTTACTTAAGGGGAGGTAACGTCGGCTGTTTGGAAATCGATCGGGTGACTTGGAGGCTGTTTTTTAAATGAAGTAAAAAATGCCTGGAGGTAACGAATTATTTCTCTATAAGATGTTGGACTTCCTCTAATTCCCCTTTAAAAAACTGGGTAGGAATAATTAATGGACTTGTTACATTTCCAAGATTAGTTGTTAGTGTAGTGATAAAAGCCCTAACGTAAGGAAACATGATAGCAGGCGCATTGATATTGACAAATACTTTCTTTAAGTTCTTATCTACATCAGTTTTTAATTCAAAAGTTCCGACGGAAATAATGAATAAATCAAAGAAATTCGAGGAACTTAATGTAACCTCTTGAATTATTTTAAAATAATTTGGTTGTTCTAAGGGATAAAAAACCTTAGGTTTAATATCAATATTTATTCTGTTCTCTGGACTTTGTATAAAAGCATTTTCTGATTTCAAATTAATTACAGGGAAATCAACGCCATGGAATTTTAATTGTATTTGGTCCGCAATTTCCACTATGAAGCCAATTGATAATGTTGTGAACAAGGAACTTCACTAAACTTTGTTTCAAAAACAACATTTTGATAAGTGAGCACATTTTCTAAGTATATTTCTGTTATCGGAGCAAATACACCTTCGCCTAAAGATTGGAAAAAAGCATTCAACCTTTTTTCATGAAGCCACGCAGTCAGGCTTTCACTAGTTTCATTAGCTAATGCTAAATCAAGTTTAATTTCAAGGTTTTTTAAATCCAACATAAAAAGGTGATTTTCTTAGATACACTTTTCTCTTTTAAGAAATTCAAAGTTAAGGATAATTTCCATATTATAAACGGCTAATTGTATTCTCTTCCGGTATTGAAAGTGTCTTATCTTCCCTGCCTTGTATTCAATGGGTCTTATTAAAAGTCTTTCTGCACTTGCAGGTAAATCCTGAAATTTAATTCCATGTATCTCATTCCAAAGTCCTCGTTCCTTCAGATAGTCATTTAATTCCTTTATGAACCAAAAAAAATAATGATCCTCATTAAAAACAGTATCCAGAATATTATCTATTTGAATTTCACTTTGATATACCTCATAGTAGTGGCTACCTCGTTTGGACTTGTTACCCCATTCTTCTGCATCTTCTAAATCAAGCCAAAAATAAAATGCTTCCCCAAGCCATGCGTCATCTCTTATGCACCTAATTGGATCTTTCAAGATGTTTTTTCTTGATTCTTGTGTATGGTAGTAAATACTTTGGCTCACCTAATTTTTTTAAATACATAACATTTAAAATAAAATTCAATATAAAGGATTGGACTTTGATGTAAATATACTTTTTTTAGACACAATGCATTTTTAATTAACTTTGTTACATTAAAACAAAGACAATGAAATATAATCTATACCAGATTGATGCATTCACGGATACCATCTTTGGGGGTAATCCTGCCTGCGTTGTACCCCTCGAACATTGGTTGTCTGATGATGTTCTACTGAAAATAGCAAAAGAGAATGCCGTCGCAGAAACGGCTTTTTTTGTAGATAAAGGAGATACATTCCATTTGAGGTGGTTCACTCCAGAATTTGAAATGGATTTGTGCGGACATGCCACGCTGGCATCCGCACATTGTTTAGCGACGATTCTCAACTACCCCAAAAATGAAATTGTCTTTGAATCCCTGAGCGGCAAACTGATAGTTAACGTTGAGGATGGACTGTATAAGTTGAATTTTCCAGCAAGAATGCCTGTTGAAGCCGATTTACCCCTGATTATTTCAAATTCCTTGAATATTCAACCTAAAGAAATACTGAAATCAAGAGATTACGTCCTCGTTTATGATAGCGAAACAGATATTAGAAATATAAAAATAAACCAGCAGTCATTTGACCAGATAAATCTTGCTCCAGGAGGAGTGATTGTAACGGCAAAGGGAGATAACTGCGATTTCGTGTCAAGATTTTTCACGCCTCAAACATCTATTCTGGAAGATCCTGTAACGGGTTCTGCGCATTGTTCCCTCATTCCATTTTGGTCAAAAAGACTCAATAAAAAGGTACTTTATGCTCAACAAGTGTCAGAAAGGATGGGAAAATTATATTGTGAAGACTTGGGAGAGCGGGTCATAATTAGTGGTCAGGCAAAAACGTATTCCATTGGACATTTTTGGATAAATTAATATGCCTGCCTTGCTTATCATGAATTGTCAAAGGCTTTTAAACATGAAACAAATATTATTATTGTTAATGTGTTGGTTGGTTTTCTCTGATATATTCGCACAAAATCAAAGAGATACCACTTACACAGATCAGCGTCAAGGTTTTGAACGGGAGCATTTTGTTTTTCAGGGAAGAAAAGCCTGGCTGATAAAACCAACCAAAGAATTGGAGGGGAAACCCTGGGTTTGGCGGGCCCATTTTCCTGAATGGCACACAGAGGTAGATTCTATTTTACTTTCGGAGGGTTTTCATGTTGTTTACTTGAATACCAACGATATGTTTGGTTCCAACGCTGCTATGCAAATATGGGATGCATTTTATGGATTTTTGGTTCAGAAAAAGGGATTTTCACCTGTTGTTGCGCTGGAAGGAGTGAGTAGGGGAGGACTTTATGTATATCAATGGGCAAAACGAAATCCTTTGAAAGTATCCTGTATTTATGCGGAAGCGCCCGTTTGCGACATAAAAAGCTGGCCAGGAGGAAAGGGAAAAGGGAAGGGTTCTCCTCAGGATTGGAATAAGTTTTTGACAGAATACCATTTTACCGAAGAGGATGCGTTAGGTTTTACAGATAATCCAATAGATAATTTACAAGGATTAGCTGCCTGTAAAGTACCTATTCTGCATAGTGTCAGTTTAAAGGATAGCATTGTTCCTTATCTTGAAAATACATTTCAACTGGTTCAGAGATATATAAATCTGGGTGGACCTGCTACCATTATGCCTATGACGAAGGGCAAACAAACCTTGGAAGGACATCATTTTCCCATTGAATATCCGGAAAGAATAGCCCAGTTTATTAAGTTTCACACTTTGAATAAGAAGAAACCTTTAAATCCTGCCGATTTTCATATTCAACGTTCAAGTTTTCAGCATAGCTTTTTAAAATTTAAAAATGAAAAAAAAGGTATCGTTGCTTTCATGGGTGGATCTATTACTGAAAGTGATGGCTGGCGAAATAAAGTCTGCCAATATTTAAAAGAAAAATTTCCAGAAACAGCTTTTGAATTTATTAATGCGGGTATTGCTTCAACGGGTTCAACACCAGGTGCTTTTAGACTTTCATCGGAAGTTTTATCTAAAGGTAAAATTGATTTGTTATTTGAAGAGGCTGCGGTAAATGATAGGACAAATGGGTTTGATAGTGTGGGTCAAATTCGGGGGATGGAAGGTATCGTCAGGCAAGCAAAAAAATCTAATCCTCAAATGGATATTGTTATCATGCATTTTGTGGATCCGGAGAAATTAACAGATTATCAAAATGGAATAATACCCTCTGAAATTCAAAATCATGAGCAGGTTGCTGCACATTATCAAGTAAATAGTATTCATCTGTCGAAAGAGGTATATGAACGGATTAAAAATAAGGAGTTTACCTGGGCGGATGATTTTAAAGATTTACATCCTTCGCTTTTTGGGCAAGAAGTTTATTTTCAATCTATCAAAGCATTTTTAAATAATGCCTATCATTTCAATGTAAATACAGAAATAACATCGAATGATCCATTACCTGATTTATTAAATGATGGAAGCTATGTGGGTGGAAGATATTTATCTATTGAAAATGCAGAAGTGGGGGCTAATTTTTCAAAAATGGATGCCTGGAAACCCGCTGATAAAGCGGGAACTCGTAAGCAATATGTGCATATTCCGGCCTTGGTAGGAGAGAAGCCCGATGCGGCTTTTCAATTAGCATTTACCGGAAATACGATAGGAATATGTGTGGCATCAGGGCCCGACGCAGGTATCATCTCCTATAGTATTGATGGTAAGCCATTTCAAAAATTAGATTTATTTACAAAATGGAGTGAAAATCTGCATTTGCCCTGGTATTTGATATTGGGGGATCAATTGAAGGATAAAAAGCATGTACTCAGGGTGCGTATTTTGTCTGAAAAAAACAAAAAGAGCAAGGGAAATGCCTGTAGAATTCTGCATTTTTTAGTGAATGATGGTGGATAAGGAAAGTTATTTTAAAAAGGAATTGCGCAATTAATCCTGATCAGGCAATTACTCCTCTCATTAACTGCATTCGCGGTTTACTACCGTTTATTTTCGTACCTTCCCTAAAATAACTAAACAATGATTATTGCAAATCCTATTTATGATGTAGTGTTTAAATCTATTGAAATAAAACCGCAGAAATATACCTTCGTTAATGACCAGGCTTTGGATAAAAAGAAAAACAATCCAGAATATTTTGAACAATTTTTTGGTGCAAACCACCTAGATAAAGGATTGACGAAAATTGCACACGAAGGTGGCAGAGTTCATGGATTACTGAAAGTAACAAACACTTTCCGATTTCTTTTCCTTACAAGTTACTGTTCCGACATACGAAGAACAAATCGCCATAGCCTAAGTATTGCAAGCGGCAGATAAAGAAATTAACCTACTCAAAGCCAAAGAAGAGAGGTTGAGGGAGCATAAAAAGGGGTTGATAGGTGTCTGTTGACGGGGAAAATTCGTCTGAACTATGATTCGTCTGATTTTTATGATGGTCATGGTTCGGATGCTAGGAAAACAAAATCACAGCAATAACGCGAATCAAATAAATCATAGTTCAGACAATGCTACTCCAATACGCCTCCGATCTACATTTAGAATTTCCTGCCAACAAGGCGTTCATCAAGAAGCACGCATTACAACCCGTTGGAGATGTATTGGTATTGGCTGGAGATATTGTGCCATTTTCGGTAATGGATAAGCACGGAGATTTTTTCAGTTACGTGGCGGACAACTTTGAAACCACCTATTGGCTGCCGGGTAACCATGAGTATTACCATTTTGATATCGCTGATAAAAGTGGTGTGTTGCATGAAGCCATTCGCAGTAATGTTTTTTTAGTTAACAATACTTCGGTAGTGTATGAAAATGCTAAGTTGATTTTCTCTACTCTGTGGAGTAAAATCAGTCCCAGTCACCAATGGCAGATTGAACGCAGCTTGAATGATTTTCATTTAATTAAACACATAGGCTTTCGTTTCGCTTCCGAACAATACAATCATTTTTACGAAGATAGCTTGGCTTTTATTCAAAATGAGTTGAAAACGGTTAAGGATGAAAAAGTGGCAGTATTCACCCATCATTGCCCTACTTTTTTAAACTATCCCGAGCAGTACAAGGGCGATATATTAAATGAAGCTTTTGGGGTGGAACTGTTTGACCTAATTGAATCATCCGAAATTGCCTATTGGGTATATGGTCATCATCATACCAATACCCCTGAATTCACGATCGGCAATACCAAACTTATAACAAATCAATTAGGCTATGTGCAACGAAACGAACTTCGGCTTTTTGAAACGAATAAAGTATTTAAGATATGATAATCAATATAATAAACCTATATTTGCACAATAAAGTTAGCTGATTTATTGTGCATAAAAAGGTTTATTATGGATCACGAAATGAAGAAAACACTTAGATATATTGAGGAAACACTGGGTTTACAACCAACAGCAACCCCTGTAGGCAAAAGCTATTTGGACAAGCTTCCTATGTTTATTAACGAGACGTTCAAACTGTATCAAACAGGAATGTTCAATACAGAAATCATTTTGGCTGAGCTGAAAAACGAAGATGTGCTCAGCATTCAGCAAACTGAGAAACAAGTGCAGCAAATTAATAATCTGCTCAACCAAAAAGTGGTGGTAGTCTTAGAAAATGTACAAGCATACCACCGTAAACGATTGATAGAAAAAGGCATAAACTTTATAGTGCCTGGCAAACAACTTTACATGCCTGATTTGCTGATTGATATGCGGGAAAGCTTTGTTCCTACAAAGACGAAGCAAAAAAATGAGAAATTACTTCCTTCTGCACAATTTTTACTGATTTACCATATCATTCACCGAAATCAGCAATGGAAACTGGAAGAACATCCCTTTAAAGACATTGCTCAAAAATTAGGTTATACCCCAATGGCCATTACGAATGCTATTGACAAATTGAAATACCATAAATTAATAGAAGTTGAGGGTGAAAAAGAAAAGTTTATGCGTTTTAGATATGAAAGACATGAGTTGTGGAACATAGCACAGGAGCAAAACATGCTGGTGAATCCTGTCATTAAAACGGTATATGTAGATGAAAAACCCAAAGAACTTTTTCTGTTGAATTGCAATGCATCTGCTCTTCCTGAATACACTGATTTGAACCCAAGCAGACAAGAATATTTGGCTATTGAAAAAACCGTTTTTTATGGTTTGCAGAAAAGTAATGCATTGGTAAACCCAAACGATTATGAGGGCAGGTATGCTTTAGAGGTGTGGAAATACAACCCATTGGTATTGGTAGATGAACTGCCAAATGATAGGCCGGTTGTAGATCCACTTTCTTTATATCTAAGCGTAAAGGACAGCACAGATGAACGCATTGAAATGGCATTAGACAAAATTTTAGAGAAATTTATATGGTAAGAGGATTAGACATATTTAAAAAATACTTTGAACAGTATACCGAAAACTACGTGATTATTGGTGGAACTGCCTGTGATATTATTATAGATGAAGCCGGCTTTGTTCCAAGAGCCACAAAAGATATATAATGTGTTTGAACAATTTAAAAAATCATTCAGGGTAAATGAATATCAGCAATAAACTAAAGAAGGACGAATTTAACCATGACAACCTTGCCATGAGTAAAATGCCCAAAAACTATACATAAGGAAACCAACTTGTATGGAAAACTCCACTTTTCACCGGATTACACAGCAAGAAGGTTTCTTCTTCTCTTCTCCATCAAATTGTCAAGACAACGGGGGGTCTGATTTTTCACTTACGCCTCTTTATGGGATAATGATTGGTCTGTAAGGACTTAACAAAGATACTGTAAGAAAGTGGTGCTGACCTACTTCATATTCAAGAATTATTAGGTCTTAGTAGCTGCAAGACGACTGAAATATACACTCATGTTAGTACCAAGAGCATTCAGCAGACCGGAAAAACGACAACGTATATTTCAATCGACAACATTTTGAGTATCTTTGCTTTGACAAAAAAATAAATGAAACAGAGAATTTACATAGACACTTCAGTTGTTGGCGGCTACTTTGACGAAGAGTTCAAAGAGGCGACAATTAAGCTGTTTGAGAGACTCGACAACAACGAAATTATTTTTGTAGTTTCGGACTTGCTTGACCTTGAGTTAATAAACGCACCACAACACGTTAAAGAACATTTATTAAAATATTCGGCAGACAAATTCCAAAGAGTTGAACTCACTGAGGAAGCAGTCAAACTTGCAGACACTTACATTGACGAAAAAGTAGTTAGCAAGACGAGTTTGGAAGACTGCCGTCACATTGCTATGGCGACCATTCACAAAGTGGACGTATTAGCAAGTTGGAACTTTAAACATATCGTAAACCTTGACAGAATAAAGGGATACAATTCTGTGAATTTACGACTTGGATATTCAATGATTGAAATAAGAAGCCCAAAAGACTTGGTAAATTATGGAAACGATTAAAAAAGAAAAACAGTTTGACGCTGTAAAAATGATGCGAGACATCAGAGACAAAATCAGTTCTGAAACACAGAATATGACTTTTGACGAATTAAAAGTTTATATCAAAGAAAAACTTGACGACAATAAAACAAAACTCGTTGGGCAACAATAATGACGAAAGAAGACACTACAGCTAACAGCACCTACAAAAAATTGGCGGTTCAGTGGTTAAATGAACCTTTATGCTTCGTATCAAGTTTTGTGGTGGCAAATTTAAGCATTTTTTCAACTATACTGGTGGCTACATTTTCGGGGAGTGGTATATCAATTTGCTCTTTGCTTTTAGCGTCGACCTTTATGACTTCCTGCAATGGACAAACTAAAACAGAAACGCAAAATGAACTAAGTGCGGAACCAAAATCAATTTCGTTCATACAACCGAAACTTATAAAAACCCAAGGATCATCAGAAGCTGATAATGTTAGGTGTGGTCTGCAAGATAAAAACGGTAATCTCTGGTTCGGCACCACCGGAGAAGGCGTTTATCGCTATGACGGAAAAATATTTACTCAATTTACAATGAAAGACGGTCTACTTAGTAATTGTGTCTGGTCAATTTTAGAGGATAATAAAGGAAATATCTGGTTTGGTACCGTGGAAGGAATTTGCCGTTATGATGGTAAAAATATTATCCCTATGACCATTCCTTTTTTCATCAGACCTGTAGTAAGTGACCATTATTATACCAGGCAGTCCAAGAAAAACACCGTGTGGAGTATGTTGCAAGATAAAAACGGCATGATTTGGTTTGGCACTGGTGATGGCGTTTATTGTTATGACGGAAATAACTTTACTCGTTTCTTAGACAATGATGGGGTCATAAATAAAGATAGTTTGCATCTCAAAATGATTGATTGCATTTTAGAAGATAAAAATGGGGATATTTGGTTTGCATCAGGAATGCCACCCGGTGGCGAAGGAGTTTGTCGTTATGACGGTAAGTCCATAACTAGTTCAAAGCCCAATGGAGATGGTTGGATTCGTTATATAAAAGAAGACAAAAAAGGAAACTTGTGGTTTGGAGGGAGAAACCATGGCAACTTTGTTTATGATGGAAAAACCTTTGCCAACCATAGTGAAAAGTTTGGCATTGGCAATCCCATTTTGGTTGACAAGAAAGGAAATATTTGGTTCAATGGAGAGGAAAAACTTTCAACGGTGGAAAGTGTAGGGGGAATTTGGTGTAATGACGGACAATCATTAAAAAACTATAATACCAGTAGCGGTATGAGTAAGTATTTTGTATGTTTTATGCTGGAGGATAAAAATGAAAACATTTGGATTGGAACGAGAAATACTGGATTATACCAATTTGATGGAAAATCGTTTACCAATTTTTCGGAACGATATAAATGAACGAACACAATTAAATTTCAGGAGAATGAATTTTTCAAAATTAGTACCCAGTGTTTTTTACGTTGATATTTCAGATGGACTAAAATTATTTGTTGATTGCTTATTGTGTCTTAGAAAAAAATGGAATAAGAATAATGGTTTTTCAAGACGAGCAATTAGCCAGAGAACATTATCCTGAGCTAAGGCTTGAAACAGATAATATTGAAGAAGTATATGCAAAAATATCTGCTTCTCATCCTCAGCTACTTCATCCAAATCTTAATAAAGTGTCGGTCAGACCTTGGGGTGCAAAAGAATTTGCGATTGCAGACAAACAACTTGGGATAAGATTCCAGCAATGGTAAAAACCATTTTATATTGAAAAATCTTTTCAACTATGCCAGTAGTTAAATTTTTCGGAGATTGGTTGAGTTGAAGAAAAGAACCACTCCAAAAAAAGCAAAAAAAAGCAATTCAGCGGTAATACAATCTACAATAGATAAATCAACCCCCGATTTATTGAAAATAATTCAAATTAAAATATTTTTTTATTGATGTAACTTTTTTCAAATTGGTTACACTTACTACAAAAACTAGAATGGATTTTAGTAAAAAAGAACGATTTATGCAAGCGTACGCTCCGGTTCATGGCCGTTTCGAGCGTTATTGCAAAACCCGTTCTTATAAGGAGTTCCCTTTCGAAGATCTTATGCAAGATACATTGCTTATTGCCTTTGAAAAATTTGATAACCTAAAATCAAAAGATGCTTTTCTCCATTTTTTGTTCGGGACGGCTGCCAAGGTATTATCGAATTATAGAAAAAAGAAAAAGCTAGAATATGTAGAGAATTTTTCAACTCAATACGAGCATATAAACACTAATAATATTGAAATTGAAAAACAATTAGAAATTAACTGTTTATATGAACAAATAGAAAATTTAGATAGTATAACTCGCGAGTGTATTATTCTTTTTGAAATATCCGGCTTTTCAATTAAAGAAATTATGGTCATTCTAAACTTAGGAGAGTCCGCTATAAAACAGAGGTTAAGCAGGGGAAGAAAGCAGCTAATTGTTCAAATGAATTTACTTGAAAAATAATTGGAGTAGTATGGAATCAGAAGAAAAATTAAATGAGTTGTTTAAAATTCTTAGAGAAAAGAAAGTTACTACGAACATTTCAGATGTAAACACATGGATTAGCGCAAATAATACCACAGTGAACCTGAAATTAGCTGGTAAAACTGCAATTATCAAAAAGGCAATTATTATATGTTCTATCATAACATCTACTTTAGTAGGATCTGTTTTTTTATTTACAGGAAAACAAAAAACCATTCCAAATAAGATAAATTCAACTGTATTGGAACAAACCAGGGATATTCTACCTGTTGATTCTTCAATACGTATAAAAATTGAATCAATCCAAGTTAGACCCAAAAAGACAATAGATATTGCTACAACCATTATCCCAATCCCCAATCTCCTAAAAGATTCGATTCAAATTGAAGAGGTTAAAAATCCTTTTGAAACACAAAAACTTAACTTAGGCCATTTCCCAGAAACGAATAAGCAGGACAAAAAGGAGGAATTCTCTGGATTCTGGAATTGTTTGAATGATACCTTAAATATAGACACACTTTTCAATAGCGTTAAGGTTTTGGTTTTTGAGGGCGATAATAAGTGTGAAATCATGGTTCGTGGAAGTCAGCGTTCAAGCATTTCTATGAAATATAATTATGAGCTGAAAGCAAAGGGTTTTTTCTTTAGAAAAAATGAAGGCAATTGTACAATGAGTTACCAACTGAAGGATTCAGTTCTAGCGATTCATTTAGAAAGGAAAGATCAAAAATTTAATGGGATTAGCGCACTTTCTGAAAGAAGTGTGTTGGAATTTAATGTTCCAGAAAATTTAGATGTGATTCTGGTTACAGGTATGGGTGATATATCTGCTGAAAATATTTCAGGAATCATTGATTTGAATACCTCATTAGGGGACATTTCAATGAAAAATTTGAAAGGAAAAATAAATGTTAACTCTTCTAATGGAGATATTTTAGGAAAAAATATTTTGATTTCTGACGATAGTAAATACTTTACCAGCCTCGGAGGTATTGATATTCAAATACGTAATCCACTTTCAGAATGCAAAATTAGTTTAAGTACAAGTTTGGGCAATATAAATGTGGATCGATATGACCTGAAAACTAAATCTAAGAATCAAATGACTGTAGGAAATGGAAAATTGGGGGTAATAATGCATACCTCTTTAGGAAAAATAATTGTCAGATAGTTTTGGCAATTCTTTAACATTTAATTAAAAACAAATAAAAATGAAAAAACACGTAATTATTTTGTTGGCATTATTTGTATGTGCGCCACCTCTCTTCGCTCAATTAACACCATCCCAAAAAATGGATGAATTTATTAAGCAAAAGGCTGATGGCTTTGACAATGCATATGAGAAGCAAGATATAAAGACCTACCACACCTTACTTTCCGAATATTTATTTTTACTTGAAAATTTAGCTGTTGAAGAAAAAAAGCAACAATCCTATTTGCTCAGTAATATTTATTATAATCTATCTTGTATTTATTCACTTTCAAACAATAGAACCTCATCAATAACTTATTTGAAAAAAGCAATAGATTCAGGTTGGAATGATTATAGACACATACAATTTGATACAGATCTGGACAATATCCGAAACGAGAAAGAATTTGTCTTACTAAACAATAAGCTCAAGACAACAGGCGACTATCTTTATATTTTGAAAAAAGCGAAAGTCTATAATCTGCAAGACAATAGACCATTACCATCTTTCTCCTATCAATCTAAAGAGGATGGCAATCTAAGTGCTCTACGAAATGATCTTAACCTTGATAGTATCGCTGGACAAGGAACAGATGTAATGAAAATTTTAAACCTGATGCGTTGGGTTCATAATCTTATTCCTCATGATGGGATGAATGGAAATCCAGAGGTCAAAAATACTTTGAGTATGCTGGAGGTTTGTAAAAATGATAATAGAGGATTAAATTGTAGAGGACTTGCAATCGTTTTGAATGAATGTTACCTTGCTCTGGGTATCAAATCGAGAATTGTTACATGTATGCCCAAAGACAGTTTGAAAATGGATCAAGATGTTCATGTCATTAATTCTGTCTATTCAGAATCACTTGAAAAATGGATTTGGATAGACCCAACTTTTAATGCTTATGTGATGAATGAAAAGGGTGAGATGTTAAGTATTGAGGAAGTGCGTCATCGACTAATCGAGGATAAAGCTCTTATATTAAATCCTGATGCAAACTGGAATAATAAGACGCCACAAACAAAAATAAATTACCTTGAAAATTACATGGCCAAAAATCTGTATATGCTGGAATGCCCTGCATCTAGCGAGTACAACATGGAAACTGTTTCTGAAGGAAAAACCTATAACTACATCCGACTTCTCCCACTTGATTATTATGAACAAGAACCACAAAAAGAGGTGGATAAACGCGAAAAAAGTAATACGGTATGGGTGACTTACAAAACCAATAACCCGAATATTTTTTGGCAACAATAATTGATGTAAATCCAACGAACAGCTAGCTTTCCATGTTAGCTGTTCGTTAAACATGGAAGCTTCGTTTGTGCCCTCCCTTGGAATAGCTTTTCAATCTTGAACTAAATTCTTTTATGTCCTTCACTTTTTTCAACGATGCGGGTGGTTAAAGTTTTCTGGGTGTAAGGAACTCTTGCTCAAGTTCTTCAAGCGTTTCTCCAAAAACCGAAACATTATATTTGCCCAATTCGTTTATGAACGCTGCTTTGTTTAAATCAACATGATTTGCTGCTTGTCCTAATGACATTTTTCCCAAATTATAAAGTTGAGCAGACAACATGATGGAGATTTCTTTTTCATTAAGCTCAATATTGTCAGGTAGTTTTAGCGTCACAGTTCTCATATTTGTATTTTTATTAAAGTTAATCATTGTTGTCCGGTAAATCCGTAAAATGGTTAAAAACTTGGCATAACATTCTGATAATGAATACCTTTTTTTGGTTTTTCAAAAGTAAGCCCCCTCATTTCTGGGAATAGCGAATATTTATCCTTAATTTCCTTGATAATAGCGCGCCCACTTTCTTCAGGGTCTTCCAAAAAGTATTTTAATGGAAAATTCTGCTTTAGTTGTTTAAATTAAAGTTCTATCTGCCAGCGTTTCTTGTATATTATGGCTATTTTCTCTGCCGATAGATCAAAATTATTCGTAACAAATTAAAATAATCGTTCATTGGCGCTGTCCCAATATGCAATACGACGTGCCAGGAGTTCTTTCTTTTTGTTTTCACCATAACAAAGGACAATTTCTTCATCTTTTAGCACGGCACTGTCTGCCTCATCTGGTATATCATACTCTTCACTTGCCTTGTATAAAGCATTCTCTTTCAATCTGGTTACATACCAGATACTTTCTTTGGACAAAACCTCATATTGCTCGTAATCTGGGCTTCTTTTATAAATATATGGTCATGAAGCACAGGATCACTATAACGGATAAGGCAGGGTATATTTTCACTGGCCTTGATGATGGTGTGGGCTTTAATTCCATCTTTCTTTTTACCCTCTAGAGGGTTACGACCAACTCCACACTAAATATCCTTAAATAAGCTAATCGTCGTGGAGTCCATTATATATAGAAGTTACATATCAACATCTTTCAACCGGCTGTCCGCTAAAATTCATACTTTTACCCATGTCTTTCTTTTTTGTGTGGTAACTCAAAAGTAGACATTACCGGGGCAATTCAATAATAGTCCCTCGGTTTTTTAAAATGTTTACCGGACAACAGTGATATTAATTTAACAAAAATCTATTGCTATGATGAAATTATTATATATTGTATTACGTATATTTTTGCTTTCAAGTACATTATATGGTCAAAAATGTAAAAATTTTAAGGATGAAATAGATCCGTTTACCAGTAAAAAGACGATTATATCAAGTGGATTTTCTTTGTCTGGATTAAATATAATGAATGCCCAGCCTGACATTTCTGGACAATTTGTTCTCGAAAATGATTCAATATACTTAAGGTTAAATAGTAGCTTGATTTTTTCAAACGGGAGTATTTTAGTTCCTACTGAAAATAGTAAAGACATGGTTGATATAAAAACTAATGATTACATCATATTCAAATTTGAGGGTAATGATAAGGTTATCAAACTAATCCCCTTACAAGCCTCTGGTAGTTTAGAAAAAGTTGTTTTGGGTAACACTTACATCCAGTCAACTGCAAAATTTAAAATAACAAAAGAAGAGTTAATACAGTTCATATCAAACAAGGTGGAAAGATCCAGAATATCAAAGAATAACGAAAATAATTATTTTGATTATGTCCTAAATAGCGCCGCTAAAAAAGAAAATGTGATTTTTGCCTCAAAATGTTTTCTGACAGCATTAGAAAAATAACAAAAATAAATAATTTTATTATTTGAGTTTAGTCTAATGAAAGGGAAGAGTAAGCATCATTTAATACCTATTTTAAACTACTATGAACACAAAAAATTGGCTACCAGTTTAAGCTTTCCCCACATTATTCATCATAAAATGGTCAATTAAATAAAATGAGAGAACACATAAACATATATTGTGATGAAAGTTGCCATCTTCAAAATGATAAGCAATCAGTAATGGTTTTAGGGGCTATACATTGCTCAACTTACAAAAAGGATGAGATATTTTTACGTCTAGATGAATTAAAAAGGAAATATAATCTAATTCCTAAATTTAATAAAAATCCAAAAGAAAACAGAACTTATTATGAAATTAAATGGAACAAAGTTTCCAAAAGCCAATTAGCTTTTTACCGAGATGTGATTGACTATTTTTTTGATGACGATGACTTATCTTTTCGTGTTTTGGTTGTACCTGATAAATCAAAATTAGATTATGAAGCCTATGGCCATACCCATGATACATTTTACTATAAAATGTATTTTAGAATGCTGAAAACTATTTTACAGCCCGAATATGCTCATAATATTTATGTAGATGTTAAAGATACAAGAAGCCGTGAAAAGGTGCATAAATTAGAGCAAGTACTTAGAAACGATAAATATGACTTTAATAAAGAAATCATTAAAAAAGTACAACAAGTACGTTCTCACGAAGTAGAATTGGGACAGTTGGTTGATTTACTTATTGGTGCAGTGGCATACGTAAACAGACGCTTAAACACAAGTGATGCAAAAAACGAACTGATTGAATTAATTAGACATAGATCTAAATATTCTTTGCAAAAATCTACACTCATCAAAGAAAAAAAGTTTAATATTTGTATCCGTCTGTCCAATTTCATCCGGATTTTACACATGTTGCTGTTATGCAATGCAGTCTATCACTAAGTCTCATTTGCCAGTTCGAGAATTCTTTCAATTAAATTTTCACTTAACCAAACTCCTTTTTCTTTCAGTTCGAGAATCAATGGTTTGAGCTCAGAAATAAGTCCCTGCTTTTTTGCTTTCAATAAAATTCCGATGGTTCCTGTTACTCTTAATCCTGCGTGCTTTGCGTGAAATCTGCCTAGTGATTCGTCCAACAAGATTAGATCCGCTTCACTTTCGGTTGCAAGAACAATGGCCTCGGCCTCTCCTTTATCTAAATCTAGAAAGTATGCAATAGATTTTCTATCTTGAATTTGTTCAATTTTAATCCATTCAAATGCTAATAAATTCAAATAATATTTCTTGTGCTTTCCTGCCTCGATTTCATTGAAAACTTCTTGAGGAATGTAAATTTCGTCATACAAAACTTTCAAAATTTCCAATTTTCCAATTTTCAATAGTGAAATAATTGGAGTCGTATTTGAGACAACTTTAGGCATTTTCAATATCTTCTGCTAAATCATCTGAATGGAGAAAGCTTACATGGTACTTTGACAAAAGTTCCAAAAACTCTATTCTAGAAATGTTCAGAACTTTTGATGCAATTCCTGATGAAACTTTCCCAAGTTCAAAAAGTTTGACAAGTGATGAAAGTTTCACCTCTTTGCCAAAGTCTTCTTTATTCAGCCTCATTGAATTTGCCAAATAATCAGGGTATTCTATTAATATTGTCTGAGCCATAACTTTATTTTCATAGTTGATACAAATATAAGAAAAATTCAAATGAATTGTTTGAATCTATAGAATGTATGACGAGACGACTGCTTTCGTATAACTTTGTTAGTGAAAGAGCCTTTATTTTTGAAGTTCTTTAGATTTCTTTTTGTCATTTGTTGGCAAATATCTTGTCTTACGTTTCTTCAAAAAGTTACTAAATTCTTGGTCGTCTTTTTCGCCCAAGTTTTTGTTGATAAAAACAAAATCTTTGTCGTCCATTTTTTTGAAATTTATCATAGCTTAAAATCTTTAAAATATTTTGTTGTTAAAATTTGTGATTCTTTGGTGTCAATAAACATTCTGTTTCCGCTAAAAAGTTTTGCACCCAATGTT
>JAIYCH010000087.1 GCA_027488135.1 Saprospiraceae bacterium | reverse complement strand
CATCCCATAAAAATAAAGATTTTTAGTCTTGCGATACCCATTTGGGTATCGCAAAAATTATAACACATTAATATTCAATATAATAAAAAATATCCTGAAAAAGTGTGGCGAAGTCAGGAAAAAGGCTATGTTTTATTAGACAAAAGCTAATTATTTGCTCATTTTTATTACTTTAAATACGTCCCATTTGTGATCTCGGGAAACTTGAAGATAATAAACGCCTACAGGTAAATCTGAAACAGACATTTCATAATATCCTGCACCACTTTGGGTTTGCATGGTTCTTAACACCCTTCCATATTGGTCGGTTAAACGTAGTGTTTGACCTTCAATGCTTTCTAATTGAATATTCAATAAGTCATTTACTGGATTAGGATAAATATTTACTCCTTCTTTGGCTTTTACTGGCGATTGGATGTAATTTTCAACTACAGCTACAAGTGGTGTTTCATTCACATCTTCCCCATTTTCTCCTGGACAAGGATTGGTGATAAATACATTCGACTGTAAGTTGGTAAGTGTTGTATTTCTTTTAATTACATCAGATAATTTAGTATTCGAAACCTGAGTTTTTATGGCTGCCGGAAGATTTGGATCCGATTTATAAAAGTAAAAATCACCATCTCTTAATTTTTCAAATTGAGCCTTTAACAAGGCATGCATGGTTTTTCCCACCGATTTACCTGGGAGCATATCTTCTGCCAGAATACCAATCCATAAATCTATATTATCAATAGTGCCATATTGGGTTTGAAGAGCTGCCGCTAATGTGGTATTTTTTGTAATGTCAGCAAACGTTCTTGCTGGTGTTCCTGTATAAAATTTACGGATATCATTATAATCAGGTAAACCGTGATCTCTACCTCTTTGAATATTTAGCGCAGCTAAATCAAGACCAAAACGCACTGGTGCAGTTGGACTACCAAATAAGAAGTTTCTGAGTATGCTATTAATTTTAGTGTCTGTCTCGTATTGTTTATGTGTTGCAAATCCCTTTAAAAAAGATTCCAATCCAAATTCTTCAATTAAACCAACATTGAAAAAAGCATCTATTAATTCTACGCCGCCGCCGCCAACAACAGCACAATTATTATCGCGCATGGCGAGTAAATCAGCAACCTGGGTATGACCGATTCTATATCCTGCAGTAGCAAAGGAATTTAATATATCAGGTTGAACGGCATTATTGTACCTTGAATAATTATTAAGGGTAATGCCCATTGCTGGAAGAAATTCCTGATAGGTTATAGCTTGAATTAAAGCGCCAATCTCTTTTCTTGCCTTTTGGTAAATTTCCTCATCGTTAGTAAGTCCTTGTGTTCTTAGCCTGTCACAAATTCTATTGTGTTCCCTCACAAAAATCAAATGTAAACCGGTAATTCCAGGATGCTCTGCGCCTCTGACATCGCCAGTAACGATGGTTTTAATCGTGTGGTTTCCATCATTTGCCATACTTGGAGCCGAAGCATCTAAAGCACCGGTTGACTCTCCATTTACCGTATTCCAGGGAAGGTTATTACCTGACGAGGTTTTTAATTTGCCGTTCAATTTGGTTCTCAACCAGGATGCCCTTACACTATCAGATCCATAAACGACTGACCCATCAATCCATGCGGTATTCAGATTCATTTGCTGACGTTGCGTATTAATGCCGCTACCTGGGAAAATAGTACTTCTGGAAAACGAAATAGGCACAGTGAAAAGTGTTTCATTCGCAGGTAAGGTAATGGGTACTGATTCCGTTGTGCTACTTGGGGTTAATACCATATCATGATCAAGAAATTGTCCCCAGACATAAACATAAGTGCTTAAATTTTTTGAGCTAAAGGTAGTAACAGGTTCATCACAAATAGCATTTGAAATCTGTCTGGCTGACGGACGACTTGTTCCACCCATGGCGTTTTTAGTATCGGTGGCGCCATATTCAGCTGGAATTTCTCTCGCCAACGCAACGTTTGTTGCACCCCATTCTGCCTTTGTTCTTGCAATGTTGTTATTCGTTCCATCATAAGAGCGAAAGGCAGGCTGCGTGCTAACTGGCGTTGGTGCATTTCTTCTATTTTGGTCAAATCGGCCGGGTAAGCCATCAGATAATTGGTGATTTTGGGCTTGTAATGAAACGATGTTTAATAAGAAATACAAAGTGGGTATTCTTAAAAGGAAGTTAATTTTCATAGGTTGTTTTTTTTATGTTGTTTATTAACTGAACAACCTATTAAGTAAGCAAATATCCTTTTGTACTCATTCCCCAGTTTTTTTATTTTCCTCTGGCTTTTTGATTTGGTTTTCTTCCCCAGTTAGGCAAATTAATATCCAGGTCGTCATGGGCTGCAATCATCTCTTGTCTGCAAATATTTCTCATGTTAAGTATGGATGACTGATATGCAGGATTTCCTGAGAGATTGACGGTTTCCATTGGATCTTTTTTCAAATTAAATAATTGCGTAGTTTCTGTACCGGCTACATTATAAACGATTAACTTCATACCATCTGCTGTTTTAACGCTTCTGCTCCAATGCCCATAAACATTATAAATATTTTCCCGAACCTTTGCCTTTTGATCTTTAATGAGGGGCATCAAAGATTTTGCTTCTACCGTCTTAGGGGCGGGTATTTTTAAATATTCATAGACCGTAGGGGCTATATCACTTAAATAGACAAACCCATCTGCTTTTTTATTTTTTGGGATACCAGGTCCGGAAAATATCATGGGCACACGAATGCTATGTTCGTATAAATTTTGTTTTCCCAGTAATCCATGCTGACCAACGGCCAATCCATTATCTCCGGCAAATATGATAAGGGTATTTTCTCTTAAATCTTCATTATCGAGAGCTTCCAGTATCCTGCCTACCTGTGCGTCCATTTCTGAAATCATGCCATAATAAAGGGCTATTTCTCTTTTGATTGCTTCCGGCGTCCTTGGTGTTGGCAATAATTGTTCATCACGAACATTTAAATCTCCATTATCAAAAGGATGAATGGGATAGAAATTTTTAGGCAGAGGAATTTTTGCTGGATCATATAACTTGTCAAAAGGTGCTGGTGGCGTCCTCGGGTCATGCGGGGAGGTCAATGCAACGTAGCACATAAAAGGCCCGAACTTCGCCTTGTCACTTCGAAGAAATTCAATAGCGTTATTGGTGTATAAAGTACTGCTATAAATATCACTTTTTCGCTTGGTTGACTCTGGAAAAATGCCCATAGGATCAAATGCCTGAACCATAGGGTTAAATTGTCCACCGTCTTTTTCAAAATGCATACCGCCAAAATAGATGTCCCCGCCGTCACTGAACATTCTATGATGGGAGGCCTTATCACTATGCCATTTTCCCGTGTGATAGGTTTCATATCCATTTTCGCGAAGGGTCTCTGGCAGACTAATCAAACTGTCGGGTATCACCCCTCCGTCAGAAGGAAGGCGATTCACATAACGTCCTGTCATTAACATAGCCCGGCTTGGTACACACACCGCTCCATGATGTCCGCCCATTACATGGGCCTGAGTAAATAGGAGCCCTGAAGTTGCCAGTTTATCCAAATTGGGTGTGGAAATATTTTTATTTCCCATGGCACCTAAAGCCTGAAAAGTATGGTCATCGGAATAGATAATGAGTACATTCTTATTTTGCGAATGACTGCTTATTTGTCCCTGAACCGAAGGACTAAAAAGGAAAGCAATGAAAATTTGAAATAAAAAAGTTGATTTTTTCGAAAAATTCATAAATAGAGGGTTGATTTTTTTAAAATTAATAGTTTATGGTCATTATTTCTGCAATTTATTAATATTTTTAGTAGGTTCTTTTTCTCTCTAAAAAACATAATGATGAATTATTTCCCATGGATAATCTCCTTTTTTCTAACCATAAACTTTTTGGCAGCTCAATCTACCGCAGCACATTTAATACCCAAAAAAGGCTTGGTTTTAGAAAGCCAGGGCATAAAATGGGGAAATGGTTCGGAATTGAATTTTTTTAATGGGGATAAATCAAAACACCATTATTACTTTACCTGGTGGGAACAGGATATTGATTCAACGATTAAAAACAGGGATATTTTATTTCTTGGTTCTGAAAATACAGCAGTTTCTGGAACCTACTCTTTATATCAGAAAAAGGAAGGTATTCATGTTGACATAAGAGGTAAATGGAACAGGACAGATACTGGAATCATAGATTTGGTGCATGCCAAATTTTGGATGCCCTTCCTTGCAAACTCAAAATTTGAAAGCAATGATGGGTTCATTACAAAAGATTACTTAAATAAGTTTAAAGGTAATTTCCTTCGTCTTCATACAGCTTGGGGGGTATTTGAAATAACAAGTTCGCATTCTTTTTCTCTTGTTGACCAGAGTCAACAGTCTGTTAATGAAGATGATTATACAAAAAGAGATCATTATTTATTTCTGGAAGAAAGAAATATTCCCATTCATCCAGGGGATTCTTTGCTTCGGTTTATGCATATTAAAGAAATAAATACTGTTCCAATTCCCCTCGGAAAAGTACATTCCCTGACCAGTAATCCTGCCATTTTAAAAGAATCATGGATTCCCCCCGTTATGGAGGATCATCCGCAGGTTATTCCTAAACCAAGCCGTCTGGATTATGGGAACGACTTTTATGTGTTTCCTGAAAAACCGGAAAATCAGCTGGATTCTCTTCAAAGGAAATTTCTGGAATTATTTTCTTCAAAATGGACATCGGAGAAAAAATATTTACCTGTAATTCAGCGTGAAAAAAGAGAGTTGGGCAATGAGGAAGCTTATCAAATTAAAGTGAATAAAGAAGGCATTTCTTTGGTATATGAAACTTCAGCAGGTCTGCAACATGCCCTTTATACGCTTTTACAATTAACCGTTATAAAAAATGAACGACCTCAAATTCCAACTTTATTCCTCGAGGATAAACCCAAAACAGCATGGAGAGGGATTCATTTATTTACGGGTCCCACCTCATTGAATTTTCATAAAAGGCAATTTGAAAAAATTTTACTGCCGTTTAAAGTTAATAAAGTGGTCGTTCAATGTGAACAGGCTGTATGGAAATCATTTCCAAATATTCAAAATGCTATTTCCATAACTTTAAAAGATTTAAAGGAATCCTTTGATTTTTTTCGTAAATATGAGGTTGAACCTATTCCACTTATTCAAAGTCTGGGGCACATGGAATGGTTTTTTAAGCCTATGGAAAATAGGTTTATGGCGGTTAACCCTTCTTATCCTTATACGTTAAACCCTACTTTACCTGCGTCAAAAGAGGCTGTTTTATCCATTTGGAAGGAGGCGATTTCTCTTTTGGCACCTAAAACAATACATGTTGGTTTTGATGAAATTGGCATGATTGGCTTTCATGAACCTCGTGAAAATGAGATCAAATACTGGGATATTCAGCTCAGCCTAATGGATAGTATGGCCAAAGCCAATAAACTGGGATTAATGATATGGGGTGATATGGGGCTTTCTCCTTCTGAATGTCCGGATGCCTGCAATGGCCTAAACGATGTAAGAGCAAAAACAATTAGAAATACCATCCCAAAAGGTACTTATGTCGCAGACTGGCATTATCTCAATAATAATGATCCTTCTGTTTATTTACCTAATTTAAATACCTGGTTGAAAGATGGACAAATTCCGATAGCAAGTACCTGGTTTTATCCCAATAATATCAGCGGATTTATAAAGGCGGCTCAACAAGTTAATGCGGGTGTTTTACAGACTACCTGGGCTGATTTTGAAAGTAGTGAGAAAAATATGTTCCTCAATATGGAACAATTTGGTGCCTATATCATGGCTTTAGATTATGCATGGAGTGGAAGAACGGAGCTTCCTGAGGCGTTGCCGTATCGACCCATTGAAAAATGGAATGCCTTATATTTTGATCAGGCAAAGCCAATGAATATACTTTCTGGTTCCTCCTTTGCTACTATTAAAGAGCAAAAAGATTTTCAGCAATTAAAGGTTTTTGCTGATCAATCTATTTTGTCAACGGGTTTTGGTATTCAATTAAGTTCAAATATCATACTGCCAGAGGGTACACCCGTCGGTGAAATTTCTTTTCTGGAAAATGGAAAAGAAAAAAAGATTATGTTGAGATATGGTGTTGAAATTAGAGGTGAATATGATTTTAGACCTATATTTGCCCGTATAGAGCGAAAGGAAAAAGATGTTTTTTACTGTTTTTTCGATAAAAAAGCAACTTTAACCCATTTTTCAGTCAAAAGTATTCATCCGCTCGTTCATTTTAAGTCGCAAAAGTTGCATTTTTTTAATTAAAAAAACCATTCTTATATGAAAAATGGGATTATTACTCTCCTTGCTTTTCTTTTCCTTCTGCCATTATTTGGTCAGGATACTTTGGGATTAATTACCCCTGACAGACCTGGTTTTGGCGATGCAGTATTCATCACGCCAAAAAAGTTTATATTAATAGAAACGGGTTTTTGGACCGAAAATCAAAAAGAAGTCGGTTCTTATATTCAGAATACAAGGGGAACTGGCCTCAATTCTACCTTGTTTCGCTATGGTGTTTCAAAAAAATTCGAGTTGCGTTTTGATTATACACTTTGGCAAGAAAGATTAAATAAGGAAGCATTTACTACAGGTTTTCAACCTGCAAGAGTTGGGTTTAAATATGCTTTATTAGAAAATAAAGGAGCTATTCCTGCAGTAACCCTTATTGGTAGGACAGGATTTCCTTTCGCCACTTCAAAGGTGTTTAGGGCTAAATCTTTAAATCCAACCCTGGAATTATCCTTTGCAAATCCTATAACAGATTGGTTGATGATTTGTTATAATCTTGGAGCAGACTGGGACGGGGATAATAAAAATCCAAATTATTATTATGCGCTTTCCGCAGAAATGGCTTTTTCTGATAAATTCGGTGGCTATTTACAAGGGCATGGTAATACTCAGAAAATAGAACTGGCTGGAAATTCAAATCAGATCAATCAGACTTTTATCGAAGGTGGAATTTTATATTTCCCCAAAAATTATATCCAGCTGGATATTTCAGCAGGAAGAAGTGTTGGAACAATCAACACCTATTCATTTTTGACCTGTGGATTCAGTATAAGAATTCCAAATTAAAGTTATATTTGTTATATCACATACCATAACCCTAAATTTTAATCAAATGAGACTTAAATATTTCTTTTTGTGTTGTTTCGCTCTTGTGTTTTATAATGCCAGCAAACAATATGATGCTACTTTTTTGCCTGAAGTAACGCTCGCAAATGACCCTGAAATCACAGTAACAACCATCGTTACTGGCAATGATGTAATTTGGGGCATGGAACTTTTACCTAATGGTGATTTGATTTACGGAGAGAAAAAAGGGAAAATATATATTAAAAGAGGGGAGCAGACTATTCCTCTTGAAGGTTTTCCAACCGTAAAATCAGGGGGTCAAGGTGGCTTCATGGATTTGAAGGCGCATCCGAATTATAATAAAAATGGCTGGATTTATGCCACTTTCACTTCTCTTGTTTCTGAAAAAAACACGGAAGTTAAATTGGTTCGTTTCAAAGTTAAAAATGACAAAATTCAAAATGTAGAGGATATTTTCGCAACCGGTGGCGGTAATACCTTTAATAATCACTACGGTAGCCGAATTGCCTTCGATAAAAATAATTATTTGTTCGTTAGTATCGGCGAAGGGGGGGGATCTAGTTTAGGTGGCCCAAATTCTACGAATAAAAATGCTCAGGATACGAAGTTAAACTGGGGAAAAGTTCATAGAATGAAAGATAATGGCGATGTGCCTAAAGATAATCCTGTGCTTCCGGGTAATACTAAGCCAACAACGATGTTTTCTTACGGACACAGGAATCCTCAGGGTTTAACATTAAATCCTCAAACAGGTGATATCTGGGAGACTGAACATGGTCCAAAAGGGGGCGATGAGATAAATATCATTTCTAAAGGGGTAAATTATGGCTGGCCAACCTATTCTATCGGAATAAATTATAATGGAACCACTGTTTCAAATGACCATAAGGCAGAAGGAATTAAAGAACCTATTTTTACCTGGACGCCTTCTATCGGTGTGTGCGGTATCACTTTTATCAATTCCGAAAATTTCAAATCTTGGAATGGCAACTTTTTAGCAACTGGTCTTGCTGGTCAGAAACTGTATCGTTTTGTTATTAAAGACAATAAAGTGGTGGAGGAAAATATCTGGATGGAAAAAATGGGTCGCTTTAGAAATGTTATTCAAGGTTCCGACGGGGCAATTTATATTTCATTAGAAGGTCCGGGAAGAATTCTAAAGGTTACCGCTAAATAATTATTGAGGTAAAATATGTAGTAAAAAGGGCTGTCAAAAAATGACAGCCCTTTTTTCGTTATATAGTGGTAAATGGTACAGAAAAGCTAAGGTTTTCCCATTTGAAAATGAGTGCTCCTTCTTTTCTGGAAGTCTCTTTCAATTCAAAAGTTAATCTTTGGGTCATCTCCGTTTGTACTGGCTTAATATCAAGTCGGAAAACATCGTCTTTTGCGTCGTAATCGTCGGACAAATGTTGCTCATGATTCGTATTGAGTATGAAAGTCCATTTTTCCTTCCCGGGAATGGTGAATAAACCGTAAATGCCTGCCTTAATGACCTGACCGTTGATTTTTATATCATTACCAATTTCAAATTTGTTGGCACTGTGCGCACCAGTAACCCAAACCTGATCAAAAGGGACCAATCCACCCCAAATAACTCTTCCTCTTACGCCAGGTGCGTAGTAGTTTAATGTCAATTGCGTCTTTCCTACTTTTAAAGAGGTTACTCGGGGAGTGCTTGCTTTTTTAAGATCCTCTTTAATCAGACCGGAATTTATACTGTCGGCGTAGGTAAGCTTGATGTTTTTTGAGGATGTTTGAGCATAGGCCGAAACTTGCATTAAGCAAGATATGGATAAGGCAAAAAGTAGTTTTTTCATTATCATTATTTTTTGAAGTTAAAAAAGGTATATTCAAAATTAAGATAAATACCGTTTGGTGCAGATCTTAACATGTTACTAAATAAAGATTTCCTATAGGCCAGATCAATGCGGCTTTGACTGTTGACAATAAATTGAATGGCCGCCGTTCCGTCTATAAAGGTCTTTCGGTTATCACTCAAGGTTTGTCCCAAAAACTCAAACATTAGATTGATATTGGTCTGTTTGTAACTTTTATATGTTTTTGGATACATCAATCGACCCCAGGATAACGAGTAATTGATGGCAGTGTTATCCTGCGTTTCAGGAAAAATATAATCTGGATCGTTATTCGTTGCCTTCTCTAAACTGATGGAGCTGCTAATGGCCGTTTTATGGACAAGCTTTGTGGCAATAAGTCCCAGTTCAGCACCACTGTTGTGTCCCATCGTTTCAATTTGCTCCTGGTGTATGTCTGCACGGTTCTTACTCACCCGTCCATAAGCAGCTAATCTGAAATGACTGTGAAGGTCATCAGAGGAGAAAAAGCGGTATTTTACAAAGAGACTTCCTCCTTCGAGATACAATTTATTACTTCTGTTACTTAAAAAGCTGGCAGCTCTTAGCATTAAGTTTTTATTGATTCCGTAGGAAATTTCGGGCATAAAGTGATAATTGTAGCCGTCTTCTAAAAGTTCTTTAAATAGGGATTGTGATAATCGAATATTGCTTGATCCTGCAGGCATATTGCTTGCAGGATCCGTTACAACGAACAATTCTTGTGCCCCTAAAAAAGAAATGA
Organism: Saprospiraceae bacterium; assembly: GCA_027488135.1. Classification (GTDB taxonomy): domain Bacteria; phylum Bacteroidota; class Bacteroidia; order Chitinophagales; family Saprospiraceae; genus BJGN01. The sequence continues at coordinate 8,575 of JAIYCH010000087.1, read as the reverse complement.
TATAAAGAAGACCTACGCTCAATAGGTACTTCTTCATTTATTTTCTATTTTATAATGAAAAACATCAGTCTTTTTTTGTGCATAAGTTCCAACAGAACTGTACGTTTTCAAGTACTTCTTATGTTCCTTTTGCGTTACGTAGCCTTCATCGAAAATTTTGATGGAGATTTCTTCCTCACTAAGGGGAGAACCCTTACCTAAAGGTATAAATTGATTTGCGTTCTCTGTAATAACCGAACCAGGTACGGTTACTATCAATGACCCGATAAAAAAGCCTGCTTTTTCTATGTTCTCCTTAAATAAACTGGGTGCATATTTATTGTCAGGTTTAAGAAAAACGGTAAAAGTGTTGGTATTTAAATCGGTGAGGACGCTATCTACTCCAACGATGGTATTCAGTTGTTTATAAATGGCGTTGGAACACATGGAACAAGTCAATCCAGTGGCTATGATTTCTGCCTTTTTCACTTGAGCAAATGTCGCATTAGCCGCTAATAAATAACTGGCTAAGGTTATAAAAAATATATTTTTCATTGGTTAAATATGAGTTATGCCTTAATTGCCATACAATTAAGGGAGGTAATAATAAATGTTGAATTTGAAAATTAGATATTAAGATATCTTTGGTGGCAACCAAATATCGGGATGGTTAGTATTAAAATAGCCGTTCAAATAATAGAACCTGGCTTTATTCACAATATCTGAATAGGTGTATATCGGATTACTTACTTTTGGGGGTATGGTTTTTTGTATGTCGGAAACAGGACAATGACACAAGGGATCACCACATTTTCCTCCACATCCATTGTCTTCACAGTCCTTTTTTTGATTTTCAATACAACAGGGAGCAATGTCCTCCTCCATTTTGTTATCTCTCATTTTACAGCACATCATATCTCTTTCCGCAGGTATGCCGGGCAGAAATTGGTTGAAAAGGCTTAGTAAAATGATAAAAAACATATTGTTCAAGACTTATTTATCAAAATTAAATAAAATTTAACTAAGAAGTTGAAAAAAATTTAAAGATTGACAACAACGTTACCCACAAACAATCTTACTGTTACCTCCCAAGGTAGGTATAACCTTTATTTGGGTGGTAATCCGATCCTTTAATTCAGAAACATGACTAATGATGCCTATGCTACGACCTCGGTTATACTGAATTTCCTCTAACATGGAGATGGCACTTTCCAAGGTGGCTGGGTCTAAACTTCCAAAGCCTTCATCGATAAATAAATTGCCCAGTTCGGCCTTTCCCGATGCCAGATCACTCAATCCGAGGGCCATAGATAGGGATACTAAAAAGGATTCACCTCCCGACAAGGTGCTTTTTGCAGCACGTCGGTTATTTCCCATATATTGGTCTATCACATATAAATCATTCACGTTTTCTCCCTCCTGATGCATATCTATAAGATAACGCGAATTAATTAAAGCCAGATTATTATTTGTCGCCTGCAATAATCTCTTCAAAGTTAATTCCTGTGCATATTCATTAAATCTTTTCCCTTGTGCATCGCCTATCATATTGTTCAATAACTCAAAAGGCTTTATTTCCCTTTTCTTTTCTTCAAGGGCAATCAGCTCCTTTTTATACTTGTTTCGGGCATCTTGGTCTGTCTCAATAATCTGTACAATGCTACCCTTTTTTGTGAGATGTCCTGAAATGGTATCCTCTAATATTTTCAAATCGTCGATGATTTGATCAAGGTCTATTTCTATATCATCCTGTTCTCTCAAGATTTGCAGGTCTTTCTCGAAATTTGTTTTATTCGTTACCAGCGAAGTTTTCAGCTGAGACAATTCATCTCTTTTGTTACGAAGCCTGATTCTCTCCTCAGACGAAAGATTGATACTTTCCAGTTCGTCAATAGATAAAAATCCAGCGTCCTTAAGGCTTTTTAGGAAAATTTCTCTTTGACTTGAAAATTCCATTTTGAGGGACGATACCCCTTTTTGATTTTCAACTATTTGATTGTTCAGAAAGGTTGAATCAGAAAGTAACTGCTGCATTTGTAATGTTTCCTCCCGAGATGTAGTAATGGGGTCTTCAATATTAGGCAGTTCGTTTAAGGCATGAGAAGCTGCCTGGAAAGAAAAATTGGCGTCGTTAACCACGCTTATTCTTCTGTCCAGTTCCTTTTTTTCCTTATCAGCGGTAAGAATGGCTGTTTCAAGTAACTTACTATGAACGTCCAGGTCCTTTTCCAATGGCCGGTATTCATCCTCCAGTCTCTTATATTCAGTTTGTTTTTTCGATAAATCTTGGAGGAAAGGTTTTATATCGTTAAAATCGGAAATATTTAAATTTTCACTGAAATAGGTAAGTATTTCCGCTTTTTTATCCTCAAGTTGATCAAATAGATTCAATTTATCCTTTTCACCTTGCCATTTGAGCTGGAGATCATCCAGTTTGTTTAATTCTGTTTTTAAGTCTTGCAACTGACTTTTCCTTGTGACGGTATCGTTATAGTTCTGCTTTAAATTTTCAAGTATTTGAGAATGAGGTTCATGCTTGACCAAAAATTTTGCCGTTTGAGGCTCATGAGTTAAAGTAAGGATTCTTTGTTCAATTTCCAATATTCTGGCTTCATTTCCATCCTTTTTGGCCATATAAACCGTTATTTTTCTACCTATTTCCTCTTTTTTATCACCCGATATTTTAAGAGAAGATTGGTGCCACTCCCTTTTGGAAGCCATAACCTGATCGGATATGCCTGTATTACCCGGATGATGAATGGAACCGCATAAAGGACACGGTTCACCATCTACCAGATGTTCTCTTAGAATAGCCAGATCTTTTTCCTTTGCCGCTAAAGCCAGTATTTTTTCAATTTCTGCCAGAGCATCCGTATGTTGTTGTATTTCCTCTTCTACCAGCTTGCGTTGATTAATTAAAGGTGGTAAGGATTCGTCGATGTTTATATTTTCTTGAAGTAAAAGCTTTGATTCATTTTCAAAAGAAATAATGTTATCCAAATGAAACATTACTTGTCGTAGTTGACTTTCCAGATCTTGAACTTCATTGTATTCTTTTTCAATATCATTTCGCTGCCCTAATTTTCTTATAGCTTCTAATTGTAAAAACAGATTTCTCTCTTCATTTTCAATGATATTTTTGGCGTCTTCCAACTTAATATGCAGATCAATGCCTAACTGTTGAAAAAGGGAATTTCTATAATTGACTAAAGATTGGAAATTTTGTTGTCCGACAGCTAACTTTTCAAATAAAGGAATATCCTCCTTATAGGCTTCCATTTTTGCACCAATCTCCACCTTTTTTTCTCCCAATTGAAGGATTAATGCTGACTGGTTCTTTTTGTCATTTTCTGCATCCAGATAATTTTTATGTGCTATTTCTTTTTCAGTAAGGGCAGTTTGATAAGCGTTATTCTTTTGGACCTTATTATCGATGGCTACTTTTATAGCTCCCAGTTGTTGAGAAAGCTGTACAATGAAATTATCCTGTGACAGAGGAACGCCTAACAGTTCAGACCAATAAGTACATTTATCATGAATCTCTTTTCCTTTGATATCCAGGGAAATCTTATTTTCATTGATTTTGTTCTCCAATGATTGAATGGTATCTTCCTTTTGTTTTAGAGCATCCCGGTCATTTAAAAGGGGATGATGGCTATCATATAGCTCCAGTCTCTTCCTATTGGGTTGAAAATCGGTATTTTCCTGTTCCCAATGCATCAAGTCAGTATTGACATTCTCCAATAAGGAATCTTTTGTTGCTATTTGTTCTTTAATTAATTTTAAGTCTGTTTTCTTCTTTTTTTCCTCATTTAAATGAGTCACCGCTGTTTCAAAGGTATTCAATTGATCTTTCAAGTCACTTAACTCAGCGTCAGAAAGCAGTTGTATATTTTTCAGCCCCTTTTCATCGTCCTCCATTTTAATTTTCAAGGCAGTATATTTTTCATATACTTTTTTACCCACTTTTCTGTAGATATCATCTCCCGTTATTTTCTCCATCAAGGTATATCTTTCCTCTTTATTGGCATTTAGTAAGGCAGAAAATTGACCTTGGGCGAGCAGCACACTTCGGGTAAACTGTACGAAGTCGAGGGAAGTGATTTGCGTGTTTCTGGCGGGTACTTTTGTATTGGTCTCTAATAACACCCAGTCATTCTTGTCAACGTCAAAAGTCGATAATTCTTGTTTCCGTTCATTCAGGTTATTGTTCCTATTATAGGCTATCGACCACTGACTTTTATATCTATCGCTGCCCTGCGTATATTCGACACTTACGAAAGCCTCGGTAGCCCCTTTGCTGATTAATGCCCCAGATTTTAAAAGTAAACCACTGGTAATACTTTGATCCAGGCGGGGTGATGCATTATAAAGCGCCAGGCAAATGGCATCGAGAATAGTACTTTTACCTGAACCGGTAGGCCCTGTTATGGCAAATAAAGTACTGTTAGCCAAAGGTTTTTTATTAAAATCTATATGATGATCACCTGCCAGTGAATTCAGGTTTCGGATGAATATTTTCTGGATTTTCATAAAATTAATTTTCAGTTTGTACTTCTTCCATGATTAAATTAAATACGGTTAGACAGGCGTCCTTATCTTCAGTTACAAGGGTGTTTGAGTGTAGAATATTTTGGAAAACCTCGGTAGGTTTGATATCGGACAGGGTTAAAACATCTGTTAAACTGGACAGGGAAGCCAGGCTATTCTTAAAGGCATATCGGTAATTCGCAATCCGTACATCTGCTTTTTTCTCTATCGCCATTTGGTTTATAAACGCAGAAATGTCTCTTCCAATAGCTGGATTATAATCTTCTTCAATTATGACAATATCTATTAATAGGGGTAAAAGTTTATCATTCGTCAGATGGTTGATTTCATTTTTGACGGATAAAAAATCACCTTCCACTCTTTTAAGTTCCCGAAAAACAGGAATTTTAATGGATTCACTTTTTATTTCTTTTCCGTCAACGGTAAGTAAGCGAATGATTTTTTGTTGTTTTCTTTCAGAAAAACTGAGGGCTATGGGTGAGCCACTGTACCAGATATGTTTTGATCCCTGTACATTTTGAGGCAAATGGATATGGCCCAGGGCCACATAGGTGAAGTGTTCTATGGGAAAACATTGGGCGTCAACACTCCCCAGATTGCCTACCTGTATCTGGCGTTCAGAATCAGAAACGGAGACACCACTGGCAAATAAATGCCCCATGGCTATTACAGGTATCCCTTTTTCGATATAAACTTGGGTGGCAAGGGCTATTTTCTGATAATAATCCTTTATACCCTCTCTGACTGCTTGCTGAATAGATTCGGAGCTCTCGTCTGTTCTTGGGGTACGAATATCCTGGTCTCTCAGAAACGGAACGGCGGCAATCACAACGGACGGTTCCATCTTTTCATCCTTGAAAACAGGTACCAGCAGTTCACTTAACGAAGTGTCCCCATTACCCACAACATGAATATTTAAATGATGCAAAATTTCCTTTGGTGCTTCCAGCATAGCTGCGGAATCGTGATTTCCAGCGGTGATAATCACTTTTTTTATACCCAGAGGAATGAGTTGGGCTAAAAATTGATAATATTGTTGACGGGCATAATTGGGAGGGTTAGCTTTGTCAAAGATGTCACCTGAAATCAGAATAGCGTCAGGGCGAAGTTCAGGAATACAGATTTCAAGCAACCAGGCGATAAATAATTGATGATCTTCTTCTAAGGATTCGTTATAAAGATTTATTCCTAAATGCCAGTCGGCGGTATGTAATATTTTCATTTTTAAGCTAAATTAAACAAAAAAACCACCGGAAATTAAATTCCGGTGGTTTTTTTTAAACGATGTAAGGCACCAATTATTTTGGCAACACCACAGAATCAATAACGTGAATTACGCCATTGTCTCCTTTTAGATCAGTAACTAAAACGGTAGCAACACCACCATTTTCGTCTGTAAGAATTACCTTACCATCTTTTAAACTAACGATAAGTTTACCACCACTTACAGTAGTTACTTCTACTTTACCACCACCATCAGTAATAGCTTTAACTACTGCAGCTGCATCAAGATTTCCAGCGACAACATGGTAGGTTAACACCTTAGTTAAAGCAGCTTTATTCTCAGGCTTTAATAGCGTAGCAACCACTTCCTTAGGTAACTTAGCAAAAGCTGCATTTACAGGTGCAAATACGGTAAATGGACCTTTACTCTGAAGTGTTTCTACTAAACCAGCAGCAGTTACAGCAGCAACTAAAGTGGTGTGGTCGGTTGAACCAACTGCAATATCAACAATTGTTTTTTGTGCCTGAGCCGTTGAAAACAAAGCGCTTACTGCTAAAAATACTAAACTTAAAAATTTGGATTTCATGTTTTTGTGTTTATTTGTGTCAGCATAACGGGATTGTTCATAAATAGTTGCGAAATTTGTATTTTTCAACGTTTTCTAATCATCTTTGTGCCAATGGAAATAAATAATAAAATAAAGAAGGTATTAGAAAATCTCGATATTTCAACGCTTAATGAAATGCAGGAAGAGGCATTTCAGGCAATAAAAGAGGAATCAGAGGTAATTTTATTGGCACCAACAGGTTCTGGCAAGTCACTTGCTTTCCTATTGCCCGTTTTTGAACTTATAGATGCGAATAATAAGGATGTTCAGATATTAATCCTTACGCCAACCCGGGAATTAGCCATTCAATTGGAACAGGTTTGGCAAAAAATGAAAACAGGTTATAAGGTGAACACCTGCTATGGAGGTCACACAATGTCTGTCGAAATTCAAAATCTTAGCCAGCCACCGGCCTTGCTTATCGGGACGCCAGGTAGAATACTGGATCATCTGGGCAGAAGGTCTTTTGATCAAAGAAAGGTTAAAATTTTAATCTTAGACGAGTTCGATAAGTCTTTAGCCATGGGTTTTCAGAACCAAATGGCACATATTATAAAAACGCTCACTGGCTTAAAAAAGAGGGTGCTTGTCTCTGCCACGCAAAAATTGCAAATCCCTCCCTTTGTGGGGGTCACCACTCCCGTAACTTTGCTTTTTTCAACCATTGGCGAAAAAACAACAGAAGGGTTAAATCTTAAGGTGATTTATGGTGAAACTGACGATAAACTGAACCTTTTGTTTGATTTACTATGCTACCTGGGGGCATCTCCCACAATCATCTTTTGTAACCTGAGGGGAACTACCGAGGATGTTAGCGCAAGGTTGGCCGAAAAGGGAATAGTCAGTGGATGTTTTCATGGCGGTATGACGCAGACAGATAGAGAAAAAACCTTGATTTCCTTCAGAAATGGAAGTCTTATTTTTCTCATTTCTTCAGATCTCGCCGCCAGGGGTTTGGATATACCAGAGGTTAAAAACATTATTCATTTTGAAATACCGTCGAAAAATACAGATTTTATTCACCGGAATGGGCGTACAGCCAGAATGCATGCAGAAGGTAATGCCTTCCTATTGATAGGTAAAAATGAAAGGCTACCCGTATATTTATCAGAACCTCCTGAAACATTTGAGATTCCAATCGTTGACACTCTTCCCGACCAATCACCCTGGATTACCCTATATATAAGTGGCGGTAAAAAAGATAAAATTAGTAAAACGGATATTGTTGGTTTCTTAGTAAAAAAAGGTGGGCTGGACTTACATGAAATTGGTAAAATTGAAGGCATGGATTTTATGTCATTCGTTGCCGTCCACCGAAATAAAGTGGAGGAGGTGTTGCTAAAAGTAAAAGACGAGAAATTGAAGGGTAAAAAATATCAAATTAGATTGGCAAGATAAAGTTTTGATAATGTACAGGTTGTGTATATTTTTTATCTTTTTAAGTTTAAATGTACCATTATTTGGTGGGGATACAACGCTTTACAAAATAGTGACTTCGAAAAAGCCAATTAGAAGTCTTACTAAATTAAATGGTATCCTTATTGTTAACCGATATGATGGTGTTTTTGAATTTGATGGTGAAAATTTCTTTAAAACTAAAATTAAAGAGGAAACGATAGAGGTTACAAAAAATTCAAATGAAAATTGGGCGAAATTAGTCAATCCAAAGCTGGATTATGCTCAGGTGGAACTTTCAAATGATGGCATTTACTGGGTGTTGATTAAAAATAGGTTTATTTACGGGTTCAAGATAGCAGATAAATTAAAAAAATCACTGCCTGATCTGGCTATTAGAGGTATTCACGCAAATAACCATTCCCTGCTTGTTTCCACCTATAATGGTTTTTATTTGAATCAAAATCCAGTTTTTGTAGATACCCTAAATTATTCAAATAGTAATATCATTGAAGAGAAAGGGTATTATTATTTTGTGGGTAATAGCGAGATGATCTTTAAAATGAGCTTGGATGGATCTGAACTTGAAAAAATAATAGATCGGAGTAAACTAGAAAAGATTAATAATGCAGCTGTGCTTATTTTTCATAGGGGAAAACTCTATATAGGAGGTGAAAAGGGATTAGCTGTTTATAATCAACTAAAGTTTCGGAGTTGCTAAAAAGCTGATTATCAGCAAAATAAAATGGTAAAAAAGTTGCATTTTTGAGCATAACTTGTTAATTTTGAGTGAGTTAAAAGCAAATTTCCAAATCAGT
>JAIYCH010000073.1 GCA_027488135.1 Saprospiraceae bacterium | reverse complement strand
TTTAATCTAGAATATCCAAGTTAACAAATCATGATATATTTTCAGCGACGACATGCCAGATCTATTATCGAGTTACTTAAGCATTGATTCTGCTAATCTTAATTTAATATATCGTCATTTTAAGTTTCTTTCCAAGTCCGGCTTCCACTATCTTTCGGAAAGTAGACATTTCAAGGTCAGTTTTATCATTCTCTATTCTCGAAATGTAAAATCTTGTTGTTCCACTTCTCATGGCTAACTGTTCTTGTGTCATTCCCACTTTCAAGCGTGCACTTCTTATCAGTTTACCATACCTATATTTTGAGGGCTCATTAATACTTTCACTTAGTTCGTAAAGAACATCAGGCCCTATTTCGTATGGTAGCGTTAATTCTTCCCCCTGTTGCCCATTTACTTTTATATTAATGTTCGACCACGACAAGGTATAGTTCCGGAGATTTACTTTTTTAAACTCTTTTTCATCAAGTAAGGGGTATTCAAAATCGTTTTCGGCAACATTCCACTGTTTAAAAATCTTGGCAAAGTCCAGTACCCGGCTCTCTCCGTTGTTGAACATACATTGAATTTTGTGTTCAGAAATCTTTTCGATTTTTACAATTCTAGGTATTTTAACTTTCTGCCTCATGGCCTTGGATTTAATTTGTTGAAAATATCTAAAAGGAATTTTTTATTGTCTGCCGCTCAGTCTGTTACTTTTTTCTCTGAACTTTAGGTATTTTTCCCATGTAACACGCTAACGTTTCAATGACAATAAGCTTTTCAAATTCAGCGAATTTCGCATGAAAGTGTGGCGGTGGATGGTCACGCGAGTAAATGTCTATCTTTATATTGTTTATATTTTTTACTGTCGGGATAATGTGTTATCTAATTAGACAACAATACAGTATTATTTTGTTAATTCCAAGTTAGTGCAGTTTTTACAATCATTGCCAGGTAGAAAGGTGGTGTCTGCTCACCCATGTCGGTCTGCTTAAGCACAAATTCTTGCTTGGCTAGATGTCTATGAGGAACTTGTTAAGAAAGGAACGGTTGCATAAGATTATTTTAAAATCATTATAACTAGGGAAACAAATGAATTTGAATTTTTCGCCCTTTATAATAAATGACTACCTTCAAAATATCAAATACTGGCTAAGAAAATGGATAAAATGAAAAGAAAGATTTATCCAAAATATGAACTTAAGAATTTACTTTGTATTTGCCGAAAAGAACCTCAATAGTGCCTTTTTTTGAGCCATTTCCATCGTCGGTTGGGCGATTTGTGCGTTGAATATCTGTTGACACACCCTTTGGTATTTTGAATTTTTTTACGTCGATGGTCAGTTTAATTCGGGAGGGTAACCCCCATGATTTATCCGTTGTATAATCATATTCGCTAAGAATGGTCCCATTTGACCGACTGGTAATAACCGACTTGAGGATAATCATAGACTGGGCGTCCACCCAGATTTTAGCAAGGACTAAATCTCCTTCGTTTGCCAGTGGCAATAAGGTAATAATTTCCGAACGAATGCCTTGAATAAGCTCATTTCCAGACGATATGGCGGTGAATTGATTGGGTTGACTGAAGAGTAAGGGCAATTCAGAAAAACCATTTTTCGGTAGGATAGAGATACCTGTTGACTTGACTTTGAAGGTATTAGGGTAAGTAAACTGGACGTTCGCTTTGACAGGTAAGATCTTTATGGCAGGAATATTTGGCTTAATTTGTGCAGATACCTCATAGTTGCGTACCTGCTTGAATTTTTGTGACAACTTAGCAAATAGTTCGTCGGTTTGCTGTGCCGATGCCATAAAAGGTAAAAAAACGAATAGCCAGTATTTCATTATACGGTAATGTCTTTGCGGTTAAAAGTAAATATGGAAATGCCTATAAACAGGATATTGTGTACAATGAGCACCAAAGAGGATTGTTTGATTTGTTGCCAGGGAACGGGGTCTTCGAAAAATGAACGCCAGGCAGCCATGTGCGTAGTGAACAAAAGGGGGCTGATAGGGTCAAAAACAGGGACATCTAATGCATTAATAATCGTGAAAAACAAGATGATAGCCATCGTGGCGACAATGGGACCAATAGAATTATCGGAAAAACAAGAGAGGCAAATAGACAAAGAACTGATGGTGAATAAAGCTAAAAATGCGACACAAAAGGCACACATATACCTCCACATAATATCGCCTTCCTGTAAAATAACCAATCCGTCTGAATTTAAAACCATTAAATCGCCAGGTCCAAAGAGATAGCGGCCTATACCAACAGCCATAACTCCGAGCCACAAGACAATCAGAAAGGTATAAATTCCGCCAGCTAAAAATTTAGAAATCAGCAATTGGGTCCGGGTAATGGGTTTGGTCATGAGCATGCGCAAAGTACCCATTGCTGCCTCACCCGAAATAAGGTCGCCAGTTACGAGGGCTACCAATAGTGGAATCTGGACGATAAGCATTTGCAGAATGATGAAAGCCACCAGATTGCCATTCAAAACTTTTCCCTCAAATCGTAGCGTTTGTTCGAATGAAGCGGTAACAAATGAAATGACGGTCATACCATCTGCCACAAGGGCAAATAAAATGATACCTACCAAGCCAGTAATGGCAGCTAATCCTAAGTAGCTTCTTGGCTTAAGCGCAATTTTAATCAACTCGTTTCTGGTGCTATGGAAAAATATCATGAGGCAATTAAGTTGATAAAATAATCTTCTAATTTTCGTTTCGATTCGATGGAATAAACAGGTACTCCAGCCGCGACGAGCTGTATATTTAATGCAGGAATTTGTTCTTTCTGCATATTAAACTCAATGGTATCGCTTCCAATGGTCCTGACATTTGTCTGTGGAAAATGGCTTAAAACATTTAATCCCTTTGCCAAGGAATCGGCATGCGTTTGAATACGGATAATTTGGTCTTCCTCGTTTAATAAATCCTTTACATTTCCCTCAACAATACTTTTTCCCTGGTGAATGATGACCATTCTATTACATATAATTTCGACTTCACTGAGGTTATGGGAAGAAAATATAATGGTTTTATTTTGCTCATTCTTTAAACGCAAAATTAAATGGCGCATGTCAATGATACCCTGTGGATCGAGTCCGGTGGTAGGCTCGTCCAGAACAATTAAATCTGGATTATGCAACAGCGTTTGTGCAATGCCCAGGCGTTGGCGCATGCCATGAGAAAAGCCACTAACCTGATCTTTCTCGCGTCCTGAGAGACCAACGAAATCGAGCATTTGGTAGATTTCCTTCTTTGAAGAAGGAGCACCTGAAATTCGTGAAAATAAATCCAGATTTCTATAAGCGCTAAGGTATTTATAAAAATCAGGTTTTTCTATCAGGCTTCCTACCTGACGTAGAATAGCAGAACGATTTGAAGAAAGCGGCAACCCAAAAAGAGAAATTTTACCCGCATCAGGTTTTATAAGGGATAGCATACAACGCATGGTCGTACTTTTTCCGGCACCGTTAGGACCTAAGAAACCATAAACGTCTCCGCGATTCACCTGTATATTTATATCGTTGACGGCTTGGAACGAACCAAATTTTTTAGCTAACTGCTGTATAGAAATGATTGAATCTATCATGCCAAAGTAACAAAGCGTACGGGAAATTGTTTTTTGTAGGTATAAAATGTAAACGCAAAGGGGTAATGAATTTTAAGGACTATAAAACGGTTATTTATTCCTCAAATACCTAATCATTTTTGTAATAAAAATAGAACAGTTCCAAAATCAAAACCTCTGAAAAGAAGGGTGAGTTCAATCAGGTAAACAATTTTCTTGATAATATCTTCATAACCTACCGACTATACTTGGCATGATGTAAATAATTATTAAATCTTTAAACTTCTTTTAGTAAGTGTCATACGCCCAAAGAAGCTAAAGAAATTACATTTATACCATCAGGGCGACGGTAACTCATACCTGTTCCAGTGATAATATTTAGTGATTTTGGAGATTCCATTTTTTCTGTGTCAATATTTGCAGCAAACTTTTTTAGATTTTCTGCAGCTTCGTTTATAAAACCTACGCCTAGTTTTATTTCAAATGCTGCATAATCTCCGTTGCGTTTCTGCACAATGGCATCCACCTCATATCTGTAAGAATCGTTGTAGTGATAAACTACAGCATCATTTGTTTTTGCATAAACATTCAGTTCATGTGTTGCCAAAGATTCGAACAGAAAACCTGTGTATTTAATATCTTTCATCAAAGATTCTTTATCCAAGCCCAAAACGGCAACGGCTAATGAAGGGTCACACAGATGTCTTTTGGGAGATTTACGCAAAGATGCAGAGGAACGAATATGTGGATTAAAAGCCGGTTGCTCGTATAGAATCATTAATTTGGATAATGCCTCTAAATAATCTGAAAGCGTGTTTCTAGATAGTTCATTGGTTTCATTGATTTTTACATCTTTCTCTAAGTTCTTGTTATAAACTAAAGTCGCAATATTTCTCGATAGAGAGCTTAATAAACTTCGCACTTTATAGGGATTCCGCTTAACGCCTGACACTCGAATCATATCTACCTCGCATAGCAAATCAATATATCCCCGATTCATGTTCAAGGCATTTTTTATATTCTCATTGATCAGTGCAGGCCAACCCCCTATACATATTCTTTCGATGTTAAAATCTAGCGAAATTGCAGGTTCGTAATAATCATTACCTGCTCCGATGAGTAAATCAGACAGTTTTACCGTATCGCTGGAATAACCCAGTTCTTGCCAGTTCATGGTGTCCATTTGCAAGACGGTAAAGCGACCTGCTCCACTATGCAGCCTCACGTTTTCAGGCGGATTGGCGGAGCCAGTAAGTATATACTGACCTTTAGACTTCCGTTTATCCACTTCATGCCTCACATAATTCCAAATTTCTGGTTGTTCTTGCCATTCATCAATCAATCGTGGGGTTTCCCCTTGCAATAACAATTGTGGATTGGTTGCCATAATGACCGAAACTTGCGGATCACGATCCATTTTCAACTCACTTTTTACATATTGTGAAGCAGTTTCTGTTTTCCCACACGATTTAGGCCCTTTTATCAATACCGCGCCAGAAGCAGCCATTTTTGCTACTAAATCATCTTCAACCAACCTTTTGGTATAACCCATAAATTTCTTCTTTATCTGGTTTAATACGCTTTAAAAAACACTATTGTGCAAATTTAAGGTTTTTTATTGTGCAGTTTTAAGGTTTGCTATGGTTCGTTGTGGCGTTAAAGGATATGAAAGACAAATGCTTAGTTGTATGGATAATTTAGGGTTGAAAAATAAATTAAAACAAACAGTATCTCTTTTTTTATTCTATGTCAAGTTTTTTATCCTCTTCAAATTCAAATTTTTAAATGTCCTATAAGAATTCTGCTTCATCTGCTCCGAAAATTTAGATTATAGTAAAAGGAAATGAAAAAAGGGAACAAATTAGTAGTAAAATACATTAAATTTAATAACAAAAATACATCACCATGAAAAACTTATTTTTAACCATTCTATTTATTTCCGTCATTTCTTTTGTTTCAAATGGTCAACTCAGTCCTGGTTCAGGTCCTTTAGGATTTACATTTTACAAGCCACAACCCCAATTAACAATCCTCAAGGGTGTTTCGAGTCCTGCATCCCATCCCGATTTTGATTGGTTTGAACCCGTAACCTTTACACCTACTTCCAATGCAGGATTTGAATATTCATCGTACAGGGTTTTTTCCCTGACTGGGGCTATTCAATCATCCGATGTGGAAGTTATTTCCATTTCCACCGATGGTCTTTCTGAAAGAAAAGTAGGAACAAACATTAATAAAGAGGTCGTAAAAGGAATTAGGATTAGCACTGACGATTCCCTGAAACCCCTGGCTTTTCCTATTACCAGTGCAAAGGATATTAAGTTCTTTATAGGCATACCTTCAACTTTTGCAAAGGAATCCGCAGGGATAACTATAAATCTGAAGGCGCAGGTGAAAATGAGGGGAAGCACCGTTAAAGAGGTAAAATTGCAGCTTCAACTCACTCCTGGGGGTGGAAACCCTGGGATTTAATCCATAGAAACATAACTAGCCGCTGGTATTAAGCTGTTTTTACCGGTTGATAACGAAGGCATATTTTTGAGCGGTTATGGCGCAGCGTAGAATACGATGATGTGTATCTTAATCCTGCACAGACCGGGGATGAATTATACAGAGGTTTGACAAAATATTTCAGGGATTACAATGAAAGTAGCCCCCAGGGAATTACCAGAAAGAAGCCGGTAGAAATCTACCAAAAAGTTGCCTAATGAAAAGAGATGAGAAATATATTCTAGCAAGTGTGGGAAACGGGATATAATTCGATAGAATTATTTTCGTTTCCCACAAATACTAGGTTAAGATGATGATTTATTTTAATTATTAAAATAACTTCGTTGGTGACAAGAGTGGGGAGTACCACATATCTACACCTAAATCTTGTGAGGGTAAACCTAAAATTTCAAGTTCTTTTGCAGGTAATTCAGAGAACAACCAGAAATTATCATAAAACTGATATTTAGGATCAATTTCAAAATATAGTTTAGTAATATTTTCAAAGGCATCACCTTTTTCTTTTTTAGAAAGAAAGGTAAATTTCTGCATTAGGTCATCCCAAGTGCTAATATCTTTACTCAGAATACTTTGGATATTCATTGTGTAATTATATAGTTAAGTTAAATTATAAGCAAATTACAAAATTATATTGTCAAAACCCAATATCAAATATTCTGAATTTTCAATTGACCTCAAAGCTATAGCAGAATTTTCATTTGTGTTACGTCTAATTTACAATAAATGTAAAATCTGGACGAAATTGACCACCCATTTTAGTGCTAAATAAGGTCAGATTTAATTGGTAAAAGAATGGTAAAAGAGGTGACTACCTTTCGAATTAAAAAATCGGAAAGAGATGGCAATAAAACCAGTTACCATAAATAGGATTAGATTAGACCTGGGCCACCTCCTAACTTCCACCCAATTTCCTGTCTCGGTCCTCCCTGTCGCGCTATCTCCTCTCCTTTGTATCATCCCTTACATAGGGGATAAAAAGGCCTTACGGCCTGGTTAATCCCTTGAATGAAAATAAAAAATTTGGCTAGAAATTTTGGGAAATTGGGGGTTAAGCCAGAATGGTGAAATAAAATTTCGGAAAATTTTAAGCACTTTTGAGTATTTTTAATACCATAAAGGCTTCCGTTTCTCTAGATAAGTACATATTTTTTGTTAAAAAAGGTCTTTTCAGCTTTGAGGGAAAAAGATGAGACAAGTTTATACAAAAAGTCAGAAACGGAAGTTTATCTAGACTTGTTCAGAATCCTCTATAACGGTTCGGTATTATTGTAGGTTAGCCAATATATCTACTCCCCTTTTTTACTGCACTCGGTGGTTGTTTCTTGAGGAAGAATCATTGAGCAAAAAGGTTTCTTGTTCTCTTTGAAAAAGACGGCTTTAAGCTATATTCAACAATTATTAGGTCATAGTAGCAGCAAGACTATTGAAATTTACACTCCTGTTAGTACCAAGAGCATCTAGCAGATTAAAAATTCATTTGATGTTTTGTAAATTAAATTGTATATATTGAGTAAAGAACAAAACAAACTTTTGCTAATACAACCAAAACTAGATGTATGGTCGAAAGTTTGTTTCGATTATATGGTAGTTGGCGGTAATGAAAATAAATATAATACACATTATGAAACATTTAAAATTCGTAATCATCATCTTGACAATATGTCAAAGTCTTTTTGGACAAGATAAAAATGACAACATGCCGAATGATTCAAATTACGTAGAGGTTGACGGAAGTAAATTAAGGTATATTGTAAAAGGTGAAGGATTGTCATGTTTAGTAATTGGCTCATCTATTTATTACCCGAAGACTTTTTCAAAAGAACTTGAAAACCAACTGAAAATGTACTTTGTGGATATGAAGTGGTTTGCTCGGGACTACAAACCTGAAAACCTGGATAGTGTAAATATCAATTCAATTGCTGACGATGTTGAGCAAATCCGTATGAAATTAGGATTGGAAAAACCAATCATAATGGGGCACAGCATCCACGGGACCGTGGCGACCGAATATGTGAAAAAATATGCATCCAAAGTCTCAGGGCTCATTGTCATTGGTTCGCCCTGCGATTGGGGTAATGCAACTTACGATGCAAAAGCAAAAACCTTATGGGAAACAGCCTCACCCGAAAGAAAAAAGATTCAAGAAGATAATTGGGGTGCGCTGAAAGAAATTGACCGGCTCACGGGGCAAAAGGAAGCTTCTGCAAGATATAATATTATGTCGCCACAATACTGGTATAATCCAACATACGATGCAACCTGGCTATGGGATGGTATGACTGTACATTCAGAAGTAACACAACATCTTTTCAACCAGGTCTTCCTCAATTACAATATGTTCAATCCTGAGGTTAAAATATTAATACCGGTTTTCGTTGCTTTAGGAAAATATGATTATGTGATTCCATACACTTTATGGCAAACAAGTTATAATTCAATCCCTGATTTCACATTGAAGTATTTTGAAAAAAGTGGCCACACACCACAACTCGAAGAAAACAAACTATTTAATGGGGAATTAAATGAATGGTTGAAAATTAAATTCAAATCGAATTAACAATGAATCGAAGGGATTTTATAAAATCAACAGGCTTAATTACTTTAGGCGTAGGTTTGTACAGTTTTGCCGAAGCTGGTTTGCACAGGTTATTTGCAGAAGGGAAAACTCATATTCTGACCCTAAGTTTCGACGATGGTTTCAAAAAGTCATTTTACCGCACAGCCGAAATCCACGAAGAGTATGGTTTGAAAGCTTGTCTTAATGTAGTTGCCATGGGAAATACACCTGGCTATATTTCTGAAAAATGGATTAAGGAAGGTTTAATTGGCAATTTCGATGACTGGAACAAGCTTAAAGACCGTGGGCATGAGCTAATGCCGCATAGCTGGGACCATAAAAATTTAACCGAGATTCCAATAAATGAAGCAAAGGAAAACATTGACAAATGCCTCGATTACTTTGAGAAAAATCTTGATAGTTTCAAAGCCAGTGAAGCTGTCTATAATTTTGCTTACAACGCATCAAACCAGGAGCTTGAAGATTATGCGCTGAAAAGAGTTCGGGCTGTTAGAACAGGAGGATGGTTGGTGCTACAAAATACAAAGTATAATAAGCTGCCTGATATATCCAAACAAAGCCGGTTAGGATGCTGGAGTTATGGTCCTGATATGTGTGATAACAATATTGAATCAGAAGTTAATGAATTTCTGTCAGAAAATGGTGGATGGCTTATTCTTAACCTCCATGGCCTGGATGATGAGGGCTGGGGTCCAGTCAGTTCAAAATATTTAGACATCCTCCTTAAAAGATTGGTGGATATTAAAAACTTGGCATTACTGCCAACAGGGGAGGTATTTAGAATGCTGTAAGCTTGTCTATAATATGAAAAATGCTAATAAATGGAAGACTTAAAGAAATTTGAAATTATACTCTAATAAAGGTTTGTTGAATCCCGATAGGATCTTATTAATATTAATACGTTGATACAAATTCTTAAACAGGATCTACAAAAAATGCACTACCGACAACAAAGTGTATATGCCATAAGGGTTTCGGTAGGTATTCAAGCATTTTAACCCGCTCAAACTTTCGTGTCGGTAGACAGGTAACCGTCCTGCAATCCCTTACGGCACATACACTCGACCGTTAGCGGCAACCCTTTTGACCGACAGTACAACCTGTAACCTGACTAAAAAATACTTGTCAATTTTTCGGTTGCAAGATCTGTTTGACATATTTAGCTTTGCAACAAATTGATATTATGCTGACTTACCAAATAATGTATAAAGCACTTGTTGACAAAGACGTTTCTTACGAAGGGACTTTTATTGCAGCAGTTAAAACAACGGGTATATTTTGTCGACCAACTTGTACTGCTAGGAAACCTAAAAAGGAAAATGTAGAGTTTTATAGCACAACTAAAGAAGCTATTCTGAAAGGTTACAGACCATGCAAAGTTTGTAATCCATTGGAAAAATTGGGAGAAACTCCAAATTATATTAAAAATATACTAAAAGAGTTAAATGATAATCCTTCCTTAAAGTTCAAGGACTGGGATTTAACTCAACAAGGAGTTGAACCAAGCAAAATAAGAAGGTGGTTTCTGAAAAATCATGGCATTACTTTTCAAGCATACCAACGAATGTATAGGATAAATTCAGCCTTTAAAAAAATCCAAAATGGAGAACCTGTTACTTCAGTTGCATTTGACACAGGTTATGAATCATTAAGCGGTTTTACGGATTCTTTTAAATCAATTTTTGGTGTATCCCCTTCAAATAGCAAAGACAAACAAATCATTAACATTACACGACTTGAAACCCCTTTAGGGACAATGTTTGCCTGCGCAGCTGAACAAGGTATTTGTCTTTTAGAATTCACTAATCGTAAAATGTTAGAAACAGAGTTGAAGAGTTTAGCAAAACAACTAAATGCAAATATCATTCAAGGTGCTAATAAGCATTTTGATTTGTTGAGAAGACAACTTGATGAGTATTTTGAGGGAAAACGGAAAGAATTTACAATTCAGTTATTTACTCCTGGAACAGAATTTCAACAATCAGTATGGAAAGTATTACAAACGATACCGTATGGTTCAACTTATTCATACAAACAGCAAGCAATAGCCCTGAAAAAACCTGATGCCTTTCGTGCTGTTGCCAATGCTAATGGAATGAATAGAATATCAATCATTATCCCTTGTCATAGAGTGATTGGTGAAGATGGAAACTTGATTGGTTATGGAGGTGGACTTTGGAGAAAGAAATGGTTACTTGACTTAGAAAAGCAGAATGGATAACTACAGAAAATATTTATATAACTTGACTTGATAAATACAATGGCAGCCGCTATCAAACGCGTTAGCAAATGCGGGTTTGCGTGTTCGTTGAAACATTTGAAATCTTTACATACATTTGTGCTGGGTGACAGTTGAGCAACAATTTATTCCCACACTTGCCATAGCGTCAGCCGTTAGGTGAAAGCGAGGACGACCGACAACTCGTTATTAAGTGTTGGAAATAATTATTCAACTGGCAAAGTCTCTTCTACTTCGTTAAATACATACTGATTAAACCATTGCCAGTTATGCCAAACGGCCGCTAATCGCTCTTTTGGTTTAGTGATGCCATGCCCAAAACCTTTGTATACAATTAGTTTGGATGGGATTTTTCGATCTTGCAAACCTCTATACAATTCGTAGGCATTGGATATGGGTACCCGCTTGTCAAATTCACCATGTTGTATAAGTGTCGGTGTCTTTGCAAGATTGATATTTGTCATGGGTGAAGTACGTTGATAGATATCCATGTCTTGCCAAGGTGTTGTTTTTAAATATTGCCTTGTAAAAGGCGTTATATCTGTACTCACATAATAAGTTATCCAGTTAGAAATGCCGGCACCAACAGAAATTGCTTTAAAAATCGTTGTGTTAGTTGTTAAAAAAGCAGAAATATAGCCCCCTTGACTCCAACCCATACATCCCATTTTTGTAGTATCGATAAAACCTTTACTGTTTAAGTATTCTACACCACTTACTATATCCCACATGTCGCCAATGCCCAAATTTCTCACATTGAGAGAACGGAATTTTTCGCCATATCCGGTGCTTCCACGATAGTTCACTCTTAAGACCAAGGCACCATTTTCAATCCATTGTAAAATGGGATATACACCACCGGGTGTAGGTTCCGGTCTGTCAATAGCTGTAGGTCCTCCATGTATCATAACTAATAATGGATATTTTTTCTTTGCATCAAAATTTTTGGGTTTAAGTAGCACCCCTTCAATGGTTGATCCATCTTTACTTTTCCATTCTATGATTTCATTAATAGGTGTATTCCAGTTGGCAATTTGAGAAGTTAGGTTAGATATTTTTTTCCAATTTGAAGTGATAGTACCTGTATACACTTCATTCAAATCTGAAAAATTTCTGCCTACAATAGCTATCACATCCGATTTTTTTGAGAGACTAATATTTCCAATATTATCAAGGGTTGTAGGAATATTTTTTGATTGGCCATTGACGGGGTCCATTAAATATAATCCCGATTTCATTTTTATGGCTGCGCCAAAATAAATTCCATTGGATGTCCAGGCATATACTGATTTATTTTCATCAATTTCTGCAGCAACCTCCCGACTTTTTTTTGATGAAATATCATAAATAAATGTTCGATTGTTTTTATAAAAATTGGTAATAGAATTATTTACGGAACTTATATAAATAAACGCATTTCCCTCAGGGCTCCATTTGATAAAAGCATCATTGGCACTGTTGGCTACCAGGACTTCTATTTTCTTGCTTTCCATATCTATTATTGCAATATCACTGTATTGTGATGAATTGATTAATGAATTGGGTTGGGTATTAAAAATAATAGACTTACCATTGGGGTGCCAGGAAAATCCTGCCACTGTAAAATTTCCTTTGGTCAACTTTTGAGCGGTAGGAACTTTATAACAATCTAAATTTTTAGCTGTAGAATCTTTTGAAGAATAACAAGGATAAAGTCCTGCCAACATAATTGAATCATAGTTAAAATTCAAAATCCACAAATGACTAAGTTTAAATTCTTCGCCCTCCACAGCAAATGCTCCATATCGCTCTTTTAATCCCTTTTCTTTTTTGCTATCTGGTTCGGCCTTTGTATAGGCAATTTGATTACCCAAAGGGCTCCATTCATATCCACCAATGCCATCCTCATCTTTTGTAATCTGTATGGCTTCACCTCCATTCACGGGGATCATATAGAGTTGGGTTTTATCTCCTCTGTCGGCCAGAAAACTTAGAAACTTATTGTCGGGCGTAAACATTGCCGACCCACTGCTTCCTTTTATGGTTCGTGTTAACTGAATGGGTTCTTGAGCATCCGTTGATAGCCATATTTCAACATCATATCCATTTGATGCCCAGTCGGTAGAAGTGACTGTATAGGCAATATACTTTCCATCTGATGAGATAACAGGTGAACCCGCCTGCTTGAGACTCAACCATTTTTCAAAGGAAACAGAGGCATTTTTTTGTGCTTTCAAGGTAAAGTAAAAAAGGCTAAGAATCAATAGGTGAGTGTATTTCATAAGTAAGGGTTATGGATATTGTCCGATGTCAAAACAATGTAGACTTTTGGTCGTAGAGAGTTTCGTTTTTTAAATGTAATTAAATTAACTAAAGTTTCGGAGTTACTAAAAAGCTGATTATCAGCTAAATAAAATGATAAAAAAGTTGCATTTTTGAACATAACTTGTTAATTTTGAGTGAGTTAAAAGCAAATTTACAAATCAGTCAAAAATGCAATAAAATAAAGTTATTAAAAATATCTGAAGTAGGTAACTATTCATCAGATTAAAATATTTAATTAAAAACGTTTGAAAACATCATCGGACAGTTCCGTCTCACATAGGTCAATAAATGGCTAAATAAAGCTAAAACCAAAAAAATATCAGTCAGTTGATGTATTCTGACTATGGAACAAAACTTAATTATGGTAAGGATGTGCTTTATGACTTCCTTAAGAACGAATGGGTTGTTTGGGAAATATTCCTGAACAAGCAAGCCGAAAATTAAATTAACATCAAAAAATTGGCACGTATTCAATTTGAATTTTTAAAATGTCCGAATAAAAATGCCGCTTAATTTGCTCCGAAACTTTAGTTTTTATTTTAATTTATTTACCAATATTTGGAAATTAAGAGCATGGGATTCTTCCAAATTTTATTGAATTTTTGCATTTTGGGATTCAGATCTAGACAAGAAAACTAACAAAACATCAAGGCATGAAATAGAAAAAGCATTTGGGCAAAATCGGAACACCTAAGCAAGATAAATATGAACAAGAGCTTAAAATTCAATTGCTCGATGAAATAATAGCTTTAAGAATATCAAAGCAATATTTCTCTTAAACAACTTCTGGCTCCATTTTTCCTTTTGCGAATTCACGATATACAAACGAAAGATGCAACTAGAATAAAGAGATTAGCTCGCAAATTAAATTGGTATTTTCATTTTTTTCATTAGGTATAATTTTTTCATTCGTCATTCACAGGATTTAAATTAAAACTATATTTTTAAGGAGTTTTCCTCAAAATTCAATCTTGCCATGAAATTTCTTACATCTCTTCAACCTTTGTTGGTCATTCAAAACAACACTCTCTCAATTTTTCAAATGAAACCAATCAAACTCATACTTAGTATAATTCTTATTGGGATTTACCTAAATTCCTTAAAGGCTCAAAATCTCAATCAGGTCCTTCGATCCGAACTCAGTTCTACCAATCCAGGAATCCTATTTTCCATGGAGTCAGGAGACAAACAAATCTCTTGGTCGGGTGCGGCAGGAATCAATGATCTATCCATTGGAGATTCCTTGCAGGTTCGTCGAACATTTCGAATTGCAAGCGTTACTAAAACTTATGTTGCAGCTGCGAT
Source organism: Saprospiraceae bacterium (assembly GCA_027488135.1). GTDB lineage: Bacteria > Bacteroidota > Bacteroidia > Chitinophagales > Saprospiraceae > BJGN01. Next base: position 3,093 of record JAIYCH010000073.1, on the reverse strand, counting down.
TCTTAGGCTGATGGAAAAAAAGATTTTACGTTTGGAAGACCCAATTTCAAAGCATCTCTCACCCACTCACGCTGGAATCCTGGTACAAGACTATGACTTGGAGCAGATTACCATCGAGCAAATATTAAGACACTCAGCAGGTTTTTTTGACCATACACATGCTCCTGAATTCTTCGACAGAATATTTTCCACTCCCAGTTATGAGTGGACTCGAACTGCTCAGCTCCAGTTAGGTGTTGAAAAAGGGGAACGGATTGGTACTCCAGGAACTCAATTTAGCTATTCGGATATGGGCTATGTGATTTTGGGGGAACTCATTGAAACCTATACTGGAAAGTCCTTGGACGGGGGTATCAAAGAACTGCTTGGCTTTGAAAAATTAGGTCTCGCCCGAACAGATTTTGAACGAATTGATACCCAAACCGATCTACTGCGAATTCACCAATACCTTCAGGGAAAAGACACTTACAACTTCAGCCCGACCATCGATTATTATGGCGGGGGAGGAATTCTTTCGAACACAGAAGAATTAATCGACTTTTTCCAAGCTCTTTTTCAAGGCAAAATTTTTGAAAACCGCGCAACTTTAAATCTCATGTTGACGCCGGTATCGTATTCAATTAAGGCAAAATTAGATTACCAGATGGGTATGTACAAAGTACAGGTGAAAGGAATGGATGCGTATTGTCATTCGGGCTTTTGGGGAACGCAAGTCCTCTATATTCCAAAGATGGATCTATACCTGGCGGCCAATTATTCAGGCGGTTGGGGAGGTGGAATGGTGGCCCCCATTTTTGATAAATTTTTGAATGCAATTGAAAAAGTTATTCCAAACAATAAATGACCAAGAACTGAGACTATTATTAACAGGAAACTTCATTGAAAAGGGTGTGTTATAGTGAATGGATGAATAAAATATTTATAATTGGAAACAAAAGTGATCTGAAGATTCACTTATCGAGACAGATGTAGTATATTGACTAAAGTTAGTTTCGCTAATATATCAGTTAGTGCACAGCTCAAAACCGACATCAATAAAAAAGCAAAATGAATATTACGATCATAGGAGCCTCGGCTGGAATAGGATTAGAAACTGTAAAAAGAGGATTAGATAGAAATCATTCGATAACGACCCTTTCTCGATCTGACATTGAAATAGAAGAGAAAAAATCGTTAAAAGTGATACTTGGTTATGCAACTAATAAAGTTAACCTATTAAGTTCAATCCAAAACGCAGATGCTATAATTGTAACATTGGGTACTAGTAGGAATATGAAAGCTACTACCCTTTTTTCAGATTTTGCACAATTAATGGTGGAAATTCATAAGGAGAACAAAATAGATAGCCCATTTATATTTGTTACAGGATTTGGGGCTGGAGAAAGTAAAAATTATGTTCCTTGGCTTGTAAAGATATTTTTAAAATACTTTCTAAAAGACGTTTATGCTGACAAAACTAAAATGGAAGAAATTATCACTAATTCAGATCTAAATTGGACAGTTGTAAGACCAGGAAGGCTATTTGACAAGGAATTGACAGAAAAATACCGTATTGAAAACAAATTATTCAAAGGAATTAATGTAGGCGGAATTAATAGAGCTGACGTAGCAGACTTTTTAATAAAACAAGCAGAAAAACAAACTGAATTAAAAAAATACATTGCTATATCTGAGAAATAGGATAACATAATTGCCTAAACGCCAACAATACCTGCAAGAAATTGGCAGTTCAGCGCTGTGTATGACCGTTAACAGCCGTATCCGTCTGCCCAAGCACCTATTTTTTTTGCTAAAAACGGTCTTTTTAGCTTTAGGGCAAAAAATGAGTCAGGTTTACGGAGTAAGTCAGCGAAGGAAATTTTCCCAGATTAGGAGAAATCTTCTTTATCAGTTCGAGATTATTTTGTGTTAAGAAAAATATCCACTTGCCTTTACTACCATTGGAAGAAGCGATTCTAGCAAGAAGAATTATCTGTTGGGGTAGATTCTCTGGTACCCCAGTTTCGCCTGATTATTTATAATAGAAAGATTTGAAAATCAGAAGCGAAATAAACCTTCAATTATAAAGTCCAATTTAAAGTGTGTAGACGAAAGTAAACTAAGATACTCCCTATTCTTAGGCCAGCATTACACCAAATCTAAGATATAATTTCGTACATCACATAAAACCGGTAAAATAACTTTTTGACTTAATATTAACTGACCATCTCTTTGAGAAATGGTAAAGGGCAAATGGGAAGCAACAGGTATATTTTCACTGGATGTTATCAGCGTGGCTAAGCTGTATTCTTTTATGAACGCCACTATTTCATCCTGGTCTGTTGTTAAATTTGCTTTTGGGATATACCTGCAAATAATTTTTGCTTTGTATAAAGTCCTAATAAAAAACGCGTTAGCTTAAATTTATTTTTTTGATAAATCAGCACGGATTTCTTCAATTTGGCCTAAAGTTAATCCGGTAATGTCAGTAATAAATGTATCGTCAGACCCTTTAATCATTAAATTTTTAGCTATCTCAACATTTCTGTCTTGTCTTACTTTATCTTCTGCTTCTAATCTTAAAGAGAGTATTTCACTCGCTTTGTAATGTAGATAATCCAAATATCGATTATAACCGTATTGTTGTTCTTTATCCAAACGCATAATGTCTAAGACTTCTTTTGCCTCTGCTAAGCCTTTGGCTTTAAATTCGTCTTTGACCTCACTGTTTTTCAGGAAGTAAACCCATTCATCAAGAGTATCTTTAGCGATGTCGTCAAATTTATTGACTTTAATAATATAATACTCAGGAAAAAAATCCGAAATTTCTTTTTTAGTAAAAGTTTGTTTCTGTTGTATAGATAGTTGTAATGTATCCTTTTCGTGTAAGCCCTCAAAATTCGTCTTACCTTTATAAACATAATCTTTCCCTTGCCCTAAATCAAAGTAAACAACATTGATAGAAATTACTTTTTTGATTTCAGAATAAGGTTGTCCTAATGATATATTTTCTATTAAAGCTTTTGAAGTACCATAAATCATCCGGTGAAAAAAATCAATCTCGTAAGTATTTTGAATATCAACGATAATTAGCTCATTTTTTGAATTTTGTGT
>JAIYCH010000061.1 GCA_027488135.1 Saprospiraceae bacterium | reverse complement strand
TGGTCATTTGGAAACAATGGAAACGAATAAAGACCAAACTGACGAATCTAATCAAGCTTGGGGTAAAGAAATCCAAAGCTTGGGAATGGGCGAACTCAAGGAAGGGCTACTGGCACTTAGCCAATAGCTTTATACTTGCAACGTCCATCACCACAGAGAGACTACGACAAGCAGGATTCACATTTTTCTCCGACCAGTACCAAAAGGTTAAAATCAAAACTTAAAGAACCGCCGTATACCGAACGGTACGTACGGTGGTGTGAGAGGACAGGTAGGGAAATAATCCCTACCTTCCTACTCGATTCCATTAATTATTTAAGAAAAAAAGGTGACACCCCCTGTTTCAACAGAGTACATCCCACCGACAATTTTAATTTTGCCTTCTTTTTCATATTCAGCAATCAGACTGCTTTCATTTCTAATTCTATCCATTGTTTTGTGAACATTTAGTTCAGCTACTTTGTCAACAAAAACAGGATTAGAGCCATCTCTATCCGTTTCTATGGTTTTTTCACTGTCAATGGCAGGATTAATTTTTTCAAGCAAGCCTGTTAAATTCCCCAACTTAACGTTACTACATGCACCGGCAATGGCTCCACATTTTGTATGGCCTAAAACCACAACTAATTTAACGCCAATTTTGTGAACCCCAAATTCCATACTACCGAGAATATCTTCATTAAGTATATTACCTGCAATGCGAACACTGAAAATATCTCCCAAACCCAAGTCAAAAATATGTTCTGTGGTTGTTCGGCTATCAATGCAGCTGAGTATGATGGCAAAAGGATTTTGTCCAAAAGAGGTCGCATTTACCTGATGTTTCAAGTACTTTTCAGTGAGATCGCCAGTTAAAAAGCGAGCATTTCCCTTCTTCAAGGTATCTAAGACCTCATCGGGTGTCAACTTTTGCTGAGCCTCTTTGTCCAAAACATTGACAAACTGAATATGGTCCTTCAACTGGTATTGGTCTTTCAAACCAATAACATTTAGCTTGATATCCTTTTCTTTCGAAATAGTATTTTTGAACTCTTCAATGTCCTCAATGACATCGTGATCTATAAAATCCGTATTAGAAGCATCAATAATAACTTTAGACCCCTTTGGAACACTCCACAAAGTATCTTTTATAGATGCTTTGTTAAGGAAGGAAACCTGGTTAGGTAACTCTAACCGGAGGGTTTCGTTGAAATGCAGTACCTCGTTTTGTAAAACAAATGGATTTTTGAAATTACTCTTTAGGATATAGAAAATACTGACAAATAATCCAATGATGACACCAATTAACAAATCGGTAAAGACAATAGCCAGAATAGTCACTAAAAAAGGAACAAACTGACTTGATCCCTTTTTGTACATGTTTTTGAACAGGGCCACATTGGCTAATTTATAACCTGTTAAAATCAAAATAGCCGCCAAAGAAGAAAGAGGAATCAGATTTATTATCGGACTGAGAATTAAAACACTGACTAATAAAAAGATACCATGGAGAATAGCCGATAACTTAGTTTCTGCCCCCGAGTTGATATTGACACTACTTCTAACAATGACGGAGGTTAAGGGAATACCACCAACTAATCCTGATAAGGTATTACCAATACCTTGGGCTATTAATTCTCTGTTCGGAGAAGCTTGACGTTTATGAGGGTCAAGTTTTTCAACAGCTTCCAAGTTAAGTAATGTTTCAATACTCCCGACAATAGCAATGGTTAAAGCAACGGTCCATACATTGTAATTTGAAATACTCGAAAAATCAGGGGTTGTTATCAATGAGCTTATACCATCGAATGGAGGAATATTGACAAGATGAGAAGAATCTATATACAATAAGGGAAAAAACTTACCAAAAATAAAGTTTAGAAACACCCCGAAAATTACCACAAAAAGGGAAACTGGAAAAAATTTAACTTTTTTCATAGGTGTTTTATCCCAATATATCATGGCTAACATAGATAAAATGGAAATTATAATGGCTCCCCATGAGAAATAGGTAAAAATATTCAGCAATTCGGAAAAAGTATTTTCACCGTCTCTTTGTAAGAAAGTAAAATCATCCTGGGGGTCTCTGTCAAATCCAACAGCATGTGGGATCTGTTTTAGTACCAGGATAACCCCAATGGCTGCCAATAATCCTTTGATAACATTTGACGGTATGTAGTTGGCTATGAATCCTAATTTACTAATACCAGCAATAAACTGGATAATGCCGGCTAATAAAACAGCCATTAAAAACACCTCAAAGTTTCCTAATTGAGTGATCGAGGCAAGAACTATTGCAGCTAGGCCAGCTGCCGGTCCGCTAACGCTGGTGTGAGAACTACTCAATGAACCAACGACAATGCCCCCAATGATGCCTGAAATAACGCCAGATAATAAAGGAGCGCCACTAGCCAATGCTACCCCTAAACACAAAGGTAAGGCTACTAAAAATACGACAATACTCGCGGGTAAATCATATTTGATTTTTGAAAACATAACAATAAGTTTAAGTAAAATGGTTTAAAATTTACATGTAGATGACAGATATAAAAATCATCTTTAAAAGGATATAAAATATTTTAATGGTTTGGAGGGGGGATAAATAAGGGTATAATATGGTCAGAAAAATAAAAAGGTATTTTTTTGAAGTTATTCAACAAGGTGGCGAGGGAAAAATCTAAATAAATTTTTATTCCTTTCAATGGGAATATTTTTTTTATTTCAAAATCAATTTCCTCAGACGATTTATTTTCTTCTATTAGTTCTTGATTATTTTCTAACGCTAATAAAACATTGACTTTACTCAATATAAGTGTTGAGAAATTACCCAAAAGAAATAAAATTAAAATTACCCAAAGGCTTACATTTCGCACACACACATTATTTAGATAGTAAAGCTATTAAACACTTTAGAATAAACTAAGTTCTATGGCATTTATTTTTTTTGTAACTTAGTGTTTTATTAAAATATTAAGAGGATGAAAAAAAATATTACCTTTTTTTTAATTATTACACATTTTTCAGCTTTTGCTCAAATTCCGGCTGATTACGAGAAATTATTTCCAAATTCGTTGATAAATAACGAGTTAGGCTTTAACAAAGATAGGTTAAATAGCATTGAGAGCGGTTTTCAAGAACTTATAAGTAAAGAACAAATTCCAGGTGCAGTAGCTTTGGTGGTAAGAAATGGAAAAGTCGTTTATGAAAAGGCATTTGGTATTTCTGACCCTAAAACAAATCGGGCGTATAAAATAGATGATATTTTTAGAATCGCTTCTATGAGTAAGGCGATTACCTCTACTGCGGCCATGATTCTCTATGAACAAGGTAAATTTAATCTGGATGATCCTATTTCAAAATGGATTCCAGCCTTCAAAAATATGACCGTTTTATCGTCATATAATGCTAAAGATACCACCTATACCACCATCCCAGCAGTTAAACCTATTACGGTCAGACAGCTTTTTACCCATTCTTCCGGGTTATCTTATGGCAGAATTTCCGGCGATCTACGATTTCATGCCATTTCTGCAAAAGCTGGAATAACAGAGCTTTATACGACAGATAAGGTTTCTTTAGCTGAAAATATTAATAAACTTGCATCCATTCCGCTCGTGTCTCAACCTGGAGAAAAATATAATTATGCTATGGGATTAGATGTCTTAGGATATCTGATTGAATTATGGTCCGGTCAAAAATTTGATGTTTTTCTAAAGGAAAATTTATTTCAACCCTTAGGTATGAAAGATGCTTGTTTTTATCTGCCTGAGGCTAAAACAGATAGATTGGTTCCCGTGCTTAAGCCAGCAGCAACTGGAAAGGGGTGGGAAAAATATACAGGGACTTATTATGATGCGGATTATCCGGTGAAGGGAGCTAAAACGTGGTTCAGCGGTGGTGCTGGTTTAAGTTGTACAGCCCGTGATTATGCTCTTTTTCTCCAAATGTTATTGAATAATGGTTCGGCCAATGGAAAAAGAGTTTTGAGTCCATATTCTGTTTTCCTCCTTACCGCAGCCAATCAAACACCTGATTTAACGCCAACGGATAAAAGTGAACAATTTAATAGTCTCGGATTTGGTGTCATTACTTCTCTGGGTGAGGAACGTGGAAATGGTTTTAAAGGTCGATTCTCATGGGGGGGCTATTTTAACACCAATTACTGGGCCGATCCTAAAACAGGAACGATCATGGTGCTTTTAAAACAAACCCGGTTTGCTCCCGATGGTGGTTCCGCTAACCTTTTTACCAGATGGATCACCTCTGCAATGGAATAATTTATTATTAGTAAAATAGCCTGAGTGATTTCAGTTTTAATTCCGACGTTCAATGCTGATGTTTCTCCTTTGGTAGATTTTCTCCTAAGTCAAAATGATTCTTCATCCTTTAAAATGGAAATTATCATTTGGGATGATGCCTCTAATATCGATATTTTTGGTCTTTGTGATAATGAAAATATCTCTTTTTTTCGATCTCCCGTTAATATGGGGCGATCTAAAACCAGAGAATTACTTGCTGAAAAAGCAAAATATCCTTATTTACTATTTCTTGACGCCGATGTCTTACCCGTTTCTACTTTTTTCCTGGCCCAATACTTACAGCATGCTTCCGAATATTCCATTTTAGTCGGGGGTATTAGGTATGAAAGCGAAAAACCTGAAAGCAACCGATATTTTCGCTGGTTTTACGGGAAGGCAAGGGAGGAAATTTTAGTAAAAAATAGACTATTAAAACCTTACGATCACTTTATGACAGGAAATTTCCTGGTCCCAAAATCAATATTCTTACAGTTTCCCTTACACGATGTTATTACAGGTTATGGACATGAAGATACTCTTTTAGGATACAAATTTCAACAGGCAGGTATCCCAATAAAGCATATTGATAATCCCGTTTTTCACCTGGGTTTAGAGGAAAATGAGGTTTTTTTTGCTAAAAGTAAAGAAGCAGTTTCCTCTTTATTGAGGTTAAAGCAATTGGGGCTTAATATTCCGTCTAAACTTCTAAATGGTTATAATTTATTGGAAAGAATTAAACTCGTTCCCTTTTGTGCGCTATTTTATCCTTTTTTTGAAAGCAGATTTTTAAAACAGTATATATTTTCGGGAAATACTTTTTCATTGTTTTTCTTTGATATATCCCGTTTGCTCTATTTCTGCAAATTGTCCCTTAAAAGAGGGAAATAAGTACCAAATTCGGCAATAAGCTTCTTTTCTTCCTTTTCCCAAATATACTTTTCTGCCGCCTGCTCCGCCGCCTTTACCATATTTTTATATTGGCTTTCATTTTCCCAGATATTTTTAATCATAGCGACGAAGTCAGCAGTTTCCATTTTCTCTAAAAGATTGATACTTTCATTTTCACTGGCCAGTAATCTATATTCGGGAAAATCGATATGAATAGCAGGTAGTCTGGCCTGAAGGTAATCAAAGGTTTTATTTGCTAAAGAATAATAATAACTTAAACTGTTGTTTTCTAATAGGTTAATTCCTATCCAAGCATTTTTTACCATATCAATTAAATCCTCAGGTTGAATCATTCCTTTGAAAATCACCTGTTTTTCGAGCCCCAATTCTTTGGATAGGGCTTGTAATTCCTCTGATGTATCACCGTCACCTGCTAATATTAAGGTCCATGTTGGTAGCGCTATCATAGATTTAATCAGAAAGTCAATACCTCTTCCCTGGTGCAGCATTCCCTGGTAATATATCCATTTATTTTTCCTTCTTTGTTCTATATCTACACTACCAATGGATTTTTTTAAAGGTACATTCCTTATGGTTGCAAAGTTTACACCATATTTTACAGATAAATAATGAGCGAGAGATTCACTGACTGTCATAGAAAATGAAGCAGAGGGAATGGCTGTTTTGCCAACCATTTCCCAAATCCATTTTTTAAATTTGTGTTTCTGTAGTTCAGGTACTTCGGTGAATAATTCATGGGAATCAAAAACAAAAGGTTTAGAATAAATCAGGTGATATAAAAAAGTTGCTGGCAGCGTATCAAAATCTACCGCATAAATTACCTCTCTTTTCTTTGAACATAAATAAATAAAAAGGCGAAGGTTAAATTCAAGGTAAAACAAAACGCCATTTGAAAAATGACAACTTAAAAGATGGGTTTTAAAGGAATAGGAGGGAATTGTTTTGGTCTTTTTTTGTCGGCCGACGAGAATAATGTGATATCCTTCCTTTTGAAGGGAGGTAGCAATCCTTATCATTCTTTGATCGTATTGGATATCGTTGGAAACCAGTAGGGTTATTTGCATAGCACTTTACTTATTTAAAAATAACAATCCTTCTCTTTCTATGATGATCCCCTGGTCTAGCCAAACGTGTAGTTTTTGTAGCAAGGCTTCCCGAACTGCCCCATGATAAGGGGCTGATAAAACCGAAATTGATAAAGGTTTTTCAGTCAGTTGGTCTCTTATAACCTTATCTAATTGGTCAATTTGAGCGTTAATTTCAGAAGAATTATCCTTTTTTGATAGACAATAATCACAAATTCCACATGGATTCAGTCTTTTTTCACCAAAATACTCAACCAATGTATTCATTCTACAATATTGAGCTTCAACGTATTTTAGTTGAGATTCCATACGAAATTTGGCTCTGTTCTTTAAAAATGAGTATCGATCTACATCTATGTAAAAATCATTCTGACCAGCTCTTTCCTTTATAAATTGAAGTTGAGGTTTTTCTTTTTGAGGCCTGTAGGCTAAAATCTGTAGCTTACTTAAATATTGAAGTTGCTGTTTTATTTTTTCTATCGACATATTTAAAAAATCGCCGAGTTTACGTTCATGAACATAAACGTAGTCTTGAAAAGCACCTTGATAGGTTCGTAATAAAATCCTTAGGACAGGCTCTAAATTTGGATTTTTAAGTTGGAAATCATAAAGTTGTTCTCTATTTACCAAAATCTTGAAACTCGCGGGAATATATACACTTTCAGAAAGATAAATCCACCCTTCTCTGGCAAGAATGGACAAACAATTAAAAGTTATAAGGTTATCGAATTTATACACACCACTAAAGTGAATCATATCAAAATCTAAAGATTCTTCCTGAGAACTTCCTGCAGCAAGTTGAAAATAATTGGCCAATGCTTGATATATTTTTTTTATAACATTAATTTCCGGATAAGTCAGTGCGAATATTTTTTCTAAATTATGCTTATCGTTAGGCTGAAAAAGTAAAACGGCGTAAGATTTAAGACCATCTCGACCCGCTCTTCCCGCTTCTTGATAGTATGCCTCTGGGTTATCGGGTAATTCCCAATGAATCACTAATCGAACATCCGGTTTATCAATGCCCATGCCAAAAGCATTGGTAGTGACCATTACTCTTATTTTATTTTGAATCCACAAATCTTGTTTTTTCGATCTTTCCTCCACGCTCAGGCCAGCATGGTAAAAGTCGGCTGATATTCTATTTGTGGTAAGAAAAGCAGCTAAATCTTTTGTTTTTTTTCTATTCCTTACATAAATAATAGCGGAACCATTTAATTTTTGTAATATTTTAAGACATTCCTTTTCCTTATCTTCTGTTTTCCTCACTACGAGGGAAAGATTATCTCTTGTGAATGAATCTTTAAAAACTTCGGAATTTTTAAAATCAAGCTTATGTTGAATGTCCTGGGCTACCTCCGGGGTGGCTGTAGCTGTTAAAGCAAGGATGGGTATTTTGGGAAAATGGGTTCTGATGTCTGCTATTTTTAAATAGGCAGGCCTGAAATCATAGCCCCATTGGGATATACAATGTGCCTCGTCCACCGCAATGAGTGTTAGAGGCAGTTGCAATAATCTGATTAAAAATCGTTCTGTAAAAAGTCTTTCGGGTGATATATATAAAAATTTTACCTGACCATAGGTGCAATTATCCAACAATCTGTCCATCTCATTTTGTCTGAGGCCGGAATACAGGGCAACGGCTGAAATATTTCGTTTTACCAGTTGTTGCACCTGGTCTTTCATTAAAGCAATTAAAGGACTAATAACCAAGCATATACCTTCATTACAAAGGGCGGGTACCTGATAACATACCGATTTTCCCCCTCCAGTTGGTAACAAAGCGAGCGTATCTTTACCCTCTAAAATGGCAGAAATTATCTCTGCTTGTAAAGGTCGAAATTTTTGGTACCCCCAATATTTTGATAATATTTCTAATGGTGTTGAAATGATATTTGTTTTTTACAAATTTAAGGCTTAAAATTAGCCTACATCATTTTTTCTACAAGATTTCAATTTTTTTTAAGTAAGGCATGATAATTGCATTCAAAAAATTAAGATTAATAATGTTGTGTTTGAAATTACTATATTTCAGCATGAAAATTTAAACGGATGATACACAAACCTTTTTTAACGTTTTTTTCTGCTTATTTATTGAATATTAAGGTAATAATGGTCTTTATACTAGTATCGCCGTCGATAATATTAAGGGCTCAGGAGACTTTCTTTGTTCCCTCGACAGCTGATATTAGAACGTCTGACCCATTGCTTGATAGTCTGGCAAACAAATCTTTAATTACCACTTCAAAGAATAGCATCAGAAAAATACTTGCAAATGAGCCCGACCAATGGGATTTGGTTATCCCGTTGGAAAATGAAGCTAACTGGGTATTAGCTTTAGAAAAGGTTAAAATTTGGGATAATTTAGCTAGTATAGAAACGGCCTCGGGTAAAAAGGTGAGCTTGCCATCCGCAGGTGTTCATTACCGGGGTACCGTGAAAGGGCATAAAGGCAGCCTGGTTTCGATGAGTATTTTTGATAATGGGATGACAGGTTTTATAAGTTTTCCAGATCGGGGAAATTTTCAAATGAATCCTAATACCCATGTTTCAATGGGGGCTTTTGTTAATCATGTTCTTTATCCTGTATCATCCTTGCCCATAAGAAAGACTTACGAATGTGCCGCAGCAGAGGGAGAACCTTATCGTGCGGAAGAATTAAAATCTTTTGGCACCCTGAGAGCGGAACCGAAATGTATAAAAGTTTACTATGAGATTGATTATGATATTTTTCAAGATAAGGGTGGAGTAACGCCCTCATTACAATTTTTAACGAGTCTTTTTAACCAGGTTAGTACGCTTTTTTCAAATGATGGCGTGCAAATTAGACTTTCTGGAGTAAAAATATGGGATATTCCCAGCCCATATAACGGTTCCGATTCAGAGCAAATGCTCACCCAGTTTGGAGCAACAAGAACCTCATTTACGGGGGATATTGGCCAGTTGATTTCCTACAAGACCAGTGGAGGTATCGCTTGGGTGCGCGGAGTTTGTTCGCCTTCCCGTTTTCGATTAAGTTTTGCAAGTATTGATGACTCTTTTCAAAATTTTCCTACTTATTCATGGAGTGTTTTCGTAATGGCTCATGAATTGGGTCATACCCTTGGCTCAAGTCATACCCATGCCTGCGTATGGAATGGTAATAATACAGCTATCGATGGTTGTTATTCTACGGAAGGCGGGTGCAATAGTTTTGGCTTACCCGCCGCTGGAGGAACCATTATGTCGTATTGTCACTTGAGAAGAGTAGGGGTAAATTTTTCTCTTGGCTTTGGTGTTCAGCCTGGAAATGTTATCCGAAATACCATTGCACAGGCATCCTGTCTTACTAATTGTGATGCCGCAGATTTTACATTAGATGCATCCACGCTGATTTTTAACTTTAAAGCGGCAGGTGGAAAGAAAATCCTCAATATTACCGGAAATGCAGAGTGGAATATATCAAAAAATAGTAGTTGGTTAACCTTAAGCCAAAATACAGGAATAGGTGCCACGCAGGTTGAATTAGCCCCAGCTATTTATAATGGCTCGTTAAATAGAAACGATACCCTGTTTTTGTCGGGTGCTGGAAAATTGATTAAAATAGCCGTCAATCAGGAGAAATTTATTGCAGCTGAATGTCCTACAGCCACTATTGGTGTAAATAATACTGTTTTTTGTGAAAATGCGAAGGTAAGTTTTAATGCAAATACCCAAAATTTGGGTGGGTATAATCTTCAATATGTATGGCAATCCAGGATAGATAGTCTCACCTGGAATACAGTGGCTACAGGTATTGACAGTACTTATTCTTTTATTTCTCAGCCAGGAGGTGATTTTACCTATCGTTTTCAACTGAGTGCGCCAGGCTCCGATTGTCCGTTAATCACTTCCGCTCCTGCTACTGTCAGAGTAATTATTCAACCCCAGGTGGCTATAGAAACAACTGATTCAACGACCATCTGTTTGGGAAATACGGTTACCTTAAAAGAGAAATTATTCTCACCGTGGACATCTACTCTGCTTCGAAGACAATGGTTTAAAAGCGTAAATGGTATTGCCTGGGATAGTTTGGCCGCATCGTCAGGAACCAATCTGGTCCTATCGGGCAATGAACCTACTTCATCATTCTATCAACTCAGAGTGAGTGTCGATGGTCCGTCTGCCTGCCAAACGGCTATTTCCCCAGCATTCAAAGTGGATATTTTAGATACCATTTTAGTAAATGTGATTGCCAATGATTCTTTAATATGTAAGGGCAAACCGCTTCAAATTATTTCTATTGCTCCAACAGGAGGAAGCATTGGCTTTGATTATCAATGGCAACAATTAAACAGACAGACGCTAACATGGAATAATATACCCGGTGCTAACTTATCGGCCTATAGCAATAATAATCTGAATACAGGTTTTTATACTTTTAGACTAAAGTACAAAAGGAAATTAGCTTCTTGTCCAGAGCTGATTTCCAATGAATTACCTGTAAGAGTAGATACCATTCCTTCTGTTGCCGTGCTTTTCCCTTCCTCAAAATTATGCCCCGGTGAAAGTATTAGTTTAACAGCTACAGCGACGCCAAATCTGCCAGGTATTTATATCTGGCAACAAAGTTCCAATGGGAATAATTGGAATAATATGCCTGGATTTAATACTGAGTTATTAACCTACCAGGCGCCTGCAACCGGAAAATCTTATATCAGAGTTAGATTCTTACCTTCAAATTATGCCAATTGTGACTCCATTTTTTCAAATATTGGCCTGTTAGAATCTGATACCTCAAATTTAATTTCCTTGGTTTTATCTTCTCCAGCCGATACGCTTTGTTTAGGTGGTGCGAGTAAATTGACCTTAGTTCTAAAAAGTCTAACCAATTTACCTGACACTATTACCTATAAATATGAGGTTAAAAAGGATACAGGTGTTTGGCAATTATTATCGGAGACTAAAGATACTTCTCTACTTTATGCATCCAGTGGGGTGGGAAATTATGCTTTCCGTGTTTCGATGGAAATTAAAGGAATTACTTGTAATAGACTATTTTCCAATGAAATAAAATGGAATGTAGGAGAGACATCAATGGTTTCATTGCCATACAGAGAAATTAATTTGTGTTTTGGCAGTCCTTTTAATCTAACGCCAACGATTAATAGATTAGGGGTTGGCCGTCTAAATTTTCAATGGCAACAAAGAAAAGATTTTACCGATTGGACAGATATTTCGAGAGCGAATTCTTTGTCCTACAATGGCAATGATACCATCAACGGAGCAGTTTATTATAGACTAAGGTACTTGAATGCCGGAATAGGTTGTTCTCCCTTTTTTACCGATAGTGTATTGGTTCGCAAAAAAGGAAATACCGTTGTACGCATTGGAGCAAGTACCTTGAATCCTTGTTCCGGAGCCTCTGTTATATTGGCAGCTAATACCTTACAACCTGAAACAGAGCCGTTTTCATCTGTCTGGCAGGAATCAAATGATTCTGTTTCCTGGAGAACCATTGGCAGCAATTCATTTAATTACAGTTTAACCTGGAATCAAAGTACACCGAAGTTTTTTAGATTCATCTATAAAAGTAGCGTTTCTGGTTGTGATTCCAGCTTTTCAAATGTGTTAAAATTAGTTCCAAAAGCAGGTATTATAGCTACCATAAGATCTGGAAATAATGTTTTATGTAAAGGAGATACCCTGGTAAGAGAAGCAAACATAACAGGCATTACAGGTACCCAAGGTCTTCAATGGCAATGGAGTAAAGATGGTAATAGCTGGAATATTATCAATGGCGCCTCAGGCGTTAGACTGCGTTGGGTTCCCGATTCGACAGGAACAATTTTTCTTAGACTAAAGGTTTGGGATAACCCTATTTCTTGTGACACGAGTTATTCTGTTAGACAGGAAATTAATATTTTTAACAATCCTGAAATAAAGATTATCCCCGCTTCGGGTACCTTTTGTCAAGGTCAGCCCATATTATTTACGGCCCAATTATCGGGTACCACCGTTTCCATTCCCGTGTTTTGGCAACAAAGCAGAAATGGAACAAACTGGGTGAATATCCCCGGCGCGGATTCTACCAATTACCGCTTTCCGGCAGTTGATTCAGGTCTTTTTTATTTCAGAGTCATTACGGGAAGTATCGGAGGGAATTGTGCCACAGGTACTTCGTCGGTATCTAATGTTTCTGTGATTCCAACGTTTGCTGTAAGTGGAATGGCTTCTAAATCAGAAGTTTGTCAAAATGATAGTGTTACTTTAAGGGCTAGTTGGAGGGACATACCTGTACAACCTTTTATTCAATGGTATTCAAGCAGAGATAGGATTAATTATACCCTCATACCTGGTGGAGAGAAGGCAGAAGTCAGTATTAAAAGCAATGAACCGGGTATTATTTTTTATAGAGCACAACTTACTGTTCCTGGTTATTCCTGCGGAATTGTTTTTTCCGAACCTATTCCTGTTTCATTTCAAGGGGGGCTTTCTGTGTCAGTAAATGCAGACCAGTCCATTTCTTGTTTGGGTTCACCGGTAGTTATAAGATCAGTAGTAACCAATCTGGGAAATACTCCCGTTCAGTATCAATGGGAATCAAGTGCTGATAACAAAAGCTGGGAACCTATCCTAGGTGCTATTGCTGTCACTTATACTGTTCAAGCAAGTGTTCAGTCAGATAAATTTTATAGATTAAGACTCATTAATAATACGTTGGCTTGTCCGCTAACAATTTCACCCTCCGTCAGAGTTTCTATCACTTCCATTCCCAATGTAGTTTTGTCGGCCAATAGATTAACGGTTTGTGCTGGTGAGGAGGTTCGATTACAAGGTGTCTCTACCAGAGGCTTCAATCTGCCCGTAACCTGGAGGTGGTTTAGCAGAGTTGGAACAGGTGCATTTACACAAATATCAGGGGCTAATGATTCTTTCTATATTGCGCCTACTCAGTTAGCAGGAAAAACCAGTTATCAATTGCGGATGCAGGTGGGTGATGCCATTTGTGCCAGTTCAACATCTACCTCCTTAGAAATTACGGTTAATCCAAATTTCACCTTGTCCCTTCAACAAGATACTAATGAAAAATGCGTAGCTAATTTTCATAGGATTTTTGCTGTGGTTACTGGAGCAAATCGAGATTCTCTAACTTATAAATGGCAACGAAGTGTGAACGGTGCTCAATGGGAATTTGTTGACGCACCCTCCTTTTTTCAGTGGTATGCACCCGTCACAGAACCAGGTTATTTTTATAGAGTGGGGGTTCAAAATCTGGCGGGTTCTTGTGGGATATCCTTTTCAAATGCCATTCAGCTAACCGGTACAAAACTCCCTTCAGTAAGTATTCAGTCAGCGATAAAATATGCATGTAAAGGTGATTTTGTGCCTATTACTGCCACCGTTTCTGATAATTCCTTCCCAGTATTGTATAGATGGCAATTCAGCAGGGACAACAAGTTTTGGAATACCGTTGCTGAAGCGGGTTCATTAACGGAAAGATTTAATATTACCACTACCGGTATTTATTATTTCAGAGTACAGATTTTGAAACTGGGTTCCACTTGTGTAGCTTATTCTAATACGATAACTATCAGGGGGGTACAGACAAATACAGCTACTTTGACAACTAATCAGGGAGAAAATCCAATCCTATGTCCCGGTGTCACTACGACCTTGTTTGCTTCCATGGGATCGAATTTGCCTTTTCCCGTTAAATATAGATGGCAATATGGCGTGGATGGCATCACATGGACAAATTTAAATAATGCCTTTGGAGACAAACTGGCTGTTAATCAGTTAACCGGTGACAAAGCAGGGTATTATAGAGCGGTAATTCAAGTAGATAGTAGTTTATGTTCTGTAGTCAATACGCCTGCCATCTATATTAGGTCTGCCGGATTTGATGACTTTACGACAAATATTCAGGATACTTTACTTTGTTTTGGGGGCACTTCCTTGATTGAGGTTAAATCCCTTGGAAATATTCAAGGATTAAGATTTCAGTGGCAACAATTGGAATATATAGGGAATTGGTTAAATCTGACAGGTCAGACTGGTCCCACGCTTAGAGTTTCAGCACCAGATCCAGGTGTTTTGACCTTTAGGGTTCGCGTAAGTTCCAGTGGTTCTTCTTGCCCTGAATTTTTCTCCAGACCTGTTGTTATTACCCAGCTCGGTGCTACCAACGTATCACTAAATCAGGTGAACAATACCTATTGTGAGGATGATGTGCTGAATCTAACTATGAACTCTAATATTATAGCAGAGAATAGATTAAAATACAGGTGGTTTGCCAGCGTGGACGGATTAAAATTTGATTCCATCGTCGGTGCAAGTCAGCTTAGTTTTCGGGTACCAACTTCTCGGGCCGGCGTCACTTATTATAGAGGCACTTTGCAGGCAAAAGGAGGAAATTGTCCTGAAACAAGCGCTACACCCGTATTGGTTAATGTGATCACCAGATATCGGGCAAAAATTGCTACGGTCAAAACACAATATTGTGCGGGAGAGGCCTTTGAAATGAGAGCACCTGTCACACCAAATTATATTGGTAACATTCGATATGCCTGGCAGATAAGTGCGGATAGTGTGCAATGGGAAACTATTCCAGAAGCTAATAGTTTCATTTACAGGTCGTTTGTAAATCCTGGAATTAATTTTTATAGAATGATCGCGGTTATTCCCAATTATTTATGTGATTCCGTGATTACCCCTGGGATAAAAATAGCAGGAGTCAATCTCCCAGGTGTATTTATTTCCTCACCAACGATAGAAATATGTGTTGGAGAATTTTTTCGAGTCACTTCCAATCAGGCCACATTACCGGGTAGAAGATATTTCTGGCAATATAGCGTAAACAAACTGAATTGGTTTACGATATTGGAGGCAACAAAACCCATTGAAAATTTAACGGTGAGTACTCCACAACTTTATTATATCAGAATGGTGATAGAGGGCGGAACCTCTTGTGGTTTTATTTATTCCAATAATATAGCAGTGCAGGGTCTTTTAGCACCTAAGGCTACCTTAAATGCCAACTATAAGGAAGTATGTGTTGGTTCTACGAATGTTCTTTATACTACATTCAGGCCACAGCCATTCACTGATTCTATAAATTATCAGTGGGAAGTCAGGGATAGCTTTTCCACTTGGCGCCCCATTTCAGGAGCGATTGGAACATTTTATAATCACCTTCCTGATACGGCCGGCGTTTATTTCTTTAGAGTGGCTGTTAGATCAAAATGGTTCAATTGTCAAGCTACCTATTCTGATACCCTGTCTGTTTTGGTTAGGAAAACGCCCACTTTTTCAATAACTCAAACAGATACAGTAGTTTGTACAGGGGGTAATCTCTTCCTGGATGCCAGAAAACTGGGTGGTGGTAATCTGACAAATTATACGTGGGAAAGTAGTCCTGATTCCTTAAACTGGACTAGGCTTGCTTCTTCAGAACTCAGCAGATATAAATTAAATGCAGGATTGCCATCAAGATTATCCTACCGTGCCAGAATGATAGATCCCGTATTTGGTTGTGGCACTTTAACCTCAAACATATTAAAGGCCACTATTTCGGAACAGCCCAGGATACAAGTAAGCGTAACTGATACCTTGGTTTGTTTAAATAAATCCATTCAGCTGAGGGTCACTGGTACAAATCCTGTTCATCCTAATCCTCGGTTTGTCTGGCAGTATAGGATTCCGGGAACCTCCTACATTTATTTGCTTAAGGATACCTTGTCAACCTACAGTCCGCCAACCAATCGATTGGGTACCTTAGAATACCGGGTTCAATATACCCTTCCAATATCAGGCTGTTTTACCTCCTTCTCCACGCCTATTCCTATACGGGTTCAATTTAATTGTGATGCACAGGAGGAGGAAACCAATCTTATTAACATGGGCATTTATGATTATAAATGGCCAGAGGATAAATTATGGATGGATATTTATCCTAATCCTTCTTCTGAAAATACCACTATTCATTATTATCTGCCGCAAAATGGGGAAGCTACTTTAGTAATAACAGATTTGTCAGGTAAAAAAATAATGGAAACAGCATTGAATAACGAGATGGGGGCGCATCAATTCAGATGGGAACCAACATCGGGTGCAACGCGAGGTATTTATATAGCCGTCTTTAAATTTGGTAATCAACAGATTACAAAGAGAATCATACGAATAAAGGAATAGATATTTTTTCAGATGATTTTATCTAAAAGTTGGAATACAATTTTCAAATAAGTAACTTTATCCTTTATTTACACCTATTTGCAGTGGCGTCAATCTTTGATTGACGTCACTTTTTTTTTACTAAGTAAGTAAGCAGAAAAAAGGATGTAGATTCATTATAAACAACTTGTAAATCTAAATGGTGTGTTCAATCAGATTTTAATTGTAGCTTTTTACAGACAACTTTTTAAATACATTAAATAGGATTATATCTGGATTCTCATACAATATTTTGAAATTTCATGAATGAAACTTTTTTTTATTATTTTAAAAAGTATCTTTTCTTTTCTAAATATTTAGTAGTAAGTAATGATTTAATCCTTGGCTGAAGCATTAATTTATTATCGAGTATCTTGAAAACTAGGTTTGTATCTAGTTTTTTATTCTTCTAATTTTCCTACAATAAATTTTATAAAACATTGTATTATATTTAAATATGTATAATAAATTATTTAATATGTATAAAGAATTTACTCATTTGATTAATGAGTGAAATTTTACATTTATTTTTTCTTACAAGGTTGGGCTCAGCCATTGCAAATTTGAGTAAACTTTAAAACGCTTAAATATGAAGCTTACAATTTACTCATTTATCAATCTATTTTTCTTTGCATCAATTAGTCTGACAGGTCAGGTTATGAATAGACAGGAAATAGAAAACGGTACAGACATCAAACGCAATGCTCTGTATAATCTTGAAGAAATTAAAGTACGCTGGAAGAAAGCCGCTTTAGAAAATTGTCCCGGGGTTCCTTGTGTGGTTACTCCACCTGCTCCATCGTTCACCTGCGGTATCTCTACCGTTTCTGACATTGATGGAAACGCATACAATACCGTTTTAATTGGAACTCAATGTTGGACAAAGGAAAACTTAAAGGTTACTAGGTATAATAATAACAATCCGATACCAGATAATAGTAATAGCTGGAATACCAATCCAACAGGAGCACGCACAGAATATGTGGCGTCTGGCGTAACTGGCTATGTGGGAAATTATGGTTATTTATATAATTGGTATGCTGTAAATGACTCAAGAAATATATGTCCTACTGGTTGGCATGTTCCTACATTACCAGAATGGATACTTTTAGAAACTACTGTGGGAATTAATACAGCAGCTCCAGCTCTTAAATCAACTTCTTCTTTGTGGAATTCAGGTTTAGTTGCTAATAATTCAAGTGGTTTCTCTGCACTTCCTGGTGGTTTTCGAGATCATTTGGGTAATTTTAGCGATATTGGGGATGCTTTTTATATTTGGACAAATACCACTGATCCATCCAATAATAGCAGGGCTGAAAAACGTTATATTTATGTTTCTGATAATACGGATGTATCGGATTGGAGTCAACTTAAAGCAGCAGCAACTTCTATTCGTTGCCTCAAAGATTAAATGTTTGTTGTAAAAAAATTACTTGGAGATAGTATTGAGGTTATTAAATTAAGAAATTATTAAAAGAACCATATATGTAAATTAATTTTATATGTATGGTTCTTTTAATTTAAAATTATATTAATTTTATGGAATTATTGGAGAAATTTAATGATGGTTTAACGAAAATATCT
>JAIYCH010000091.1 GCA_027488135.1 Saprospiraceae bacterium | reverse complement strand
TTTTGCTGCATGCCTTTGGACAGCTCTTCAATTTTTTTGGGCCACCAATCCATAATTTCAAATTTCTCCATCCAATAAGTTAGCTCAGATTTTGCCTCCTTATAAGAAAGACCTTTGAGCTGAGCGAGATAGAGCAGGTGATCTCCAATTTTCATTTTTTTGTACAACCCTCTCTCCTCAGGCATGTACCCCATTCTTTCACTGTGTTTTTCCTGGAGAGGCTCACCATTAAAAAGAACAACCCCTGCATCAGCTCTGGTAATAGAAGTAATGATTCTAATGAGGGATGTTTTACCTGCACCATTGGGACCTAACAATCCAAAAATAGCTCCTTTAGGCAGTTGAAAACTTACTTTATCAACAGCTCGTTTTTTATCATAATCCTTAACAACCTCCTGAAGGTCTAATATTATCTGCGTCATGAAAATTTTATTTTGAATGGTAATTTAAAAAAGAAATGGCAATGAATAATTAAAAAAATATAAACAGGCTCATTTTATCGATATAAGAATCATTTTATGAAATTAAGTGGATGTTGCCATAGATTCAATTTGAATAAATTGCATATCGTGTAACTTTCTGAAGAGTCCATCTTCGTTTTTTAGTAAATCTTCTGGTGCACCCGATTCCATCACCTCCCCTCTCTGCATAACTAAAATTTTATGCGCATGCATGATGGTTGATAATCGGTGTGCAATGATGATAGAGGTTCTTTGAGCAATTAATGTTTCAATGGCTTTCTGTATGACCGATTCTGAGGCTGGATCTATAGATGAAGTAGCCTCATCTAAAATTAAAATATCTGGTTCAAAAACAAGCGCTCTAACAAATGAAATGAGTTGTCTTTGACCCATTGAAAGCGTTGCCCCTCTTTCCATCACCTGATAATCGTAACCGCCTGGAAGTTTCTCAATAAATTCATGTGCACCTATCATTTTAGCTGCAGACAGCACTTTTTCTCTACTTATCGACTCATCTCGCAAGGTTATATTTTCAAAAACAGATCCTGAAAATAAAAAAACATCTTGAAGAACCAATGCCATTTTATGACGAAGCGCCTGTAAATCAAAATCCCTTATATCTGTTCCATCTATAGAAATGAGCCCTGACTGATGAGTATAAAACCTATTTATAAGACTGATGATACTCGTTTTTCCCGAACCCGTTGCCCCTACAATCGCCAATGTTTCTCCCGGCTTAATATGAAAATCAACATTTTTCAACACCCAGTCTTCTCCCTGATAGGCAAAATTAACCTTATTGAAAATAACCTCCCCTCTAAGCTTTTCAGGTTTTAGATGTCCCGTTACCTCTTGTTCTGCCTGATTGTCCAACAAAGCAAAAACTCTGTCTGATGCCACTAACCCCATTTGAAGGGTATTAAATTTGTCAGCTAATATTCTTATGGGGTTAAATAACATATTTAAATAAATGGGAAATGCGATTAATGCACCCATAGACACACTTTCCCCAATGACTCCTTTTGCTCCCCACCAAACCATTAATCCTAAAGAGGCAGCGGAAATAATTTCTACGACCGGGTAAAAAACAGCGTAATACAATACCGAATCCAAATTTGCCTTAGTGTATTCCCTGTTTATCGTTTTAAACCGACGCATTGAAAATTTTTCAATATGGAAAATTTGTACTAACCGCATGCCAGAAATTTGCTCTTGCAAAAAAGCATTCATTCTTGAAATTTCCGTTCTGACCGATTGAAAGGATGTTTTTACTTTCTCTTTAAATATATAACTGGCAATGACTAAAAATGGAGAAGTTGTCAGCGCTATTAAGGTTAATTCCCAACTGGTTATAAACATTATAGCTAAAACGACAATCAGTGTTAAGATATCAGCAATGATAGTAATGACCCCTTGGGAAAAAACGGTATTTATCGTTTCAACATCGTTAATGGTGCGGGTAGTGGAAGTTCCTATAGGGGTTTTGTCGAAATAGGAAAGATTGAATCTATTTATATGATTAAAAATCTTTATACGTAAATCTCTTACCACCGCTTGCCCGAGAACCCCACTTAAATAGGTAAACAGATAAGTCAAAAAAGCATGTAAAAATAACACTACAATAAAAATGATCGACAGTTTTAGTAAACCCTCAACATCGGAATAAACAATATGCTCATCAACCATTTTCTGGACCAGCCACGGACGTATTGTTGCCAGGGGAGCCAGCAAAACAGCCATTAAAGTAGTACTTAACAACAGTGATTTGTATGGCGCTGCCTCTGCTAAAACACGTTTTAGTAGTTGTGCATCTAACTGGTTTGAAGAAGGCTTTTTAGTCAATTTTTTTTCTACAAATGTCGTATATTTTTTTAAATTAATAGGATAAAATGAAGGATGACCAAAACCATTGCTTTTCTTAAGCTATGGCAGCCACAACAGTCTTCAATTTTTTAAAATGTAGCTGATTTATTGCTTCTTTGAATTGATGAATAAATTCAGCATGTAAACCATTAGGCCTAAGATAATAACTGATGTCACCACCTGTAAATTCCATAGCTCTGGCAATTAGCAGATCCATAATTTCAGGATGGGACATAAACTGTGGGTGCTGATAGGCAATAGAAATGATGTGACCCGGACCAAAACCTTCCATACCTGTTTTATTAACTATCAGACATCCTATGGGGAAAATGTCCTGATAAGCAACTAATACAAATCCGCCGAAAGAAGGAATTAATTTCAGGGCATAATCTAATGCCAAATCGTAGGGGGTTTCGCCGTTTTCACCGACGTGTGCCTTCATAAAAAGAAGGAGTTGTTGCCTCTCAGATATGGACATACCTGTGAAAGCATTGTAAACCGTAATGGATGGGTTCATAATGTGTGTGTTTGCCTCTCTGTGACTGAAAATCAGTCTTTAATAGATTTTTTTTAAAGCTCTTAACACAAATATGTATTATTTTATTCGGAACTGCAATTTATTTATGTTAAATAATCATAAAAAATAAAAGAAAACAATGCAAATTGCTTAAAAATTAATTTTATGTCCAAAAGCAAGGTTATTTTACTTTTAATATTCCTTATTTACTGCTCTTTTCTTTTTTCTCAACCTTCAAATAACTTATACAAATTGAGTGAGGGATTAAAAAAAGAATGGTTGAAAAAAGAAAAAACAGAAGTAATTATTCAGTTTCACGACCAAAAAATAGACCTTTCATCTTACAGATCATATTGGGATAAAAGCCAGAAGGGCTCTTTTATTTTTAAAGCGCTTCAAGAAAATGCCCGCATTTCCCAATATGACGTCCAAAAATGGTTAACTGCCAAAGGCATATCCTTTAAATCAAATGTGCTCGTTAATGCCCTTTTAGTTTCATTGGATAAATCACAAGTCTATGAAGTTATAAACAGAAAGGAGGTTGCCTTTATATATGATAATCCAGAAATTTTTGTAAGCCCAAACCAGCGTTCTACGGAAAATCAATCTTTGCGAAGCGCATCAGAATGGGGTATTGAAAAAATAAAAGCTCCAGCTGTTTGGGCCATGGGTATAACAGGAAAGGGAATCGTCATCGCCGGGCAAGACACAGGTTACGACTGGACACATCCTGATCTTGTGAGTGCCTATCGGGGGAATTTAAAAGAAACCGTTAAACATGATTACCATTGGTTTGATGCCATAGACAAGGCATCTCCCTTAAACAAAGACACGCTAAATCCTTGTGGTTATTCTATCAAAATACCCTGCGATGATGATGTTCACGGAACCCACACCATGGGAACGATGGTGGGAAAGAACCTTTCAGGTACTTCCATAGGTGTTGCTCCGGGTGCTAGCTGGATTGGTGCGCGAAATATGGATCGTGGATCCGGTAATCCATTTTCCTATCTTGCTTGTTTTGATTGGTTTTTGGCACCCCGCGATTTAGCTGGAAAAAATCCTAATCCTTTATTAGCCCCCCATGTGATAAATAACTCCTGGTCATGTCCAACTTCAGAGGGTTGCTTCAACAATCATATCGAACTTTTTGAAAAAGCGATTACTTTATTGCGAAAAGCGGGCATTATGGTGGTGGTCTCTGCGGGAAATGATGGAGGTAGCTGTGAAACCATGAATGAAATACCTGTTACCGTGAGCGGTGCATTTTCCATAGGTGCCACCCGTTCTAATGATAGCATTGCCTCTTTTTCTTCGCGCGGCCCTGCACTCATTCAAGGTAAAAAAGTGATTAAACCCGATGTATCCGCTCCGGGAGTAAGTGTAAAATCGGCTTTACCAGGAAAAAGATATGGTTTATTAAGTGGAACAAGTATGGCGGGCCCACATGTTGCAGGACTGGCAGCGCTTCTTTTTTCAGCAAACGCCTCCTTAATAGGTCAGGTTGACAAGGTGGAACAAATCATTCGTGAAACCTCCCTTCCACTTTACAGTTCCCAGGTTTGTTCTAATATCAGCGGGGGTAGTTATCCAAACCCAGTGTATGGTTATGGCAGAGTCGATGCCCTTGCTGCGGTAAAAAAAGCTCTCTCTGTTACCTCCATTAATGAATCAGTTGACCCAGCGATTCAAATTTATCCACTGGCCGGTCATCAACAACTTTATATTTCAACCGAATTTGGAAAGGAAATTTTTACCCTGACGCTATTTGATATTTATGGTCGTGAGGTTATGAATAATCAAGTGAATCAATCTATTTCGTCGATAAATTTACCTTCTTTGCCAAATGGAATGTATATCTATACCTTTTCAAATAAAGAAAAGATGACAAAAGGCATTCTTTGGATTAATCAAAATAGGTAAATTGCATCCCATTTATCTTTAAACGTTATGAAAAGACTGTATAATCGCGTTAATAGGGCAGAATTAAAAAAGAAGCTGGAAGAAAGTATTGAACCAAGAACTACGCTCTCTTTTTATAGGTACCATCAACTGAGTGATCCCGCTGCTTTCAGAGATGAATTATATGCGGGATTAGATCGATTAGGTGTGTTCGGTCGCATTTATATAGCCTCAGAAGGGATTAATGGTCAGATTTCAGTCCTTTCTGACACTTTTGATGATTTTAAAAATTATTTATATAGCATTCCCTGGCTAAACGGTTGTCGTTTGAATATTGCGGTAGATGATAATGGAAAATCTTTCTTTAAATTAAACATTAAGTTAAGAAATAAAATCGTAGCTGATGGCTTAGATGATTCCACTTTTGATGTTACTAAAAGAGGAAAACATCTTTCTGCCACAGAAGTTAATGCCTTACTCGATAAACCAGATACCATTGTGGTCGATATGCGTAACCACTATGAAAGCGAAGTAGGTCATTATGAAAATGCCATTTGTCCTGATGTCGAGACCTTTAGAGAAGCTCTTCCCATTGTTGAAGATATGTTAGCCACTAAAAAATCAGAACCTATCGTGATGTATTGCACCGGTGGTATTCGATGTGAAAAAGCGAGTGCTTATTATCTCCATAAGGGATTTGAACAGGTGTATATGATTGATGGCGGTATCATAGAATATACCAGGCAATGTGAAGAACTCAAATTGCCCAATAAATTTATAGGCAAAAATTTTGTTTTCGATGAACGATTGGGTGAAAGGATTTCAGACGATATTATTTCAAAATGCCATCAATGTGGAGCTCCCTGCGATATTCATAAAAATTGTGCCAATGCAGCATGCCACGTTCTTTTTATCCAGTGCGATGATTGTGCGGCTAAACTTCAGGCTTGTTGTTCTCAGGAATGTACAGAATTTAATGCATTACCCGAAGAAGAAAGAGAGCTACAAAAGCCTCACAAAATATTTAATGGAACAAAATTTGGAAAAGGCCGATATAAGGCACTTCGAATGGGTGCGTTGAGTTAAGCTATTCCGGTTGGGGCAAAATAGACCTAATCTCCATTTTTTTATTCATCCACCACGTGTTGTTAAATAAATTTTCCTTTTTAACCCCGCCATTTACGCTATGGATAACCTCAATGACCTGAGGCTGAATTTCTGTTATAAATGATACATGAAAAACTTCATTTTTGTCATTTCTAAAGATGATTAAATCACCTGGATTACAATCATCTAATGATTTGGGCACACCCAGTTTCGCCTGATCTTTCGAGGACGGAGAAATATTATAATTAAACTTACGCAATACATAAGAGGTGAAGCCAGAACAATCAAAACCAGTTTCAGGCACTTTACCTGCCCAGGTGTATGGTATCCCAATATATTTTTCTGCCTCTGCAATGACATCATATCTTAACGTCAAATTAGCTGAGGCCTTTTTTTTAGTGGGAAAATCTTCGTCTTTCTTTTTCCAGTAGGGAATAATATTTAACCGATCTCTTCCTTTTTCGGATGGAACCTCTTCTACCTCCTTCTCATTTAAAAAAACCTCATCATTTAAGGTAGAAGGAGTGGTAATAACAGGTTTAAACAGACTACAAGAAGTGAGGCTTAAAACAAAAATAACCCACGTTCCCATTTTTTTCAAAATAGGAACATGGGTGAAAAAAAACAAGTCATTATTGTATTCCTTGGGTAAGGACATTGTTATTTTTTAAGACCTGGAGAACGATTCAAAAATTCTTCATAAAGCTGAATGTGTCTGCTATCAAGAGGAACGATCCATCCGTCTATAAAAAGATATTTAATTTGTGTTTTTGGCTCTAGTGGATCTCCTGTAGTAACCATGATACTGGCTAGTTTACCAACTTCCAGAGAACCTAATTTGTCAGCCACGCCAAAAATCTCAGCAGGAACGATGGTTACAGATTTCAATGCATCTACTTTACTCATTCCGTAAGCGGCGGCAAAGCCGGCATGGAATGGTAAATTTCTAACATTTTCCTGGTCATTGGTACGAATGGCTACTTTAACCCCAGCTTTCGACATGATGCCAGGATTAGCATAAGCCTTATCATAATTATCAGATTCTCTGGTAGGCAACGCAATGATAGGACCTGTTATAACAGGAAAACCTGATTTTGCGATTTTATCAGCGACTCTCCAACCTTCAGCAACGCCGGTAAGAACCACTTTAGCCACCTTTTTATCTTGAGCCCACTTGATAGCCGCCTCAATATCAGATGATTTATTTGTTTCTATAAGCAGGGTCATTTTCCCTCTGATAACCTCTGCAATACGAGCCATTTCAGGATTAGAAGCCACTTTAATGGAAGGATCTTTTGCTGCAGCATCCGTCACTTGAACATAGTATAAAGCTTCCGTCCAAACATCATTTAGCTGTTTAAGCGCCTTTTCCTCCTCCTTTTTCAATTCTTCGTCTGTTCTTCTATCCCAAAATCCACGACGACCTGCACCAGGGAAATTTAATACAACGCCTTTAAAACCAGCATAAATTTGGTCAGGTGTATAGCCAACCAAATTAACCAGCGAGGCTGTCCCTGGGAAAAGACCTCCCTGAGGAACTACCAACGTGGTGGTGATACCATCTACTCTCGTTACCGAAACAGCTGTGGCACTGGTATTGAAAGCAGTAATGGCCTCCATGTGCGGCGTTAATTCACCCAATTCGTCGGAATCATCCGTCAAAGAAATAGACGAAACCTCAACTATACCCAGTTGAGTACCTCCGTCAATCATGCCTGGATAAATGAACATTCCCTTACAGTCAATGACATTTGCGCCGGAAGGAATCGTGACATTGGAACCAAGTGCTGTTATTTTACCTTCACTTATGATTAAAGTACCCGATACAGTACCTTTAGTTACGGTCTCTATGGTAGCATTGGTTAAAGCAAAAGTACCCTTTGTTGATTTTTTTACCTGCCCAAAAGAGTGGGTTAAAGCCAAAGTAAAAACCAGGGTAAAAACTACATTTATTTTCATGTGAATAAGTTAATTGCTAATAAAAAAATAGGATTTACTCACGCTCGAGACCGAAAAAAGTAGCTGTATTCTCAAAAGCTCCTTCTAAACAACGGTCGTGATTATGCTGCTCTTTATGCAGAAAAAATCCAGTTTCCGCGCGCGTTGCACTTGCCTGAAGGCGTTGGTCTGCAGCATCTTTTGACCTATTGAACCGAACTACCCCATCCACAATGGTATATTGAGGAACGGCATAAATTGATAAAGGATGTCCATCAAAAATGGCAATATCTGCATCTTTGCCTACCTCTAACGATCCTACTCTTTGGTCAATGCCAAGTTGTTTTGCAGGATTAATGGTAATTAAAGCCAAAGCTTCCTCGTCTGACAAACTACCATAGCGCTGTGTTTTTGCTGCCTCGTGATACAGGTGTCTGATGTATTCCTCGCTATCAGAATTGATAGACGTAACGACCCCATTTTTCGTTAAAATAGCGGCATTATAAGCTGTTGAATAATAAACCTCAAACTTATAAGCCCACCAATCGGCAAACACGGAAGCCATTGCACCGTAAGCTGCCAGTTCAGGCGCTACTTTAAATCCTTCATTGGTATGCTGGAAAACTAATCTTTTAATCTGATAATCTTTACAAACGTTCAAAAGCATCAAAATTTCATCAGAACGATAAGAATGGCAATGGATAATGATGTTCCCTTTAAGGATTTCCGCCATGGTTTCGTGTCTTTTATTATAGACAGGTTTCACAGCTGCTGGATTTTTAACTTTCTCCTTTTCATAGGTTTCCCAGCTGGCCATATAGGCTTTTGCCTCTTCAAACCCTTTGCGAAAAACTTGTTCTACACCCATACGTGTAGCTGGAACAATACGATTTCCTTCTCCGTGAACCCGCATTGGATTTTCGCCCAAGGCAAATTTAATGGTTCTTGGAGCCCCTTCCATCCTCATTTCTTCTGGATTTAAGGTACCATATCTGTGTTTGATGGTTTCGCACTCACCTCCAACGGCATTAGCAGAACCGTGCATGGCATGAGAAGCGGTAACCCCCCCTGCGAGCGCCCTGTAAACAGAAAGATCTAATGGATCTAAGGCATCACCTACCCATACGTCGGCTGTACTTGGTCTTGAAGCTTCATTGACCACATCGATACCAATATGGGAATGCGCATCGATAATACCTGGCATAATGAATTTTCCTGTGGCATCAATGGTTTGGGCACCTGCCGGAGCAACTAACCCTTTTCCCATTTTGGTTATTTTACCATTTTCCACTAAAAGGTCTGAATTTTCCATGTTCCCTTTAGTCACGGTAAGAATAGTGCCGTTTTTAATAAGCAAACTTCCCTTGGTAACCTGTGCCTGAGCAAAGCTAACCAAGAAAAGCAAATTTAATATATTAAGTATTTTAAACATTTGATTGCGTTTTATGGGTTAAATTACTGGCCATCAATTTTAGCACCAGAAACGTCAAAAGTACCAAAAGTACCCACGCCTACTGTACCGGAAAGGGAATTACCATCAATAATAAGGTTAAAATCTAGGCTAACCTGACGAGATCCCATACTAATGTTAGAAGTGAAAGATAGTTTATTACCATCGACTGAAACATTAGAAATAGGATTAGTTCCAGGCACTTGCGAAGAAGTCCATTCGCCAGTCAAATCACTGCCACTTCCTTTAAAGGTTAACAACCCTTCAGAATTCATACCGGGTGCTTTAATGGTATAGGACCATTTTCCAGCTACTTTAGGAGCCTCCGCACCTTTACCGGCAGCATTGGCATTGCCTCCAGCTTTTGGTACAGGCTTACCTTCATATTCAAATATTTTACCATCTATAAACACAAAACGTACAGATGATTTTTCATCAAAATACGATTTATCAGAAACGACGAGGTTTGCTGTTCTACCCTTTTCTACGGTTCCAAAACGATTAGATACGCCTAATTGAGCGGCGGGTGTAGTTGTCAAAGCAGCTAAAGCCTGATCTTCGGTTAAACCTGCTTTAATCATTCTGCGAATGGTCTCCTTTATATCAGTGGCCTTCACTCCAACGGTAGAGAAGGAGAAAGGTAAACCCAGGGCAGCCAATTTTGCGGCCTGGCCTTCCAAACGTTTTAATTCTTCCGCTGTTCTTGCTTTCAAGGCATCCATTTCCACATCTTTTATCACTATACTTTTAGAAGAATCAGCTACTGGTTTTTTTTCTTCCGCAGCCTTCGGCAAATCCAAAGAAATTATAATTGGTTTTCCCTCCGCTTTCAATAAATCACCTACATAATATCCTTCTTTAACATCTGCATAATGAACGGCAAATTTCAGTTCATTTTTAAGAGCCTGCACTCTGTAAACAGATTTCATGTCAGGCGATTGAAAAATGAGGGGAACTTTCCCGTCTAATACCGGGAAGAAAGCCTCCAGACATTTATCAGCCACCGGACGATTAACGCTCAGAGGATTTGCACTATAGTTTTTTTGGTATTCCTGCAATCTTGCTGCATTTTTGTACAATTCTCTAAGTCTGGACATCACCCCAATAATGGTACTTGGAAATGCACCTGATGCTGGAGAAAAACTGGCAATTAAGCCTGTATTTTCCTTCAACAAAAGTTCGTCTGCATTTTTTCCAGTTCCCAAAGAAACAAGGGAAGCTTGTCCTGGTAGCATTCTTCCAATAGGATAAACCTGAGCTGCAGTAAATCCTAATTTACGCATCTCTTCAATCGATTTATCATCTGACTTAAAAACATCGCGAACCCTCACATAAGGAGTTATTCCCGATTCTTCATACGTAGGATTCCACGGATCAGATACTCGGGGACGTTGTTGACCTTGTCCGCCAGGTGTTCTAGCGCCTGTAGCTCCTGCTGCCGATTCTGGTCGGGGAATACCTGATTGAGATAAACCTTCAATAAATCCGGCATAAACAAACATGGAATCAGCTTTTATTTTCCTTGCATGCGCTGGAATAGCAATGTCTTTACCCGCTGCCTGAATTAGCCCATCCTGAATGATGACCGTTCCACCTGAAATTATTTGTCCGGGCCGAACAACAATCTGTACATTTTGAAGGACATAAGTTTGAGTAACTGGCATTAATTCAGGAATTCCTGACTGCGCGAACAGGCAACTGCCCATTAACATAAACGCAAAAAAACCAGTGACTTTTTCCTTTTTAAGTAGGGGATATATCCACCTACTGAAAATCAAGTCTTTGATAATCATATAGTTGCTTAGTTTTAAAATGACAAAATGGTTATAGAAATAAAAACAAAAACCTAAATAAGTTAAAACTTAACACATTTTAAGGGATATTCTCCAATAATTAATCATTTCGTCTTTTTTTTTATAAGTATTCATTAAAAATTTGCACATCTACAAGATAAATGATATTTTCAATTTTTAACATTTGATTCACACCATGAGCCCAAAGAACAAAACCACCTATTCTCCTATTTTACCAAAACTATTATTCTTGTTTGGCTTCCTTATTTATGCCAATACCATAACTCATGACTACGCTTTAGACGACGCTATTGTCATTACTGATAATCAATATACACAAAACGGCCTTGCCGGATTAAAAGGAATTTTTTCTTATGACACCTTTTATGGATTTTTCAAAGAGGAGGGAAAATCTAAATTAGTCGCCGGCGGACGCTACCGCCCTTTATCTCTCGCTACTTTTGCTGTAGAAATTTCAATATTTGGTGCATCTCCCCTAGTCAGTCATATTGTCAATGCCTTACTATTTGCACTTTGTGGGTATCTTGTTTTCTTTGTGTTAAATGAATTACTTCAACAGGTACCCGAAGGTGCAATCATATCCCTTTTCACAGCCTTTATTTTTGCTGCACACCCTATTCATACGGAGGTTGTGGCAAACATCAAAGGTAGAGACGAGATTTTGGCTTTCTTGGGAAGTTTGATGGCCCTATATTTTGCCTTTCTTGCGTTCAAATCTAAAAAATCAATTTGGCATTTGCCTGGAGCCTTTTGTCTGTTTCTTGGATTATTATCTAAAGAAAGTGCCATTACCTTCCTGGCCATCATACCCCTTAGCATCTACTATTTTGGTGGAAAATCAGTTACTATAAAAAATATTTCGCTGCATACATTGCCCTATTTATTAGCTACCATGCTCTTTTTAGTGATAAGAAATGCCGTTTTAGGGTCTGATTTTGGCGAAGGATCTTTCGAATTAATGAATAATCCTTATTTAAAATGGCAAAACGGTGTTTATATTCCTTTTAATTTTGCAGAAAAAGCAGCCACCATCGCATACACTTTAGGCCTGTACGTCTGGCTTTTATTCTTCCCATTTAACCTGACACATGATTATTATCCACGGCACATTCCCATCATTACCTTCGATCATTTTGGTGCCATGTTATCAATAGCCTTATATGCATTAATGATTGTGTATGCACTGAAAGGATTAAAATCAAAAAATATACTCTCGTTCGGATTAAGTATTTACCTGATAAATCTCTCTCTTGTCAGTAATATCCTTTTCCCCATAGGAACCAATATGGCGGAACGACTTCTATTTGCTCCTTCTTTAGGTTATACATTAATGGCAGGTTATTTGTTATCAAAAGTAAATAATCAGTCGTTAAAAAATGCGCTTTCCATCTCCATAATTGTTCTTTATGGCAGTTTGACCTGGATGAGAAATCCAGTGTGGAAAGATAATTTCACCTTATTTACAACCGATGCAAAAAATGCTACCGAATCGGCCAAAGTGAGAAATGCTGCAGGAGGAGAAT
This sequence comes from Saprospiraceae bacterium, assembly GCA_027488135.1. Classification (GTDB taxonomy): domain Bacteria; phylum Bacteroidota; class Bacteroidia; order Chitinophagales; family Saprospiraceae; genus BJGN01. Next base: position 19,518 of record JAIYCH010000091.1, on the reverse strand, counting down.
TACTGGCGCAAGCATTGAAAGTAGATTCACTCACTGCCATCAGATATAGAACGGAGGCGGTAGGTCATCTGCAAAAAGCGGTAACTATTCATCCAACGTATAAAAATGCCTGGTTACTTTTGGGAAATGCGTTTTATTATCTCAATAATTTCGATCAGGCAATTCAGGCTTTTAAACAAGCCTTAATAATTGACCCTGAATATGCAGATGCAAGTAAAAATATGGGACTTGCCTATAGAGATGGAGGTAGAATCGCTGGTGAAATGTTGGGGGACTTACAAAAAGCTACCACTTATTTAAAAGAAGCTGCCGCGCTGCTACCCGAAGATTATGAGGCGCACCGGCTGGCTGGTATTGCCTTTGGATTTAGTGGAAGCAAGTTGGAGGCCATCTCCTATTTTCAGCGTGCCGCCCAGATAAAGCCTGATTTATCCGATGCCTGGTTCAATTTGGGCACTGCATACTATCAGGCGGGAGATCCTAAAAACGGTGCACTGTTTTATCAAAAGGCCGTAAGTATTGATTCCACCGTTATGGAAAGAATGTCTAACAGAAATTAATTCATTGATAAAATTATTAAAAAATGCTGCATTTATCAAAAGCTTCATTATTGTTTTTTCTTTTAATCCTTTGTTTTGGTTGCCCAAAGGTGGTTGCTCAACTGCCTGAAAGCACTAAAAATGCAGCGGAGAAACAGTGGGTAGATTCCATTTTTCAAAAATTAACTGTCAAACAAAAGATAGCACAACTTATTATGATCCGCGCTCATTCCGACAAAGGAGCCGATCATATTGCGCAAGTGGAGGATCTTATTAAAAAATATGAAGTCGGTGGGCTTTGTTTTTTTCAAGGTACACCAACGAAACAAATTTCATTGGTTAACCAATATCAAAGCATTTCGAAAATACCCTTATTGGTTGGTATTGACGGCGAGTGGAGCCTGGGCATGAGATTAAAGGAAACCATGTCCTTTCCAAGACAGTTGATGTTGGGAGCCATTCAAAATAATGATTTGATTTACAAAATGGGAAGGGAAATTGGCATACAGATGAAAAGAGTCGGCGTACATGTCAATTTTGCCCCCGTGGCTGATGTGAACAATAATGCAGCTAATCCAGTCATAAATACGCGATCTTTTGGAGAGGACCGAGAAAATGTTACCCAAAAATGCATAGCCTATATGAAAGGTATGCAAGATGAAGGTATCCTCGCCTGTGCCAAACATTTCCCGGGTCACGGCGACACCAATGTCGATTCACATTATGATTTACCTATTATTCCACACAATAGGTCAAGATTAGATAGCATTGAATTATACCCATTTAAAGAGCTTGCTAAACAAGGAATTGCGAGTTTTATGGTAGCTCATTTAAATATTCCAGCTTTGGATAATCGCCCCAATAGACCTTCTACCCTTTCGCATGCTATTATTACGGGTATTGCCAGAGGCGAAATGAACTTCGACGGCTTAATATTTACGGATGCCATGGAAATGAAAGGTGTTACTAAATATTTTGAAAAAGGTCAGGCAGAGGCAGAAGCAATTCTTGCTGGAAATGACATTTTATTACTTCCAGAAGATGTTCAGGCTGCTATTACCCTCATAGAAAAATACCTCGCCGAGGGTAAAATTGATACGGCTCAAATAGATGCCAGCGTCAAAAGAGTCTTATCGGCTAAATATAAAGTGGGCTTGCACACCTTTAAACCCCTCTCTTTAGAGGGCGTTTATAAAGATCTCCATAAACCTTCTGCATTAACGAACCGCACACAACTCATAAAAGAGGCTATCACCTTAGTGAAAAATGAAAAGAATTTTCTTCCCATAAAAAGAATCGATACCCTGTCTTTGGCTAGTCTTAGCATTGGTGCAGAAAATATAACCTCTTTCCAAAAAAGATTAATTTCTTATGGAAAAATAGAGACTTTTCAAGTTGGAAAAGAAATATCCACGGAACAACAAAATTCATTGCTGGCAAAATTATCCACCAAGGAATGTGTTATCGTTGGATTGCACGACATGAATGCTTTCTCAGCTAAAAATTTTGGATTTACCCCATCGGAATTATCCTTCTTAAAACGTCTTAATGAAAAAACCAAGCTAATTCTTGTTGTTTTTGGTTCCCCTTACAGCCTTATTCATTTCGACAATATACCTGTTCTTATTACGGCATACGAAAGCGATAGTTTAACGCAAGATCTTACCGCCCAAGCCCTTTTTGGTGTATTTGCATTAAAAGGTAAACTACCTGTATCTGTTACCAAAAACATGCAATTTGGAGACGGAATCATTACAAAGGGCGGCATGCGCATGGGGTACTCTTCTCCGGAAATCCATAGAATGAATGTAGATACCCTCGGGCACTTAAAAAAAATCATCCAACAAGCCATTGAAGTAGGTGCTACCCCTGGTGGCGTGGTGTTAGTAGCCAAAAATGGTGACATTATTTATGAAGAAGCCTTTGGAAATCAAGACTATACCAGTAACAAACCAGTAGAAATTGATGATATTTACGATATTGCCTCTATTACTAAAGTGGCAGCTACTACCTTGGCTATCATGAGAATGCAGGAACAAGGGCTTATTGATATTGAAAAACCTTTAAGCCTCTATTTACCTGTTTTATTGGAAACCAACAAAAAAGATATGACGGTGGCCGATATAATGGCCCATCGTGCTGGATTACAAAACTGGATTCCCTTTTTTGAAAGAACACTAATTTCAAAAAAGCCCCCTGTTTTAAATGAAAATTATTACCAATCCAAACCTTCTCCAGAATTTTCCATTCCAGTAACAGAAAGCATTTATCTGCGGACAGATTTTAGAGACTCCTTGTTGAATGATATTTACATTTCGCCACTCGATAAACCTAACCGATACCAGTATAGCGATTTGGGTTTTTATTTACTGGCAGAAATGGTGAAAGTAACTACCGGGCAATTTTTAGATGAATATGTAACGGAACATTTTTATAGGCCCCTGGGCTTAACCTCCACCGGTTTCAATCCCTGGAAATGGGCCGATTTAAACAAAGTGGCTCCAACAGAGGTAGATAATTATTTTAGAGGTCAAAAGTTACATGGTTATGTTCATGACATGGGATCGGCCATGTTGGGAGGGGTGAGTGGTCATGCTGGCTTGTTTTCAAATGCCCACGACTTAGCCATCCTAATGCAGGTCATTTTATTTAAAGGAGAATATGGAGGAATGACTTTTTTTAAACCTGAAACGATACAAAAATTTACCAGCCATCATCCAAAGAGTATTCGTCGGGGCATTGGCTGGGATATGCAACAGCCTAATACACCCACAACACACATGTCTTCAAAGGCTTCCTATCAAACTTTTGGTCATACCGGATTCACTGGTCCAGTGATTTGGAGTGACCCAAAAGAGGATTTAATTTTTGTTTTTTTAAGTAACCGTACTTTTCCAACCATGAGGAATGGTTTATTGACCCGTCTTTACACAAGACGGTTACTTCATGGAATGGTTTACAAATCAATACAGGCAACTGATATTGAATTGGACAAATCAGCCATCAACCTATCTGCCTTAGACTACTAATTAATTTTAAAATGAAATATTCGATTTTTTTTCAATGCTTGTTCTTATTCATAGTAGTATCCTGTAAAAAGGTTGCTACCCCTGAAAATGAATTATTTAAAGCCAGTTCAGATGACTTTACTCAAGAATTGACCACTGTTTCTCCGTCCACTGACTCCAGTTTGGTCTTGAAATTATGGGCTCCAGGTCCACTTTTAGCCAATGCCGTGGCCATAAGTATTGATAATCAAGGTAATGCTTATGTTTCTCAAACTTCACGAAGAAAAAGTTCCTATTTAGATATCAGGGAGCACTGGGACTGGATGATAGAAGATCTTGCACTTCAAACCGCTGCCGATAAGACCCGATTTTATTTAAAAGTTCTCTCTCCTGAATATTCTGAGAAAAATGAATGGCTGCAAGATTTCAATGAGGACGAGCGTCGGGATTACCGCGATCTTAAGGTACAAAAGGAGAGCATACGGCGTATATGGGATGAAGATAATGATGGTCTGGCTGATCATTCCCAAACATTTGCAGAGGGATTCAATGATCTTTTAGGTGGCGTTGCAGGTGGCGTTTTAGCTCATGATGGAAAAATGTATGTTACCGCAAACCCAAGTCTTTGGGAAGTTTCCGATGCTAATAAAGATTTTAAAGCAGATAAGATTACCTCGCTGGCAAAAGGTTTTGGCACTCACATTGGCTTTGCCGGTCATGATATGTCGGGTTTGACCATAGGTGTTGATGGAAAATTATACTGGTCCATTGGTGATCATGGTTTAGATGTTACGGGGCCAGATGGAAAAAGATGGCATTATCCCAACGAAGGAGCTGTCATGCGATGCGACCCTGATGGTGCTAATTTCGAGGTATTTGCCCATGGTCTGAGAAATACACATGAAATTGCTTTTGACGCCTTTGGAAACCTCATTAGTGTTGATAACGATGGCGATCATCCCGGCGAAAATGAGAGATATGTTCACATTCTGGAAGGTTCCGATACTGGCTGGAGACTCAACTGGCAATATGGAAAATATGATCAACCTAATGAGAAATATAAAGTCTGGATGGATGAAAAATTGAGCATACCCCATTTTTCAGGGCAAGCAGCTTATCTTCTTCCTCCCATTGCCTTGGCTTATGATGGTCCCACCGGTCTAAAATTTAATCCTGGATCTGCGTTGGGAACCAAATGGGATAATCATTTTTTTGCCTCCTTTTTTACAGGTTCTTCCGCTAATTCAAAAATCCTGGCCTTTTCATTGAAACCAAACGGTTCTACCTTCTCTTTGGAAAAAGAGGTGAACCTTGTTGGCGGTATTGTTCCTACAGGAATGGCTTTTTCACCCAATGGCTCACTTTTTATCAATGACTGGAAGGATAGTTACGATAAAAAAACGGAAGGCCGGATTTGGGTATTAGATGTTAAAAATCAAAAACATCCACTCAGATTAAAAACACAGCGCATCCTTGCTCAGGGAATGTCCAATAAGTCTGTTCCTCAATTAATAGAATGGTTAAGCTTTGGAGACCAAAGAGTACGTCTGGCGGCGCAGTTTGAACTCGTAAAACTAAAAAAATCGAAGGATTTATTAAATCTGGCTAAAAATAAAGAAGCCAACCTTTTAGGTAGGTTACACAGTATCTGGGGACTCGGACAGTTAGGTAGAAAAGATTATCACTTAATGAAAAATATGCTCCCTTTGTTAGTTGATCCCATAGCACAAGTTAGGGCACAAACCGCTAAAATATTAGGTGAGGCAAATTATACACCCTCATTAATAGGCCTAAGGAAACTCATTTTTGACAAAGATGCCCAGGTACAAGCCAGAGCCATTGAGGCTTTAGGTAAAGTAGGGACAAAAAAAGAACTACCTCTTTTAGTTAAGCTACTGGCTGAAACAAAAGAAAATGACCCTCATTTAAGACATACCATTATTTATGCCCTCTCAAAAATACATGCAGAAAAAGAAATCATCCAGTTGTTTAATCATCCTTCCGAATATGTTCGTATTGGTGGCGTCGTAGCACTTAGAATGCTTAAAAGCCCTGGAATTACTGCCTTTTTGAATGATAATAACCAAATGGTTTTAGAGGAAGCCGCCCGAGCTATAAACGATGATTTATCCATTCCTGAAGCTATCCCTTTTCTGGCAGTAACGCTCAATCGTTCCACTTGTCAAAGTGAAGTGTTTTTGCGTAGAGTAATTAACGCAAATCTGAGAACTGGCTCTAAAGAATGTGCGCAAAGATTAAGCCAGTTTATCCTGAACACTAAAAATAATGATCCAATGCGTCTGGACGCTTTGTGGGCGCTTGGTTATTGGACAAAACCACCTGTTTTGGATAGAGTAGATAATTATTACCGACCCCAAATAAAGCAAAGTCATAAACTCCCCGACGCTCACCTTGCCTTTGAGCCCATCTTAAAGTCCTTGAAAAAGGACGCAAACCAACCTTTTAGTGCCGCAATTATAAAAGCGACAGGTAGATTAAAATATCAAAAAGGAGAAGACTTTATTTTTTCCGTCCTGAAAAATAATGAATCTGATAAATATGCCAGACAAGAAGCGTTACATGCGCTTCTGGAGATGAATAGTAAATATTTACCTGAGGCGGTTTCCTTATCTTTAAATGATAATCTGTCCACATTAAGACGAATCGCGTTAGCAAATATCCATAAAGTTAACCTTCCCCCTGTTAAACAAGCACAAATGCTTGAAAAGCTAATCGATGGACAAACTAATATGAGCGAAAAACAGAATGCCATTGCTGCGTTGGGAGCCATGACGCATAACAAGGCGGAGGAAATATTATCTAAATATCTACATTTGGCACTCAAAAATGAATTAGATCCAACGCTTCATTTAGACGTTTTTAATGCCATTGAACAAAGCACTTTTTCATCTCTTAAAATAAAATTTAAAGGTCAACAAAAAAAGTGGCAAAATAACGATTTGTTAGCTTATCAGTCCACTTTGTTTGGTGGAAATCCCGAAAAAGGAAAGGAGCTGTTTATAAGAAATGAAGCTGCTCAATGTCTTCGTTGTCATGCTGTTAATGACAAAGGTGGCATAGTAGGTCCACCGTTGGAACACATTGCTGATCGTTTGAGCAGAGAGGAATTATTAACGTCTGTAATTAATCCAAATGCCAGTATTTCTCCAGGTTATGGCGTCGTTATACTTACTCTGAAGGACGGTGAAGAATTATCGGGTATTGTTAGCGCTGAAACTACTTCGGAACTAACTTTGAAAATAGGAAACAAGCCTCCAAGAATCATAAAAAGGGCCTCCATTAAAGAAATGGAAATGCTCCCGTCGGGTATGATGAGTATGAAAGATGTATTGGATAAATCTCAATTAAGGGATTTAATTTCCTATCTTATAACCTTGAAAAAATGAAGGAATTTTTTTTTGATAAATCTTTTTCTCAGGCTGAAATAGAAAATTTTATGCTGTCTGGAAATGAATACGAAAACTGTCTGTTTGATGGCTGTATTTTATCCTCCCTTTCGTTTGAAAAATCCATTTTTATTGACTGTATCTTTTCCCAATGCGATATAAATAATGTCTCTTTAAAATCCACTGCTTTAAAAGGGGTAACTTTTAATACGTGTAAGTTAAACGGCATTCATTTTGAATTTTGCCCGTCATTTATGCTGGAAATGAAATTTGTTACCTGCCAGATGCATTATACCTCCTTTTTTGGAATGAATCTGGAAAATATTCATTTTAAGGATTGCGATCTAAAAGAATCTGATTTCACTGGAATAACCTCTATTAACGCTGTATATGACGGTTGCGATTTTTTAGATTGCTCATTTGATCAATCTAACCTTCAAGGCGCCGATTTTACCAAAGCCATAAATTATCATATTAACCCATTAAAAAACCAGATAAAAAAGGCAAAGTTTTCCACTTCCGGTCTCATTGGATTGGTATCGGACTTCGGTATTGAAATTATTCCCTGAGATTCGCTGCCACGCCGTTTTACTGGCGTGGCAGCGAATATTTTATTACTAACGCTGATCCATTCGATATTTGAAGCCTAATTTTCCTTTTTCGGCATAAAATTCATTGATTATCTGCATAATCTCATCCGGTTCATCAACGATAGGAATTAAATCTAAATCAGCAGCATTGATATTATTTGCCTTTTCAAGCATCACCGAAGTTATCCAGTCCTTTAATCCAGTCCAATACGAACGTCCTACTAAAATTACAGGGACGGGTACAATTTTTTTAGTCTGAACAAGGGTTAACACCTCAAATAACTCATCGAGTGTTCCAAACCCGCCCGGTAAAACAACAAAAGCCTGGGCATATTTAACGAACATCACCTTTCTGACAAAGAAAAAGCGAAAATCTATATTTTTATCATGATCTATGTACGGATTGTTATTTTGTTCAAAAGGAAGGTCAATGTTTAATCCAACTGAAATACCCCCATTTTCGTAAGCACCCTTATTTCCAGCTTCCATTACCCCGGGACCACCACCTGTGATAACGCCGAATCCTTCATCAGTTAACCTTTTAGCGATAACCTCGGCTAGTTTATAATTTGGATGATCTGGTTTTGTTCTGGCGGAACCAAAGATAGAGACACAAGGACCAACTTTATTTAACCTATCGAATCCTTCTACAAATTCTGAAAGAACTTTGAACATGGTCCACGAATTTTCCGCTTTAATGGATTCTTCGTATTGTTTTAACCTTTTATTTTCATTTTCATCGTGAGATGTTTCCATGTTTTATTTTTTTACGTTTCAACTACCTATAACAACATGAAAGCAGGCTAAGTTTAAACAGAATATTCTTTTACGCTCCATTGAAAATGTTTATCAATATATCGGTGAGCTTCCTCTGCAGAGGTAAATGAATTCAACCAATTTTGATTTTTTACTCTTGAAAACGAAACAGGAATGACATATTTTTCAACCTCAGATGGCGTTATTTTATGTTGACTTAATATGATTAACCTTTCTATTACGTTTCGAAGTTCCCTGATGTTTCCAGTCCACGGAAGTTGTGTCAAAGTATTCACCGCATCCTTTTCTATTTTTTTACAAGGAATACCATATTCTTTGCAAACAATTTTTATGAAGTGATCTATTAAAGCGGGAATATCCTCTCTCCTATCGCATAATGCCGGCACAGGTAATACAATAACGGCTAACCGATGATATAAATCCTCTCTAAACCGACCTGCAGCAATTTCTTCATGCAAATCCTTGTTTGTTGCGGCAATGATTCTAACATCTACTTTTATATCCTTTTCACCTCCAACTCTGGAAAGCGTATTCTCTTGCAGAACTCTCAACACTTTTGCCTGAGCAGATAAACTCATATCGCCAATCTCATCCAGAAAAAGCGTTCCACCGTGAGCTTGTTCGAATTTTCCTAATTTTTGCTTGTGTGCCGATGTAAAAGATCCTTTCTCGTGTCCAAACAACTCACTTTCAATCAGCTCAGAAGGAATAGCAGCACAATTTACTTCAATTAATGATGCATTATTTCTTTGGCTACCTTCATGTATCCATTTGGCAACCAATTCTTTACCCGATCCGTTTGGCCCTGTAATGAGTACCCTGGCCTCCGATGGAGCAATTTGCTGTATGGTTTCTTTTACCGCTATGATCTGTGGACATTCCCCAATGATATCCTGTAAACCAGCTCTTGAAATCTTTCTCTTTAAAGACTTTGTTTCTACTACTAAGGAATGTCTCTCTTGTGCATTCCGCAGAGTAATCAATAATCTGTTTAAATCAGGTGGTTTAGAAATATAGTCAAATGCACCCTTTTTGACAGCTTCGACCGCCGTATCAATGTTACCATGGCCAGAAATCATGATAACAGGTACTTCCGGATTAATTTCCTGGAGAAAATCCAAAACCTCCAGGCCATCCATTTTCGGCATTTTAATGTCTAAAAGGACTATATCAATAGTTGATTTTTTAAAAATATCTATGGCTGAAAATCCATCGGGAGCCTCAAGAACCTGATATTTTTCAAATTCCAAAATTTCCTTTAATGTCCTGCGAATGCTTGCCTCGTCATCAATTAGTAGTATAGTTGCCATAGCTTTCAATAATTTACATATTTTTTTATCATATTACAAATATATATAATATATATAACATATTACAATTTTATTAAATATGTAAAATGTAAATTTCTTCATATAGGTTTTAGTCCATTGGTGAGATTAAGAATAACAGACAACAACAGGAAAGCATTTCCAGGCAAACTATAAGTAAATAATCAGAATGATAAAAATTCTTTACACCCTGATGAGAAAAATCCTGATAAAAACCTCGAGGGACAGGCAATGAAAATTTGCTTCAAAAGTAATGAAGAAGGCGAAGGAGCCAAGAAACTATAAAAAGTCAAATAAAAAGCTGTGTGGGGTTGAGATCTTGCGTCTCGTTAACAAACATTAATTTTTAAGCGATTGGTCAAGATTTTTCAAAGCTATCCAGACGAACAGCCCGACACCTACCTCCAATGCATCTTTATCAATATCGAAATAAGGTGTATGCACCGGATGGTTAAATTTTCCAGAGGGCGAGGCGGTACCCAATCGATAAAAACAGCTGGGAATGACCTGACTATAGTACGAAAAATCTTCTGCGGTCATACGAATAGGTATATCTACCACATTTTCAGCGCCCAAAAACGCTATGGCTGACCTTTTCGCCAAATCTGTCATGTCAGCATCATTAACCAGGGCAGGATAACCCACTTCCAACTTCAGGTCTAGTTCCCCACCCATTCCTTCTACGACAGCGAAGGCAATTTTCCTGATTTTTTCATGGGCGGCAAATCTTTCTGCTTCATTCAGTGTGCGGAAAGTACCTTTTAACAGAACTTGATCAGGAATAACATTGGTTGCTCCACCGACTGATTCAATTTTCCCAATAGTAAGTACCGCTGGAATTATTGGATTTATCGTTCTACTCACCACTTGTTGCAAGGCAATAATAAGGTGGGCACTTATTAAAATGGGATCGATGCAGCGATGCGGCATGGCACCGTGACCTCCTACCCCTTTTATGGTCATATAAATCTCGTCACAGGAAGCCATGTACTGACCCGATCTAAAGCCAACTTTTCCAACAGGAAGATCAGGGAAAACATGTTGACCGAAGATAACATCTACCTCTGGATTTTTCAAAGCACCCGCGGCAATCATCAGGGAGGCTCCTCCAGGTAAAAGCTCTTCTCCAGGTTGGAAAATAGCTTTAACTGAACCATTAAAGGTATGTCTGATTTGGTGAAGCACTTTAACCGCACCAAGTAAGCAAGCAGTATGAACGTCATGTCCACAAGCATGCATAAATCCTTCATTCAAAGATTTATAAGGAACATCATTTAATTCGTTTATAGGTAAAGCATCCATATCAGCTCTTAAAGCGACGGTGCGTTGGGAAGGATTATTTCCCTCTATCACTACTACAAGGCCCGTTGTAGCCATACCTGTTATGGGAGAAATCCCCCATGAATTTAATTTCTCTGCAATAAAAGCAGACGTATTAAACTCTTTGAAAGAAGGTTCGGGATATTGATGTAAATGATTTCTAATAGATTGAATTTCAGCTATTACATCCTTAACAACTTGTTTGATTTCCTTTATGGAAATATCCATATTCAATTATTTTAATTTCCAAGAACGAAAGGGAAAAGAAATTTCACTAAAAACGCAATGACCAGAATCGTTATTAAATTTAATATAAAGCCAGCTTTCGCCATTTGACCGATGGTGATTCGTCCACTGGCGAAAACGATTGCATTGGGCGGTGTTGACATAGGAAACATAAAAGCGCAACTGGCGGCAATAGTCACAGGAATACACAATTGAATGGGTGGAATACCAGCGCCAACAGCAATAGCTCCTACAACAGGAAGAAAAATGGTAACTAAAGCAACATTTGACATAACCTCCGTTAAAAAAAGAGAAACGGTGCTTAATCCTATAATAAATACCCACCCTTCCGAATCTAATCCTTTAAACTGGTCACCGATAATATTAATAATCCCTGTACTTGCCAATGAATCTGCCAAGCTAAGACCGCCCCCGAAAAGGAGTAAGATACCCCATGGTAATTTTTCAGTATCGGACCAATTCAAAAGAAATTCCTTTTTATGCAAGCTCACCGGAATGATGAAAAGCAACATGGCAGCGACTAAGGCAATCGTAGTATCAGAAATTTTTATTGCGGGAAAAATGGCATCAATTTGCAATCTAAAAATCCAGGATAAGGCAGTAGACATAAAAATAAACAAGGTTAATTTTTCACCCGTTGTCATAGGACCAAGTTCCTTTAATTCGCTTTTAATTATTTCTTTGGCACCACCAAAATTTCCTAAATTATTAGGAAAAAGCACCTTTACGGTAAGAAAATAGGTAAAAATCAACAAGATAATGGCAAATGGCGTTCCAATCATCATCCAGGTCAGGAAAGTCACTTCTACATTAAAATTTTCTCTCATATAACCTGCAAATACAACATTTGGTGGCGTTCCAATAATGGTTGCTGTGCCTCCTATATTTGCCCCATAGGCAATAGCCAGCATCATAGAAATAGAAAAATTCCGAAGTCCCTTTTCATTTTCCTTATCTGGACTAATTTGATTTTGCATCAAAGTTATAATAGACAAACCAATAGGAAGCATCATGATAGCGGTTGCGGTATTACTGATCCACATACTTATAAAAGCAGTCGCCATCATAAATCCGCCAATAATACCATTGGCATTTGTCCCTGTCATGTTTACGATTTGTAAGGCAATACGTTTATGTAAGGCCCATTTTTCCATAGCTAGCGCAATCACGAATCCACCCATGAATAGATAAACGACGGGATTAGCATAGGGTGCTGCAGCTGCCTCTAATTTAGCGACCCCCATAGAAGGAAGCAAGACTAAAGGTAAAAGGGAAGTGACCGCAATGGGCACTGCCTCTGAAATCCACCAAATCAACATTAAAGAGGCCATCGCCAGCACCTTCCATGCCTCAGGAGAGATTCCTTTTGGGACGGGCAGAAAACTCATTATTAGAAATGAAACAGGACCCAGCAGAACCCATATATACTTTTTTAATAATGCCATTACTTTTGGGTTTTTAGGGTTTTAACAATAAATGATCCTAATTTATTCCCTTGTTGAGAACCATTTACTATAGCTGGCATATAGTGGATACCGCCCCATAATCGACTCATGGCTGCTTCTGAGGCCGCCTGCTTAAACGACTGATATCTTCTTGTCGGTAAGCCAAACTCTTTTTCTACCGTATCTTCGTAAGCAAAATTTTCACCAAATAAATGCGTTAAAATTTCCGCAGAAGTGGCAGAAGCTACACTATGACCGCTTGTATATTCAGGAAAAGGAGGCGTTTGAAGAGTGGGCATCCATTTATCGTCAATGTATTTATTAATGTATGTTTCAGGTCTAATGAGTTCGGATCTGTATTTCTCATCCCAACAAGAAATGAAGGCATCAGCTAATCCTATAGAAACCCAGGTATAAGCCTCCGCCGTTCTCATAAAATCCAATTTAGCTTTTAGGGCAGCTAATTTTGTAATGCCAATCCAATGTCCACCTGGTGAAATTTTCTTTGTTGCGAACATGACATGTCCGGAAAAATGACTTACGAATGGATTACAATCCCAAAAGCTGGCTATGTCCTTTTTCTCCTCCATCGAAATAGAATCATTACCTGTATTATAAACCTCCATTGCTTCTTTATAGAACTGACTGTTTACATCTGAACTAAACGGTGTAGGTGGAGGAGGAGCAAATTGATTGGCTCTTTCCATGATAAAAGGACGAATTTTATTCCAGCTGGGCTCTACAGCGTCCATATAAGCCGGTGGTGTAGGCTGCCATCGCGTAGGATCCTCGTCTATTGAATATTTGGGGAAAGTCCTTGTTTGTTTATAATTATCCTTATCAGCCCATGCTATGATATGCTTAGCTACTTGTTCTCCATATTTTTTAGATTGATTTAAAACACCTTGAGGAACCCCCGCCTCTTTATAGGTTTTGTTCATTTCCGAAATAAAATCATCCATTTTATCTTCAGAAAATATGAGCCTCGTACCCACCATAACATAAGCATGCAAGGCAGCGACAGGAAAACATATCTTATGGTCTTTATTGGGCAACGGAATTTTATCTAACGCCGTTAATTGTCCGGCTAATGAAATAAAATCGGGATTACCAGAAACCATGGTTTCATAAGCCGCTATACTGGAATAAACATAGATTCTACTGGCCACGGGAGGTGAAAAAATGTCATGAACCATAACATCTGTCAGCATTTTCTGTGCTTTGTGCAGGTGTGCCGGGTTCGATACCTTGTCGAGGTACAGAGATTCATCTACCTCACAGGATAACAAACAACTTATTGCCCCTAAAATTGTAATAATATAATTAATTCTATTCATGTTCATTTATTAAAAGCTATTGCTTAACAAAGCTACAAAATCAAACCTTAAATGGGTTAATCTTTAACACATCAGGAAAATAAAAAATACCATTTCCTGATTTCATCTTTTTTAAAAATAAATTGTTTAAAAAGAACAAAAACAAGGTATGCTTCTAAGCAAAATAAATGGCTTTTATTTGACTAAGCATTCTATATTACTTGGTATTTTTTTGGCGTTATTATCGAATAAGGTTGCTGGACAGGTATTTGATTTAGCTCAACACCGAACTTTTACAAAAGAGGAAGTGCCGTTTCGCTTTGAAGGAAACTTCATACTCGTTTCTGTTCTTTTCAATAATTTGCTACCTCTTACTTTCATTTTAGATACCGGGGCTGAATATTCCATTCTTACCAAAAAGGAAATTGCCGATTTTTTAAACATCGATTATCAAAAAAGATATACGCTTTACGGTGCCGATATGCAGGAAGAGTTATATGCTTATTTGTCAAAAAATATTTCTTTACAAATGGGCGATTTACAGGCAACACATCGCTCAATTTTAGTATTGGAAGAAGATTACTTCCGTTTTGAAGAATATAGTGGCTTACAGATTCATGGTATATTAGGTGCCGATTTCCTTAAACGGTTTACCTTACAGATAGATTATAAAAAACAGATGGTCACTTTTTACAGCCCTGTTTATTTTCAAAATAAAGTAAAGATCAATAAAGACAATGTTGATTTATTGCCATTTACTTTAATAAAGAGCAAGCCATATATCCGTTGCACCACTCATTTATACGGTGAGGAAATCAATACATTAAACTATTTAATTGACACAGGCGCTGGGTTATCCCTATTATTATATACCTCCATAGACTCTTTGAAAAATGCTCAGGTAAAAATGCTTAACAGTCCCATAGGATTGGGACTTGGTGGTAAATTAGAAGGCTATGTGGGAAGAATAAAAAGCTTTCAGTTCGCATCAAAATCCTTTCCTGAACTAATTACAAAATTTCAACAAAAACCCATATTTTTCGATTCTCTGATGATAACACCCCGTGATGGAATTATTGGAAATAACATTTTATCGGCATTTTCAAAAGTCATCTTTGATTATAATACATCGAAAATCATAGTAAGCAAAAGTCCTAAAAATGTAAAACAACGACCCTACGACCGCAGTGGCCTCATCATTGGTGCATCAGGGGAAAACCTAAATGTTTTTACCATTTTAAGAATCATTGAAAATACGCCTGCTTTCAACAGTGGGCTGCAAACAGGAGACATAATAAAAAAAATCAATGGTTTATCCACTGGAATACTTTCATTAGACATGATAAACAACAAATTCAGGGGATCAATAGGTAAAAAAATGAGAATAACTATTCAGAGAGATAGCCATTTCCTTGAATTTGAATTACAATTAGAAGATATTATTTAATTTGCCAGCACTTAAGTAAAATTTTCATTTAATTCTTTGAATCTATAAAATTACCTGTATATTTGCGTTTTATTATCTAAAACGAAATAACATGTTCGCAATTGTAACCATAGCTGGTCAACAATTCAAAGTCGAGGTAGGTCAAAAGATCTATGTCCACCAGCTAAGTAACGAAAATGGTGATGTTGTTAATTTTGACCAGGTACACCTGGTTGATGACAACGGCGCCGTTTCATTGGGTAAACCTACCCTTCCTGGAGCATCAGTGAGTGCAACGGTCTTAAACAGACAAAAAGGAGATAAGGTAATTGTATTTCGCAAGAAAAGAAGAAAGGGTTTCAAAGTGAAAAATGGTCACCGCCAGTGTTTTACTAAAATTGAAATCACAGGCATTTCTTCAAAGTAATTATTCATCCTTTAAATTTCCGAAAAAATGGCACATAAAAAAGGTGCGGGTAGTTCCGATAATGGACGGGATAGCAACAGTAAAAGATTGGGCGTAAAATTATTCGGTGGCGAATATGCCAGAGCGGGTAATATTTTAGTGAGACAGCGCGGTACTCGTTTTCACCCAGGTGACAATGTTTACTTGTCTAAAGACTATACTTTACATGCTGATATCGATGGTACGGTCGTATTTCGCCGTAAAAAAGATAACAGAACGTATGTTAGTATCTTAGATCCTAAAGCACCCATTTTAGTGGTACCACAGGGTAAAAGCAAATCAGCACCTGAAGCTAAAGCAGCAAAATCTGCTCCGATAGCTGATGCAGTTGTTGCAGAAGTTGTTGCAAAGCCAAAAGCTGCTAAGAAACCAAAAGCTGCTAAAGAAGATTAAGCTAATGTTAGATTATAGCCGATAGTTGATTTTTTTTCAACCATCCAACCTGGCCATTATATAATCTTACCTTAATCCAATCTCCTATTTTATCTTCAAACAGTACAGGCAATCCAGCGTGTACTGTTTGAATTTTAGGGCTTAATCTATCGGCGCCTTCGTGTACCTCTACCACATCGCCCAAAATTATAGCTTCACTTTTGTTACTAAATTCGATAATTCTAATACCTTGAATAAGAAGAAATAATATAAATCCGACTTGAATAAAAAGAACAGGTTTATAAAATGTAAAGCTTTTAGTTGCAGAAAATACTTGAAAAAATAGAAAATACAAGGAAAATATCCAAAAACTTATGATAAGAAATAAACCAGCTTCTTTTAAACGCCAATAATCCCAAGGCTTTAAAAACACATCTATGAACCTATTATTTTCAATAGGTATCATAAACTTGTCTTTTATCTTTTCTTGTAAAAAAATAATTCTTTTATTTATCAAAACATCGTCAGGAGCTACTTTCTCTGCTTTTTTCAGGTAAAACATCGCGTAACCAACATTACCCATTTTTTCATATAACGAGCCCAGATTGTAAAATATCCATTTACTTTTAAATCCCATCGCTATCCACTGGCGATAAATATCTATAGCTTCAGTGAAATTCCTATTTTCCACGAGTTGATTAACTTTTGCAATGTCATTTTGAGATGGAACCTGGTTTGCAAATAGCGTTGAGGTCAAAAAAATATGGTTGAAAAAGGAGAGCATCAAAAAAAATATACACTTAATTTTCATTTATTTTTATGTTTTGAAATTCTACATCAGGTTGAGGATTAGTCGCCATAATAAGCAGACGCACGTTTAAAACATCTAATGGAAACTTTGGTTTAGCATCTTCATTCCAACTAAACCCACTCAATCTTATTTTCAAATGATCTGCTTTCAGCATGGGTAAAACCTGTGTTTTAGGCTTTACATAAAAAACAATTTTTTCCACCTCATTATCTCCAAAAATAATATTCATCATACCGCACGATGTTTTATCTACGCCCACATAAGCGTCATCCTCGTCCTTAATGTAGTAAACTACTTCGGCATTACCTTTAGCTGACATAAGATCAAGATTTTTATCAACAAAAAATGCGTCGATGGTTCTACCTTGAATCTGGTTATAAAAAATACTATCTAACTCATTGACAATAATACTATTTCCTGTAAGATTAATTTCCTTAATCCCATGCTTACCGTTAGTTAAAATAAGCGTATCTGCTGAAAACTGACTGGTATCCGTCCAGGCTACCGGATTTTTGAACATGGAAATCAAGCTATCTGTAGGATTATAGGCAAGGGAATCGCAGACAGCCTGCAAGTCAGATTTAAAAACTCTAACCTCTTGATTGGCTACAAAGATACGGGTAGAATCCATTCCAGTTGTATCGGGCCTGACAGAAAAAAGGGTATTAGCACTAAGATATAAAGAATCATTATCAAGTACAACCACCATCAGAGGTCTTTCATTAACTTTATTAAAGGCTTTAAAGTATTCTTTACTTTTTTGATAAAGTAAAGAGTCACAATAGAGCGTAATGTTTTCTGAAGTATCTCTCCATATTATATTTCCGAAGGCCAGACCGAGACCTGTAGATTCTTGATAATCCACTTGATCAGCTTCTAAAAATTGAGGAGGATCAATAATTAATGATCTTCCCCTGGTGGTATAAGTACCTTCTTTTTTATTGTACCGAATGGAATCGGCCTTAATATTCTGGTCCTTCTCATAATCGATATATTGAGCTGTTCCATAAATATCCAGCTGATCTGAAATTTCTGAAAAAATAATTACATTACCTGTTGCTGCATGCAAAGAATCTGATAGATTAGCTTGTCCGAGGAGCAGATATTTTTTCTGGTCTTCCAATAATCTAATAGTGTCTGCGGTAGCAGTTTCATCTCCTTTTTTATATTGAGCCTTCTGTATGAAATCTGCTTTTCCTGAAATGGTTTCATAGAAACCACTTTCTGTATAGATTTCTGAACTATCTGTTTTAAGTCTGGTAGGAGCATTAAAATAAATAATTTCCTTATCTGTATCAAAAGTTAAGGTATCGGCACGCAGCGCAAAATCGGAATCAATGACAACGACACTATCTTTAAAAGCGGCGAAATAAGTTTCCGTATTATAAGAACCCTGCTTACTGCTCAGCTGAGTATCGCCGGAGTAGAAAATTCCCCCATCTTTATAGGTAGCCAATTTTCTATTCAAATCATAAAGTAATGTATCCGTAAAAAGCTTTGATTTATTTTTGTTAAGTTGAATATTACCAATTAATTTCGCCAAACTGGAATCGCTATTAAATTCCATGGCGTTGGAAAACACTTTAATAGAGTCCCCTTCCCAGAAAACAACATTGCCATAAGCCCACACGAAGGTTTCATTTTGGATGATCGCAGAGTCACAATACATGCGAATATTCTTTTGCTTCATCTCAACCTCACCTACTAGTTTTTGAATACTATTTTCTCCCTCCTGGGAGATAAGAAAATCTTTTGCAAAAAGTACCTTAACTCTTTTGTCCTCGGTGGTAGTGGAATTGTTTTGACTATATAGAGGTGACAGAACAGATGTCAACCACATAAATGTGATGAGTATCCAATGATAAATTCCACCATTATTAAAAAATGCTATGTTAAAAACCATTTATTTTAAATAAGAAACAAATATACTTTTGAAGGAATCCCCACGCAACAATTTACAAATAAAAACCAAAGGAAGAGACAAATTAAATCTAAACATAGGTAAAGAGAATAAACCAAACCTATTACCTTTATAGCTGGACAATCTATACGTTCATAAAACAAAGTCATTTATTAATCTTTAAATTATTTGCGAGATGATACAAAGAATTCAGACACTTTTTTTGCTATTGGGCGCTATTTCGGCAGGCTTTCTGTCCATGAATCTTGTGGGAATATGGGAACACTTTGCATTTGCCACGGCAGCCTTAATCAGTCTGATAATCATTTTTATGTATAAGAAACGAAAACTACAGATAAGTCTATCTACCTGGTTGGTTATACCATTGTATATAACAGGAATAGCCATTATCTTATTTTTAAGTAAAGGCCATTATGATGAAAGTAAGGATATGACCACCCTTTCAATCAGTTTTTTTGTTGGCCTTGTTTCGACCATATTAGCCATTTTCAGTATAAGAAAAGACGAAAAGACGGTACAGGAATCAAATAGATTAAGGTAAAAATG
>JAIYCH010000059.1 GCA_027488135.1 Saprospiraceae bacterium | reverse complement strand
CCCAAAATCATAACGGCATCATTGCATTGTGAAACATCCCGATGGGATGGCGAGACCATGATTAATCTACCGTTCTTATGGTGGTAGATTCTTGGATCCAGCAACCGACATAAAATCTTTCACCTGTTTTCAGGCCGCGAATAAAAATATCTTCTTTATTGGGCATAAAGCGAGTATATTGATTAATCATTTTGTTTGCTTCAGCGGCAAAAGCGGCATCTATATTTCTGGCTTTGACCCAGGCATCTACAGCAACCCAAACAACCACCTGACTTTCCCAACCTCTGCCTGGACCACAAAGAGGGCCACTAGAGGCATACATTCGGCCGATAAGAATATAAGGCTCTCCCCAGTTTGGTCTTGCTGCGGCAGCCTCTAAAGCTAATTGTCTTGCTTTCGTAAAATTTTTCTTATGAACATAATACACCTTGGCGGCCAATAGTATAAGTTCCCCCTTTTTTTTCACATCCTCCACCTCCTTTGAGGCTTTTAGGAAACCGTCTATGGCACAAGAGTAATCGGCATCTCTCAGGCAAAGGTAGGCTAATTCTGCAGGACCCTTTTCCGGCGCACATTTTTCATTTCCCTTTTGAATTAGTGCAGCAAATCTTTCTTCCACATCAGAACAACCTGCAAATTTTAACCGACTATAAACTTCTCTGATAACCTCACAATCGTCGGAAGCGGCTAAAAACTGCGGATAATATTTATCCATAAAATAATTACAATCGTAAAAGCCTTTCACTGTTTCGAAAACCTCCATTCTAAGCGGCAAATATTCTTCGATTACTTTCCATCGCAAACAGGAAGAGCCATCACATTCGGCTAAACCCTTTTTTAGTCTGTTAGATAAAGCTAACGAATATTTTCTGGCCTCCTCCATAGGTATTTCATTTGAAAAATATAAATCTACCAAAAGAGAAGTGAACGGATTCAGCACAAAATCAGGTACTTCCTCTCCATCAAGATCCCATGCTTTTTTAAAGAGATCATATATTTCCTTTTTTGAAGCTCTTTGTTTATAAGTAAAGAACAGATCGAAACCTTTCCGTGCGGAGACATACCCACCGGCTGGATAGCATTCTTCGATTCTATCATAGAGCGCAAATATTTTATTTATCCACTCTTCTTTTTTTAGCGAATCCCTTTCAATCTCTAAAAAATGTTCATAAAAGCGAATGCCATCTGCCAGAACCGTATTTCTTTTTCCGTCTGCTGCGGGTGCCAGTTCATAAACTTTCAACCAGTATTCATAGGCCTGATTCCAATCGGTGTCTTTTATAAAATCTCTATAAAGGACAAAACTTCTCAACGCCTCCTGAGGATTCTCCGATTGATCAAAAGTAGCACAAAATCCTTTAGGTCTCTCCACTTTAGGCAAGGTATCAGTGACGGGTACACTATCCTCGGTAGTGACCACCTTCATTTTAGGTGAGCAGCTTAAAAAGACTGTTAACAATAACAGATTATAAAAAAAGATAAGGAACTTCATAGGAAAAAATTTAAAAGTAAAGGCCTTGTCCCGAAAGAGGAACAAGGCCTTTCGGCAAACCTAATAAATGGGTTTGAAATTAATTATATCTGAGCGTAACTGTTTCGCCTATCCAACAACCTGTTGATACTCTGGCACCTTCCGCAATACCTCTCATGTGCGCCTCATCCTTTGGAGGAATAGAAGCTCCATAAAGGGATAT
Source organism: Saprospiraceae bacterium (assembly GCA_027488135.1). Classification (GTDB taxonomy): domain Bacteria; phylum Bacteroidota; class Bacteroidia; order Chitinophagales; family Saprospiraceae; genus BJGN01. The sequence goes on along the minus strand of JAIYCH010000059.1, from coordinate 16,662 downwards.
TTTTTTAGAAGCTTCGGAAGACACCTCTGCATCGATGTTTCTAGCCTGAGCATACTTTTCTATTGCGGCAAGAACGGCTAAGCCTCTTGAGTAACCATCGGAGCCACAATTTCTACTGGTAGAAGCATACATATCACCAATCAAGAGATAAGGCTTACCCCAATTTGATTTTAAAGAAGCTGCTTTTCGTGCATTTTCCCTTGCCGGACCGTAAGATTTTAACTGACGGAACTGAATAGAAGCGATTCCGAGGTAATAATCTGCCTTTTTGCTATCATCTGTTTCACTGGTAATAGCCTCTTTATATTTAGCAATAGCCTGGCTGAAATTTCCATCTTCATATAACTTTCTTGCAGCCATTCCAGGATTTTTAGCTAAGAAATCCTCTTGCATAGCCGCATTCATGTTCGCTGCTTTAGCCTCATACTTCGATTTCAATTCCACCATGATAGGGTCAGTGTCAGCACAACCTTGCGTCTTTAACTTATTAAAAGTATAACGAATAGTGACTAAATCTTCTGGATTTTCCTGATAAAGAGGAACTAATTTAGCCTTAAAATATTCACAATCGAATATTTGACCTTCAACTTCAGCTAAAGGCACTTCCATTCTTGCATAAGAGGCCTCATAATATTGACCATATTTCTCATTATTAGAAATATTGAAGTCTGCAATTTCTTGTGATTTTTCCACTAAGAATCTTGCATCTGCAGGAGACATTAATTTATTTTTGAACATATAATTTACCACCAGACCAATGGGCTCAAGAATTATATATTCAGCAGCGTTACCCGCTTTTTCTACAGCATTTTTAAATGCTGCCACTGTTTCAGCGCTGTATCCATAAGAAGACATGTAGAACATATCAAACGCTTTTCTGCTTAAAGCGTACCCGATTTCCTTTGGATAACAAACCGCCATTTGGTCATAAAGAGAAATGATAAGTTTATCTGCGGCCAATTTTGCTGCATCATCTGTTGATTTCTCCTTTTTAGCCTTCATTATTTCTACGCCATCAACGTAGTGATTTGCTCTTTGTCCATCGGCCATTGGGGCAATTTCGTAAGCTTTTAGCCAATTATCATAGATAATACCAAATGATACGTCATCTAATTTAGCCAAATCGGCAGCCGTTTTACCTTTTACCATCTGCCTGTAGAGTACGTGAGCCTCTTTAGCTTCCGTTTCCCGAGGGTTTCCCACCCAAGAATTACACTGGGCATTAGCATTAGTAAACAAAGTTAGTAAGAGGAGTAGTGGAAGAACTCCATGAGATAGAACCTTCATAATTAGTTAAATTTACGTTTGTAAAACCAGGTGTTGTCGTTTAGTGAAAATCCAGCTGTTAGTTGGATATAAGTCTCTCTTAGTGCGTCCTTCAGACCAAAACGCCCTACTTCCAAAGATAAATCTACGAAGGAGGGAGTTTGCCGTGGAACCACTATGGGAAGGCCTAATCCCATGGTAAAGCCATATTGAAGAAGAGATTTTCCATTTACTGTTCGGGGGTCTGTTCCATAAAATGCACCTAATCTATAACTCATACGCCTGCTATATTTATTATAGGAAGCATACTCTGGAATTAATTCCCCTCCAAATCTAAAGAAATAATTATCAAATAATTTATCTGATTTTGCTGTTAACTCATAATTGGACCATTTTCCAACAGTATATTCAGCGCTGATTCTAAGTTTATTAAATCGTTCGAAAGTAAGCCCCATACCGAATTCCATCGGAAGCTGTCCTGTCTGAATATTATCAAATTCTCTTAAAATAGTATCAATTATGGTAGTGGTAAGAAACAATTCTCTTCTATAAAAACGACTGGCATTGGTCTGAACAGAACCACCCATAGTGTAAGTTCCTGAAATGAGCAATCTTTTATAGTCTGAAATTGATTTATCTTTATCTTTTTTCTTACCAAAATCAATAGCGGCCTGAAAACCAGCTTTTAACCTAAGACCTCTTAAACTAATATCATCCGCCAATTCTGTTCCATAAGCTATGGACGAGGAATCTAATTGTAAACGTCGGGAATTAGTTATTTTACCAAATAAATAAGCTGTTTCTAAGCCCACAGCAATGCTTTTATATCTAAAGCCATTAGACCATGCCAGTTTATAAGTACCACCAGTTCCTTTCAATGTATTAGTTGCTGTACCGAATCCTGGATTTTCAATGGTAGATTTTACATCATAACCTACATAAGTGTAAGGTACTAAAGTGAAGGCCATACCAATACCCGAGGTAGGTTGTTGTCTTTCCAACGATTCATTGATAGGGTTACGCATGGGAAAACCAAGACTTAGATACTGGATATTTCCGCTCCAGGCGTCATCCCTTTCACCCTTTCCGTTATTTAGCACGCTATACTTAGAAAATATACCTCCTTCAAAAGCTGTAACTCTTAAGAAACCAAGAGAGGCTGGATTTTGCGGATTGAGATGCGTGGGATCGTTATATCCTACGCCAATTCCACCCATACCAGCTGCCGCGGCAAAATATCCTGGGTAATAGTTACCAATGCCTAACCTGGAATAAGGCGAGTTATATTTGGGAATAATACTCGAGGTGGACTGTCCAGCTAGCTGTAGAGCTCCCAGGAACGATAGTCCAATGACTAGAAGCCATACTTTATTGTTTAATTTAGCCATTTGAGCCACAACGTTTATTTTTTATAATGATGCTAAAAACTGTCATTTAGTTGGTTCGAGGAATTAATGTCTAAAATGTCTCATTCCCGTTATCACCATTGCCATATTATGTGCATCACAAAAATCTATACTCTCCTGATCTTTAACCGATCCACCTGGTTGAATGACCGCTTTTATGCCCGCCCGTTCAGCCACTTCCACACAATCGGGGAAGGGAAAAAAAGCATCTGAAGCCATCACTGCACCTTGCAAATCAAAACCATATCTTTTTGCCTTATCCACCGCTTGTTCCATCGCATCAATTCTAGATGTCTGACCACAACCCATGCTTAAAAGCTGATTATCTTTAGCCAGCACTATAACGTTTGATTTCAGATGTTTACAACATTTTGCCGCAAACATCATATCTCTCCACTGATTTTCTGTAGGTTCCAAGGTGGTCGCTATTTTACAAACCTCCCTTCCTTCCGTTACAACGTCATTTTCCTGAACAATCACGCCATTTAACAAAGATTTAACGCTAATGTTTCGAATTTTAAGTTTTTTTAACTTTAATAAAATTCTGTTTTTCTTTTTACTTAAAAAATTTAATGCGTCTTCATCAAAATCAGGCGCAATTAAAACTTCGTAAAAAAGCTGATCTATCTCAGTCGCAGTAGCGATATCAATGGGCACGTTTGATATAAAAATACCACCGAAAGCAGAGACAGGATCTGCTGCCAGGGCTGCCAACCATGCCTCCTTAATGGTAGATCTGGTGGCCACACCACAAGGATTAGTATGTTTAAGAATAGCGAGTGTTGGCCCATCCTTCTCAAACTCAGACATCAGTCCAACGGCTGCGTCTATATCTGTTAAATTATTGAACGATAGTTCTTTTCCCGCTAATTTTTCGAACATATCATCAAAATCTCCGTAAAAAACAGCTTTTTGATGTGGATTTTCACCGTAACGAAGATTCACCTTATTATTTTCAGTAAGGCGCAAAGATTCAGCAAAGGTTTCATCTCCTTGAAAGTAGGCATAAATAGCTGCATCATACTGTGAAGTCACACCAAAAGCAGCCTTGGCAAATGATAAACGCTCAGCAAGTGTTGTTGATCCCGCATTTTTTTCTAAAGCTTCTACCAAGGGTTTGTAGGATAACTTCGACGGAATAACCACCACATCATTGAAATTTTTAGCAGCGGCTCTAATCAAAGAAATTCCTCCAATATCAATTTTTTCAATAATTTCTGCTTCACCTGCACCTGAAGCAACCGTTTCCTCGAACGGATATAAATCGACCACCACTACATCGAAAGGAGGAATATCCATTTCATTTAATTCCGCTAAATGTCCTTCTTCGCGTCGGGCAAGAATACCACCAAAAACTTTTGGATGAAGTGTTTTAACTCTTCCGTCCAGAATGGAAGGGTATCCCGTCAGTGATTCAACCGATGTAACTGGAATGCCCATGTTTTCCAAATAAACTTGAGTACCCCCCGTTGAATATATTTCAACACCATAATGATGCAGCAACTTAGCCAACGGTTCTAACCCATCTTTAGAGTAAACGGAGATTAAAGCACGAGAAATTGGAATTAAAGACATAATGGTTGTGATAACAATAAAATTTTCGCAAACTTAGCTATAAAATTGTATTAATTAATAAATATTGTGGAAACAAATTTTGGATATTACCATAAGCGACAAACATTATAGCATTCCTTTATTAAAACAATTTCTACATCGTGGTTCATACAATTGTTTTTCACCCACCAACACCTTATCTTCAACGTCAACCAAACGGTAGGAATGGGAAGCCAATTGGCCACAATGAGGACAAATGGCATGCACTTTAGTAATGTATTCAGCGGTAGCTAAAAGGGCGGGAATAGGTTCAAAAGGAATGCCTTTATAATCCATATCTAACCCAGCAACTATCACTCTAATGCCTCTGTTGGCCAATTCCCTGCAGACTAAAACGAGATCATTGTCAAAAAACTGAGCCTCATCGATACCTACGACCTCCTTTTCCTCCACTAAAGACAGAATATCCATAGCCCGATGAACCACAACAGAGGCAATTTGATTTGCATCATGAGAGACAACTTCATTGATAGCGTAACGGTTATCTGTAGCAGGCTTGAAAATTTCGACCTTAAGATTTGCTATCCTTGCCCTTTTTAAACGCCTGATTAACTCCTCTGTTTTGCCTGAAAACATTCCTCCACATATTACTTCAATCCATCCCTTAGGATTACCTGTTATGTAGGGTTCAATAAACATATTATCTTTTTATGAATAAAATATTAGTCAAATGATAAATTTTATTATTTTTCATTGTCTAATTTCCATTTGGGAAGTTAAAATTAGATATTTGTGCGTTATAAACAAATCAACTTTAGGATAGATCTAAAGAATATTTGCTAAAGTCAACCTGAAAATGTATCATGGACAAGGAAAAAGCACGTGTGTTGATACACAAAATAAATGCGCTTTATAAAAATATCGATGCGAATACACCAGGCGTTTCTCCCTTGGAAAGAGATCTGATGCTAAGCTATTTAAGGCAGTTTTATGAAACCATTGCATTGAGCCAAAGTCAAAATAAAGCCATTGTAAAGGAGGTGCAACCGGAGAAGGAGATAACACCTGTAAAAGAGGTACAGACTGAAAAGGAAATCCAGCTGGTGAAAGAGGTACAACCCATTAAAGAGGTACAACCGTTAAACGAAGTTAAAAGAGAGACGGGTTTATTGGGGCATGAGCAAGGGGTAGCCAATGTTGAACCCGAGAAAAAAATATCCGAAGCAGTAGCCCCTACAGTGACTCCTCAACCTTCTGAATCCTTCTTAAATAACGAGTTAGCCCATTTGTTTATATGGCAAGAACCTAGTAATTTAGCAGAAAGATTGGCTAGTCAAGCCATTTCAAATTTAAGTTTTTCTACCTTTAGTATGAATGAACGCCTTTTGTACTCCAATGATTTATTTGGAAAAAATAGTGCAGAAATGGAAGAAGCGGTGAAGATGATAAATAATTTTACTCACTTTGACCAGGCAAAAGTATTTTTACTGAATATTGGCCGTCAACACGATTGGCATAAAGAGGAAAGAAAAGAGGCTGCAAAATCATTTATAAATATGGTTCGCCGACGATTCTTATAATTAAGCATAATTTAGCACTATGAAAAAAATTGGAGTATTTACTTCAGGCGGTGATGCACCAGGCATGAACGCTTGTATTCGCGCCGTAGTTAGGTCCGCATTAAAAAGAGGACTTGAGGTGGCAGGTATCTATCGCGGTTATCAGGGTCTCATAGAAGGTGACATCAAAAATATGGATTCACACTCTGTTTCTTCCATTATCAATACGGGGGGAACTATATTGAGATCAGCCAGAAGTAAAGATTTTATGACCCCCGAAGGTAGGAAGCTGGCTTATCAAAATCTTAAACGCGCAGGTATCGACGGCATCGTGGCTATCGGTGGAGACGGAACTTTTACAGGGGCAGCTGTTTTTATGAAAGAATTTCCAGATATTAACATCGTAGGCTGTCCAGGTACTATCGACAACGACTTAGCGGGAACAGATCATACCATAGGTTTCGATACCGCTATTAATACGGCGATGGATGCCATTGACAAAATTAAAGATACTGCCAATGCCCATGACCGATTATTCTTTGTCGAAGTAATGGGTCGAGATGCTGGTTATATTGCTATGGCAGCTGGTATTGCCACTGGTGCTGAAGCTGTATTGGTGCCAGAGCATAAGACAAATTTAGACGATTTGGTTAAAGTGCTGCAAAATGCTCACGATAGAAAAAAGAACTCTAGTATTGTTGTCGTAGCCGAAGGAGATGAGGCGGGTGGAGCTTATCAAATTGCTGATTATGTAAAATCTAAATTAGATATTTTTGAAATAAAAGTATCCATCTTAGGGCATATTCAACGAGGAGGCAGTCCCACTTGTTTAGAAAGAGTGCGGGCCAGTAGAATGGGCGTTGCCGCTACAGATGCACTCCTCGAAGGCAGATCGGGTGAAATGATTGGCATTATAAATAATGAAATTGCCTACACCCCTTTTGAAAAGGCCATTAAAAAAGCAGGAGATATTTCACCTAAGTATTTAGATCTTATCAAAGATTTAAATTGACAATTAATGCCTGTTGATGAAGTCTAAAAAATCAAATTCATTTTTTCAAAGTCTGAAAATAGCTACCCTGACGGTGTCAATCCTTTGGTTGGTTCATTTGGTTACCTTCTTGACTTTCATTGATTTAGGTAATTTGGGTATATTTCCAAGAACCGATTTTGGGATAAAAGGGATATTATTTAGTCCGTGGATTCACGGAAATTGGTCTCACTTAATGTCCAATACCCCACCCCTTTTTGCCCTTATGACCCTCATTTTATTTTTCTACAGGAGAATATCATTTCCTGCCTTATTCCTTATTTATTTCCTAACCGGCAGCCTCGTATGGTTATTCGGCAGACAGGTATTTCATATCGGCGCCAGTGGGGTTATTTACGGATTAGTAGCGTTTGTTTTTTGGCTGGGTATTTTCAGAAGGAATATTCGCTCCATTGCTCTGGCCATATTAGTTGGCTTTTATTACGGATCGATGATTATTGGTATTTTCCCTGGACAGGAAGGCATCTCATGGGAAAGCCACTTGTTAGGTGCTATATCAGGAATGATTACCGCCTTTCTATTTAAAAATATAGAGGAAGAAGAAGATTATAATGAACGGCGTCGGAAAAAACTTTTTGAAAAACAAGAAAAAGAATTTTTTTTAGCCCGTGAAACCTTTGAGCAGCCACCACAAAAAGATGGGTGGTTTCAAAACAGGACGTGATTTTTGACCTGACAAATAATAGATATATAAAACCAAGATAATTAGGTAACATATATACTGCCCCTAACTATCTTGGAAATGTTCCGTTAAGCCCTGAAAATGGCGTAGCGTTCGTGGTATAATTTTTGCAATTTTTTTCTTGCAAAAAATATTCTGCTTTTGATAGTGCCTAGTGGAGAACCTAGCTCCTCTGCTATTTCCTCATATTTGTACCCATCAAAAGCCATTAGGAAGGGTCTTTTGAAATCTTCTGGTAAACCTTCAACCAGTACCATTAATTCGCTAAAAATAATGTCTGTTTCTCCTGCGTTAGGCTCATTGACTTCATTTGAATCCAAATAATAAGAATTGGGGGTTTGATCCACAATCATATTTCTTCGAATCTTTTTACGGTAGTTATTTATAAAAATATTCCGCATTATGGTAACTGCCCACGCCTTAAAGTTAGTGCCTTCATTAAATTTATCTGCATGCATGATGATGCGCAAAGCAGTATCCTGATATAAATCTTCTGCATCGCTTGATGATCCAGTAAGTTTTAGCGCGAAAGCACGAAGGGAAGAACGAATAGCACCTAACTGAATCTGAATGGAAGAATTGGCAACTATTGTTTCTGTCATTGTTTTTATTTTTTATGCAAATTTAGTCCAAAAACGCGTTGAATGCAAATATATTTTTCAGTAATCTTATAAAATGTCCAATTCATCGACATAAAATGACTTTTTTCTGACAAATGAATTAAAAATGTAAGTTTTATTATCATTTCCTAAACAATTAATTCCTTTCCTTTGTATTTGAATATGAACATTTAACTTTCTACACTTTTTATTTATGATCTTACCTTATGATTGAACAGCAAGATAACGATGTAATGAAAGCTACTTTTCTGGCTTTAAATCTCCGTTTGCTGAGGAAAAAGTTTCAATGGAGTCAGGAAGAATTCGCCAACCGTGTTGGTCTGAACAGAGGGAATATTGCCTCTTATGAAAATGGCTCTACAGAGCCGAAAATATATAGTCTTTTAAAGATGTCCGAGTTGTTTCAGGTAAGCATAAAGGAACTCGTCTTTGAAGACCTCTCTAAAGGTTTACAAAGGGAAAATACTATTTTGCCAGCCACCTTACCCGATATTGAAAATTTTTTATTCCGCGCCAAAGAATTAGAAGCTGTTTTTAAAGGTTTACACACTTGCTGTATGTTCAAAACCAAACAGTGGGGCCAGGAAGTTCCCCGCGATGTTCATATTCTGGTCATGCATTTTGAAGAACTTTATCAGGCTGCCCAAACGATGTTGAAAGAACATCAAAATCTGATTAGTAAAGTGCATAATTGTCCTCATAATGGAGAATGAAAAAAGGTTGCAGAAAAGTTTATTCTCTGCAACCTTTTTTTCATTAAAAAAAACTATTTGAATGGAATCCCTTAAGGATTTGGCAATGCAGCATAAACTCTGGCATTTATATTATAATAACCATATTTAACATAACAATAACCTCTGTGAGGTCCCCAGTCTGAGCCCCAGGAATTCTTTACGATCCATGCTCCTTTTGCATCACACCAACCTACAATGGTAACGGCATGATTTATAGTAGCACCTGAAGAAGAAACTAAATCTGCTGAACCATTAGGATAAGCGTCCATTACTCCTCCACCGTAACCTGACCAGCCTTTTGCATAAACAGCTGTTGTAACTGCCCCATAATTTGCAATGGCGCATTTAACCATATCGTTCGACGGATAAGAAGTACCAATTTTAACCCAGCCTGCAATACTTGAAGATTTTGGACTTCTTATACAAGCTGCTTCCGTTCCACCTGTCGCAGTATAAGGATAAGCAGATTCAATGGCAACTCCTGTACATAACAAGTAGTCAAGAGCTTTATACTCGAACCCACCTGAACAACTTCCTGCATTTTCACCAGAACAATTAACGCCACAACTTAAAATATCTTGCTCAGAAATATCTTTAACACCCCCGTATACCAATTTATAAGCATGTTCATATGCGGCTCCTGCGGCAAATGCCCAGCAACTTCCACAATTTCCTTGGTCTTTTACGGGAGTAAGAATACTTGTATTTAAAGTACAACCAGCAGCACCTATTAAATATTTAGTCCAGTCAATCGTCATAAGATCTATCAACCAGAGGGGATTCCATTTAATTCCTTTCGCTTCAAAAGCTCTTTTAATAGTTGGCAATTTTGCCAGATTAGATTCCGTATTTCTTTGAAGCAATGATGGAGAAATATCCTCTTTCATTAAACTTTCCAGACTTGTAAGAGGATAATTCATACACCTGTTAGGACTAAATTGATAAGACTTAATCCTCAATTGATCATACTCCTTTTTTTCACTGGCTAGCAATGCCCTTCCTCCTGTGGACAATGATGCTTCAATCTTTGTTAAATCTCTTTGTACGGTAAAACTTGCCAAAGGATCCTGGGCAATCAGGAATGTTTTTGCCCCTATAAAAAGAAGCAAACTCAAAATAATGGTCTTTTTCATTTTCTTATTTTTTTAAATGAACACATTTTTCATATAGTTATAGCATTAGCTGACCTATATGTTCCATTTAAAATTAATAAAAAAAGAATTATGATTCATAAAATTGATTTTATGGATTTTAACTTTTCCTCAACAGAATGAATATACATCATTAAATCCCTTATTTTTTAATTAGGATCGTAAAGGAGATGCATGCATCGTCTAATCTCAAAAGAAAGCATCGTCTTTTCCTCGATAGGTTTCAATCTAATGGTAGGTGATGAGACCAATAATTAAAGCCTACGATCGCATTTCTTGTCTGAACTATGATTATTATGACTATTATTAATAGGACGGGGAGATTTGGGTGGTATTAATATGGTTTTTTCACAAGCGCATGATACAAAAAGTTAAAATTTGTGTCCTGACGTAAAGAAGACGATGCATGTATTAGAAAATAGACGATGCATGCATCGTCTCTACGGGCATTTTTGTGAAATAAAAGCGTTGCTAGTCATCAAATTCCAATATGCCGAAGTCATCATCCATAATCCGTGATTCAGTTTTGGGCTGGCTTTTATTTATGCTGCTTCTGCATTGTGATTAATGGTTTCTATTAATGAAATTATTTTTGAGGCAATTTGATCTTCGAATAAACCTGCAACGCCCGTAGAATTAATATCTGTAAAAGGCGCTTCAAATAGCATAGATGGTTCAATGATTCCTTTTACATTTAAGTAATTAATAATCGTGTCCATAAAACGGATTTGCTGTGCATTTAAGGTTTGATTATTTAGTATTTCCGCAAAAGCTAATTTCGCTGCTTGCACATCTAAACCAACAATACTTCTAATAAATTTCCCTAAGGGTTGTTCGCCATAAGCTTTTGTAAATTCTGCTTTGGTACCAATGCTTCCTTGTTCAAATAGCATCTTATCTAAAGTTTCTAATTCACCCTTTGTGATAGGCACATTGTTGCGTAGCTTATGTATGGTGATGTTATGGCTTTGTTCTTTTAAATACTGCTCTACCTTGCGTTTGTAGGCATCTAAATCATTGAAGTTATAAAGCAACTGATGCTCTTGAATATTCCCCGAAAACTCATCTTCAAACATGGTAAAATAAATTGGGGTATTTTCTGCATCTAAAAACTTAATAATGTCTCGCAGTTCAATGCGGATTCTTTCGATGCCTGGAATGGTAGCACCTTCCCAAAATATTTTCTGTTGTACTTCTTTAATCGTTTCCATCTTTTTTGCTACCGATGGAATAGAGGCTTTCTTACTCAATTTGCCTGCTGTAGTAACCACTTTTTGAATAAGCACCAATTGTTTTTTCTCTCCATTCAGAACACTTAGTTGTATATCCAACATCAAGGCATCGAATCGCTTTGCCAATTCGTCCTGGTCGGTTTCCATCATTAATGGGGCAATGTGATCGTGTAGTTCTTTAATGTCTAAATCGCTGAGTGCATTCCATGCATTGGCATCACGGTATTTTTCTACTGCTTCCCAATGCATACGCACAATAAAACTATCGCCATTTAAGGCTTGGGTTTGTTTTATTAATTGATCGATGATGGATTGACCATATTCTTTTAGTTCTGTTTCTTCCTCCTGACTTAATAAGGCAAATCCTAAACGCAACCGCAATTCAAACAGACGTTGACTTAATGATTTAGCACTGGCACCAACTTCTTCTTTGGGTGTAGCATTAAAAAACTCAAAGTTTTCGCAGAAATCGAAAATGACAAATTCTTTTTTGTCTTCGTTAATAGCAAATAAATCTTTGCACAAGCGGGTTCCTCGTCCTATCATTTGCCAAAACTTAACCCTACTGCGCACAGGTTTAAAGAATACCAAATTACAAACTTCCGGAACATCAATACCGGTGTCGAGCATATCTACCGACACGGCAATCTGGGGCATTTTTGTTTTGTCTTTAAATTTGTTGAGCAAGTCATAGCGGTACTCTTCGTGGTAATCTATTACCTCCAAAAACTTACCTTTGTAGGTAGGATATTGTTTGTTAAAGCGTTCTTCAATAAACTTAGCATGGTTGTGTGAACGGGCAAACACTATGGTCTTGGCTAATTTATCTCCTCCCTCTACTTTAATTCCGTGTTCCATCAAATGACCAATTACTTTATCCACCGTATCGGTATTGAACAACCATTTATTTAGAGCGGCTGCATCTATCTCTTCAGGAAATTCACCTGTAACAGGGTCCGTAAACTGCTCTTCGTATTTTAGTTTCTCGTCATCACTTAGTTCGGCATATTTGATACCGCTGCGCTGAAATTTTATAGGAACAGAAATTGCTTTTGGAGGCACCAGCCATTTATCATTAACAGCTTGTTCCAATTCGTAGGCAAAGGTTGGATTATTTGGTTCCATGCCAAACAATGCATAGGTATCTCTATCAGCTTCTGATTTTGGTGTAGCGGTTAAACCAATGCGGATGCCATCGAAATATTTAAAAATATGTTTGTAGCGGTTGTACACGCTGCGGTGTATTTCATCAAAGATGATTAAATCAAAATGCCCTACGCTGTAAAAACGGTTGTTGCCATCGGCTTCGCCATCTATCATGTTGATGATGGTTTGGTAGGTAGAAAACACCATTCGACTGCTTTCGTCTTCCTTTTCTTTGGTTAAATCTACTGCCGGAAGATTGGGTAAATAATCGTTTAAGTTAACCTTTGCTTGATGTATCAGCGCATTTCTATCAGCTAAAAACAAAATACGTTTAGCCCAATTGGCCTTGCTCAGTAAATCTACTATGGAAGCCGAAACTCTTGTTTTTCCGGTGCCTGTTGCCATAATGAGCAAGGCTTCGCGGTGTTTTTTATCCAATGCCTCGGTAACGCAACGAATAGCCTCGTGCTGGTATGGTCTATCGGTAATATTGTTGTTGATGGTTTGCGATGCCAATGTTTTTTGCGAATTGCGTCTTTGTATCAGCATTTGCAATTCGTCTTTGGTAGAAAAACCAAATACTTCACGGGGTGCATAATTTACATCGTCCCAAAGCCAGGTGCGGAAACCATTGGAATAAAAAATGGCCGGTCGTTGTCCGAACTCTTTTTCCAAACCATCGGCATAACATTTTGCCTGATGTTGCCCCACTCGTGGGTCTCTTTTGGTGCGCTTGGCTTCTACCACCGCCAGGGGTTTGCTATCATCACCCCAGAGTACATAATCTACAAAACCATTTCCGCTGGCGTCACTATTGTCTTGTGGCATACCGTGTACAGGATATTCGGGTACATTATTGCCATAAGGATCCCAACCTGCTTCACGCAACAAGGTATCGATATATATTTTGCGAGTAAGGTCTTCGTTGGGGTCAATGGGTGGTGGAACAAACGCTTTATTTTGTTCTTTGATGGCTTTGATGTCGGCCAGTTCTGCTTCTAATTTAGCGAGCTTGCTTTGCGATTCGTGGTAGTTGCGTTCTAATTGCTGAAGGTCGTGCTTATTATAATCCTTTTCCTTTCCTTTGGTTATCAGATTTTCATCAAACTTAGCAACCGTTACTTTTTCCTCACTATATACCTGCACCACCCAGCCAATAAAACCATGCAACAATTGCAGGGCGTATAAGGCCTCTTGCGGTTTTATTTTGGCAGTGGTATGCACGGCAGTATTGCCAAGTTTGCGAATAAGGTTTATTTGGTTGAACTGAATCGGCGCAACAATATTTTTAAACCCCTGCTCGTGCATGAGTGAACTAAGGGAAGTATCGTAAGGCAATACCAAATCGGCATCGTGTTCGTACAGCCAACGCACCCATTCTTCCAAACTTTTGCGGCAAAGCATAGCGGCATACAAAGGCGCATTGTGCACATGCCCCTCCGCTTCTTGCGGTGCTTGGGCTAGGTTTGCCCATTGGCTAGGTATGAAGGAGTAATTACTCATTAATTTAAGTTAATAGTTTACAGTGAAAAGTGAATAGTGAACAGTGAAAAGTGAACAGTGAATAGTGAAAAGTGAATAGTGAATAGTGAATAGTGAACAGTTATATACTACTTTCCTTTCGTTTTTCACTTTTGACTTTTAGTTTTTCACTTTTTTGTTTTTCACTTTTAGTTTTTCACTTTTCACTTTTTTGTTTTTCACTTTTCACTTTTAGTTTTTTGTTTACTTGTTTTAACGGTTGATACGAGCATGGCTATTAATTCTTTACAATCGATTTGCAGGCTATTGTGCAATTTAGAATCTAAGTAATCGGTATCATTCAAAATAGAGAGCCAATATTCGGTTTCGTTTGCTTCTTTTAGGGCGATACTCATTTTACTAATAAAATCTGGTAAACTTTGTCCAAATTCTGCCTCACGGATTAACGCACCAACAGCAGTGCCACTTCGTAGTATTTGTTTGCTCAAAATAAACTCCTTTTTCTCAGCTTGTAAAAACTGCGAAAGCCTCACTATTCTTATAGCAAACTTATAGCTTTTATTCTTGAGAATACTTTCCATCACTTTTCACTTTTAGTTTTTAGCTTTTCACTTTTAGCTTTTCACTTTTAGTTTTTCACTTTTAGCTTTTCACTTTCTTCAATAGTTGGTAGGCTGATTGATGTCCTTTAAGGCATATTCCGCTATGATATTATTCTTGTTTTTACAAACCATTAGTCCAATAGTCGGATTATCGGTTGGGTGACGAAGTATATCATTGGTTGCCGAAAGATAAAAACTCAATTTGCCTGCATATTCGGGAATAAAATCGGTGGCTTTTAGTTCAATTACTACATACGCCCTTAGTTTTAAGTGATAGAACAATAGGTCGATAAAATATTCTTGGTCGCCTATTTGCATCGGCACTTGTTTGCCTACATAGGCAAATCCGCTTCCTAATTCCAGTAAAAACTTGGTAATGTTTTTGACCAAGGCATTTTCTAGTTCGCGTTCTTTGTAGTGTTCGGTGAGTGTCAGAAAATCAAAATTGTAAGGATCTTTTATCAATTGATGCGCTAAATCGGAAGTAACTTCCGGCAATGTATTTTTAAAATTATGGATGGCTTTACCTTGGCGAGCATATAAATCGGATTTTAGTTGCGAGCCCAATATCTCTCTGCTCCAACCGTTTGCTATCGTTTCTTGAATATAAAACCTAGCTTCGGATAAATCTTTTGACTTGCTGAATATTAATATGTTATGGCCCCAAGGAATTTGTGCAACAGGCTGTTGACCAATTGGGTGCTGATAAAACTGATAAAATCTTTTGCAGTATTTTAAGTTGGAAGTAGATAGACCTTGCATGTCTGGAAATTCCTCTTTTAAATCTTTGCTTATTTGCTCAATGAGCTTACTGCCCCACACATTTTCCTTTTCGGCAATCATTTTGCCTAAATCCCAGTACAAAGTAATTAGCTCGGTGTTTACTGCTACCGCAGCTTTAAGCTGGGCGGAACGGATTTTACTCTTCAACCCAATGAACCAATCTTTATACGCTTTGTCTATCATTTCTTGGTACTTTATATATTGCTCATTCTGCTACAAGTTCGCCTTTGAAAGCTTTTTGGATTAGGGAATTGAATAGTTGATTAGTATATATTAAGTTAACTTTTAAATTTGTGTTTTGCTTCTCAATTAATTCCAACTTCTCTGCAAATTGGTTTTGAAATTTAAGAGGCGCAAAAATCAAATCAATTTCTACTAGTGTACTAACATTTAGACCAGGCTGAGCTGCTCCTGAGGCATATTTGTTTAGATTCAAAGCGCCTAACAAATAGTAAAACCATAATACATTATACTCGATTTTAGGGGAGCAAACAACAGCATGTTCTGTTGCGTGAAATTTACCTGTTGTGATTTTAACGTTTCCGCATAGTGCTCCTTGTCTCCCAATAAGAATATAGTTTCCATTGTGCGTAAACGATTTAACAAATCCTCTAAGTCCATTTCCACCATAGCATGGATAAAGACTATCATCCAAATCAGTGCATATTTCAGAAGCAGAAATAAAATTGCCAGCTTTCATGTTCGTTACTGCCCCCAACTTTTTCACCTCCCACCCCTTCTCATTCTTCACCGGGTCTCCAAACATATCAATAAAAATAGCTTGTGCCAGTTCATCGTATTTTTTGAGGAGTTCTTGGTCTTTGCGTTTTAAGGCATCGGCTGCAGCCAATATTTCGGCTATTCGCTTTTGTATGGGTAGTGGGGGGAGGGGGATTTGGATTGAATCAAGAGCTGATTTTGTCAATTTCCCTCTTGTTGATCCCGTTATAAATTTATTTAAATCATTCGCATTAAGATAATACATGAGAAACTTCAAATCAGTCTTGCCATTAGTCCCAAGCACATGAGCATGATTATTTACCCAACATTTCTCATGGATGTGCACACAACATTTCTGATTCTCTCCCCAACTGCCACCATCTTCAGCAATACAAACAATCTCCTCATCATATAGAAACTCGTCTACATAACCCATAATGTTATTTGCACCAATATATGGATAAAGTTGTTTTTTGGAAATCTTATTCCTTTCTGCTTCATTAAGCGGCTTCCTCTTATTATCAAGATTAATGGTAATGTCCTTAATTTTCATTCTTTCCCAACGCATACCAACATCGTTTTTCATTGATTCCATATTTTACTTTTCACTCTTAGTTTTTCGCTTATTAGCTGTTCCATTTGAGTAGTTCGTTGTTAATAAACGCTTCGAGTTG
>JAIYCH010000155.1 GCA_027488135.1 Saprospiraceae bacterium | reverse complement strand
ATACGCAAATATACGATAACGACACCACGCTCTTGACGTGAAACAAGTAAAATTAATTCCATAAATAAAACAAGGAATTCCCCTTTTCAAATCTTAATACCTGTTATTATCTTTCATTTACTATTTTTGTATTTGAACTAAAATCAGGTATTAAAGCGAAACTAGTGGAATGCATCAACGCCAGGCTGCATACAATAATGAAATTGACTTCGGTAAGCTAAGCAATTTTGAACTATGCGAGAGCAAGGCCCCTGTAAATAGCTATCTAAAAAAGTTCAGCTTCTGAAAGTGAACAAAGACGAAAATCTTACCGATTGGCCGTTTGATTGCGTTCAGGAGCTTGTCCAGGATGAAAAAGTGGCAAAAAAGACCATTAAAAAATATGAGAGAAGATTCAATAGAAAATAACACGCATTTGCCGCTGCTTCAATTTGCAACATCTAAAGTAATTGCAGCGTCAGAAATTTACATACCAGAAGGCAAGATTTTTAAAAAGATAATTTACATTAAAAAAGGTATCCTAAGAATTTTTTTTTTGACGGCATCGGGTGAAGAAAAAACCTTTTTTTTTCGTTGGGAAGGGCAAATAGCTGCTATACCCGAATGTATTTTTGACAACCAACCAACCCGACAGACTTGGCAAGCTTTGGAAGATTGCGAATTAATGGAAATTGATTTTGATATAGTCGAAAAATTAAGTGCAAATAATATTTCCCTCATTAAAACAAGGTTGGGGTTTGCCGAAAAAATGTTTTTGGATGCCTTAAAACGGGTAGAAAGTTTTATACTAGATAAGCCTGAAGAACGTTACCAAAAACTGATTATACAAAAACCCGAAATCATAAAGAGGGTTGCAGATAAACATATTGCCTCTTTTATTGGCGTAACGCCTGTTTCACTGAGCCGTATCCGAAAGCGATTAGCTTCGCAGAAAAAATAGTGAAATTATCTTTTGCTAATTTTTGTCTCCTTTATTCATTACATTTTTGCATCATCAATTCATATTTTAAAAAACATAGCGGTGCAAAAACCAATCTTACTTTTAGTTGCCATCTGTTTTAGCACCCTTTTGGTGGCCCAGAAATCTAATGATAATTTTTCAGGCAAGTGGAAAACTGAGGGAGACGTGATTATCGAAATCACTAAATCAGGATCTTCATTTAATGGAAAACCATCCAAAAAAAATATTTTTATCCTCAAAGATTTAACTTTTACTAACGGTAAATGGATAGGTGTTTTGACTAATCCTCAAAAAAACATAAGCGCCGATTGCGAAGCCTATCTGGAAGCTAACAGAATTAAATTTTTAGCGAAAAAAGGAATAATAAAAAAAGAAATATACTGGACAAAAGAAGATAAATCATGAACAAAACGATAGCCTTACTTTATTTTTGGCTGTTGTGCTTTGCTGCTTTTTCTCAGGAAAATTTTACTTCAACGGACAGACCATCTTATTTTGCATTATCTGTAGGTCCAAGTATTCCCCTTCAAGATTTTAAAAGCACCGATGGTAAAAATGCTAATGCTGGTTTTGCTAAAAATGGCAGAAAAAAAGACATATTATGGGGAAAAGAATTGAATAATGCTCATTGGGGCGTAACAGGATTGTTAAGAATTCATAAAAACCCAATAGATGAAGGAGAATTAGCATTAATGGCCAAAACGGTCTATCCTTCATTTGATTATAGCATATCCGCAAAAGAATGGAATGTATATACTTTAATGGCAGGTGCCTATTATCGAATACCAGTATCCAGGAAATTGACCGTAATGCCCAAGGCAATGGTTGGCCTAGCCTATATTTATTCCCCTGAAATTAATGCTGTCCCCTTTAATAATTCAGTCCATGTAGCTAGTTCTTATATGGAATCTTCTCATACATTAACTACCAGTTATCTATTCGGCATCGGACTGAAAAATAATTTGTTTCATCGAATGGTACTGATATCCAATGTTGATATTCTCAGTGCTTTTCCCACATTCAATGATGTGAAGACTATTCATGGAAATGGAACAACTATTTTTAGAACAAAATCCCCAACCATTCTATCCTTTAATTATGGTATGGGCATCGGTTATACATTTTAAAAAACAAAAAAATGGCCACTAAAAATTTTGCTTATTTATTAATATGTTCCATGTTATTAATTTTTCAATCTTGTGGCATTAAAACGGCCAAAGAAGCTGGACTACGTTTTTCCACAGAAAAATCAAAACTGCCTAATATACTGCATTGGAAGGAAATAGGTTTTGCAAAAGAATTAATTAATCAAATAGAATGGATAGTAATAATTAGTGGTAGCTCAAATCCAATTCCATTAGAAAAGTGGGACGATTTTAAAGTGTCATTTCCTTACACAAAAAATATTGACCGTCATTTGCTTTTTCAACAAACGGCATTTTATCGCTCGCCAAATACCGATGCAAATTGCAAAGGCGCTGACTGTATAAAAGTGCGAGAATATAAAGGTTATACCTGGGTAGAAATGGCAAAACCAATTTGTGTAGATTATGTAGGAGGTAAAACGGATATGATTAAACCGGAAAAAGGACATTTGGTAATAAAGACAATTCAAAAATGTCAAGCGGTAATGTTTACAGATAGTATTTTTCAGTTGACGGACAATAAAGGCAATTTTTACGTTATGCACGCAACCGAAAAAAGAAAAGTGGACACAACTGTGAGCTTACCAAGTGGTTGGACATTAAAAAAAATAAATCTGAAAGAGCCTTTGATCATTTCACCTTTTGGAGGTGGTAATGAATGTTACTTCAACATTGTAGGAGATCATTTAGGACAAGGTTATCATCAGTATATTTTTGCAAATAAATTTTATCCAACAGATGAAAAATAGTTTATTCATACTTCTATTTTAAGATTGGGATGTAACAACTACCCGATGATACTTTATCAAAAAAATCCTGAAATCAATAAAATCGGATTGAAAAATGCAATGCCCCAAAAATCAATAGGTATTTGGTTGAAAGCACCTGAAAAGGACGGAATGTCTTTGGTTAGAAAATAGGAACTTAGGGACTGGTACCTAATTTTCACATTCTTCAGTTAATTATAGTGTATTATTATTTTTTAACCCACTCGTTAAATTCATTCTCCAATTGTTCAGCAAATGACATAAGCTCTTCAAACGATGGGATATCTTTATAAATCATTACAGCAGTTCGCGTGTAGTCACCACGCCAATCTGTCCAACTATCTTTTGAAGGCACGACACGCACGCCATTGCTTGAAATTCCTGCATAATCCAAGGTGTTATAACGGAAAAAAGTTTGCCGATGCTCCACAACCATTTGCAAAAGTTCACGGTTGTTTTTTATTCGTTCGAAAACACCTGCCTTATAAAGTTTTAGAAGATCGTAATAATGTCTGCTTTTTCTTTCGCTGCCTTTGTTAAATCCTTCAAGTGTCTCATGAATGAAAAGTAACTTTTCTAAAAAGGTACGCTCTGGTGCTAAAGTGGATATATGAAATGAGCCATCTCCCAATAGGTCTTTAAATACCTCATAAATGATAGGCGTTATTTTTCTTTATTCATTTGGAATTTCATCAGCCCTTGGAACCAGCTCAATTAAAACAACAGGAAGCAAACCACCAAATTCATTTTTAAGTGTACCAGGATACTCAAATTCTATGTTGATTTCATTACCCTTTTGAATTGGCTTGAGAGTAAATTCTGCGAGGTTTAGATGCCCTGCGATTTTTTCTTGTAAAATTGGCAAGAGTACATCCATAATAAAAGAGGCACTCTTATCTTCTAGTTCTACCAAACGCGTCTTTCGTTGTGTGTTAGATGTAGCATCTTCCGCACCAAGTGGGGGCTGTTGTCCAAATACTTTTCGGTTAATGGCAATATCTATATCTTCTGAAAAACGCTCAATTAAACCCCAAGCTTTCGACAAAGATGTACCTCCCTTGAAGGTGATATTCCCTTTTAATTCAGGGATTTCGTTCAGCAACTTGAGTGTCCAACAAACCCAAAAATCTTTTTCAATTACTGCGGCAGGCAACGTTGTATCCATTCTTTCTGCTGCCTGACGGCAATACATGTTTCTTTCGTCGGATGATAACGCTATAAATGTATTCATGGTTTAGTTTTCATTAATAAGCGCGCGCATGATTTTGGCAATCCATACTGGTGCAAACTGAATCTGTCTTTTGATGTGTTTGATATCTTGTTCTTCTATCTTGCTTCTAATCTGCTTTATTATTTCATCAGTTACATTATCCTTTCCAATTTGTTTAAGTGCATGAAGAATTAATCCTGCTTTGGTTCCAGCCCCAATCATATTTTTTGGGGTAGTTGACTTGAGAATGATTTCTTGTTTTCCAATTCGTATCGTCTTTTTAGGGCCATTGGTATAGAGCTCAATTCTCATTGGAATCTGCGTTGACAATCCAAGTAAATTGGCTGCATAAGCTCCTGTGGGATGCACTTCTATTGCATCTGATGTTTTAATTGCTTCAATGATTTTTTGGGTTTTAGGCATGATTTCGCCAAGTTTCGGATGAACTTCAGGTAGATCATAAAGGCCATGTGTCAGTCTGCGTATAACTTTTTTTTGCACCAATCTACTAAGTGCGGATGTTACCACACTAACGTCATCGGCTTGAGAGGAAAAATACTTTGATGTAAACACAAATCCTTCTCCTTTTGCCTTGATAAGTTCTAGTATTTTACTTTCAGTTAATTGCATAGTTGTCTAGTCTAGCTTTTTTTCGTGACAAATATATACTATTATTTGTCACGAAAATGGTTTTCTGTAATTAGTCATTTAAATAGAATCTGTTCATGCATACTTTCCTAGACTTGATACAAACCACCATACAAACCAGTAACTGCCTATTCCGGTGATATCACCGGAATAGGCGGCACAATAGAGGGTTCTTCGTCGCTTTGGGTTGGGTGGCAACATTTATTTTAAGATTACCTAAACCAGGTATTTTCGATTTTTATTTGATGGAAATCCAATGGAGATCATATAGAATATTTGAAAATGAAATCAGGTGAAAATCTCTTTTATCCTCGAGATTTTATCTCGCCGGTAGTCTATTTTCCTCAGCGTTTAATAGAAAGCTCAAGGTGTCCCCCAAGTCCAGTTTCTAACATTTTTTGTGATGTTGACATTCGAACTTCTTTTATGTTACTTTATAAGTCGTGTTTGTTGAATGAGAAAACCAAGTTTGAAGGATTCAAAATCCTCCTCAAACTTTTCACGTTTTGGAGTCCCCTTTTTACCATATTGTTCATCAACAAATTGGTCAAGTGTCTTTAAATTCTTGTTCATATTCCTATTTAATTTTTAACGCTTTTTATTTTAAACGAAAAAAAACTTTTACTAAGACATGCCTCTTTGCGAAGAAAACTATAATTACCTTTATAAAAAGTGAACTTTAGGTTATGTTTAGGTAATATGATTACTTTCCTATACAAAACCTCCCAAATATATTTCCGAGCAAGTCATCGGTACTAATTTCTCCGGTGATTTCTCCTAACCAATGTATCGCAGCGCGGATATCCATAGCCAAAAAATCACCCGTAATTCCTTCAGCAAGACCCAGGGCTACTGCTTCCATATTTTCCCTGACTTTTATCAGGGATTCATAATGTCGGGCATTGGTTATAACCGTGCCATCCATATTTACGTGCTCCCCTAACGCCGTTTTCAATATGCTGGATTTCAAATGACTGATGTTCATCTCATTTTTTGCCGATATGGGAATCCACGATTTTGCCGACAAATTACATCGCTCTTGTATGGCTTCATCTGGGAAATATTGCTCAAAAGTGGTGTACGGATTTAAATCCATTTTATTGGCAATCAACAGAATATGTTTTCCGGAATTCATCCATTTTTCTATATCTTCCTGAACCTGCTGTGGTGACGTTTGAATTACATCAAATACATATAGCAAAATGGCAGCCTGCGCCACTTTTTCCAGCGTTTTTTCAATGCCAATAGCCTCTATGCTGTCCTGGGCATCGCGAAGTCCTGCGGTATCAATAAATCGAAATCGAATGCCATCAATAACCATTTCTTCTTCTATGGTATCTCTGGTAGTTCCCGCAATGTCACTCACAATAGCTCTTGATTCATTCAACAGCGCATTTAACAACGTGGATTTACCCGCGTTTGGCCGTCCGGCAATGACCGTATTAATCCCCTGCTTAACCGCATTTCCGAAGGAGAAACTATCTATTAATTTTTGAACTAAGCCATGTATCTGGTCCACCAGATTACTCAATGCCTTCCTGTCGGCGAAGGCCACGTCTTCTTCCCCAAAATCGAGTTCGAGTTCAATTAAACTGGCAAAATCTAATAATTGTTGTCGTAAACCACTGATTTCCTTTGATATGCCTCCTCTCATTTGTTGCATAGCAAACTGATGTTCACCAGCCGATGTTGCGGCAATCAGATCGCCTACTGCTTCTGCCTGACTCAAATCTAATTTACCATTGAGATAAGCTCGCATAGTAAATTCACCTGGCTTGGCAAATCTTGCACCATTCCTGATCATTAATTGTAATATTTGATCAATGATATATGGAGAACCATGACAAGAAAACTCAATAATATCCTCTCCCGTATAGGAATTGGGTCCCTTGAAAATAAAGGCAAGAACTTCATCTAATATTTGCCCGTCCTCTGTCCTTATGGTTCCAAAATGAATGGTATGACTCTCTTGGCTAGTTAAATTTTTTCCCTTAAATACCCGATTTGCAACCTGAAAGGCACCTGATCCAGATAATCTGATCACACCAATAGCTCCAATACCAGGCGGAGTCGCCAGAGCTACTATGGTTTCCTGCATTTTATGTTCTGTGGACAAAGCTTAAATTTTAGGGCAAAGGTAAAAAAGTCAATTGGTTTCCGTATTTTGGAACATTATATAAAAGCGTTAATCTTTCATTATGTTCACCTACTTACCCAATGTTAAAGGCATTACATGTCTTTTTATTTTATCGGCTTTTTTTACTGCCGCTTTTGCACAAGAAGATCCATTTCAAGTGAAAGCCGACAAATTAGCTCATAAATATATCCTTACCGATGGTCATGTCGATTTACCCTATCGCTTGAAAGTGACTAATTTCAGATTAGAAAGAGAATATTTAGGTATTCCTGTTTCCACTGAAAATGGTGATTTTGATTATGAAAGAGCTAAAAAAGGGGGTCTCGATGCTCCTTTTATGAGCATTTATATTCCTTCAACCTACCAGGAAACGGAGGGGGCAGCCAAATTGCTCGCTGATACTTTGATTAATATGATTGAAGGAATTGCTAAAGCTCATCCCGATAAATTTGCCATGGCTTACAGCCCAGAGGATGTTAAAATGCAATTTAAAAAAGGCCTTATTTCGCTTCCTTTAGGTATGGAAAATGGTGCCCCTATTGGTGATGATTTAAAAAATGTTGCCTATTTCAAAAAAAGAGGCATCAGTTACATCACCTTGACCCACGGAAAGGATAATCTCATAAGTGATTCTTCTTATGACACTACCCGAACCTGGAAGGGTTTAAGTCCTTTTGGAAATGAGGTGGTTGCCGAAATGAATAGGGTTGGCATCATGATTGATATTTCACATGTGTCAGATCAGACGTTTTATCAGGTGATGAAATTGACTAAAGTTCCCGTCATTGCATCACATTCCTCCTGCCGAAAATTCACCCCCGGTTTTGAAAGAAATATGGATGATGACATGATAAAAGCATTAGGCAAAAATGGTGGCGTTATCCAGATTAATTTTGGCTCTACCTTTTTGGATGGAAAAGTTCAGGAATACCAGAATAAAAAGAGGGAAGAGTTAATGTTGTTATTAGAAAAACAAGGCTTAAAAAATAGGGACGAAGCAGCTAAACCTGTTATTGCCGCTTTTCAAAAGGAGAATCCAAATTTGTATGCCGATGTAAAAACCGTTGCCGATCACATTGATCATGTAGTAGATCTTGCAGGTATCGATCATGTTGGCCTTGGATCTGACTTTGATGGCGTGGGCGATTCCCTTCCAACGGGACTCAAAGATGTGTCTCAATATCCAAATCTTATAGCTGAACTTTTAAGAAGAGGCTATTCCGATACAGATATTGCAAAAATATGTTACAAAAATGTTTTCCGCGTTTGGAAATCAGTCCAATCTTTTGCTACAAGTAAATAATAGTCTGAATACCGATAACCCTACTCCTGAATTTTAAGGTAGGGTTATCGGTTTGTAAGGCATTTATCGATTTGCTCCAGGAAAGAACCATTCCCCAACGCTCATTAAATTGCACAGTACAAGCTGCGAGAAAAGAAAGGTGATTATTTCGGAAAGAATAAAATTCAGTTACATCATATCCTGCAATATCTTTTATTGCATAATTGAAAAGACGCTGATAAACAAGACCAGATCCCACTTTAAACTTCCACTCTGTAAATTGCACTAAAACAGGTACTTCCACTTGATTAAGCCTTATTTTATGTATTACAGCACCTGGAGAATCCGTTAATTGTCTGCGGCTTCCCGATTGACTGAAAGCCATTTCCATAGCTATGGACCAACGATCATTAATACGACTATCCAGATGCAACCCTCCTCTTAATCCAGGCTGATTAAATCCACTCAATAGGTCACCATCAATCTGCGCCAATGTTAGGCCCGATACGATAGAGCCCTTAAATTGTTGTCCTTCTGATTTTACACAAAAAAGGAAAACACCTAAATAAACAAGAATGATATTTTTCATGCTATATTTTTACGACCTTTGCGCTATTAAATGAAGTTTTGAAGCATAAAGATAGAGCGGTAAAGTTATGATTAAATTTACTAAACATTTTTTGAAAAAACTGGAGGATTTACTTTCTGAACTTGGTTTTGTCCTGCGTTACGAAAAAGGGAATTTTCAGTCAGGCTACTGTCTGGTTGAACATCGAAATATCTTAGTGGTTAATAAATTTTTTGATACTGAAAACAGAATTCAGGTAATCATTGAAATTATTCAGCAATTGGATAACTTTAATGAAAATTTATTAACGCCTAAAGGTAAGACGCTACTGAAAAATATTAAAAACGGTAAATTAGAAAATTTATCTGCAGAGGAGGATATTGATAACAAACAAACTGAAGAAACAAAAATTTGAAAATCAGGTTATTAGGAACGGGAACAAGTCAGGGTGTACCTATTTTAGGTTGTCAATGCGAGGTTTGCTTATCCATAGATGATAAGGACAAGCGTCTGCGTTCCTCTGCCCTTATCTCTGATGATGACCTAAATTTAGTCATTGATTGCGGCCCCGATTTCAGACAACAAATGCTTTCTGCACAGGTCAGCCATTTGGAAGGTATTCTCCTGACACATGAACATAATGACCATATTATAGGGCTGGATGACATACGTCCCTACAATTTTAGATCAGGAAGCCCCATGAATCTATTCGGCAGTAAAAATGTACTCAATGAACTCACCCAACGGTTTCCTTATGTTTTTAATACCCAGAATAAATATCCTGGCGCGCCTGAAGTCACCCAAAATATCATTCAAAAAGACATTCCTTTTCAATGGGGTAAAAAATGGATTTTACCTATCGAAGTGATGCATGGAACATTACCTGTTCTCGCCTTTAGATTTGGTAGCCTGGCTTATGTCACCGATGTGAATTATATTTCTCCGGCATCTATGGGTCAATTGGAAAATTTAGACTACCTGATTTTAGGCGT
>JAIYCH010000049.1 GCA_027488135.1 Saprospiraceae bacterium | reverse complement strand
ATTTTCCAATAGAATTTATCAATTGCTTACTTACATCAGAAGGATTATCAGCTAATGTAGCCATTGCATTTTTATCTACAGGATAGTTGGAAGGTAAATTTCGTAATCCATTATCAAAACCTAACCAATCTGTTTTACTACCTGAATAGGTTTCATAATTTTTATTAAAGGTAGCTTGATTATTAAATCCTGTGGTGTAACTGAAACTGATACCATTTTCATCTGCATTCGATTTGGTAAATATTTGTATAGCAGCTCCGGCAAAATCGGCTGGAAGTTCAGGTGCTGGTGTTTTAAAAATTAAAATCCGATCTATTGCATTACTGGGAATAACATCAAATGAAAAAGCACGAACATCAGCTTCCGAACTTGGTGTACTTGCATTATTTAACCAAACAGCGTTATATCTTTCGATAAGTCCTCTTACAATGACAAATCGTCCATCGCGAATGGTTACTCCTGGAATACGACGAACTACCTCTGATGCATCTCTGTCTTGTGACTTTGAAATCTGCTGACTGGAAACACCACTAACTACTAAATTACTCATCTTAATGGAGCTTATCATAGAGACTTCAGAATCTGACTTTCTGGTCGCTGTTACGGTAACTCCATCCAGTACAATGGATTCTTCCTCCAATTTTATAGCTAATTCCACCACTTCATCCTTGATTATGGTGACTCTGACAATCTGTGTTTTATAGGAAGTGTATGAAAAAACTAAATTATAATCACCAGGACTAATATTTTGAAGCACATAACTTCCATCCAAATCTGTAGAAGTACCTAAATCAGTACCTTGAATCAAGATATTTGCGCCTATTAAAACCTCTTCAGATTTTGAATCTGATATAACTCCCTTTATCCCCCCTTTTTGAGAAAAAAGATTGGTTTGAATAAGGATTGAGAGACTAAGTAAAATAAATATTTTTTGAAACATGATTTGTGATTTAGTACCTCAAATGTACTAGTCCAATCACAGGTTTATTGGAAATAAATGTTTAATTCTAGGTTAAATTCTTTTATAATTACTTAATATTCAATTAACATTGAATTAAATACCAGCACAACGATTAGCTATTTAAACCCCAGTGATCTAAAAAGCCTACTGACATTAATCAAAAAAATAATTAATTGAAAATCAATTTGTTAGGATATTATTTCAAACCTACACATTAATTTGTTCATATTTTGCTACCTTTGTGACCCGTAACAAAACCTTACAAAATAATGGCCAAATATATTTTCGTTACGGGAGGCGTAACATCGTCTTTGGGGAAAGGCATCATAGCGGCATCACTGGCCAAACTATTGCAAGCGAGAGGGTTCAAGGTAACCATTCAAAAATTCGACCCTTATATTAATGTAGATCCTGGAACACTTAACCCTTATGAGCATGGCGAATGCTATGTGACAGATGACGGGGCTGAAACAGATCTGGATTTAGGTCATTACGAACGGTTTTTAAATCAGCCAACCTCTCAGGCAAATAATGTCACTACCGGGAGAATTTATCAAACGGTAATAAATAAAGAAAGAGCAGGAGATTATCTGGGCAAAACAGTACAAGTCATTCCACATATCACCGATGAGATAAAGCGGAGAGTTATGTTGCTGGCTTCAAATTCCAACTATGATATTATCATCACGGAACTCGGAGGAACGGTTGGAGATATTGAATCTCTGCCCTATTTAGAATCTCTTAGACAATTGCGCTGGGAATTAGGTTCCGATAACTGTTTGGTCATTCATCTGACTTTAATTCCCTATTTAAGTGCTGCGGGAGAACTTAAAACAAAGCCAACACAGCATTCTGTCAAGGAATTATTAAATACGGGGATACAGCCTGATATATTAGTTTGTCGCACGGAACATCCCATAAATATGGATATCCGCAGAAAACTGGCCTTGTTTTGCAATGTCGATGTTGGCTCTGTCATTGAGGCTATTGACGCACCTACCATTTATGATGTGCCGTTATTAATGCTAACTGAAAAATTAGATAGCACGGTTTTATCAAAATTGAGGCTTCCAGACAGAAAGGAGCCCAATTTAAAGACATGGAAATCGTTCTTAAACAAGCTTAAACATCCCACCAACGAAGTTACGATTGGGCTTGTTGGCAAGTATAATGAATTACAAGACGCTTATAAATCGATTTACGAGTCGTTCATTCATGCAGGAGCGATGAATGAGTGTAAGGTGAAAGTGATACCCATACATGCGGAAGAATTAGATAGTTCATATACTGCATTGGAAAGCATTCTTGGTAAGTTAGATGGCGTTTTAGTAGCTCCAGGATTTGGAGAAAGAGGTATTGCCGGGAAAATAAAAGCGATTGAATTCGTAAGAAAAAATAAAATCCCTTTCTTTGGTATATGTCTTGGCATGCAGTGTGCCGTAGTAGAGTTTGCCTTACATGTGGCTGGCATTGAGCATGCAAGTTCCACTGAGGTCAACCCCGAAACCCCCGAACCTGTAATCGATATGATGGAAGATCAGAAAAAAATTACCGCAAAAGGAGGAACGATGCGCTTGGGTGCTTATGCTTGTGAACTGAAGAAAAAAACGAAAGCTGCCGTTGCCTATGGGGGTTTAAAAATTTCGGAAAGACATCGTCATCGCTATGAATTTAACAATGCCTATTTAGATAAATTAACCGCTGCAGGCTTGGTTGTTTCCGGTGTAAATCCTCAATCTGGTTTGGTGGAAATTATCGAACTGGCAGATCACCCCTGGTTTGTTGGTGTACAATTTCACCCTGAATTAAAAAGTACCGTTGAGAATCCTCATCCCCTTTTTGTTCATTTTGTAAAAGCGGCATTAACAAATAAGAAATCAAAGGTATGACCATAAAATAAAGAGGCTGTCCATTTAAGGTCAGCCTCTCGGTGTCAAAATCGAAAGTAATAGTAGTATCTAGTTTTTAGTTTCAGCCTTAGCTTTTTGCATTGGATTCATTCCACCGCCACCACTCCAGCGACCGCCTCCATTTTGTTTAAACATTTCAAACCTTGAAGGAACAGCTTTGCGAGGGAAAAAGTTATTTTCTCTGTCTGTGTCTGCCGTTTCTTCCTGTGGATCTAATTCTACACTCACCACTGGTTTAGACAGTGCAAATACTTTTGATACCTTTTGGTCATTCAGTCTAAAGATTTCCGCTGGAATTCTCTTAACCTCTTTCGTACCATCTTCAAAATTAAATTGAATAATTAAAGGCATCAATACTCCCCCTTTATTAGAGAAATCCAAT
>JAIYCH010000111.1 GCA_027488135.1 Saprospiraceae bacterium | reverse complement strand
TCAAAAGGTACAAATTCAACTTCCGGAAAAAAGGTTTTAGCACCCGTCAATACATTTTTTGAACTCATTGTAGGTTGTTTTTAAGTGTTTGTCTCCATTTTAATGCCGCTGCGGATAAAGCATCAGAAACAGGTTCTGGATGAAAAGTATGGATTGATTCCGTTTGTCCGACCGCTTCGGCCAAAGAGGTATAAAATCCACAACCAAAGGCAGCGCCTCTTGCGGCACCCTCGGCACCATTTGTTTTAACTATTTCAATGGAGCAGGAAGAAATATTAGAAAGCGTTTGAGAAAAAACAGTAGATTGGAACAAATTATCATTCCCCACTTTTATTCGATTTGCCTGAATGCCCATTTCATTTAAAATAGACATGCCATATTGAAATGAGAAAGCAATGCCTTCCAAGGCAGCGCGAATAAAATGATCTGAAGTATGTCTATTAAAATCGAGACCTGAAATGGAGGCTCCTAATTGTTTGTTTTTTAAAATTCTTTCCGCCCCATTTCCAAAGGGAATAATGGTTAAACCATCAGAACCTTCAGGGATTCCGGCGGCTACTTTCTCCATTTCCGCGTAAGACAAAAGTCCTTTTCCCCATTGGTTTTTAAGCCAGCTATATAAGATTCCCGTCCCGTTGATACAAAGCAACACCCCAATTTTGGGATCATTTACAGCGTAATTAACATGGGCAAAAGAGTTAACCCTTGATTCGCTGTCAGGTATAATGACATTGGCCACAGCATACACCACGCCAGAAGTTCCACCGGTTGCCGCAATTTCACCTGGTTCTAAAACACCTAATGACAATGCATTATTTGGCTGATCTCCAGCTCTATATGCCACTGGAATTCCTTCCGGAAGTCCTAATAAATTAGCGGCCTTTTTTGACAGAAAACCCTGTTCCCCAAAAACATTGGTTATTGGAGGAAGCAATGACATTGGTATTTGCCAATGCTCCAACAGCTTACTTGAAATTTCCTTATTATTAAAATCCCAAAAAATACCTTCTGATAATCCTGTAATAGTGGTATTTTTTTCACCAGTCATACACCAGGCCAGATAATCTCCGGGCAAGAACACGGTTTTAATTTTCGAAAAAATTTCAGGCTCATTTTCCTGCACCCATCTTAATTTTGACGCCGTGAAATTGCCCGGGGAGTTTAATAAATGAGACAGGCAATAATCCGCGCCCAGCGCGTTAAAAGCTAATTCCCCTTGTGAGACCGCTCTGGAATCACACCAAATGATAGAAGGCCTCAAGACTTCCCCCTCATTATCCAAACAAACCAGGCCATGCATTTGATAAGCAATGCCGATACCATTTATTTCATTGGCATCAATGCCCGTTTGAGCCAATAATTTTTGGGAAACTTTCTGACAATTTTCCCACCAAACGTTTGGGTCTTGTTCAGCAAATCCCGGTTCCGGAGAATCAATCGCCATTTCAGCATCAGGATATTGGCAGGTACCTAACAATAAACCTGATTTCGTATCAATAATGGCAGCTTTAATGGAAGAACTGCCTAAATCAAACCCAATGCATTTCATTTTTTTTATTTAATTTACCTTGCAGGCTCATTTTCTAATTCCTTTTCAAAAAACAACTTCACCTCAGTCCAGTTATTCAATCTAATATATCCATTTTCATTGATATTATGTGAAGCTGAAAATAATAATCCAAGCCCTTCGAAAGAATTCAGATTATGGACATGATCATCTATCATATAGTCTGCTCTTATGATAGATTTATCACCACAAAATACAAATTGCTTCCATGAAATGAAAGGTAAATGTTTTTGTAACCAATGATATTTATCGATTAAGGAATGGGGGAATTCCTGGGCTGCCGTTACTATGAATAAATCAAAATGAGTGTTTAACCACTCCACCACCTCAGCAGCACCCTCAAAAATGGGTAAATCCAAAAAAAAACCAGGTTCAAAAAGGTAATTCCGGAAATTTTCTGCCCCACTAACATTGTAAAACTTTCTGCCCATATAGTCTTCAGGATTTGGAACAACGTTATACTGTTCTACATAGAGCGAAATAAAACGGTCATAAATATTTACAATCACCTCATCCATGTCCAAAGCAATCTTTTTTTTCATCCTACACATTTTGATGAACAATATAGAGGGAATTTAACAAAAACAAAGGGCATAACCACAAAATTAATATCAGCATAAACCGAAAATAAAATTAAATTGTTAGTGTAGCAAAATAAACCATGAATTATAGATCCGTATCTCACATATAGGAAAGTAGTATTATTGATATGGGTTCTTTTCAGGTAAAACAACCTTTACCTACGCAAAAAGTGCCCCAGATCAGTCCTTTTTTATTGCTTCATCATTTTGGGCCTATAAAAGTTGAACCTGGCTATGACCCCATTGATCTTGGTCCACACCCTCACAGAGGTTTCGAGCCGGTGACCTTCCTTTACCAGGGTGGCATAAGGCACAAAGATAGTTTAGGGAATGAAGGTATTTTGGAAGCAGGTGATATTCAATGGATGACAGCGGGTCGTGGCATTATTCATAGTGAGCGGGCAAGTGATTTCTTTATGGAAAATGGGGGAACCATTGAAGGTATTCAACTTTGGGTTAATTTACCTGCCCATGATAAAATGACACAACCCAAATATCAGGAAATTAGAAGAAATGACATCCCAGTCATTACTGAAAACAAGGTAACACATCGTCTGGTAAGTGGTCTATGGAATGGACAAAAAGGAATCGTTAATACCTTTAGCCCTATGATTATTATTCAGACAAGTATTTTGTCTGGAGGGAAAACTCAAATTCCAATACCCGAAAATTTCAATGCCTGCATTTATATTTTATCCGGGGAAATCATATTAAATGATAATTTTGATTACCCGGCTGGAAAAATGATTTACTTCACAAACAAGGGAGATGGAATAGGCATTGAAGGCTTGGAAGACACCGAAATACTTGTTTTATGCGGTGAACCCATTGAAGAACCCCTGGCTCAGTACGGTCCGTTTGTCATGAATTCTCAAACAGAAATAATGGAGGCGATGAGAGATTATCAAATGGGAAAGATGGGATTTTACATCGATTAGTTTATAAAAATAAATTAATTGAAAAAAATCAACTAAATTTAAATTATTATTCGTTAATCAAGAATTAAAGGTTAAATCTATACTCGATGAAGAAGCCTTTTATGGTAGAATTTGAATTACCAGAGGAATTTGATGATGATTTCATCGCTTTAATCCCAAGTCAGCGCTTGCATATCGACGAATTATTGGCCGTTGGCAAGGTTCGTTCTTATGCTCTATCTATGGATAGATCTGTTTTATGGGTAGTCGTTGAAGCTCAATCGGAATTTGAAGTAATGGAAATTATTGCCAATATGCCCTTAGCAGATTACATGCATCCATTTGTGTCAGAGTTAATGTTTTATCATACTGCAGAAAAGTTAATGCAATTTTCACTGAACTAAATGTTCAAACTTTCCTGCGATTATCCCCCCTTATCATGAATAAAATATTTTCAGCCATTCTATGTCTCTTTATTTTTGTGAATGCAAATTTTGCTCAGCAAAATGCTCAGTTATATGTGCATTTAGGGAATTTTTCAAACCCTTCCTACAATGATTTTACTAAAATTTCTCATTTAGGCTTTTTACATGCAAAAAAAACGGACGCAACCCATGC
Organism: Saprospiraceae bacterium; assembly: GCA_027488135.1. Classification (GTDB taxonomy): domain Bacteria; phylum Bacteroidota; class Bacteroidia; order Chitinophagales; family Saprospiraceae; genus BJGN01. Next base: position 21,876 of record JAIYCH010000111.1, on the reverse strand, counting down.
CGATGTTTTTCTATTAGGATTTGAAAGTAGAGAAAAAGCAGAAGAAGCTTTGGCAAATATCAAAAGACTTGGATTCACTAAAGCTGATCTCGCCAGTAAAGATATAAGTAAAGGCTCCGCAAAATATTACGTTCAACTGGGCTCTATTGAAAAGAACAAGCAAGTCAACTGGTCTAAATTTGAAGCCGTTCCCTCTTTATTTGCCTTTCCCCAAACAGAGGTATTAAAAATAGTAGCAGGTCCATTCCGAACCCTGGAAGAAGCAAGAAAAGAACTGGAGCTTTTAAAAAACAAGGGCTTTTCTGATGCCTTTGCCCGGGAACTGAATGAAATGGCTACTTTTCCCATTGGCGCATTTGAATCAAACCAGGTTCTTTCCGATGTCAAAAAAAATACATTGAATGCATTGAGCATAAAAGGTGAATCACCTTCTGTAACAAAGGAGGAAGTAGCTTCTTTTTGGCCTCCAAAAACAATGGATGCTAAAATAGGCGCTACACCAAATATTCTCTCTACGTTAAAAAGAAACTCCGTTTTATCCTTACAAAAAATATTGAAAAGTGAAAACTATTATCCTGGCGTTTTATCAGGATATTATAATGATGCAACCAGGGTTTCTTTTGAAAATGCTCTAAAAAATCTCCCGGAGATGAAGTCTTTTACTTCTAAAAATGAGGTAAAAATAGGCACGTCGGTTGAATTGGACAAATTATCCTCTATTGTAGAGAGGTTGCCAGAAATAAACGATCCTTTTGTTGCTATCAATAAATTTTCAGACCCACTGGCAAAAGCATATTCCGCCTATTTGACTTTTTTAAAAAATGGTGCAGGAAAAGAGGTTGATTTAAAAATGAACGCGGCTATCAAAGGAGCCTTTTCCGGACTATCAAAATCGCCACCCAACATGCCTTTTTTTGACTTTAAGGCGGTTTATTCCTACCCCAATATTGAACAGCTGATACTACACCTTTTTTATATTCACAGCACGCCCGATAATACCATACCCACACCTTGCTGGTTATTTAATGCGCATAGTAAAGAAACCCAGTCTGCTGTCAACAGATTCAACGATGCTAAAGTAAAAAATCCAGCTATCAGCGGTTGTGATTATGCCATGGATTGGCAAGATTTCCGTTTATTAAACAACATAATGGTTTATTTAGGGGGAAAACAACCCGATCCACAAGAATTATTCCAAGCGGCAGAAGAAAGAGCTTTTTTGTATAACAGTTCACAGGCACTTGATGCTGTATCTTCCAAAAGTGTTTTACAATGGGAGGTGCAAATCTGGGAAAAACTGGAACTTTGGGGCAAAAAGGATCCTATAAATATAAGAATGCTTACAGCTTTGAAAATAGCCTATTTTCAATCTTTTATTCGAATTGAAGATCATTTTCTGCAAAAGGGAATAGTTGGAGCCGATGCAAAAAACATGGCTACAGCCGTTATTGCCACCGTTATGACCCCTTATCTTGACCGGTTCATGCAATAAATTAGAGTCAAACCATGTAACCTATGAAGAGGTTTCACTGTTTAGCAAGGCAATGAATTCATTTTCTGTCAAAATGGTAATAGACGGAATTTCCTCAGCTTTTTTGCGTTTCGAACCTGCTTTTTCGCCCACTACAAGAAAATCCAGATTACTACTTACGGCACTTATATTTTTCGCTCCCGCCATTTCTGCCTTTTCCTGTGCCTCTTTTCTTCCCATCACCATGAGTGTTCCTGTAAATAAGATGGTTTTTCCATTAAACGGACTATCTGCATTCACTTCCTTAGGTCTGTCCTCAGAGGTGGCCTTAAGATTAACGCCAAGTTCTGCCAGTTTTTCTAACTGGGCAATATTCGCCTGATCCTGAAAAAACGCAATGACGTTATCTGTAACAACAGGCCCAATATCTTTTATTTGAAGAAAGCGCTCCTTATTCCAGGAGGCCAGTTCCAATACATTATCAATTTCATAAGCTAAAAGCCTGGAAGCTTTTTTACCTAAATGGTGAATGCCTAAGCTATACAAAAATCGATGAATTGGATTAGTTTTAGCCTTTTCGACCGCATTTTTAAGGTTATTAATTGATTTTTCCTTAAAATTATCTAATGGAATCAACTTCTCGTAAGGTAAATTATAAATATCAGGCAACGATTTGATAAACCCTAAATCAAAAAATCTTTCTACAATAGAAGCGCCAAGACCATCAATATCCATGGCTTCCTTGGACACATGAAAAATAATTCTTTGCAAATTTTGAGCGCCACAAACACAATGGGGGCATCGCCAGGCCGATTCCCCTTGTTCCCTTAATAAAGGAACTGGGGTTTCCGTCTGATTTATCGGGCAGAGAACTGGAAATTGGATTATTTTTTCCGAGCCGTCTCTTAGCTCTGGAAAACTCTTTGATATATAGGGAATAACATCGCCGGCACGTTCAATAAGAATAGTATCACCAATTCTCAAATCTTTTGAATGGATAAAATCCTCATTGTGAAGTGAAATGGAGCGAATGGTCACACCAGCGAGTTCTGTAGGTTTTATTTTAGCAACAGGTGTTATGGTTCCAATTTTACCCACCTGATACTCCACATCTAATAACTCGCTCTGAGCTTGTTGTGCTTTGAATTTAAAGGCAATAGCCCATCGAGGGTGATGTGCTGTAAAACCTGCTCTTTCTTGTAAATCTCTTGCATCCACTTTCACAACTATGCCATCAATTTCATACGGATAAGTATTGCGTTGAATTTGCCAGTTTTCACATTTTTTAATGACTTCCTCTATATTTTTGCAAACCTCTCTTTCTGCACCGGGGACTTTAAAACCAAGATTGGACAGAATATCCATACTCTCATGATGAGAAGTAAATTTTGATAAAACATTTTCGTTATTCGCATCAACGGCATACCCAAAAGTATAGATAAAAGCTTCCATTCCCCTTTTAGCTACCTCTTTAGGGTCTTTCATCCTCAATCCTCCGGTGGCTGTATTTCTGGCGTTGGCAAATAAGGGTATTTTATTCTCTTTTCCCGTTTCATTGAAAAAAGCTATATTTTCCTCTTTCCTTTTTTCATTTAAGCTGGCAAAAACATCTTTCCTTATTAAAACTTCCCCTCTTAATTCTGCCTTAAGAATACCTAAGTCACTAAATTTTGCTGACATGGGGATAGAACGCATAGCCTTGGCATTGGCAGTAATTTCCTCTCCTAAAATACCATTTCCTCGGGTTGCGGCCCTAACTAACAGGTCATTTTCATAAACAAGGGCAATACTTCCCCCATCAAACTTGGGCTCAATAGCATATTCAATAGCCATATTTGCGGGTAATTGAAGCAAACGTTTAATTTGTTGATCCCATTCTAATAAATCTTCTGCATTATAGGAATTTTCAAGGGAAAGCATGGGACTCAAATGTTCGACTGAAGGCGCTTCCTCCGACAAATCACTGCCCACTCGCTGCGTCGGACTATGTTCCAATAATCTTTCCGGATGAGACTGCTCAAAAACTTTCAATAATTTAAAAAGCTGGTCAAACTTCAGGTCGGAAATGAGTGCGTCATGATTGACATAATAACATCTTTCATGAAAAGCAACTAATTCGATGAGAAGTTCATACTGATTGAGATCTTCTACCTTGCGCTGCCCATTAATGAACTCCTCAGTGATAGTATCCCATTGGGGAAAGGTATTAAAGTCGGCCATAAATTATTAATTTTTTACAAATGCAATGGTTTTAATGGCCTTATTATCTGATATTTTCAAATAATAAATACCTGGAAACCAATTACTCGCTGGAACATTTAACGTCAAATTAGCCTCCACCGTATGAGTTTCCATTTCCCAATATATTCGACCAAAAATATCTAAGACCTGAAAGTTTAATTTACCAGCAGGCAATGAATTTGCATGAATTTGAAGCAAAGAAGAAATAGGATTTGGAAAAATCTTAACCTCCCCTTTCAGCTCAGGAATAGTTGAAATAAACGATGAAATAGATTCACTAAGGATGACGGGCGAAGTTAGATGCACGGGAGAATCACCACCAGTACCATTATTATTGTTGGTAATCAATCCAGATGCATAAAAACGAACGGGACCCAATCCAGCCGCTGGTGCCGTCCATGGGATAACAAAACTGTTGGCAACACTTGGCGTTGATTGCTCTATATACCGTCGGTTGTCAAGGGTTATTTGTCTGAATCCACTGGGAGCCTGTCCGAAAATACCAGCTGATTGATTGTTGGCACCCGCTAGGGCTGTCAATTGAAACCCATATTCACGAGGATTATTTTTTCCCTCTAAGGTCACCTTTATTTGATATTGTTTTCCCGGGACATAGCGGGTTATCTGCTGATCTCCCTCGACTAAGGCTACATTTAAAACGGGCAAATAGTTACCACCACTGTGGCACGAGCCGCAAGTGCCAATACCTAAAGGTGAACCTGTTCTATCGGCACCCTGTGCATTTCCCGCGCCACTTGCATTGGATAAAAGCAGAAATAAAACACCACCACTGCAAGCAAAAGATAACAGAAATTTGAATTTATTCATCATCGTTTGTCGTTTAAGGAAATACAGTCCAGGACTAAAAAAGTTGATTTTCAGCTTACCTTTTTATGTTTCAGGTGAAATAACGTGAAAAATAGAAAAATAGCGACGCCCATTGCATTTTCAAAAGTAGCTTCAACCCAAAAAGAGGCGAAAAAGGATAAATATAGTGCCAAAATAAATGGATCCTGGTAATTTTTACCGTAAAACAAATGAGTAAAAAATCCTACACAAAAAAGAATCAAACCAACTATGCCAGAACTCGCCAAAACCATAATAAATTGATTATGAGGCGTTAATTTCTTTTCAAATGATGGATAATATCTTTTATAAAGTTCATTCATCTTAATTCTTATATTTCCAGCTCCCACACCAAACGACAGATTATCCGCAAACAGTTCCAAACCTAATTTCCATGAAATTAGCCTTGAAGCATCGGACAATTGATCGGTAGCCTTACCTTTTAAAAACATATCTACATCGTAATACACATACTCTATTTTCTTTTTTAAACTAGGTATTAATTTCATTCCCAAAAAAGGTAAAAGGATAACGCCGGCTAAAAATAACAACAAGGTAACATAAGCTCTTTTCTTAAACAAATAGGGAACACCCATTGAAACTATGATCAGATATAAAGAGAACAAACCGCTTCTAACTGCTAAAAAATGGATGAAAACAAATAGAAAAATCGATGAAACCTTGAAAAACAAAGTGATGCGCGGTTGGTTTAAATGGCCGCGATGCAACCAACCCCAATAAACTGATGCACAAAAAGCAACTACCTGTAATAAGGCATATCGAATATGATTAGCCGGTGTAGGGATGGCCTTCCCTTGTTCTAATAGCAGTTGAATATCTTGTTGATGGTTAAAATAATAAACTATAACCCCAACCGCCACTATATCTATGACTATAATAACAGCCAACCACCAGTTTTTATACCACATAAGAGACAAGGAAGGGAGTAAAAAGAAAGCAAAGGGTAAGCCAATAAATGGCACTCTTAATCTGATCCTTTCCAGCATATAATCCCAGTCAACGGCGACAAAAACACCTAACGCCACTTCTAAAAAAATGAAACCTAAAACCCAATAATCCAATTTTCGTTGATAGACATTCCAAAAGACCTTTTTATCTTTTGTTTCCACAAAAAAGTAAAATAAAGCAATACCCCCTAAAAGTAATAAGGTAAAAGACTGTAAAAAGGGAGAAAAGATCATCCCTACTACATGGAAGAAAGCAATAAAACCTACAGCAAAAGGAAAATTTTTCAACATCATAATTTAAGGTGTTAAAGATATACATTTATAGGAATCAGAAAAAATACTTCCCATTTTGAAATGGAAATCCTACCTTTACATTCAATTCAAAAAATTATGTCTCTGAACGTATTCGATAATCTTACAGCCCTCAAGGAAGAAATAGGCTCCTGGAAACCCACTGACAGTGAGGCATTGGAAATATTCCGTATTCGATTTATCGGTACGAAGAATATACTCAAACCTTTAATGGGAGAAATTCGTAATGTACCGAATGAAAGGAAAAAGGAATTTGGACAACTTTTGAATGAAGTAAAAGACCTGGCGGAGACGGTTTTTCAAAGCCAGAAAGAAATATTTGATGCGACCCATGCATCGGGTAATGCTTTACATCTGGATTTAACAGCGCCGGGCGAACCTGTTGATATAGGATCAAGACACCCTGTTTCAATTACGATGAACCGCATCATAAAAATTTTCGATAGAATGGGATTTGTGGTTGCGGAAGAGCGGGAAATTGAGGACGATTGGCATAATTTTTCTGCTATGAATACGCCGGCAGATCACCCTGCCAGAGACATGCAGGACACCTATTACCTTAGAGATAATTCGAATATGTTATTGAGAACGCATACCTCTTCCGTACAGGCAAGAATAATGATGTCTCAAAAGCCACCCATTAGAATCATAGCACCAGGCAGAGTATATAGAAACGAAACTATTTCTGCACGTTCCCATTGCCAGTTTCACCAGGTTGAAGGCTTATATATTGACAAGAAGGTATCATTTGCCGATTTAAAACAGACCTTGCTACATTTTTCCAAAGAAATGTATGGTCCACATACTAAAATTCGACTCAGACCTTCCTATTTCCCATTTACGGAACCCAGTGCTGAAATGGATGTTTCTTGTTTTATTTGCGACAGTAAAGGATGTAATGTTTGTAAACATACAGGTTGGGTAGAGATTATGGGTTGTGGCATGGTTGACCCACAGGTTCTAATAAACTGTGGTATTGACCCAGAAGAATATTCAGGTTTTGCTTTTGGAATGGGTATTGAGCGTCAGGCAATGATGCTTTACGGTATTCAGGACATTAGATTACTTTTTGAAAATGACGTTCGATTCTTACGTCAATTTACCTCTGCCAGATAAATTTTTACTATGAAACCGAGTATCCCAAAAGGTACGCGTGATTTTGGACCTAAAGAAGTTCAAAAACGTAATTATCTTTTTTCCATTATAAGGGAAGTTTTTATTCGTTTTGGTTATCAACCGATAGAGACTCCTACCCTTGAAAATTTATCGACGCTTACAGGAAAGTACGGTGAAGAAGGTGATAAACTACTTTTCAAGGTTTTGACCAATGTTAGTGGGGAGGAAAGCGGACCGGCTAAACGTGGTTTGCGATATGACCTCACGGTACCATTTGCCCGTTTTGTGGTTATGCATCAAAATGAGCTACATTTTCCGTTCAAACGATTTCAAATTCAGCCAGTTTGGCGCGCCGATCGCCCTCAGAAAGGCAGATACCAGGAATTTTACCAGTGTGATGCTGACATTGTTGGCTCCCCGTCATTGATGTACGAAGCGGAATTGGCCCAAATATTTGATCTCGTTTTTGCCAAATTAGGTATTCCCGTTTGTATAGAAGTTAATAATCGGAAAATTCTTAGCGGTATCGCAGAGGTCTTTGGTATTTCCAGCCATTTTACGGCTATGACTATGGCTATTGATAAATGGGATAAAATTGGACCGGAAGGTGTGGCTAAGGAGATGGTTCAGAGAGGGATTTCAGAGGAAATTGCTGGGAAATTAATCGATGTTCTCGGGAACAATGACCTTGAATTTTATAGAAATTTACTTGATAAAAGTGAAACCGGTCAACTTGGTATCAATGAGCTAGATACCTTCTGGCGCTATTTGTCCGCTTTTAATCCAACAAATAAAATCATCTTTTCGCCCCTTTTAGCCAGAGGATTAGGGTATTACACAGGTTGTATTTTTGAAGTAAAAGCGACAACGGTCGAAATGGGAAGTATTGGTGGTGGCGGAAGATATGCCAATCTAACAGAAATATTTGGCTTACCAAATATGCCTGGTGTTGGTATTTCCTTTGGCGCAGAGAGAATATATGATGTAATGGAAACTTTACAGCTTTTTCCAACCCAATTTTCAGAACGCATAAAGGTTCTTTTTGTCGCTTTCGACGAACCTTCTCATCTTTATGCTTTTAAAGCGCTCGCAAAGGTTAGAGAAAATGGGATTTGTTCCGACATTTATCCCGATCCGACAAAACTGAAAAAACAAATTAAATACGCGTCTGATAATACTATCCCTTTCATCGCCATAGCAGGGGAAACGGAAATGGAAAATAATCAGTTTATGTTGAAAAATCTTGAGACGGGCGAGCAGAAAAGTTATACGCTGGACGAATTAATATCTTTTTTGAAGCATTAAATAATAGAAGGTGTTTTAACCTTAAGTCAAAACACCTTCTATTTTACATCGTTTTATACTCCGCAAATCCTGCTTTTATAGATCTCACCACACCATCGCCGGTCCATTCTTCAGCGCCTGGTATGAGGATTGTTTTAGCCGTTACCGCTTCTTCGGTAAGTCCATCTTTTATTTGCTGCTTTATATAAACCCGCAATTTATCTAAATAATTTTGCATGGCTTTTATATCCGTTTTATTAATTTGAACGGGATATTTTTCCTGCGCATGACCACAAATGAAAATCGTATCCTTATCGTATTCCTTTACGATTTTTTCAAGCGTTTCTATCCACTGATCAATAGAGGCACCACCTGGAACATCAATAAAAGGAAATCTACGGTTAAAAACCAAATCACCCAAGTGAGCAACATTGGCATTTTCAAAATGCACCACAATATCCCCATTGGTATGCCCTCTTCCAAAATACCGGCATTCGACAGACTCCTTGGCTAGTTTAAATGTCGCCTTATCTATGACCACCGTGTCGGCAAGCAGGTTTTTATCTAAAGCATTTTGAGAAAGGGCAGTTTTTTCTAAATTGATCCGACAATTCTCATGAGAAACCACCTTGTCAACCACATCCTTAAAAATAATATTTCCGGCTGTGTGATCCCCGTGATGGTGCGTATTGATAAGCAAATTTATTTTATTGGCATTCACTTTACGTATCTCCGCCAACAGATTAGATGCTTGTTCAGGAAATTGGGTATCAATAACCACTGACTGGTCTTTGGTCAGATAGCAGCCAATGGTTCCTCCTCTTTCCGTATAATAACCAACATTCCCTCTTATCATCGTCATATTTCCGGCAAATGAAAATCGACCCATTAATGGATTTAACCAGGCAAAACCAGCGATTGCAGCGGATTGCTTTAAAAATTCTCTCCTGTTTTTCATGGTTTTACTTTACTGACATGCAAAGAATAGATGGTTGTACTTTCAAAGATTTCTCCCGGTTTTAATACGGTGGTAGGGAAAGCTGGATGATTTGGAGAATCAGGGAAATGTTGAGTTTCAAGACAAAAACCATTTCTAAAAGCGTATTTATTACCTCTTTTTCCTGTTAAACTACCATCCAGAAAATTTCCACAATAAAATTGCATACCAGGTTGTGTAGTTTTCACCTCCAAAAGACGACCACTTGAAGCTTCCCAAACCTGAGCAGCAACAGATAATTCATCTCTATTCTTATTTATCACAAAATTATGATCATAGCCCTTTCCTCTTATTATCTGATCAAACTCGGCATTGACCCTTTCGCCGATAAGATGCCATTCTCTAAAATCAAAAGGAGTATTAACAACATCCGCATGATTCTCCAACGGGATTAAGGTACTATCCACCGGGGTAAACTGATTGGCAAATATTTTTAACTGATGATCTAAAATATCCCCATTCCCCTCACCTTTCAGATTAAAATAGGCATGATTTGTAAGATTAACTACGGTTGTTTTGTCTGTCGTCGCTTTATAATCTATGGAAAGTTCATTGTTATCATTTAACCTGTAAGTGACCTCCACTTGCAAATTCCCTGGATATCCTTCCTCCATATCAGGGCTGTTCAGCGTTAAGATAACCCCTACCGCTTCCTTTTCTTCCAATGATTTAGCGCTCCATAGTTTTTTATGAAATCCTAATGGACCCCCATGTAAAGCATTAGGAGGATTGTTAATGGCTAAAGAATAAGATTTACCTTCCAGCGTAAATTGGCCCAAAGCAATTCTATTGGCATAACGACCGACTAAAGATCCGAAATATGGATGTGTTCCCTGATAGGATGACAAATCCTTAAATCCTAAAATAACGTCATCAAAATTTCCCTCTTTATCAGGCGCTGACCATCTGGTAATGGTGCCACCAAAGGTAGAGATATCCACCTCTAAACCGTTTGTATTTTTTAAGGTGAAAAGCTGTGCTTCTCCCTCTGGCGTATTGCCGAAGGATGTAGAACTGACCGAAAGTTTACTCATTGTATTTTCCTTGTTTGTGTTTGACTGACATCCCCAATTCATTAAGATTGAAATGCAGCATAATGTCCAGATATATTGTTTCATTTTTGTTTAGTTAACGGTTTAAAATTAGAATAGATAATCAATATCAGCCATTAAAGTATAAATAAGCCCCTAAAATAAGAAGCAGAACTAAAAAAGTGGCCGCAATATCCATTTTATTATAACTGGAGCGCGTTTCCAATTGTTGTTCTTCATTGACGGTATCCATGGTTAATCCAGCGAAGGAAGCATAATCTGGAGCAGGCGTGGCATAACTAACCACAACCATAACCAACCCACTAACGATTAAGATAACTAAGCTATAATATTGAAAGAAAAAGTTATTAACAATCCATAAAAAAGAGCCGGAAGCGTAGGAAAAACCCTCATTTAACATAACGGGTGTATCGACCGCTAAACGAAATAATCCCATGAGGAATCCTACAATTAGAGCGGCCAAAGCACCTTGCGCGTTCATTCTTTTATTAAAAATGCCAAAAAAGAAGACCACAAAAATAGGAGGAGCCAAATAGCCCTGAACACTTTGCAAATAGTCATAAAGTCCTCTGCTTCCTTGGATCACTGGAATCCATAATAATCCAATAACTACCATGATGGCTGTAGCTATTTGTCCGACCCTCACTAATGTTTTTTCAGAGGCATCAGGTTTAAATTTAGAATATAAATCCATGGTAAATAAAGTGGAAGAGGCATTAAAAACGCCTGCCAGGGAACTCATCAATGCGGCTAACAATCCGGCAACCACAATCCCCCTAATACCAGAAGGCAAAATATGAGCCACCAGTAAAGGAAAAGCTTGTTGAGCATTTGCTTTAAGCAGTACCCCATTTTCATCTAATAAAGCCTGACTCATAACAGGCATTTTACCACTGGCAGCCAGTGCAAAACTGATAATACCAGGAATAATGAAAATAAAAACAGGAAGAAGTTTAAGGAAAGCAGCGGCGATGGTCCCCCTCCTGGCCTCCGTCAAACTAGCGGCACCTAACATTCGTTGAACAATATATTGGTCTGTACACCAATACCATAGTCCAATGATAGGAGCACAAAACAACATACTCAGCCATGGATAATTACTATTAAAATACCAGGCTAAATGGGTCTCTGTTTTTACTGGTGCCCAGGTTCCCGTCATTCCTTCAGGAACCAGAGGTTTCCACAAATTGAACATCTCAGAACCAGCAATTCTTTTTAATTCTCCCCAACCTCCTAATGCATCCAGTCCATAAACAGTCACTAAGAGGGAGCCAATGATTAATATGACCGTCTGAATGGCCTCCGTGTAGGCCACAGCTCTTAATCCGCCAACAATCGTATAAAGTCCCGTCAGCACAATAACCAGAATAGAACCAATCCAAAAGCTATTCATGCCCATAAAATTCACTTCCGGCAATAAAACGCCAAATACAACACCACCTGCAAAAATACCAACCGCTACTTTTGTCAGTACGTAAGCAACTAAAGAAATAATGGACAAAACATATCGTGAGACAGGTGAAAAACGCTTTTCCAAAAATTCAGGCATAGTAAAAACCTTTGATCTCATATAAAAAGGAGCTAAAACCCATCCCAAAATCAAAAGACACCAGGCATGTAATTCATAATGTGCCATAGCGACACCATCGGTAGCTCCTGATCCGGCCAACCCTACAATATGTTCAGAACCAATATTTGAAGCAAAAATAGAAGCACCAACAATAAACCAACCTAAATTTCGGCCAGCAAGAAAATAATCATCAGAGGTATCTTTTTTGTTCTTTATTACTAACCAGGCAATACCTAATATCAAAGCAAAATAACCCAGTATTATTAACCAGTCTAAGGTGGAAAGTACATTCATAATTCTTCATTTAGGATTTTAGCTTATGAAAGATAAGAAAATATGAGGGTTTATTCCCAACTAAAATCTTAATTATTTGCTTTCGAATTTCTATGAAGCTATTATTATTGATTACTTTTGAAGGAACAACTAAAATCTATTTATCATGTCAAGACACCAATCATTTATCCACCACGTATTTTTTTGGCTTAAAAATGCCAAAAACCAGGAAGATCAGGCAAAATTAGTCGCTGGACTAGAAAAATTACGCGCCATAGCAGATATTACTGGCTTTCATATAGGTATTCCAGCGGTTACAGATCGTCCGGTCATTGACAGCTCCTACGATATATCTTTATGTATATTTTTTGATACGTCTGAAGCACAGGATGCCTACCAGATTGACCCACTGCATTTAGCCTTTATAGATGAATGTAAGCATCTCTGGGAAAGGGTCGTAGTTTATGATTCTGTAGATATCTGATTACCCGGAAAGTCCGATGGGGTAAATTTTGTCATTCATAACCCCAATCACCCGGTCTCCTTCCCTAACTTTAATAAAGCATCCTCCCGTAAACTGTCCAAAAGAAGGGAGGATGCCTTGATTTTCTGAAAAATGAAAGCAAGGCATACTTATTTGCTGCTTTCCTAGTCCTACCAGTTTAACTTTTGGATGAAAATGCCCACATAGTCTGAAAAGGTTTTTTTGCTCCCCGACTAAACTATTATCAGGTAGGTGATCCAGCGGTTCGTGGGCGAGCAAAAATGGATAAAGTTCTAAGGTATCGCACCTGTTCAACCAATCATTTTCACTGGTTTGCAGATACTTCACCAGTTTAGCATCGTGATTTCCTGTGATTAAGGTAAAATGAATGTGATTATATTTAAGACAAAGTCGTCGGAAACCAAACCATTCCTCATTGGTGGCACTATGAAAAAGATCCCCAAGAAAATAACAATGCCGGGGCTCATAATCGATAAATAAAGATTCGAGAACATCGAGATTCATGGTTGCCGCCGCAGCGGGGATGGCCATACCTGATTTTCTAAAATGAGAAATTTTCCCCAGATGAAGATCGGCGATGAACAAGGTAGCCGTGAATTCCCAAAAAATTACTTTTCGTGCATCTAAAGTTAATATCGTATTTGCAATAGATAAATCGAAGCTAATCATTTCTATTTTTCAAGGAGTAAGGTCATTTTTTTTATCCTGTCTTCCAGTTTTTCCGAGCTCAGTTTCTCTCTTAACCTGTCAACCATAATAGGGAATGCAAAAGGTGTGGCTTTGTTGCATATTTTCAATAAAATCTGTTGTTTCTCTATCCGTTTTAATGCGTCAAATAACCTGTGTTCCTCCATTTGATATAAAAGAGCTTCCTCATAAGCCTGAAGTAACAAAAGGTTATCAGGTTCATAGTCTTGAAAAACCTGAAAAAATAAGGTTCCTGACGCTTGCAAGTGCCTGTCTTTTTTATGATTACCCGGATAGCCCTTGAACAATAACCCTGAAATGGTTGCAATATCCCTAAATCGTCGGGAAGCCAAAGCAGTAGCATGCAAGCTTTCCTTACGGTGCGAAAATAGATGCTCAACGGAAAAAAGCTGCCTTAATAGATTAACATCTACCTCTATTGGGGTATCAGAAAGCCACTCAATGCCGTAATCATTCATCGCAATGGAGAAAGACTGAGGCTTAATTTTTGACAACCTCCAGGCCAATAAAGCCCCCAAGCCTTCGTGAACTAATCTACCTTCAAACGGATAACAAGTTAAATGATACCCTTCTTTACTTACAAAAGATTCTATTAAAAATTCATTTTCCCGAGGAATGGCAGAAGTCTGCGTCTGAATATTAATTAAAGGTTTTAAAGCCCGAATTTCAGGTACAGGGCTATTTTCATGGTTATGGAGGGCGTAGATTTGACTTCTAAGGAAGGTTCCAAGCTCGCTTGAAAGCGGTAAGCGTCCACCTTGCCAACTGGGTATTTTACCTTTCTGCTCTTTACTTTTTCTAACCTGAACCGTCATGTCCTTTATTCTTACTAAGGACAAAGACTGACCGGCAAACCAAAACACCTCTCCAGGTTTCAGGGAAGAAATAAACCATTCTTCAATGGTCCCTAAAAAGCCTCCTTTCAAATATTTCACCTGTAAAACGGGATCGCTCACAATGGTACCCATTTGCAATTTATGCCTTTTTGCCACTAAACGGTCTGTAACAAGCCAGATACCATCTTGAACCTCCACTTTAGCATATTCAGGATAAGCTTGCAAAGAATTTCCTCCAAAGCGAATAAATAAAAGAGCCCATTGCCATTCTTCCGGTGAAAGGGAGGCGAAAGCGTAAGTCTGTTTAATTTCTTCAAAAAGAAGATCTGGTTTAAATCCAACGCCCAAGGCCCTGGTAATCAGATATTGCACAAGGACATCAAAACATCGGATGGGAGGAATCCTTGCTTCCACCTTATTTTCAGCGACGGCTTCTCTTAAAGCGGCGGCTTCAAGCATTTCCAAAGCATGGGTGGGTAAAAAATAGATTTGACTTAACCCACCTGGTTGATGACCGCTTCTACCGGCACGCTGTAAAAAACGAGCTATTCCCTTTGGGCTTCCTATCTGAATGATGGTATCAACGGGACGAAAATCGACACCGAGATCAAGACTGGAGGTACAGACTACTGCTTTCAAGGTACCCTGATAGAGCGCATTTTCAACCCAATCGCGAATTTCTCTGCTCATTGAGCCGTGGTGCATGGCCAGTTGACCTGCCAGGGAAGGTATAATTTCCAATAAATGCCTGTACCAAATTTCGCATTGGGCCCGTGTATTTGTAAAAATGAGGGTACTGTTACTGGATAAAATGAGCGGAATCAACTTATCGGCCATTTTAATCCCTAAATGTCCTGCCCAAGGATAAGAAGCCACTTTTTCGGGAATAATAGTGTGAACATCTATTTTTTTTTCAATCGTTGACCCTATCCATTTTCTTTTATCAGTAGCCGTATAAGTACCAAGAAGCACATCGGCAGCTTCGTCGAGATTGCCTATTGTAGCTGAAATGCCCCATACCTGTAATTTTGGAACCAGGGTAGATAGCAAAGCCAGGGCAAGTTGCATTTGAACGCCCCTTTTAGAACCTACCATTTCATGCCATTCATCTACAACGATACCCTTCAGATGTTTAAAAATTTGAGGATACGAAGGATTGGTTATCAGTAGATGAAGACTTTCGGGGGTAGTAATAAGAATTTGAGGGAAATTTTTTAGTTGTTGCTTTCGAATATTCTGTGTCGTATCCCCCGTTCTAATGCCAATCTGCCAGTTCAACCCGAGCTCCTCCACAGCGCGTTGAGCTGACAGCTCAATTTCCTTTGCGAGCGCTCTGATGGGGGTAATCCAGATTAACTGGAGGCCTTCTGCTGCATATTTATTGCTTTCAGACAATCCCTTTAGAAGAAAAGGAACTAACAAAGCATACGTCTTTCCCGTCCCAGTCGGTGCAGAAAGCAAGCCTGAATAACCGGTATATAATGCTTCCCAGGCCTCCAACTGAAAAAGTTGCGGACACCATTGATTTCTTTCAAACCATTTTAAAGCAGGTTTAGACCAAATATTGAATGTCATTTTTTAATATCATTCGCAACCAATAGGAGCTCCATCGGGCAAAGAAGGAGCGGGAGGTATGGAAAAATCTGCTGGATTTTCTTTGAAAATTTTAATCCTATTTAAAATATAATTGATGTGCGCTCTCTGTGCAGGAGAATAGGGCAAGTTAGCCAGTAATTTTGTTTCTAATTTCCTGACTTCGTCTAAAGCGATGGCAGAAACCTGTTGCATAATAGTTTTATCTCCTGCAATATTTAGCAAATGATTTACCATTCTTTTATGGACAATACGTCCAACTTCTTGTTCGAAAGCAGGTAATGAACTCCATTGGGTGGCTTTATTTAAAAGCGTTGAAAATAATTCATTCACAGAAAGTCTGGCTGCATTGCTACGCGCCGATTGTTCGACCATTCGGGCTAAACGTTCAGGAGCCAGTAAAAATTTCAGTGTGTGCTCTGCTGAAGCTTCAGCCGCTGCCAAAGGATCGAAGGTATTTCCTGTATAGATTTTAAATAATTCTCTATCTCTTTCATAGCCAGGTGGTTGGGGGGGAATGAGTTGGATGATTCTTTCCGGAATGCTTAAAAAAGATGGTTGAAGCGTATTAAGAAGAGCACCAAAGGCTTTCCGTTGAACTTCGTCTTCAATCATTTTATTGGTCACTTGACCGTCACCATTGCCTGCATAAGAATAATAAACACCTCCAACCATTTTTGCCACAGCTTCAACCTGATATCTGTGGCTCAAATAAAGAGGAACAAGCACATTTTCCAAAGAGGCCATGGGTGCTTCCTTAGGAATGGTTTTTTCACCAAACGATTGTAAAGCCTTTTCCCGTACACCAGAAATTCTTATTAATTCGTCTGTTGGAGAAGCTCCATTATCCCACATGTGATTTAGAGGGTGAGCACTTCCCATAGGTCTGGCATCCTGATCTGTTAAATAGTGAAGTCCTTTCTCTCTGGTTTCCTGCAATATTTTTAGTAGATTTCCTTGTTCGTCCTGTGAAAACTCTGCATAACCATATCTGATGGCCATTTTATCCCATTCCCCTATTCCTTTGTCATATACTTTGCTGAAGTCCAGTTTCCCTTCTTTTGTTAATTGAAACAAAGGATGAGGGTAATCCATTACGGAAGAATTATTGTTAATGCTTGCGGCAAAATTATGGGCAACCCCCAGCGTATGTCCAACTTCATGGGCAGCTAACTGGCGTAAACGAGACAAAGCCATTTCCAGCAAGCGGGGATCAGGATTAGAACCATCCTGGTAGGACTCCAGCATACCCTGAGCAATCATAAAGTCCTGACGAACACGAAGACTCCCTAAGGCAACATGTCCCTTTATAATTTCACCCGTTCTGGGATCTGTCACGGTGCTACCATAAGACCAGCCGCGGGTAGAACGGTGCACCCAGTTAATTACATTATACCGGACATCCATTGGATCAACATCGGCAGGGAGCACATACACCTGAAAAGCGTTGATAAATCCAGCGGCTTCAAAAGCCTGATTCCACCAACGTGCGCCATCAAGCAGGGCAGAACGGATAGGTTCCGGCGTACCACTATCCAGATAATATATAATAGGTTCTAACGCTTCACTTTTTTCAGCACCCGGATTTTTCTTTACCAATCGATGTCTGTTAATAAGCCTTTTCATGATTGGTGAGGAAATAGGCGTGGCGTAATCCATATAATCTGTGGTGAAATAACCAGCACGTGGATCAGAAATCCTCGGTTTAAAATCATTATCAGGCAACTCGATGAATGAGTGATGCATTCTAACGGTAATCGCATCGGGTGAGGGTGTTACCGAACGGATGTAATTACCTGTGGCTTCCCCTGCAAAAGTAATGATGGCTTCAAATTCTGTGTTTTTCGGGAAATTTTTAATCCGTTCCGGATAAAGCATAGAACGGGAGATATCTTCCTTATAAATTCCCTGGTTAGCCCTTTTTAATTTAGCGGCCACACTGTGAGCGTCTCTCATCAGAAAAGGAGTCAAGTCTATGAGTAACTTTCCATCTTCTTCCGCCTCAACTTTAAATCCTGCAATAGCTGACGATGCAAAAGCATCGCGAACGGAAGCCTTTTCCGCAGCATCGGAACTTACCGCGCGATAATCATAATTGGGTTGGACCATTAATAATTTTGACCCATTCTTTGTAAAATAAACTATTCTGGTGTTCCCTAACTGATTCCTATCGAGACCTATATCGTTGGAGCCTACCCCAGCAGGCAAGGAATTAACATATAGGAATTCTTTGTTTAAAAAATTTACTGGTACACTTAGCCATATTTTTCCAGCTGCATCGTCATGATAAAAAGTAAAAAAACCTTCTTGTTTGGACGCATTTTTCACCAGCGTATTAAAACCAGTGAGACTACTTGTAGCATTTTGTGCGAAGGCAGACAGAGCAAATACTGCAAATACAAAGGGAATACATAATCTTTTCATGATAAAATGAGCTTGAAAATTTTTCAGTAATAATCTGAAAATTACTTATTTCTGCGGAGGAAATAAAGAAAAATAAAACATTTTTTAAAAGGTACTTGTTTTATACCGATTCGTTGCTTATTTTTGCATCGCTTTACAAAAAGTGGTATAGACCCATGGTGTAATGGTAACACTCCGGTTTTTGGTACCGTCATTCTAGGTTCGAGTCCTAGTGGGTCTACAAAAAGAGTTCTCAATAATAATTGAGGACTCTTTTTTTATTGAGTTAAATTATTCCTATTTACACTTACTGCACAGAAACACCTTTACGCTATCGGAGATAATAACTTATTTTCTTTTGTTTTTAATTATTCCGATAACGGCTCCGGAAAGAATTCCTACAATTATACCCCAGGAAATACCTTTTTGAAAATCACCTGAATAACCTCCGTAGGCGGCACCTAAAGCTACACCTAAGGCAATACCTACGCCAATTTCATTCCCTGTATTTATTTTTTTATCAGAAACGCTCATTTTTATACACAATCTAAGAATATTTACGGAAAATAATATTGAGTATTAAATAAAATAATTACTAACTATTTGTAATTTTTTTTAAAAAGTTTACTTTAGTACTTGATTAGGTATGAAACGAGAAAAAACGTATTAAATTTGCCGGCTAAAAGGATTTTATTTAACGCAAACTTAACATTACTCAACGTTGCTCAATAAAAACTGTAAACTAATTCACAAAATCAATAACTTATGATGAAAATTCGAAAGCTAAGTATTTGGCAGAGGTTTTTTAACATTTCAGGTGTTAAGGATCTCTCCACAATCATTGCTTTATGCTCCATGGTGGGCACGCTAAATGCTCAAACTGTTTCAGGAACAGTTACTTCAACTACAGACGGAAGCGCTGTTATCGGCGCATCTATCCTTGAAAAAGGAACGTCGAATGGTACAATAACCGATTTGGACGGCAAATTCAACATTCAAGTAAAAGCATTTCCAGCTACTTTGGAAATCAGCTATATCGGTTTTGCCAGTCAGTCGGTTGAAGTTACTTCTGCCACACAAACACTTCAGATTTCTTTAGAAGAAGGAGAAGCGTTAAGTGAGGTAGTTGTTACTGCGTTAGGAATGAGTAGAGAAAAGAAGTCTCTTTCTTACTCTATTCAGCAAATCAAGGGTGAAATGGTACAAGAAGTACGTACTGCAAACGTAGGAAACGCCCTTACAGGCAAGATTGCGGGTGTAAACGTATCTCCACCTGCATCAGGTGCTGCGGGGTCAACCCGTGTAATCATTCGTGGTGGTTCTTCTTTAGGAGGAAATGATCAACCATTATATGTAGTAAATGGTGTTCCCATTGAAACAAGTAACTTTGGACAAGCAGGTCTTTGGGGTGGAAACGATGGAGGTGACGGTCTTTCTGCACTGAACCCTGATGATATAGAAAATATTTCTGTATTGAAGGGTAACACAGCAGCCGCTTTATATGGTGCGCGTGCTGCGAATGGTGTAATCATCATCACCACTAAATCAGGTATTTCCCGCAAAGGAATTGGAGTACAATTCAATTCTAATCTAACGGTAGATCAAGCTATTGACATGACCAATTTCCAAACTGAGTACGGACAAGGTGTACAAGGAAAGAAATTTGTATCTCAGGATGAAGCACTTGCTAACTCAAGTCTTGCTTGGGGACCCAGATATGACGGATCGAATACCATTCAGTTTGACGGAGTAAGCCGCCCATATTCTTATTTAGGTGAATCAATCGGTGATTTCTTCCGCAATGGTTCTACATTAAATAATTCATTGGCCTTCTCTGGAGGTAATGAATCTGGCAATTATCGCTTGGCAGTATCAGACCTTAGAAATTCTGATATCATGCCTAATGCCAGTTTCAAACGTCAAACCGTCGCTTTAAATATTAATAGTAAGTTAAAAAAACTTACCTTAAACATTTCTGCTAACTACGCTTTCCAAGATGCTACAAACCGTCCAAGATTATCGGACTCTCCTGGTAATGCAAATTTTGCGGTAGTTACCAAGCCACGTGAGATTCCTTTTAGTGTTATCCAGGGACCTGGTGAAAAACTAGGAGCAGCTAAAGATTTAACAGAACTACGTTTTCAAGGAAATACTTTCTCAACAAACCCTTATTGGGCTGCTTACCAGTTTTACAGAAGAGATATTTCCAACCGTCTATTTGGTAATATGTCAGCAAAATATGACTTGACTGACTGGTTATATGTTATGGGGCGTGTAGGTACTGACTTTAGCAATCGCGATAATGCGAGTTCAGAAGCTTATGGAACTGCTTACAAACCTTTAGGTGACTACAATGAAACGTTCATCAACAGACTTGAGAACAATATCGAGTTCATGATTGGTGGTCAAAAGCAATTTGGTGATATTTCATTTGATTACCTTATCGGAGGAAATCAGATGAGAAACCAGAATAAAACAAAAGGTACAGGAGGTAACGATTTAGTTGTTCCTTTCTTCCATAGTGTAAATAACGTTAAAGCGCCGGGTCGTATTTTTGGTTTCTCACAAATTGGAATTAATTCCATTTATGCTTCTACCAACGTAGGTTATAAAAACTGGTTATACCTTAACCTAACAGGTCGTCAAGATCAGTTTTCTACTCTTGCTGCTGAAAACAACTCTTTGGTTTACCCTTCTGCAGGTTTGAGTGCAGTACTTTCTGATGCTTTGAAATTACCTTCATTCATCAATTTTGCCAAAGTACGTGCTTCCTGGGCTCAGGTTGGTGGTGGCGGACCTGATCCTTATGCCCTTAATGTACAATATGGTCTTTTAAGTGCTCCTCATGGATCAGCTAATGCTGGACAAATTACAAACGGATCTATCCCAAACCCGACATTAAGTCCCTATACGTCTTCTGAAATTGAAATAGGTGCCGATGTGCGTTTATTCAACAACAGATTAGGTGTTGACGTAGCTTACTACAATCGTACAACTACGAATGATATCTTAAATGCAGGTATTTCTGCTATATCAGGTTTTGGTAGCACACAGGTTAACGTTGGAGAACTTTCTAACAGAGGGCTTGAATTAATGTTGAATGTTTCAGCCATAGATACCAGAGATTTGAAATGGGATGTTACCCTAAACTTTGCTAACAATGTAAGTGAGGCGGTTAACCTGGGTAATGATGCCAAGGGTAATGCTATTCAATTCCTAAACTATAATGAATCTCGTGTTCGCCAGGGAGAAAGAATTCGTCACATCGTAGGTGAGCAACTTGGAGCCATTGTAGGCTGGAAGCACGCTACGGATGCTAAAGGAACTAAGATTTACACTGAAGACGGTATGCCAGTGCGTTCTGCTAATGCAAACAACATCCTTGGATATGGTCGTCAACCAATCTCCGCTGGTTTAGCTAATTCTTTCTCTTACAAGAATTTTACGCTGTCTTTCTTAATCGATGTTCGCCATGGCGGATCTATTTTCTCTGGTACAAACTGGCTTGCTTACCGTTGGGGACTACACGAGCAAACGTTGGAAGGACGTGAATCTGGTTTAAAAGTAAGTGGTGTTACTGCAACAGGTGCACCAGTTAACGTTACCGTTCCTGTAACTCGTTTAGTGGATTACTGGAGCAGATATAGCGATATTACTGAAAATCTTGTTTATGATGCTTCTTATGCAAAATTAAGAGAGCT
>JAIYCH010000148.1 GCA_027488135.1 Saprospiraceae bacterium | reverse complement strand
TTTCAAACCAATAATTTGCATACCTGCCATGCTTAAAGAACTTTAGGACTGAAAAGGGATTATAAACAAAGTTCTCAGCGTCCCAACTATACCCGTTGTACCACATTTTCATTTTTTCCAGGGTCTCGGGAGGCATGACATTAAGGTAAGGAGCAAAATAATGCGTTAACTCCGTTTGAGTGTAACCGCATAAAGTAGCGCAGCCTGGGGCAAGGGTCAAATCGTCCAAATGATTTAATTCTGAAAAAATAGATACTTTTGAAAATTTGGAAACGCCAGTAATTAAAAGAAAACGGATATTATTTGAGGCATTTTTCAAAATGCTAAAAAATTGTTTCAAAATATCCCTTTGTTTATTTGCCATAGTCAAATCGTAGGGATCAATATAATCAACGATCGGGCGATCATATTCATCAATGAGAATTATGACCTGCTTACCCGTTTTCTCCACTACAGCCTCGATTAATTCATTAAATATGGTACCTGGCCATTTTTTATGCAAGGTGACCTTGAATTTTTTTCCTATGTCCTCGATTGCTTCTACTAAGGCTTCTGACAGGCCACCTTCATGTCCAATAGCATCAAAAGACATGCGGATAACGGGATAGGTATCAGTCCAATCCCACTTATCTTCTATCCATAAACCTTTAAACAAAGCCCTGTTTCCCGAAAAAAGTTCGTGTATAGTATCTAGCGTTAAGGATTTACCAAAACGACGTGGGCGGGATAAAAAGTAATTACTATCTGCAGGACGGCATATATTGTAGATTAATTCCGTTTTATCTACATAAATAGCGTTATCTTTTCTTACACTTGCAAAATACTGACGGCCAACTGGCAAATTAGGTAATTGGTCCACTTTCGTTGAATTTATGGCAATTTACGACTTTTTTAGGTCAATTAGGTTAAGATGGGTTGCTGTAGAATATTGTGCGTACACCAAAGAAATTCTTCAAATAATTAATTTTCACGAATACTAATATACTCCCCAAAAAAGGCAGCTAGTGAAGATAATAAAATAGTTCCAATGCTGAAAAATGATTAAAGTATGGTGATTGATGTGAAACTGTCCTAGGAATTGGGGTATCTTATGTTGATGAACCGCTTTTGGGTTTAAGCATTATTTTTATGCACCATTGGTTTTGAATATATTATATATTTTGGACAAAATGGAAATTTTGGGGATTGTCAAACTGTAGAGGTTTCAATAAACCATTTGTCCTAAATACACTATTTTTGAATCAGGATTTTCAGGATTTCGAGGATTAACTATAACGTCGTTGGTTTGAGTCGGAAGGTTATTATTAGATGGTACTTTCATCCTCCTTTTCTTCATAGTTTATGCTTCTGCTAATCCCATGTTGATTTATTTTTGAGGCTTTTAAAAACTAAAAAAGACCCATTGGGGGGAATTCCCCCCAAACCTGTTTTCATGCCTCCAACAAGCCTCGTCCACAAGATAGTCAAAAGTCAATCCCTAAGGCAACGGACGGAGGCGCCAACAGACTTGTCGTAGTCGCTTTTCCTGAGCACAGTGAAATCGACGTCGTACAGGTAGCGGTACCAGGCGAAGTTGCCGCCGACATCGGTAGCACTCCAGAAGAAAGCGACGTATCTACCATTGAAGAAACTACCATCGAAATTACGATAACCACCTGGGAGAGCGGAAAAGCCGCTTGTATTATTTCCTGTGTTAAATGTCCATAAGGCATCATTTTTTTTCATTAAAGTACCTGCAGTGGTGCTTTGAATGCCTGGGGATGTACCAAGAGTTTCTGATGGAACAATAAATTGTATTAATGATGTCCACTCTCCATCTGTTGGAACGCGCCAGCCTATTGGACAGATGTTTTTTGTTGGACTTCCTAAATTGGTAACTATTCCAACTGCAGCATACCAATTATACAAAAATCCGTAGTTGGTTGCATTCGCATCTGAACTTGACTCATTAGCATAAATGGTGTATGCTCCGGTGGTTAAGTCTTGCCATGTTCTTGAAGTACCAACACTACCACCCGTTGCACTATTAGGAATCGCAGTGCCATCATTATACTTGGTAACCTTTAAATTCTCTTTTGTCCAACACTGGGTGCCAATAGAAACCGTATTATAGGAGTTGCCATCTATGTCAGAAATAGTACTTGTTCCACAAGTGAATGATGGCGGAGGTGGTACAACGATACAAGGAACCCCAGGACAATTCTCCAAAGCCGCCTTTTTCCAGCGCACTTTAATCTCCTCCAAATTATAAGTAGCGTTCTGTTGAATGCCTTCATTTCTTTCCTTCTCTTTAATATTGATAACTTGGCTATTTAGGCTAACCGAAATAAAGATAAATATATACAGAAAAATAGATTTTTTCATTAAACATATTTAGTAGATGACTGGAAAATAGTAATATTTACAAATATATTAAATCTTTAAAAAAATACTTCATAAAAATAATGATAAATAAATGTTAATCATTCGTTTAAATCACGTTAGCTTAGAGAAGATGGATGCGAAGCGACCAAAATATTAGATTGGAACCTTTCTCGGAAAGGGCGAATGCAATTCGCCCCTACGGGATTTTGGATGAAATAAAAGCGTTGCTTGGTCATCAAAATCCAACATGCCGAAGATGTCCTTTCCAATCCTCGAAATCCTGAAAATCCTGATTCAAAACCCAACTGAAAGCTCCCCAAACCTCAAACACACCCCCTCCAACAGCAGTGAAATCCAACATCAGTAAAATCCGTGATTCAGAATATTAATCGCCGCGAATATTACATGGAATCCGTTACATAATCAGCTTGTACCAGATTGCGTTCGGTTTTGTTGAAAACAAGGCCTACCTCATGAACGGTCATCCCCTCCCTGTTCCTGTATTTCTCCGCATAATTCCTTTGGATAATTTGCTGAAGGGCTTGATTATTTCCTTCAGGCAGATTGTCCACCACCTTTATTTCTATCACATAAATATGATTCCTAAAGATAACGGTCATATCGGCTTGACCATGATTGGTAATATCTTCAGGGATTACCTGTGCATTGATTGAGGCGAAAAAGGCATACAAGACCGAGGCGTAGAACCCTTCGAAATTAGCCAGGTCGTTATTGGTGAAATTACGCCAGGGAATACCCGCAAATAAACCTTTTATTGTTTTGATTAAAGAAGCTACATCACCCAATGATAACTCCTTCTTCATTTGAAGCCTTGAATCTAGCTTAAGGGATGTTAATCCTGCGTATCCACTAATAAATTGGCTATTTAGGGCTTGTCTTACCTCCCTATTGGGGATTTTCAAATTAAATATTTGCTCCTGGTCGTCTATGTAGGTATCTTTGATGGTAAGATAGCCACTTTGAAAAAGGAGGGCTATAGGGTCAATATAGTCAACGTCAAAAGCACCCAAAACCTCGCGAGTTACTTGAATATTCTCTAAATTGGGTAAAAAATACTGATGTTTCCTAAATAGTTCAATGAGAAAAGTAGGTGTGCCCGTTTCAAACCAGTAATTTTGAAAACTGAATTTTTTGCTTAAAAATAATAAAATATCGTAGGGATTGTAAACGGATTCCGAACCTGTCCAGTTATAGCCATTATACCAGTTTCTTACCTCTTCTGGGTTACTCCCTGACAGGTGTTCACTGAAATATTTTTCAAGGTCATTGTCCGTATATCCACAAATAGAAGAGAACTGATCGTCAATCGTAATATCCGAAAGCTGGTTCAACCCACTGAACAGATTTACTTTTGAGAATTTGGTTACCCCTGTCATGAATACAAACTGCAAATTGGCATCTTGTTCTTTTAAAACACCGTAAAGACCTTTAAGTGAATCTCTTATTTCAACAGCCACCAATGGTTCATTTAGGTTATCTAGCATAGGCTTGTCATATTCATCAACCAATACCACCACCCTTTGTCCATATTTTGCTGCAGCCAT
>JAIYCH010000152.1 GCA_027488135.1 Saprospiraceae bacterium | reverse complement strand
GTGGAAATGTATCTTGAAGAGCAACGCTATCACGATACCCGACGCTGGATGATCGCGCCTACTACCCTTGGAAGAAAGGCCAATGGTATAAATGTTACCGGCGTAGCAAAAGCTGGGGCGACCATTCCAAATCCTTATCGCTTTGATCCTAACGCTTTTTCCTACACTTACAAGGTGTTTGAAATTGATCCGGGTAAGGAAAACAGAGCCTGGTTGGACAAAATGTACTACCTGCCTATACATAGAGATGAAATGAATAGAAACAATAAGTTAGTTCAAAATCCTGGATATTAATTATTCAGATTAGTCTGACTACTTGAATTTTTTAAGGGACACATCGCCAATCGTCGTTGTGTCCCTTCTTTTTACCTAATATTTACACTATTTTGTGTATTATTTATCCTTTTTCTGTTTTGAACGAATTTGCCTCATGAAAAATAAGCTTCCCCTTTTTATACTCCTTTTTTTCTCTCTGTTTAACTGCTCTAAGGATCCTAAACAGGTCGTTGAAGAAAATAAACTTTTCACATCCATTGCGCCAGATGGATCTGGAATAGACTTTCAAAATGTGATTCAAGAAGGTCTGAATACCAATGTCTTAATGTATGAATATTTTTATAACGGAGGAGGCGTAGCCGTCGGCGATGTTAATAATGATGGTCTCGATGACCTTTATTTTACCAGTAATATGCAAAGCAATAAGCTTTATTTGAATAAAGGAAATTTGAAATTTCAGGATATTACCCTTTCTGCTGGTGTTTCTGGTAGGGAAGGCCCATGGAAAACGGGAACAACCATGGTGGATATCAATGGCGATGGGTGGCTCGATATTTATGTCTGTTATTCTGGAAATCTTTCCCCTAAAAAAAGAGCTAATCAGTTGTTTGTCAATCAAGGGCCTTCTTCTTCAGGGGAAGTTTCTTTTATGGAAATGGCAGCGGTTTATGGATTAAATAGTTTTGGAACCAGCACGCAGGCTTCCTTTTTTGACTATGATAATGATGGAGATCTGGACATGTTCCTGTTAAATCATAATCCGCAGTCCCTGCCTGTTCTGGATGAAGCTTCAACGGCTGACATTCTCAAAACAGAAGATCCTAATAATGGGGTCAGATTGTTTAGACAGGATAAAGGGGTGAATAATCAGCCTTTATTTAAAGATATCACGTCGCAGGCAGGAATTCAAAGTGCCGCCTTATCGTACGGATTAGGTGCTGCCATAGCAGACTATAATGCCGATGGATGGCTTGATATTTATGTTTCCAATGATTATGCTATTCCTGATTTTTTATATGTAAATAACCAAAAAGGTGGATTTAAAAATGAAATTAAGGAAATGATGGGGCATACTTCTCATTTTTCCATGGGAAGTGATGCCGCCGATATTAATAATGACGGTTTAATGGATGTTTTTACCCTCGATATGTTACCAGAAACCAATGAAAGGCAAAAATTATTGATGGCTCCCGATAATTATGAAAAATTTGACTTTAATGTTAAAGTAGGATTTGGTTATCAATATATGAGAAATATGTTGCATGTGAACCAGGGTGTTATGAATGGTAAAACAGCCTTTTCTGAAATGGGGCAGTTAGCAGGTATTTCAAATACGGACTGGAGCTGGGCTCCGCTCTTTGCGGATTTTGATAATGATGGATGTAAAGATTTATTCGTTTCAAATGGCTATTTAAGGGATTATACCAATCTTGATTTTCTTAAATATATGGGCGACTATATTCAAAATAATCAGGGAAATATACAAAGACAAAATATTTTGGAATTAGTCCAAAAGATTCCCTCCTCCAATGTAACCAACTATATTTTTAAAAATGATGGCCAACTTTCTTTTCAAAATAAATCAAAGGAATGGGGAATAGATCAACCCTTAAATAGTAATGGTGCCGCTTATTCTGATCTCGATAATGATGGCGATCTCGACTTAATTGTCAATAACATAAATGCACCAGCTTCGATTTATCGCAACAACACGGATAATCAAAACAAACAGTTTTTAAAAATAAAATTGATAGGGGAAGGCTTGAACAAGAATGGTCTGGGGGCTAAGGTATCCATTTATCAACAGGGTAAAATACAATATGCCGAGCAAATGCCAACTAGGGGTTATCAGTCGAGCGTTTCACCTATCGTGCATTTTGGATTAGGTGAAAAGGCAATTATTGATAGTGTCAAAGTTGTTTGGTTAAGTGGAAAGATGCAGGTATTGAATCAAATTAATGGAAATCAGCTGCTTACGGTATCAGAAAAGGATGCTGTTTTCAAAAGCAATCCTAAAGTCGTAATGTCAAATCCTGTTTTTACACAAGTTAATTCTACCATTAATTTACCAGCATCAACGGTATCATTTAACGATTTTAAAAGACAACCATTGTTAACCAATCAGTTGTCTGCTGTGGGTCCTTGCATGGCCAAAGGAGATATAAACGGGGATGGACTGGAAGACCTCTATGTTGGGGGAGATGAAGGACGTTCGGGGAAATTATATGTACAAAATAAAGCAGGAAATTTTAAAGTACTGACTCAAAAAGTTTTTGAATCAGATTTGGGTTTTTGTGATGTAGATGCCCTGTTTTTTGACGCCAATGGAGATGGCTATTTAGATTTATATGTGAGCAGTGGAGGGTACGGCAATTTTTCACCTGGGGATCCTTTTTTAACGGATAGGTTATATATAAATGACGGAAAAGGAAATTTTAAAAAGGATAAGCAAAATTTGACAGGTACAAAAGCGTCAAAAAGTTGTGTACGGGCCGCTGATATCAATGGCGATGGAAGCCTTGATTTATTTGTTGGTAGTCGGGTAATTCCCGGGCGATATCCGGAATCAACAGCTAGTCACATTTTAATAAATAATGGCAAAGGAAAATTTACGAATCAGACAGCTACTCTTTTTACTGCCCTTTTAAATACAGGCATGGTTTCTGACGCTGAATGGGTAGATTTAGACGGTGACGGGCAGGTTGAGTTGATATTGGTAGGTGAATTTATGCCTATCACCATTTTAGGTAAGCAAAAGGGTTCATGGAAAGATATTTCGACGGTATATTTTGATGGAATGCAGGTTGGATTATGGAATGAATTACTGGTTGAAGATTTAAATGCCGATGGAAAACCAGATATTGTGTTAGGAAATCAAGGATTGAATACGCAAATGAAAGCCAGCGAGAAAGAACCTGTTACCCTTTATCATAAAGATTTTGACGAAAATGGTTCCGTTGATCCTGTTTTATGTTTTTTCATGCAGGGAAAGAGCTATCCTTTTGTTACCAGAGATGAAATGTTGGACCAGGTAAGTATGCTTCGAACTCGTTTTCCTGACTATAAAAGTTATGCCAATGCCACTATCGACGAAATATTTACTCCAATTGAAATGAAGGGTGTCTCTGTTTTAAAAGCAACAGAATTAAAAACGATGGCCTTTTTACTTGGTAAATCAAATAAATTTGAATCTGTAACATTACCCATTGAAGTCCAGTCTTCTCCAGTTTTTGTTATTTCTTCCTTAGACTTTAACAAAGACGGCCATAAAGATTTATTTTTAGGAGGAAATCAATATCAATCCAGATTAAAGTTTGGTAGAAATGATGCTAATTATGGTTTGTTATTAAAAGGTAATGGAAAGGGTGATTTTAAGATGATACCTCAATATCAAACAGGGTTAAAATTAAAGGGAGACTGTCGAAGTGCCCTGAATTTTGGAAATACCTGGTATTTTGGCATGTATCCTAATAACCTGGTATCCTATAATCTAAAGGAATGAAAAAGCTATTTGTCCTGTGTTCTTTTTTCTTGTGGTTTTCGTGCGCTAAAAAAGAAGCATTTGTTCCGGTCCTTCAACCTTCAGATATGGAGATGGTGATTCAACAGATGACCGATGTGATGATACATGACATTACAAATCCACCTCTGGCAGCACGTTTTTTTTCCTATTCCTGCTTAGCTGCTTATGAAGTGGTGGCACTTAATGATCCTGCTTTTATATCATTAAAAGGAAAGTTAAATGAATTTCCAGAGATTAAAAGACCAGCGGTAACGGCTGAAATAAATAAGGACATAGCTGCGCTGTTGGCAGTTTATGAAACGGCAAAAGTACTTCAGCCTTCGGGAAAATTAATGGGTGAATTGGAACAAAAATGGATTGATTCTTTGTTGAATAAGGGTGTTTCAGCGGAAATAATGAAACAATCCCTTGATTTTGCCAAAACAGTAAGTGTTCAGATTTTAAAATATGCAAAGGCAGACAGGTATAATAAAATAAGTGCTTTACCCCGTTATACGCCTCGAAATATAGAGGGAACCTGGTATCCTACACCGCCTGGATATTTTCCGCCAGTTGAGCCTCATTTTAATACCATTAGGTCGTTCACATTAGAGACATCGGATCAATTTAAACCCGAGCCACCCATTCCATTTTCAGCAGATAAAAAAGCGCCATTTTATACTTTAATGGCGGAGATAAAAAATCTTTCTTTAAGTCAGGAACAAAAGGAAATTGCCGCATTTTGGGATTGCAATCCTTTCGCGCTGTTTGACAATGGACATTTACTAGTGGGCATGAAAAAAATTTCTCCTGGTGCCCATTGGATGGGAATAGCCAATATTGCTTGTGTTGAAGCAAAAGTTTCTTTTTCAAAAGCCGTTGAGGTGAATACCATTTTGGCCATTGGATTAATGGATGGCTTCCAGAGTTGTTGGGACGAAAAATATCGGAGTAACCGAATAAGACCTGAGACAGCCATAAGGAAATATTTGGATCCAAAATGGACGCCTTTTCTACAAACACCTCCTTTTCCTGAATATTTGAGTGGACATTCGACCATTTCTTCCGTTTCAGCTGTCATTCTCACTCATTTCTTTGGCAATCGGTTTAAATATACAGATACGGTGGAAGTACGCTTTGGACTAAAGGCCAGAACTTATTCTTCTTTTGAACAAGCGGCAGTAGAGGCAGGCATTTCCAGATTTTATGGAGGTATTCACTTTATGGATGCCATTGAAAATGGACAAAAACAAGGACAATTAGTAGGTAAACAGGTGCTAAAAAAAGTGTTCAATTAGCTTTTGATAAAGGAGGTGATTTTTAAGCTGAAATTTTTGAAATGTACCATCTATTTTATAACATTTTATTATTTTGAATTTAAAACTTACATTTTTAAATAAAAATTAACTGTATATTTCAAATTTTCCTGAAGACATTTATTTTACTTGGATTTACCGGGACAAAAAAATGGGATATTGGAAAATCACAAAAAATTAATCGACCTTTAACTTTCTACATGAAAAAAATATTAACAAATCTTACATTCTGGGTATTGACTGCCATTACTTG
>JAIYCH010000085.1 GCA_027488135.1 Saprospiraceae bacterium | reverse complement strand
ACTTAAAATACGGGCATAAATCTGTATGTCGGTTCTATAATCAGAATTTTTCTCATTTAAAATAAGATTTAAATAAGTAATGGCATTTTTATTTTCACCAGCTCCAAAATATAAACAGGCAATTCTGTAATAAAAAACCATGATTCGATGGTTATCCCAATTGTACTGATCACTCTCAATAAGCACCATCAATTCAGGGATAATCTGAATACCCTCGGTAAAACTACCTTCCAAAAAATGTTTTTTAATCAGATGATTATATTTAAAAAGGTAGTAATTACCTTCCATATTCATTTCCTTCTCCAGTTGGTAAAAATCTGGAAAAACTAATAATTTTTTCAGGACTTCGCAGTATTTATGATATTGCCACATATTAAATAAAGCAGTCAATAAGTTATGAAGACCTTTTAAATACAAAATACCATGAATGAGAATTATTTCTTCATTTTTTTCAAAAATAGATACCCATCTGGAGGCATATTTATAACAGTAAGGAAAATCTTGTGTCATGTGATAAAACCAAACATGCGCCTGATCGTGATAAATTTTTGACATAAAATCAAGCTCCGCATAAGGTACATTGGGTAATTTGGCATTAAAAAATAGTTTGACCATTTCATAATCTTTAAAATTACGAACAAATCCTATTTTCAAATAAAGACCGTATAACTGAAGGGAAAGATTTGAAAATTGATGATTATTTTTGATAACCTTCAATAAATCGATGGTTTCATTCGTAATAATATCAGCTCTTCCCTCTATGCTTCTCGTTATATATTGTCCTTCAATATGCTTCTCAAACTCAAGGATTTCAAGTGATAAGGAACTAAACTCAGCTTGTTTTGCTTTTAACTTGGCTTTATCCAACATATCAAGCGCCTGTCTGTAAAGACCTTTATTGTACAAAACTCGCGCACAATCCAATAATTCTCTGATATTTATATCCAGTGAACTCTTTGTGCTTAATAACCTAAGGCTCGTGAGAAGTTGTTTATAAAGATGGGCTTTTAGATTGGAAAGCTGTGTTTTTTTAATTTCAGTTATTTTTTTTAAGATATGATCTTCGTCATATTCACCTTTTTTTTCAAGAAAATCAAATAGTTGAAGGAATAAAATATCTTCTGAATTTTGATTGCGTTTAACAAACAAGCGAAAATGTCGTTTTTCTGCTCTGGACAGTGAATTAATCAACGTCACCAGATCATCTGTTTTTTGTTTGGGCATTGTAGAATTTATTTTTACAATTTACACAATTTCAAATTATTAATCGTTATTTTGCTCTTTGCTAAGGTGTATTAAAATAGATTATTGAACCTATAACGGCCAAAGAGGTTAGGTAAATTTACGTTCTGCAAACATACAAAATACTACGCACATGGATAATCGTATATATATCTTCGATACCACACTTCGGGATGGGGAACAAGTTCCCGGCTGTAAACTCAATACAAATCAAAAAATTGATATTGCATTAGAGCTCGAAAGGTTAGGTGTTGATGTCATTGAAGCGGGCTTTCCCATTTCGAGTCCTGGCGATTTTGCCTCTGTAGAGGCTATTAGTAAAGCTGTTTCCTACCCGATAGTTTGTGGACTTACCCGCGCGGTTGAAAAAGATATCAAAGTAGCTGCAGAATCTCTAAAATATGCAAAAAGACCGAGGATACACACAGGGATTGGAACTTCCGACTCTCATATTATCCATAAATTTAATACCACAAGAGAAAAAATAATTGAAAGAGCGGTATCGGCGGTAAAATATGCGAAAACCTTTGTTGAGGACGTAGAATTTTATGCAGAAGATGCCGGAAGAACGGATAATGTTTTTTTAGCAGAGGTAATTGAAGCTGTTTTAAAAGCTGGAGCCACCGTTTTAAATATCCCCGATACCACGGGATATTGTCTTCCTGAGGAGTATGGTCAAAAAATAGCCTACCTCCGCGATAATGTTCCCGGCATTGAAAAAGCCATACTTTCCACTCATTGTCATAATGATCTGGGCTTGGCTACAGCTAATTCCATAGCAGGCGTTTTAAATGGCGCCAGACAAATAGAATGTACTATTAATGGTATTGGTGAAAGAGCAGGGAATACTGCACTGGAAGAGGTAGTTATGATTATGAAACAACACCCCTATCTCAATCTGATTACGGGTATTGAAACAAAATTATTGAATCCAATTAGTCATCTGGTTAGGGACAGAATGGGTATGCCCGTGCAACCCAATAAAGCCATTGTGGGTGATAATGCTTTTGCCCATTCTTCGGGCATTCACCAGGATGGCGTTATAAAACAAAGAGACACTTATGAAATCATGGATCCTCGTGATGTTGGTGTAGATACTTCAAAAATTGTTCTCACGGCAAGAAGCGGCAGGGCGGCTATTGCCTATCGATTCAAACAAATTGGGTTTGACTTGACGAAAGATGAACTGGATTTGGTATATTCCTTATTTTTGTCTGTTGCCGACGCTCAAAAAGAGGTGATAAACGAAGATTTGGAAAAATTAATAGCAAAAGTAAGAGTAAATTCACCTGTTTAAATAAAAAACGTTCTATCATGGCTAAAACCCTGTTTGATAAAATCTGGGATAATCACGTAGTAAATACCGTAGAAGGTGGAACAGCGGTATTATATATCGATCGTCATTTTATACACGAAGTTACCAGCCCTCAGGCTTTTGACGGCCTGGCCTCCAGAAACATACCTGTTTTCAGGACGGCTCAGACGATTGCCACTGCCGATCACAATGTCCCTACCGTAAATCAACATTTACCTATCAGCGAACCACTTTCTAAGTTTCAGGTAGATAAATTGATTGAGAACTGCCATAAATATGGCGTTTCTCTTTATGGTTTAGGTCACCCGTTTCAAGGTATTGTGCACGTAATAGGACCAGAATTGGGTATAACTCAACCAGGAATGACCATTGTGTGCGGTGATTCTCACACTTCCACGCACGGTGCATTTGGCTGTATAGCCTTTGGCATCGGAACCAGCCAGGTAGAACAAGTGCTTGCTTCTCAATGTCTTTTACAACTGAAGCCAAAACAAATGCGCATCAATGTGGAAGGTACGCTTCACCAGGGCGTAACGGCAAAAGATGTTATTTTATATATTATTTCAAAACTTACCACCAGCGGTGGAACAGGTTATTTTGTTGAATATGCAGGAAGTACTATCCGAAATCTCTCTATGGAGGGAAGGATGACTATCTGTAATATGAGCATTGAAATGGGAGCAAAAGGTGGCCTCATTGCCCCTGATGAAAAAACTTTTGACTATGTAAATGGTAAAAAATACGCCCCCAAAGAGGCCGCTTTTGACCAGGCCGTAAGCTATTGGAAAACCCTGCCTACTGATGAGGATGCCTCCTTTGATGTAGAATTTACTTTCCAGGCAAGCGATATCATGCCCATGGTTACCTATGGAACTAATCCTGGTATGGGTATGGGTGTTAGACAGTTAATTCCAGAACCTATAGATCCAGCCAACAGAAATAGTTTCGATAAGTCATTATCCTACATGGGTTTACATGCTGGGGAATCCCTTTTGGGTAAAGAAATTCAACATGTTTTTATTGGTAGCTGTACCAACTCAAGGATGGAAGATTTGCGATTGGTAGCCGATTATGTGAAGGGAAAACAAAAAGCGCCTCATGTAAAAGCTATGATTGTTCCAGGCTCAAAACAGGTTGAAGCACAAGTTATTTTGGAAGGTCTTGACCATATTTTTAAAGCGGCTGGTTTTGATTTCAGAGAACCTGGCTGTTCTGCCTGCCTTGGTATGAATGAAGACAAAATTCCAGCAAATGAATATTGTGTTTCTACCTCTAATCGAAATTTTGAAGGACGACAGGGACCAGGTGCGCGCACTATTTTAACCAGTCCATTAATGGCCGCAGCCGCTGCGATTAATGGCAAAATTATTGACGTAAGCCTCGATTAAACCAGCCTAATTTTACTCATGGAAAAATTTACTTTACTACAATCTTCCGCCGTTCCTCTTCCGAATGAGGATATCGATACTGACCAGATTATTCCCGCCAGGTTTCTAAAAGCAACTACGCGAGAGGGCTTTGGAGATAATTTATTCAGAGACTGGCGGTACCATCCCGATGGTAGTCAAAAATCTGATTTTGTTCTAAATAATCCAATTTATAAAGGTGCCATTCTCGTTGCAGGGAGAAATTTTGGTTGTGGATCCAGCCGTGAACACGCTGCATGGGCTATTGCTGATTATGGATTCAAAGCGGTGGTGTCCAGTTTTTTTGCTGATATTTTTAAAGGAAATGCATTAAATAACGGCCTCCTTCCCGTTACGGTATCCGATAGTTTTTTAAACAAAATATTTGAGGCAATTGAAAATGACCCCAATGCCGGACTTGAAATAAATCTTGAAAACCAATCTATTTCCATTTCAAATAGTTCAGAAGTGGAATATTTTGAAATGGATCCTTATAAAAAAATATGTCTTTTAAACGGGTATGATGATATTGACTTTCTGTTGAGTCAAAAAACTATCATAAGCACCTTTGAAGAAAACAACCGCTACCCTTTTAATCCAATAAAATAACTATGGAAAAGAATATAGCCGTTCTATCGGGCGATGGCATTGGCCCGGAAGTCATTGAGCAAGCCTTAAAGGTATTGTCTGCCATTGAAACAAAATTTAATCATAAGTTCCATACTCAATTTGCTTTGGTTGGCGCCATTGCCATTGATAAAACCGGAAATCCCCTTCCCGAGGAAACCCTTGACATTTGTTTACAAAGTGATGCAGTGCTTTTTGGTGCCATTGGTGATCCTAAGTATGACAACGATCCCAGTGCTCCCGTAAGACCAGAACAGGGCTTACTTCGTCTTAGGAAAAGTTTAGGTTTATTTGCCAATGTAAGGCCCGTCACCACCTATCCAACGCTTTTGTCTTTGTCTCCATTAAAGGAAGAAAAAATTAAAGGGGTAGATTTTGTTATTTATCGTGAATTGACCGGGGGCATTTACTTTGGAGAAAAAGGTAGAAAGGATGATACGGCCTACGACCACTGCGTTTATTCCAGAGAGGAAATCGCCAGGATTACCCTCTTGGCCTTTGATGCTGCCAGACTCAGAAGAAAAAAAGTAACGCTGGTTGATAAAGCTAACGTGTTGGAAACGTCAAGACTTTGGCGCGATGAGGTCAAGCGTATTTCAGCCCAATATCCCGATGTTGAACTCGATTTTCTCTTCGTAGATAATGCTGCAATGCAAATCATCCAGTTTCCCGCCCAATTTGATGTAATGCTCACTGAAAATATGTTCGGTGATATTCTAAGTGATGAAGCAAGTGTTATTACGGGTTCTATGGGCTTATTACCTTCCGCCTCGGTCGGTGCAAAAACATCGTTGTACGAACCCATTCACGGTTCTTATCCTCAAGCCACAGGTTTAGATATCGCGAACCCTATGGCTACTATTTTATCTGCAGCTATGATGTTAGATTCATTTAATCTGCATACAGAGGCGGATGTTATCAGAGAAAGTGTGAAAAACCTATTGGAAAGTGGTTACGGCACGGCAGAATTGCAATTACCCCATGTTTGTAAATGTTCCGAAATTGGCGATCTTATAGCAGCAAAAATATTGGCTAGGTAATTTTTATCCTATTCTTACCATTTTCTAGTTGTTTGTTTTGAACGACTTTTGATCTTTTGCGTTTAAGATAAAAATACCGTTCTATGGAAAACGATTCTAAGCAAGTTTGCCTAAATAACAAGGATGTACATTTAGCTGATATTGCGAAAAAAGTTTTTGACAAAAAAAGGATTACGCCGGAAGAAGGATTATATCTTTTTGAACATGCCTCTCTTGGTTACTTAGGAACCTTAGCCAATTTTGTTCGGGAGGAGAAAAATGGCAAGAATACTTATTTTAATAGGAATTTCCATATTGAACCTACCAATGTATGTATTTATACCTGCACTTTTTGCTCCTATTCCCGATTAATAAAAGAGAGAAAGGACGGTTGGGAATATACCCTCGATGAAATGATGGATATTGTCCGCAAGTATGATCAGGAACCTGTTACCGAGGTTCATATTGTTGGAGGGGTTCTTCCAAAATATGATGTTTCATTCTATGCTGAATTATTTAAAACGATAAAAAAACATCGCCCGGAGTTACATATAAAGGCTTTGACTCCTGTCGAATACCATTACATTTTCAAAAAAGAAAAAATCAGCTACGAAGAGGGCATGGCGCTCATGCTGGAGGCAGGTCTGGATTCTATGCCAGGTGGGGGTGCTGAAATTTTTCACCCTGATATTAGAGATCAAATCGCGGGCGGAAAATGTTCTGGTGAAGAATGGTTGAGGATTCATGAAATATGGCATGGCCTGGGTAAAAAATCAAATGCTACCATGCTTTATGGTCACATCGAATCCTATTTTCATAGAATAGATCATCTTGAAAAATTAAGGAATTTACAAGATATGACAGGCGGATTTCAAACATTTATTCCACTGAAATTTAGAAATAAGGATAATCAATTGTCTCACCTGAAAGAAGTTAGCGCGTTGGATGACCTTCGAAATTATGCAGTGAGTCGCATCTATCTCGATAATTTTGACCATATCAAGGCTTATTGGCCCATGATTGGTAGGAATATGGCCCAATTATCGCTCTCATTTGGCGTCGATGATATTGATGGAACCATTGATGATACCACAAAAATATACAGTATGGCGGGCTCAGAGGAGCAAACCCCTTCTCTGAGTACTCGCGATTTGGTGAATTTGATAAAAGCGGTCGGCAAACATCCTTTAGAACGAGATACCCTTTATAATGTCCTACATGATTACACTAACGAAACCTTCAAGGAAGATGAAGTCATAAATAGTTATGTCTCTTTACCCGTTGTTAATAATCAATAAATGAATAAAAATATTTATATACTTCGTCACGGAGAAACAGAGAATAATCGTCTTGCCATTGTTCAAGGTTCTGGTATTGACGGAACATTAAATCAGAAAGGGGAAGAACAAGCGAAAGCATTTTTTCAAAAATACCAGGAAATTCCCTTTGAATTGGTGGTAACATCGACCCTTCAAAGGACGCACCAAACGGTTAAATCATTTATCGACAAAGGCATACCCTGGGTGCAATTACCTGAAATCAACGAAATGAACTGGGGTATTCACGAGGGGAAATCGTATGCAACCTGGATGGAACAACCCTACAAAGAAGCTATAACCGACTGGCAAAGTGGACGTTATGAAACAAGGCTTGAAAATGGGGAGAGTGCCGCGGAACTAGCAGAAAGAATGCTCGTTTTTATGCAGTGGCTTGAAAACAGGCATGAATCCAATATTTTAATTTGTAGTCATGGAAGAGCGATGCGATGTATGATGACCTATTTTTTTGGTCTCCCTGTATCGGAAATGGAAAAATTTAGCCATAAAAACACCGGTTTATACCAATTTTTAAAAGATCATAATGGCTTTAATTCTATTTTAATGAACGATATAAGCCATTTAAATACCGACGATGGCTTTCCCTCCTAATCAAATAACAGAGAAATTTAATATTGCAGCGGTAAGCTATTTAAACACAAAACCTCTGTTATATGGTTTATTGAACAGTCAATTGGCGGGAAAAATTAATCTAATGCTGGATATCCCTTCTGCCTGTGCCAGTAAAATGATTCATGGGGAGGTGGATTTAGCGCTTATTCCCACCGCGGTAATTCCTCAAATACCTAATGCCACTTTATTTTCAAATTATTGTATTGGTGCTCAAAACAAAGTAAAAACAGTTGGTATTTTTTCCTATAAACCTATAGATCAACTAGATACATTAATTCTTGATTTCCATTCTCGAACATCTGTCCTCCTTGTTCAAATTTTATTAAAAGAGTTGTGGCAGCAAAAACTTCATTTCGTAACAGGTGAACCAGGATTTGAAAATCATGTTTCTGAAAACACCGGGCTCCTTATCATTGGGGATAGAACCATGGGTTTACATGAAAAATACCCCTACTTTTATGACTTAGGCGAAGCCTGGCGAGAACATACTTCTCTCCCCTTCGTATTTGCTGCCTGGGTAAGTAACGGTAAAGCAGGTGAAATTTTCGAAAACGATTTTAATAGTGCCCTAAGTGCCGGATTAGCAGCTATACCCGAGCTACTCTTGCTCTTACCTGATTCACCCACCGGTTTTGACTTAAAAAGTTATTTTTCTAATAATATATACTACCATTTAGATGAAGATATGAAAGCGGGAATGTCCCTCTTTTTTGAAAAATTGGCACAATATTCAAATCACTTATTTCAATAATTATCATGAATGAAATCATTCTGGGAGGTGGCTGTTTCTGGTGTCTTGAAGCTGCCTTTCAAATACTTAAAGGGGTCGAATCTGTTCAATCTGGCTATGCTGGAGGAACCAAAGAAACGGCTACTTATAGAGAGGTGTGTTCAGGAAAAACAAATCATGCCGAGGTAGTTAAAATCATATACGACCCGGAAATAATTAGTTTAGATGACCTTTTACGGGTTTTTTGGCAAATCCATAACCCTACTACCCTAAATAAACAAGGAAATGACGTGGG
Organism: Saprospiraceae bacterium; assembly: GCA_027488135.1. Classification (GTDB taxonomy): domain Bacteria; phylum Bacteroidota; class Bacteroidia; order Chitinophagales; family Saprospiraceae; genus BJGN01. The sequence goes on along the minus strand of JAIYCH010000085.1, from coordinate 94,693 downwards.
GCCTCAGTATCGTTCTGTCATTTTTTATGCCAATGACAAAGAAAGGGAAATCATTGAATTTTCAATAGAAAATGAAGCAAAGCCACTTTGGGGCTTAGGGATTGTGACCTTCGTAGTGAAAAGTCAGGAATTTTATCCGGCAGAGGGGGAACATAACAACTATTTCCAAAAAGTGGGTGACAGAAATCCTTACTGTACTTATGTTGTTAAACCTAAAGTGACCAAAGTAATCGAGAAATTTACCGATAAGTTAAAAAACTTATAGCATAGTTGGCAGAAAATGCCACATATTTGTCTATCTTGGAAAATAAGGCAGGTAGCTTTATACTAAATAAGATAATTATCATTGATATTTGTTGAAAAATACTAAAAATGAAGGTAGGAATAGTAAAAGAGAGCAGAGATCCCCGGGTAGCTATTGTGCCCGACACTCTTTCTAAATTGTCTGCATTAGGCGTTTCTGTGATTATGGAAGCGGGTGCTGGTGATGAGTCCTTTTTTTCTGATAATGATTATGTTGGTGCAACCGTATTGAGCCGTGATGAGGTCTTGAAACAAGCAGACATTATCGTTACATTCAATCCATTATTGCAGGAAGAATGGAAGTTGGTCAATCAAAATGCCATAATGATATCGCAATTTGCCCCATTTGCTGATGCAGAGGTTGTTCCGAACTTGTTAAAGGAGGGAAAGAAGGCATTTAGTATGGATATGATACCCAGAACTACGCTGGCTCAATCAATGGATGTTTTGTCTTCTATGGCCTCCATTGCAGGCTATCAGGCGGTGTTGGTGGCTGCAGCAAAACTTCCCCGGTATTTACCCATGTTGATTACCGCTGCGGGAAGTATAAAACCATCTAAAGTTTTGATTTTAGGCGCTGGAGTTGCGGGATTGCAAGCTATTGCCACAGCAAAACGTTTAGGTGCCATTGTTGAGGTATTCGACACCAGAATGGCTGTAAAAGAAGAGGTACAAAGTTTAGGAGGTAAGTTTATTGAGGTTGAAGGAGCAAAAGATGACAAAACTGCAGGTGGATATGCAGTAGAGCAAACGGAAGAGTTCCTCGCGCGTCAGAGAGCTGAAGTACAGGCCAGGGCAGTGAAATCAGATATTATTATTACCACAGCTCAGGTAAGAGGTAGAAAAGCACCTATTTTACTAGAAAAAGAAACGGTAAATCAAATGAGAGCAGGTTCTGTTATCATTGATCTCGCGTCTTCTACCGGTGGCAATTGCGAGCTTTCAAAAGACAATGAAACGATAGTTGTAAATGGTGTAACCATTATTGGAAACTCTCAGTTGCCTGCACAAATGCCTCAGGACGCAAGTTTCCTATACAGTAATAATGTGTTGAATTTCTTAAAAACTATGGTTAAGGAAGGAAATTTACATGCTGATTTCAATAACGAAATCATTAAAGGTGCTTGTATAACCCCTGAGTTATTCGTTTAATTTTATAAAATAACGATTTTTTATGGAAAATTTTTATGGCTTTTTTTTAGATAACTTGCTGATAATATATTTATTAGCTTTTACCGTTTTATTGGGATTTGAGATTATAGCAAAAGTTCCAACCGTTTTGCACACCCCTTTAATGTCCGGTTCCAATGCCATCAGTGGCGTGGTTGTGATAGGGGCTATCTTATTGGTTCGTTTAACTGATCCAACAGATTACCTAACCCTTTCTCTGGGATTTGCTGGAATTATATTAGGTATGATTAATGCAGCGGGAGGGTTTGTGGTCACAGACAGAATGCTTGAAATGTTTAAAAAGAAAAAGAAATAATACTATGCTACTTACTTTTATAATAGAGATTTTTTTCCTTTTGGGTTCCATTGGCTTTATATGGGGACTTCGATTAATGAGTTCACCAGATACAGCAAGAAAAGGAAATATATATGCCGGAGTTGGTATGACCCTGGCCATTATCGCTGCTTTAATCATGCCCTTGGAAGGTAATGTTCCAAATAATTATGCGTGGATTTTTGCAGCACTAGTCGTTGGTACCATTATTGGATATTATTCAGCGATAAAAGTGGCAATGACGTCTATGCCTCAAATGGTTTCCGTTTTCAACGGATTAGGTGGCGCCTGTGCTGTTGTATTGGGTTTAGCTGATGTATTGCATTATTATGATGGCACCAAGGTCGTAGATACCCTTGGCTTTTTAACCGTCTTGTTAACCTTATTTATTGGTGGTGTCGCTTTTACAGGAAGTATTTTTGCCTACGCAAAATTAGAAGATCTTGTTGACGACAAAAAGGTAACCTTACCTAAACATAGCGTTATCAATATGATAATGCTTGTCGGTCTTATTGGATTAGGTGCCTATATCTTAATGCAAGGAGAAGCCATAGGAATGGAGGCCGCGATTATTTTCCTTGTTATTTCATTGATTTATGGCGTTAGTTTCGTAGCCCCCATTGGTGGAGCCGATATGCCTGTCGTTATTTCACTGCTCAACTCACTTTCTGGACTTTCTGGTGCCGCAGCAGGTATCCTGTTCGATAGTCAGTTTATGGTTGTTGGTGGTATTTTGGTGGGTGCATCCGGTACTATTTTGACGGTAATGATGTGTAATGCAATGAACCGTTCCATCTGGAATGTTTTAATTGGTGGTTTCGGTGGAACTTCAGCGGTTGGTGCAACCGCAACGGGTGGCGCAGTAAAGGAAATTTCTTTAAATGACGCTTCTATACAACTCTATTATTCTCAATCTGTTATCATTGTACCTGGCTATGGATTAGCTGTTGCTCAGGCGCAAAAAGTTTGTAAAGAAATTGATGATCAGCTTTCAGCTAATGGGGTTGATGTTAAATACGCTATTCATCCTGTTGCTGGAAGAATGCCTGGTCACATGAACGTACTTTTAGCAGAAGCTGATGTACCTTATCCAAAATTGTTAGACCTTGACGAAGCAAACAGTGCTCTCAGTTCCGCAGATGTTGCCATCATTGTAGGTGCAAATGACGTAGTAAATCCAGCGGCAGAAAATGATCCGGGAAGTCCCATTTATGGTATGCCTGTATTAAAAGTATGGAACGCCAAATCGGTTATTGTTTTGAAAAGAAGTATGCGGTCTGGTTACGCTGGCATTGAAAATCCTTTGTTTTTTCACGACAGAACTAAAATGTTGTTTGGTGATGCAAAGGAGGTGCTGAGTAAATTAAATAGTGAAATTAAATCTCTTTAAATATTAAAATCATGGATTGGATTGTTGCAAATTATTTATTGGTTTTGTTGGGTATTTTTGTATTCATGTCTGGCATGTTTACCATCAAACAACAGACGGTAGCCATACTGGAAAGATTTGGTAAATTCCACAGCATTAGAAAGCCAGGATTACATTTTAAAATTCCAGGAGTGGATAAAATTTCCGGAAAAATTTCTTTGAAAATCCAACAGCTGGATGTAAATGTTGAAACAAAAACAAAAGACAATGTATTTGTAAAAATCAAAGTATCCGTGCAGTTTAAAGTCTTGGAAGAAAAGGCATACGATGCATTTTACAAGCTGGATAATCCTACAGAACAGATTACAGCTTATGTGTTTGATACCATTCGTGCTGAAGTACCAAAATTAAGACTGGATGATGTTTTTGAAAGGAAAGATGATATTGCTGTTGCTATCCGAAGAGAACTCGAAGAAGCCATGAATACCTACGGTTATGGTATAGTTAAAGCCTTGGTTACAGATATAGACCCTGATCATGCCGTTAAAAATGCCATGAATAGAATCAATGCCGCGGAAAGGGAGAAAATTGCTGCGGAATATGAAGGAGAATCAGAGCGTGTTAAAATAGTTGCCAAGGCAAGAGCTGATGCTGAAAGTAAACGATTACATGGCCAAGGTATTGCCGATCAACGCCGGGAAATTGCCAGAGGTTTAGAAGAATCTGTCCATCTTTTAAATAAAGTGGGAATCAATTCTCAGGAAGCTTCGGCATTAATTGTAGTGACACAACATTATGACACGCTGCAATCTTTAAGTGAAAAGGTAAATAGCAACCTTATTTTGTTGCCAAATAGTCCTACCACGGCAAGTGATATGTTAAATTCCACCATTACTTCCTTTGCAGCTTCTCACCAACTTGGAGAACAACTTAAACTAAATAATCCAATGCCTAAATTGGAGGAAAAGGTTCTTTTGAAAGAATAAATTTTTGAACTGAATTATTGATTTGAAACTAATCTACTTATGCACAAATTTATCATTACGCTTGGACTTTGTTTGTTATTCATACAGGTCCAGGCACAAGAAGATCCCTCGAAGGATCCAGCTGCTGCAGCAAAAAAACCGGCTAAGGCAAAATCATTTTCCGATATAATTCCAGCGGACGCTGTTACTGACGCCGGACTGTTTACCATTCACAGAGTGGGGCAAAAATACTTTTTTGAGGTTCCAAAAGTGATCTTAGGCAGGGATATTCTTGTTGCCAGCGTAATTTCGGGGCATGTAAAGGGACTTAATTTCGGTGGTGCCGGAATGCGTTCCAGACCTCAGCAAATCGTTAGATGGTATATGCAAGACGACAAAGTTTTATTGAAATCCGTAACTTACGACGCCATTGCAGATCCTTCTCTACCTGTAGCAAAAGCGGTTCAACGAAATAATTTTGAGCCAATTATCATGGTTTTTGATCTTGCTACGATGTCAAAAGATTCCAGTGCCGTTGTTTTCGACGCTACTGGTTTGTTTACATCTGACATTCCCATGATAGGTCCACTTACTAAAGCTGAAAAAAGAACTTTTGAAATACAGGCGTTAGATGCTAAGAGATCTTACGTAACAAGTATGAAAAGTTATCCTCAAAATACAGAAGTAAGGCACGTACTTACTTTTACTGGTACTAACATACCTGATAATCAATTGACTAATACGCTCAGCATTGAAATGAATCAATCATTTATCTTGTTGCCTGAAAAGATTTGGCAGCCAAGATTTTTAGATGAACGCGTAGGCTATTTTTCACTTACCAGGACGAACTACGGCCTTGATGAGCAGAAAGCAGCGAATCAAACCTTAATTACCCGTTGGAGATTGGAACCTAAAGATCCCGCTGCTTATTTCAGAGGAGAATTGGTTGAACCAGTTAAACCTATTGTTTATTATATCGATCCGGGTACACCCATGGAATGGCGTCCTTTCCTTAAAAAAGGAATTGAAGACTGGCAGGCTGCTTTTGAAACAGCAGGTTTCAAAAATGCAATTATTGCCAAAGACCCGCCAACCCCGGAAGAAGACCCTGAATGGTCTCCAGAAGATGTTCGCTATTCTGTCATCAGATATATTACTACTGATATTCAAAATGCCGTTGGACCCCATGTCCATGACCCAAGATCAGGCGAAATCATTGAATCTGATATCTTATGGTACCATAATGTGATGAACTTACTAAGAAACTGGTTCTTCATCCAAACCGCAGCAGCTAATCCAGAGGCAAGAACCCCTAAATTTAAGCAAGAATTAATGGGTGAATTAATTCGCTTCGTTGCCGCTCATGAGGTAGGTCATACACTGGGATTACCACATAATATGGGTTCAAGCTCTGCTTACTCGGTAGATTCACTTCGTGCACCAGGTTTCGTTCAAAGAATGGGCGTGGCTCCTTCTATTATGGATTATGCCCGTTTTAATTATGTGGCTCAACCTCAAGACAAAGGCGCTGGATTTTATGCAGCTGTAGGACCTTATGATAAATGGTCCATTGAGTGGGGATATAGATTAGTGAAGGATGCTAATGATCCGGAAAAAGAGAAGCCAACGCTAAATAATTGGATTCTTAGTAAAGCAGGCAATCCAATTTACCGCTACGGTCAACAGCAGTTCAATACCATTGATCCAAGTGGGCAAACTGAGGATATTGGTGATGATGCCATTAAAGCGTCTGATTTAGGTATTGAAAACCTCAAAGTAATCACGAGCAAATTGATAGAATGGACGGTTAAACCAGGCGAAGATTTTGCTGAACTTACCGAGCTTTACACCAATGTCGCAGGACAATTTCGCCGCTACATGGGTCACGTAGTAAATAACGTAGGTGGTACCTACGAATATGACAAAACGGGAGAACAAAAAGGTCCTGTTTATGTAAACGTTGCCCGCGAAAAACAAATTAGAGCTATGCAATTTTTTGATCGCCAGTTATTTACAACGCCTTACTGGATGATTAATAACGAAATTCTTGGCAAAATTGAGGGATCTGGTACAATGGACAGAATAAGATCTCTTCAAACTTCCACGCTAAGTGCGCTTTTTGCCCAGGATAGAATGAAAAGATTGTCAGAACAGGCAGCATTACAAGGTAAAAAAGCATATAGCTTAAGTGAACTATTTGTCGATAGTAAAAAAATGATTTTCAGAGAGTTAGACTTACATACGGTACCTGATCCATATAGAAGAAATCTTCACAGAGCTTTTCTTGATAAGTTAGCAAGTCTTCTTACCATGGATAATATGGATGTTTCACAATCTGATATTAGCTCATTGGCAAGACTAACTGTTAGTCAAGTGAAAATGGCAGCAACAAGAGAAGCCGCTACCATAGCTGATGCTACCACAAAGGCTCATTATTTGGATCTAGCACAACGTGCAGGTCTTATTTTGAGTGGGGAATATCCTAAACCTGCACCATCTCTGGCCAGAATGCCTTCTTTTGAATTACAAATGAAAGGTTGCTGGGATAATTCTTTAGAGGAATAATTTTCTCAACCTTAGAAAAGCCCATCTGATTCATTTCAGATGGGCTTTTTAATTTTTAAAAATTTGCCTTATCTTTTATTTCTCTAAATTTCATTAGCCCTAAATCTGTAAAATGAGGGGTAAAAATTTGCCAGATAATTGCCAAAAATTCTTTTTTACTTAATGCATACTCCGTTTCCTTTAAAAGGGTATCCTGAACAGACCAGCTTGCCAATAATAACCACATTTTAACGGCAATTCTCTTATGATTGTGATCGCTTGAATCTTCATGGCAAATACCCTGTTGGGCCCAAAGAGATAGTTGATTAATCATGTCCTCTATTCTTGAACCCACCAATGTTTTTCTTAATCTTGCAAATTCAGGATAATGGGAAATAAACAAATGTATATCCCTGGTTATAAATCCATATTTTTCCTGAACCATTGGCACTCTCTCAAAAACAGAATGCAAGTCGCTTAAATCAAAGGGGATTCGTGGTAAATGACTAATTTCCAACATCATCTGATGATTTAATTCTTCCATTAAATCGTTCCAGCGGGGAAAATAATAGGTAACATTTCCAACGCTCATATCAAGGGCGTCGGCTATCTCTCGCATACTTACATTTGGAATACCCTTCTCATTTAATAAATCTATAGCCTTATATATTATTCTTTCCCGGGTTTTCATTGTAAAAGTTGAATAGCAAAATTATTTGCGCGAAATTACTTAATTTTGCGACATCAAAAAATAAAAATCGATGAACGAAACGTTAGATCCTTCTAATTGGGATGAAATGAGGCAGTTAGGACACCTTATGGTAGATGATATGATTTCGTATTTATCGACCATAAGAGATCAACCCGTATGGCGACCTATCCCCGACGACGTCAAAGACACTTTTAGTACCAGCATACCACATAATCCAACAAATTCTTTAGCCGTTTACGAGGATTTTAAAAAAAATATACTTCCCTATAATAAAGGAAATGTGCATCCCCGCTTTTTTGCTTTCGTTCAAGGAACGGGTACCCCAATGGGTGTTTTTGCAGAAATGCTGGCCGCAGCCATGAATCCCAATCTCGCTATTGGTGAACATGCTGCCATGTACGTTGAAGGCCAGGTTTTAGATTGGTTCAAGGAATTTCTCGGCTATCCGGCCGATGCCTCAGGTATTTTGCTGAGCGGTGGTTCCATGGCAAATTTTACCGCCTTAAATGTGGCCCGAAACAATATTTTGCCAGAAAAAATCAGAAAATCAGGTTTGCATGCCGCTGAAAAACAACTTGTTGCTTACTGCTCAACAGAATCTCATAGCTGTATTCAAAAATCTATCGAAGCCTTAGGAATTGGAACAGATAATCTTAGGAAAATTCCCGTTAACAAAGCCTTTCAAATAGATGTCCCTGCCTTAAAAAGACAAATACAAATAGATAAAGAAAATAATTTCTTACCGTTCTGTATCATCGGAAATGCCGGAACAGTGAACACAGGTGCCATAGATCCTCTGGACGAGTTACTTTCGATTTGCCAAAGTGAAAAAATATGGTTTCACGTGGACGGTGCTTTTGGTGCTTTAGCTAAAGTGGTTCCCTCACTGTCGGACGCTCTAAAACCTATCGAGGAAGCTGATTCCGTCGCTTTTGATCTACATAAGTGGATGTGTATGCCTTATGAAGCTGGATGCGTGTTAATAAAAAACAAAAAAGCACACAGAGATACCTTTGCTTTAAATCCCTCCTATTTACATACAGATCCTGGCGGTTTAGCTGGGGGGCCGGAACCATTTAATAATTTCGGCATTGAACTTTCCAGAGGATTTAAGGCTTTAAAAGTATGGATGAGCATAAAAGAACTTGGAAGCCTCGCCTATATTAGAATGATTCAGAAAAATTGTGCGCAATGTCAATACCTGGGGTCTCTTATTAGTACTCACGCACCGTTAGCGTTAATGACCCCTGTGTCAATGAATATCGTTTGCTACCGATTTCAGTTTCCAACAGATGATTTAACAGTGCAGAATAATAACAATAAAAAATTACTCTTCGAATTACAAAATCAAGGCATTGCAGCCCCTTCTTCGACTATTCTGAATGGTCATTTTGTTATACGAGTAGCCAATGTAAACCAGAGAAGTCAACAAATTGATTTTGATATTTTAGTAAAGGAATCTTTGAGAATTGGACATGAAATATCTAATAATTTACTCTAAATAATCGTGGAATTATGAGCAAAATGGGAAAAGTGTTAGTGGCAATGAGTGGAGGTATTGATAGTACGGTAACTGCCATTTTATTGCACGAAATGGGGTACGAGGTAGTTGGAATCACTATGAAAACATGGGATTATGCGCAGTCGGGTGGTAGTAAGAAGGAAACAGGTTGTTGTAGCCTCGATTCAATAAATGATGCCAGACAAGTTGCCGTAGATATGGGTTTCCACCATTTTATATTAGATATCAGAGATGAATTTGGGGATTACGTCATTGATAACTTTGTGGACGAATATATGGCTGGAAGAACGCCCAATCCCTGTGTATTGTGTAATACGCACATTAAATGGAATGCATTGCTCAAAAGGGCCGAGGCTCTCGACTGTGAAACCATCGCAACGGGACACTATGCAAAAATCAATAAAAATGATGACCGATACTATATCTCTAAAAGTAAAGATGCAAACAAAGATCAATCTTATGTTTTATGGGGCTTAACTCAGTCGGCCCTGGCAATGAGCCAATTTCCATTAGGAGATTTAACGAAACCTGAAGTTAGACAACTTGCTCACGACGCAGGATATACCGATTTAGCAAAAAAAGGGGAAAGCTATGAAATCTGTTTTGTCCCCGATAATGACTATCGCAATTTCCTCAGAAGAAAAGTGGACGGACTGGATGATTTGGTGAAAGGCGGACATTTCGTAGATAAAACAGGTAAAATATTAGGCAAACATGAAGGCTATCCATTTTTTACCATTGGTCAAAGAAAAGGCCTGGGTATGGCTTTTGGACAACCTATGTTTGTTTCTGAAATACGTCCCAATGAAAACGAAGTAGTTCTTGGCCCTGTGGAAGAATTGACAAGAAATGGATTAAAGGTAAGGCAACCAAATCTTCAAAAATATGCTTCAATTTCTCCTGATCTGGAAGTTGTTACAAAAGTAAGATACAAAGATGCCGGTACATTAGGCATTCTCAATTGGACCGATGAGCAATTGCTGGGCATAGAGTTTTTAGCACCAGTAAATGGCATCGCCCCAGGACAATCTGCCGTTTTTTATGAAGGTGACGATGTCGTAGGGGGTGGAATTATTCATAGTAGTTATTTACCAAAAATGGATGAACAATGATTGAAATAGGAAAATGTGGAAAGCCACACGGGCTAAACGGTACGTTAAAATGCCAGATTGATGAAAGATACCTGGATGATGTACTTCAGGCAAAGGCCATATTTATTGGCGTGGGCGCTAACCCAATTCCATATTTTATTGAATCAGCGAGAGAGGGTAATAGCTTTTTAGTAAAATTAGAAGATGTTAATTCTAAAGAAGATGCGGAGACCTTAGCCCATAAACCTATTTTTCTAAGAGAAGAAGATTTGATGGAACATGAGGAGGAGGAAGAAGATGAATTCAGTGACGATCGGTATGAAAAATGGATTGGATATACCATTATTGATGAAGAAATGGGTCTTATAGGAAAAATAGACCAAATATTGAGTTTGCCAGGGCATTTTACTGCTTTAATAATGCACGACGAAAAAGAAGTGCTTATTCCACTTCATGAAAGTTTGATAGTAAGCATTAATAAAGAAAAAAAAGAATTGGTATTTAACTTACCTACAGGCTTGTTAAACCTTTAATTCATTTATTTTTTCGAATCCCCTGGTTGTTTTATTTCATAATCTTCTTTTTCCTTTGCTTCTTTAACCATTTTCTTAACATCGTCAAGCAGTTTCTTTGCATCATAGATAATACCGTCCTTGATAGTATATCTCACGCCGCCTACTCTGATAATTTCGTTATTATCATTTAATTTTATAGCACCCATGCCATAAAGAACTTGTAGATTTTCCAGTGGATTTTCGTCAACAATCAACATATCTGCAAATTTACCTACTTCTACGCTGCCCAATTTATCGGCAACCCCCAAGGCTTCGGCCCCGTTTAAAGTAGCAGAACGAATGATTTCGAGAGGATGGAAGCCAGCTTCCCTCAATAATTCCAGTTCTCTTATAAAAGCGAATCCATAGAGTTGAAAAATAAACCCTGAATCAGAACCAGCTGTTACACGCCCTCCCCTATTCTTAAATTCCTGTAAAAAAGTCATCCATAATTTATAATTTTCTTTCCAGGCGACCTCTTGTTCTGTTCCCCAGCTATGCCAGTAGGAACCGTGAGAAATTCTGCTCGGCAAATAAAATCGCCAAAGAGAGGGAAGCGTGTAATCCTCGTGCCATTCAGCACGACGTGCGCGCATTAAATCTCTGTTTGCCTCATAAATATTAAAGGTAGGATCTATAGTAAAATCCAGGGCAATAAGTTCATCCATCACCTTATTCCAATGATCAGAAAAGGGTGCTGCTGCTTGTTTCCAAAGATTTCCAGCTCCTTCAAAACGGTGTTGTTCGTTCTGATAATTATAATTTAGGGGATAATTCTGAACGGTTCTGTCATTAAACAAAGCTTCAGGCAGGCCATACCAATGCTCCATAGTGGTCAAACCAGCCCTGGCTGATTTTAAAACATTCCAGCGAGCGACATCCATTTGTGCGTGATGACAAGCTGAACGCAATCCAATTCTTTTATTTTCTCTAAGTGCGGCATCCATAATTTCAGGAGCGGCACCAAAAAATTTAATCCCATCTGCTCCTTTGACCGCATTATCATTAACCCATTCAATGGCTTGAGCAGGAGTGGTAATTGGATTTTTCGAACCTGAACCAAATGCGTTGTAAACAAACAATCGAGGGGCTGTAATCTCGTTTGTCAAGCTAAGTTTTTTATGTCTCAATGTCCAATCGAGACCATTTCCAGCAGCAGGATCGCGAACGGTAGTTATACCATGCCCCATCCATAGCTTAAAAACATACTCACCTCCGGCACCTTGAGCGGCACCCCCACTGTGACCGTGCATGTCAATCAAGCCAGGAAGTAAGAATTTACCCGTTGCATCGAGTTCCCTACCCCCTTGCTTTAAGACTGGTCTGTTTTTCTCAGGATTGGGAACGCCAGGATAACCTACTACGCTAACTTGTTTGATTAAATTATTCTCCACGACAATATCAACCGGGCCAATAGGCGGTGCCCCATTACCGTTTATTAAAGTTACCCCTCTAATAATTAATTGATTATAAGGTCCCTCACCCTCTTTTACTTTCGGAGCGTCTGCTATCTGACCAGATAAAGAAAAGATTAGCGACGAAAAAACTATGCCTAAAAAAAGCCTCATGATTCTTTTTTTTAAATGAATATTTATTCCCTTATTCCAAATATAACTCATTTTTTGATTAATTCAATTCCCCTTTTTTAAGTTATATTTGTAATATATTTTATTTTCATGTATTTTAAATATACAGTAATTTTTTCAGTGACTTTTTTGACCAGTTTATTGGCATCCATTCCATTTGGTCCAATAAATTTGAATGTTATTTACACCACTGTTCAAAAAAATAAAAAAGCGGGTTTAAGTTTTGCCGCAGCAGCTGCGATGATAGAATTACTGCAATCCTTTATTGCCATTCAAGTAAGTCCTGCCTATTTAGTACCTTTCTTAGATCATCACCTGACCATTATTTTTACCTCCATTTTTCTAATTTTCTTCGGTGTGTTTTTTATTTTCAAAAAGGAGAAAAACAAAAAAGAGGTTTTAACCAATGCAAAAGAGTATACTGGTTTTTTACAATTTTCCAGGGGCATGCTTATTGCTTTGTTGAACATACCAACCATAGCCTTTTGGATTGCCATGACAACCTATTACAGATCGATAAATTTATTTGATATAAAGGAAAGTACGCCTTATTATTTAATTATATGTTTCATTTCTGCCGCTGCATTGGGGAAATTAATAACCTTAAGCACCTACGCTCTATTAGCAAATAGATTTCTACCCTACCTGGGAAAATTTAAAAAATTACTTCCTAAGTTGATAGGAATTTTGCTGATAATGATGGGTTTATTTCAAATGTTCCGATTATTTATTTTTGATTTAGCCGCTCAAATTAGTTAAAATGATTTTACAAAGATTAATCTTGTCAGGCTTGCTTTCAGTCATAGGAACAGCTTTTCTTATTGGACAAGAGAAAGGATTTGCCATTAATTATAAAGAGTTAGACGCAAGTAGGGTTACTTCTTCCAGTGAATTATACGATCCGTCCAAATTTACAGCGGCTCATAATACCATACCTTTCGGCACTATGGTAAAGGTAACAAGGCTGGATAACGGTAGCTCTGTAGTGGTAAAAATTAATGATAGGGGACCATTTACACCCAACAGAATAGTGGCATTATCAAAAGCTGCTGCTTATACTATTGGATTAAAAAAATATGAAAAGATAAATGTTCAATTAACTATACTTCCAAAAAAAGAACCTACAGAACCATTGGTTGAAAAATCAGAAAAGAAACCTGACATTCCGTTTTACCAGCCGGGAAGTACTAAAACAGAACCAAGGGAAACCGACGACCTGCCTCTACGTATTGATCCTGTTGATGGTTCAAGAGTAATACAAAATCCTGTTACAGAGAGGAATATAGTTTCGCCCACTAAAATCGAAACCCTAAAACCTGGTTTATATCAAATACAACTGAATATGCTCCCTAAAGAAGGCTTTGCCATACAAGTAGGCTCATTTGAAAATGTTTCTATGCTGTGGAGCGAAGTTTCAAAGCTACACAACGCATGGTTTAAACAAATTATGGTTCAAACGGTGAAAACAGCCAACGGATTGGTACTTCATAAACTTCTATTAGGCCCTTTTTCTACCAGAGAAAAAGCCACTAGTTACAAAGGAAACCTAAAAGAAAAATATGGCATTGAAGGTTTTATCGTACCCCTTCAAGAATAATAATTTTAATCACCTACGCTTTATTTAACCTTTATATTACCAGGTACTGGTTGAATAGTGACCAGCTTCTCTTCCAGATTAACTGACTCAAAAGGGGTGGGTTTTTGTGTGAATTTAATGCTAGAAACGCCACCTGATTTACCAACTACCTTAAAACAGATTTGATACAAAGAGGAATCATCTACCAGATTCACGCCTTTTAAGGAATTATCAATCCACATACAAGTCAAAATACCTTTACTCACCGCTTGAATACCAAAATTTTCTTTGGTCATATAGGGTAATTTAAAATTTACAAGCCCTGAATAAGTCAGCACAGCTGGATCCCACTGAATTGAATATTGGGTGGATAGAATACGTCTGAAATTTGAACCTGAAACATTTAAACAGACAACCTCTCCAGAGGACGCTTCTTTACTGTCAATCTTTAGCGTAATAGTAGAAGTTTGCGCGAAAGAAGAAATAGAAAAAGCAGTTACAAAAAATAGAAAGGCGAAAATTCGAGTTATCATAGCAGTTTATTTGTCAAAAAAACGATAAAACATATAAAAAAGTATGGTGTCGCAATAAAAAAAGGGTAAAAAAAGCAGCATCAATCAAATGAAACCCCTGCCGCCTCAATTTCAGCCACGGCTGTTTCCCAAAGTTCCAACGTATTTTCCAACTGCTTTTTAACCGTATGATATTTATCTGTCAACTTGCTTATATCCGGGCGATCAAAATAACCTGGAGAGGCCATTTCATTTTCCATTTTTGCTATTTCCTTTTCAAACTCCTGAATTTTCCGTTCAGATTGTTGTACATTTTTTTGAAGTCTTTTTTTCTCTTCATTTGAAACGACTGGCGTCTGAATTTTTTCGACCACCGGAACATTTATTTTTTCAACATCCCTCATATTCTGCAAATCTCTCTTTTCTAAAAAGAAATTTACATCTCCAAGATATTCAAACAGTTTTCTGTCTCTGAACTCCAGTGTTTTTTCAGTAAGACCTTGTAAAAACTCCCTGTCGTGAGAAACAACTATAAGCGTACCATCATATTCTAACAGCGCTTTTTTCAAAACATCTTTAGACAACATATCCAGGTGATTGGTAGGTTCATCCAAGACAAGCAAATTAAAAGGATTCAGCAATAGACAAGCAAGAGCGAGTCTCGCTCTTTCACCCCCTGAAAGAACGGACACTTTTTTCTCTGCATCAGAACCTGAAAAAAGAAAAGCACCTAAAATGGACCTTATTTTGGTTCTCATTTCTGGTGGTGAGGAAT
Source organism: Saprospiraceae bacterium (assembly GCA_027488135.1). Lineage (GTDB taxonomy): Bacteria > Bacteroidota > Bacteroidia > Chitinophagales > Saprospiraceae > BJGN01. The sequence continues at coordinate 79,680 of JAIYCH010000085.1, read as the reverse complement.
CCTCCATGGTTTCAAGAACCGTTTTTGAGCCTGACATATTCTCGGCTTGATTTTGGGCATAGTAACCAATTTTTACATTATGACCCAAAACCAATTCCCCACTGGAATAAGTTAATTCATTTACTATAATCTTAGCGAGGGTTGTTTTACCCTGACCATTCTGACCCACAAAAGAAATCCTCTCTCCCCTATCCATTCTAAAATGGATTTCATCCAGAATATTTAAAGTTCCATAAGATTTGCTTAGATTGACGACATCGAGCGCCACCTGACCCGACCGGGGAGCGGTTGGGAATCTAATATTCATTACTGAAACATCTGTCTCGTCAAGTTCAATGCGCTCAATTTTATTCAATTGCTTTTGCATTGATTGCGCCATTTTGGTTTTAGAGGATTTAGCCATAAACCGGGAAATGGTTTTTTCCTTATCTGCAATAACCCTTTGTTGATTGTCAAAAGCCGACTTTAGTTTATCTCTTCTATCCTCGCGCAACACAACATAATCGCTATAGGAAGCTTTATAATCTTGTAAGGTACCAAGTTCAACTTCAACCGTTCTACTTGTCACTTTATTCAGAAACTCTCTATCGTGAGAAATCAGAATGAGGGCGCCAGAATTACCAACTAAAAAGTTTTCTAACCAAATAATAGATTCAATATCCAGGTGATTAGTAGGTTCGTCTAATAATAAGTAATCGGGTCTTTTCAACAACATTTTCGCCAATTCCACCCTCATTTTCCAACCGCCACTAAATTCGTCCGTCAAGCGGGACATATCTGAAGGTTTGAAGCCTAATCCCTTAAGGACCCTTTCCGCATCAGCCTGCATAGAATCACCCCCAAGATAATGGAACCTATCATTAACGTAGGAAAAGTCCTCCAGCAATTTATAGTAAGAATCCGTTTCATAGTCCGTCCTATGAGCCATTTCTTCGTTAATTTTTGCTAATCTCATCTCAAGATCTCTCACCTCTTCAAAAGCGGTAAGCGTCTCTTCAAGAACGGTCTTACCCAAGGGAATTTCCATATCCTGATGAAGATACCCTAAGGTACTTGTCGAAGGACGCGCAATATTACCTTCATGTGGCGATAATTCACCGGCGATAATCTTGAGAAGGGTAGATTTTCCGGCACCATTTCGACCGACAAGACCTATTTTATCCTTTTCTCCAATAACAAGATTGATTTTGTTCAGCAGAATTCTGTCTCCGTACTGAACATAAATATTAGATAAATTAATCATATATGATGGGTAAGTTCTTCTTTTTCGGGCGCAAAGATAGGCAAACCTTTTTAAAATAAAGAATTTAAGCCTTCTCTAATGTGAAACCAAAGGTTGACCCCATTTCCACAGAACTTCTAACATGTATTGTTTGCTGATGTGCTTCAATAATGTGTTTCACAATAGCCAGGCCCAGCCCTGTTCCGCCAGCGTTTCTGGATCGGCTTTTCTCCACCCTATAAAAACGATCAAACAAATGGGGAAGATGTTCTTTAGAAATACCCGCACCGTTGTCAGCCACTTCGATTAAAATTTGCCGTTCCATGTCATAGAATGACAACTTTATATAGCCATTATTCTTACCATACTTGATAGCGTTGTGCACCAGATTGATAAGGACCTGATGCACTTTTTCTCTATCTGCTTTTACTTTAAAACCCTGCTGAGCACCCTCTTTGAAAATTAACGATACGTTTCTGGCTTCTGCTTTAATTTCCAGTTCCTCAAAAACTTCTTCTACCAGTTTTTTAATATCAAAAATACGTAATTCAAGCATAGAATCACCCGATTCCAGTCTTGAGATGGTTTCCAAATCATTGATGATGGTTTGTAAACGATCTACATTTTTTGAAGCCTTTTGCAAAAAATGCCTGTTGATGTGAGGTTCGTCCACAGCGCCGTCAAGCAAAGTTTCTATATAGCCCTGAATATTAAAAATAGGCGTTTTAAGTTCGTGTGACACGTCGCCCATAAAATTTCTTCTATACTCTGCCCAAATTTTCTGTTTCTCCATTTCCTGTTTCTGTTCTTCAACCCAGGCAGCTACCTCTGTTTCAACCTCTTCCAAAACATTTCTGAAGGAATTTATTTGTTTCTTTTTCTCTACAGGCTGTAATTTTTCAACTCTGATTGTTTTATAAATTAATTTTATTTTTCTTTGAACATATACGCTGAGATAATGCTTGAAAACAAAATAATTAATAATAAAAACAATGATTACAAAATAGAGATAATACAAAGGTTTAAAAGGAACGGAAAAATATTGAAAATAAAAAAAAACAAGCAATATAACGCCAAGGGAGGTTAGCAAAGAAGACCTGATAGATATTTGGTGTGGCGTAGGATTTTTAAGCATTAAAAGTCGAATTTATATCCTATACCTTTTATCGTTTTAATAAAATCATCGCCAATTTTTTCTCGTAATTTTCTGATATGCACATCAATGGTTCTATTACCTACGATGACATCATTTCCCCATATTTTATTAAAAATTTCTTCTCTGGAGAATACTTTACCAGGTTTTGAAACGAGCAACATTAATAATTCAAGTTCTTTACGAGCTAAATCTATTTGTTGCCCTTTTTTAATAATCATCACCTTTTCCTTATCAATTCTTAAATCTCCAAATTCAAGCCATGTTTCTTCTTCAATTTCGGCTGAACCTGTATGTTTACGACGTAATAGCGCTTTAATTCTACTTATCAGCACCCTTGGACGAATAGGTTTTGTTATGTAATCATCACCACCAACATCCAGCGCTGCAATTTGAGAGTATTCTTCTTCACGAGCCGTAAGAAAGGTAACTAACGTGTTTTTAAGACTGTCATCCGTTCTTATTAACCTGCACAGCTCCACGCCATCCATTTTAGGCATCATTATATCTAATATAATGAGATCTGGTTTTTCTTTTTTTGCTATTTGGAAACCTGTAATTCCGTCTCCGGCAGAAAAGACGACAAATTGTTCTTTTTCAAGATTGTACCTCAGAAATTCTAAAATATCTGGTTCATCATCAACAATTAAGATTTTAACCATATTCATTTTATTGTCTCTTGTAAATCGTGCGTAAATCTAACTTTAACAATTATTTATAATGAATAAAATACATTAATTAAATGTTAATTTTAAAGAAACTAATCTGGAATGGATGACATTTCTTCTAATAGTTGTTGATAAACAATTTCTATTTTCTCTGGATCTTCCCTTAATTTATTAAGTAAGCGAACAATTTTTAAAGAATCTGTGTGATGTATTTTATAAATATCATTCATGTAAACTTGTCTTAAACTATCTTTTCTTTTACCAAAAACGGATTGTAAAGCAGCCTCTGAAGTATGAATATCAGCAAGAATTGTTTTTATTTGGTTATCTGAAAAATCGTAAGGTTCAGCTTTTTTTTCACACCCATTTAAAAGTACGACAGACATAACAAATAAAACAAGTGATTTTACCATTGTGGTTTCCATATTGCCTTAATATTTCCTTTCGCCTCCTTTATTGATTGCCAGGTTTCATTGTTGGGATATTCTACCTGAACAAAAGTACCTGTAGGTAAATTGACTACGCCTTCTATGGTATAAAGGTTCAAAAAAACGGTAAGAACAGGATTGTGACCAACGACCATTACCTTGGAAAAATCATCTGAAGTTTCTAGAATAATATCCATTAATTGATCTGGATAGATCTCATACAGTTTTGGAAGAACGACTATTTTATCCTGGGGAAAATTTGTTTCCCCGGCAAAAATAATAGCAGTGGTTAGTGCTCTTCTGGCCGAGCTGCTATAAATTACAGATGGCAATAAATGCATTTCATTACATTTTTTACCCAATTGCCTTGCTTCTAAAACACCATCATTACTAAGTTGCCTGTCAAAATCAGACGTATTATATTTCGCGCTTACGGCCTCCGCATGTCTTAGAATAAATAGTTCTTTCATTTGAATTATTCTGTGGGTGCTTTTTTATCAAATTCTATAATTTTTTCCATAACCTCTTTTAATTGAGGCGCACCAATACCCTTACTGATGATTTTCTTATTCTTGTCCAGGATAAAAATTTGAGGGGTAGTTTTTACATTATATAGAGAATAAAATTTCGATTTCAGATAAGGATCAACGGTATGAATCCAACCATCGAGCTTATTCTCGTCAACATACTTCCAGCAATCTCCAATTTCGTCATTAAATTTTACACAAACGGCAAATATTTTAACGCCTTTATTTTTATATTCTTCATAGAAAGCCTTTAAATCGGGCATTGATTCTTTACAATGTCCACAGTCATAACGCCAAAAATAAAGTAAGATATAAGGCGATTTTACATCGTGAAGGGTAATAGGAGAACCATCTCTAAGCTGCATTTTAATATTTGGAGCCAATTTACCTATTAAAATAGGTTTTAGCGCGGTGGCATTTTCCACAATTTTAGCTAATTGCGCTGAATCGACCCAGGGTGCTTGCCCACCTCCATAGTACTTTTCAGCCAAATGGACATAAACGGCATCCATACCAACAAACTTTGAATTGGCATATTCATTTAAATAATGAACGGCAAAATATCGGAATGATTCCTGCGCTTTTCTGGTTTTTTCCAAGACAAAATCAATGGCCTTAATCAAAGAATCAGGCACCTGAACCTGGAGTTTTCCAACGTAGGTATTCACTCTTTCAAAAAGGAAAGGTGTTCTTAGGAAACGAGCATCACCGAGGTCCAGATTATCAAAAAAATGATCTCTGTTGTAGTAAAATGCTTCTCTTTGCTGTTCCTCTTCAGTGCCAGAAAAATCAGGTAATTTAATGGGTGTATTTGCCTTTATGATGGCGCCGGTGAAAGTATTAGCGTTGTTTACAACGAAAGTAGATTGAAACTGCTCTACCTCTTGATCAATTTTATCTATGGCTTCTTCTATCTCCTTTATTTTAATGGAATCCTTTTCCTCTTTCAATTGATTATTCAAAGCTTCTGATTGTGGACGCTTCTCTGCCAAAAAATTCATATAGCCATAAAACAACTTATTTTCCACAGAACCTTTTATCTGTATATTTTTCGATGGATCTTTAGCCTCTGTAACCACTGAAAAGAATTGATCCCCCTTTTCTATGATTAACTGAAAATAATTATTGTCCGGAGGTAAAACAACCAGATAGATACCCGATTCGAGGGGTGAATCACCCTTAAATAGGAAAGAACCGTTAGATTGTTGCCTCAAAGTATCTTTAATGTACTGTTTCTCCCCCAGATGATAGGCCATATAAATCTCCTTCTCACTAAAGCCGTTAATCTGAATACTTATCTCATAACCATTTGATTTTTGTGCCTGAACAAAAAATGGCGCAAAAGAAATAAGTAATAAAAACAATGAAATACGTATCATGAGTGTACTGTTTTTTAAAGATTCAAACTATTTAACGAAATAAAATCCATTTAGGTATTAAAATCATCATGCTTTTGAAGCCAGGAGATATAAAACGGCCATTCTAACGGCTACCCCATTCTCCACTTGATCCAGTATAATAGCGTTAGGTGAATCTGCCACTTCCGAGGTTATTTCAACGCCTCGGTTGATGGGACCGGGATGGAGAATAATCAATTCCTTGTTGACTTTACTCAAAATCTGTTTATTGACTCCGAAATAGGTAGCATACTCTCTAAGACTGGGAAAATATCTTGTACTTTGTCTTTCTAATTGAATTCTAAGGACATTAGCAGCGTCACACCATTTCAGGGTATTCTCTAACGAATAACTTACACTGACACCTAAAGAAGAAATATAATTGGGAATCAAAGTTGGTGGACCACAAACTTCTACTTCGGCACCCAATTTTTTTAGACACAGAATATTACTTAAGGCGACTCTGGAGTGTAAAATATCACCGATAATAGCGATTTTTTTACCCGTCAGATCACCTAATCTCTCTTGAATAGAAAATGCGTCGAGTAAGGCCTGAGTTGGGTGTTCATGCGTTCCGTCACCAGCATTAATAATGGGCACATTGATGTGATTAGCCAAAAAAACACAGGCACCGGGTGCGGGATGTCTCATGACCACCATATCTACCTTCATTGATAGGATATTATTAACGGTATCTAACAGCGTTTCCCCTTTTTTTAAACTGGATGATGCAGCCGAAAAATTTACAACATCGGCAGATAATCTTTTTTCAGCTAATTCAAATGAAATTCTGGTTCTTGTAGAATTCTCAAAAAACAAATTAGCAATAGTCAAATCTCTTAATGAGGGTACCTTTTTAATAGGTCTGTTAAGGACTTCCTTAAATTGTTCTGTGGTTTGAAAAATCAACCGCAAGTCCTGCTTAGTCAAATCCTTGATACCAAGCAGGCTTTTTGTTGACAGCTGCGCTTCCTTATCTATTGGCATTGTTAATGCTTAATTTCTTGTTTATCAGCAAATAATATGATTTTATCCTCGCCTGATTCCTCTTCCCATTCCACACTAACATAGGCTTTATCTAAGGCATCTACCTGAATGCCCGTGAAAGTACTTTGAATCGGAAGGTGTCTGTTAAACCGTCGGTTAACCATGACCAACAGCGTAACCTCTGAGGGTCTTCCAAAATGATTTAATGCTGTTAACGCAGCTTGCGTTGTTCTGCCTGTGTACAACACATCATCAATCAAGATAACCTTTTTACCCTCTATGAGGAAGGGCATATCGGTGTAATTTGCTTCCAGGGGTTTATCCCTTCTTCTGAAGTCGTCCCTATAAAAAGTAATATCCAACACACCTAAAACGGGTGCATTCATACCTGGTTCAATAGAAATTCGTTGAACTAAACGCTTGGCAAGGACAACGCCTCTAGGTTGAATAGCAACAAAACAGACATTTTCGAAGGGTTCGAATGCTTCCATTAGTGTTTGTGCCAGACGTTCTATGGTAAGAGAGAATAACTCCTTATCCATTATTAATCTTCCAAGACCCACGTCACTCATATCGAAATCATTTCGTTACAAAAGAATCTTTTAAACCTACCGTCCTGTTAAATACAGGCAATTCACTTGTACTATCCTTATCTTTGCAATAATAACCTTGTCTCAAAAATTGATACGTCTGACCTGCATTCGCACCTATTAAAGAAGGTTCAACTTTAGCGAAAACATTAATTTTTAAAGATTCCGTATTCACTAAGCTTAAAAAATCAATCTCTTCATCTGCTGTGGGTTCAGCAACAGTGAATAACCTTTCGTAATCGCGTATTTCGGCAGTTACCGCATGCGAAGCCTCTACCCAGTGTAGTGTACCTTTTACTTTCAAGCCAGATGTATCTTGTCCCGATTTGCTTTCCGGAAAATACGAACAAACAATTTCGGTAACTTCACCCGTTTCCTTATTTTTTATGACCTCGTCACATTTTATAATATACGCGCCTTTCAATCGCACCAATTGTCCAGGTGCCAGTCTAAAATACTTTGGAGGAGGATTTTCTGAAAAATCGTCTCTTTCAATATATAACTGATTTGAAAAAGGAACCAATCTTGTACCTCCCTCCACATCTTCCGGATTATTTTCCATAGGTAACCAATCCACTTGATTTTCGGGGAAATTACTTAGCGTCACTTTTAAAGGATCAAGGACGGCCATAGTCCTGAGTGCCGTTTTATTTAAAACCTCTCTAACAGAAAATTCGAGTAACTCCATTGAGATTAAATTATCCCTTTTCGCCACCCCGGCACGATTACAAAAAGCAACAATCGCTTTGGCTGGATAGCCCCTTCTGCGCATACCTGAAATCGTTGACATCCTCGGGTCATCCCAACCAGAAACTAAGTTCTCCTGAACCAATTTTAATAGTTTACGCTTACTTGTAATCATGTAAGCTACATTCATTCTCGCAAATTCAATCTGACGGGAAGGAAATATATTTAATTGTTTAATGAACCAATCGTAAAGATCTCTGTGATGTCTGAATTCTAAACTACAGAGAGAATGTGTTACATTTTCTATAGCATCACTTTGCCCATGAGCAAAGTCATACATAGGATAAATACACCATTTGTCAGCTGTTCTATGATGATGAGCATGTTTAATTCGATAAATGATAGGATCCCTAAAATGCATATTTGAGGCAGACATATCAATCTTAGCTCTTAGCACTTTTTCTCCATCCTTAAAAGAACCATTTTTCATGGCTGTGAATAAATCTTTATTTTCAGCTATGGTTCTTTCTCTAAATGGGCTATTTTTTCCTGGCGTAACAGGATTTCCCTTCATTTCGGCAATTTCCTCTGACGACGAATCATCAACATAGGCCAGACCTTTATCTATCAGATCATGTGCAAAAGCATATAATGTTTCAAAATAATCAGATGCATAGCATTCTTTTGCCCATTGATAACCCAGCCAAGAGACATCCTCTCTTATTTTATCAACAAAAAGCGTATCCTCCGTTACCGGATTTGTGTCATCAAACCTAAGGTTACAATCACCGCCATATTGCGCAGCGAGTCCAAAATTAACTACAATAGCTTTGGCATGGCCTATATGTAGATATCCATTTGGCTCTGGGGGGAAACGAGTTTGTAAACGCCCCATATTTTTTCCTACGGCTAAATCATCAAGAATTATCTGCTCGATAAAATGTAATGATTTTTCTTCTTTTTCCTCAATTTGCGACATAATAATTTCTTAACTTATATAAATCACATCTTATCAGGCATTTCTATACCCAAAAGATTCATGCTGTGGTTTAAAACACTGCCTACCGCCTTACTCATGCATAATCTAAAACTTCTCACTGCCAAATCATCCGCTTTGAGAATAGAATGTTCGTGATAAAAACGATGATAATTTTTTGCTAATGCATAAGCATAATTTGCTATGGCTGAAGGATCATATTGTAAAGCTGATTCCTCTATAACACTGGGATATTGATACAATTGCTGAATGATTTCTCTTTCCTCCAATACAAATTCAAGATAATTACCCGCTATGTTGGCATCAAAATCGCCTGCTTTTCGTAAAACAGATTGAATTCTAACATAAGCATTTTGAATATATGGACCCGTTTGCCCTTGCATATCCACCGATTCTTTTGGATCAAAGGTCATTCTTTTCTGCGGTTGCACTTTTATTATAAAATATTTAAGTGCTGCAAGACCAATTTTCCTAATAATTTCTGAGCGCTCAGCATCAGATAAATCAGCCAGTACACCCCGTTCTTCTGAATTTTTTCTCGCTTCCAAAACGACCTCGGCAATTAAATCATCTGCATCGACCACCGTACCTTCTCTCGATTTCATTTTGCCAGTTGGAAGATCGACCATTCCATAAGACAAATGATGAAGTCCTTCAGCATAAGGTACTTTCAATTTTTTAGCTATTTCGAAAAGCACTTGAAAATGATAATTTTGTTCATCGGCAACAACATAAATCATTTTATTGGCTTTGAAATCCTCATACCTTAGCTCAGCGGTACCTAAATCCTGTGTAATATACACCGAGGTACCGTCTTTTCTGAGAACTACCTTTTTATCGAGTTTAACATCTGTCAGATCAATCCAAACAGAACCATCTGCCTCTTTATAGAAAACAGATTTTTCCATCCCCTTTTGAACGATGTCTTTTCCTAACAGATAAGTTTCTGATTCATAGTATAATTTATCGAAATGAACACCCAGTAACTGATAAGTATGATCAAAGCCTGCATACACCCATTGATTCATCTGAGACCAGGTAGCGATTGTTTGTTCCTCACCAGCCTCCCAGTTCCGCAACATTTCAGCAGCTTGTTTACCCAATTCACTGTAGGCGTTGAAATATAAATCTTTATAAGATTTAAAAAAAGCTACCTCAGATTGATCTTCTTTTTTCTTGCTTTCTAATACTTCTCTGGCCTCTGCGGTAAGTTGCCAGGAAGCGTATTCTTCTTGAAACTTTTGCTCAAAGAGAACGTAGTAACCACCTACAAAAAAATCACCTTTAATACCTGTATTTTGAGGAGTTTTATCAGCACCCCATATTTTTCTTGCGAGCATGCTTTTGCATATCGCAATACCTCTGTCATTAATAATCTGGACATTAAAAACGTCGAAACCTGCAGCCTTTAAAATTTTAGAAACAGACCAACCAATTAATATATTTCGAATATGACCCAGATGCAAAGGTTTATTTGTATTTGGGGAAGAAAATTCCACCAAAACCTTTTCACCATTTGCCGGAAGCTCTCCAAAGGTAGGGTTATCTTGAAGGCTTAAAACGAAGGAATTCCAAAAGGAGGGAACAAAAGAAAGATTCAAAAAACCTTGAATTACGTTGAAAGAATCTATTTCGGGCAAATCTCTCACAAGTATTTGACCTAATTCTTCTCCTATGATTTCAGGTTTCTTCTTTGCTAATTTAGTTAAGGGAAAAGTAACGACGGTAAAATCTCCTTGAAACTCTTTCCTGGTTGGCGTTATAGGTAGTAAGTTGTCAGAAATATCCAACCCATAAAGTTCATTTACGGCTAAGGTAAGATGGTGCTGTATCAGCGAGGCGGCATTTTTCATAGACTCAAGTAGAAAACAGTGATAACTGGAACAAAAGTAGCCAAATTTTCCCTTATTTCATCTAAAAAAACTAAATTGGGTTTCACCATAATTCCTCATTTGCCAAAAACGGGGATGATCTTTGAACTTATGATTGGGGTTATGCTCCAAAACAAAGAAACCATCTTCAATCAAAATGGGGTACTTGAATATTAAGTCAGGTATATCGTCCAGAGTAGGCAGTGCATAAGGGGGTCCTGCAAAAATATAACTAAATTTCTCCGTGCAACGAGGTATAAATCTGAATATATCATCTCGTTCAATACGAATATGCGTTTCAATTTCCAGTTGTTTAGCCATTCCCTTTACAAATTGCACGCACGGAGAAAATTTATCAACATAAGTCACAGAGGTACATCCTCTTGAAATAAATTCATAACTATGGCTACCTGTCCCACCAAAAAGGTCCAAAAATTTTGTCTCTTCGTAGTCGAGTAAATTTCCCAACATATTGAATAGTCCTTCTTTAGCAATATCTGTTGTTGGTCTTGTCGGCCATTTATCCGCCGGCGGGCTAAAACGTCGGCCTTTAAATTTACCTGAGATAATACGCATAAAATGACTTGTTTTCTATATAGATCCCTAGATTAAGTGGTCTAATACTTTTGATTCTGACACTATTCGGGTCTTAGCGTCAGATGAAATAATTAGCTGAGCATTTAAAAATTTAACCCGGCTAAATAAAGACTTAAGTTTAGTGACAACTTCGTTTTCCTCGTCACAATCGCCCCAAATATAGGCTGTTTCAAGCACTGGATTCAATTGAAATTGAGTACAAACCAGCATGATATAGTATTGAAAATCAGTTAATTGATTACAAAAAAACTGATTTGCAAATTGAAAAAAATTATCTCTAAAGATAAAAATCAAAACACTTTTCTTTGAAATTCTACAAAATATATGGGTATCATGCATTTCTTGATTTCTTAAAAAAGGTAATGTTTTATCAAAAATTGGTAAAGGAATATCTCCAGGATATAGATGACGAGCCAGATTTTCCTGAAAAAAATTTAACCTATAAATTACGGCGAGGTCCAACTCGGGTAAAATACCATAGCGAGAGCTAACATTTCCCTCATTAGGTGAAAGATGTTCGAGGTAAATATTCAGATTATCCTTATTAAATAATCTGGATGGAAGAAAAGAAAAAACTGACGGAATCACTTGATAAGAAAAAGAATGATGTGCTGCATTGAAAAGAGCATCATTTTTAATTTCATTGGACAGGTGTAATACATCGGTTATGGAATGATTTTCTGCAGACCAGTCATATTGGTGATAAGCAAGAATAACATTTTTAAAATTTACTATACTTAAACTAAAACTGTCCACTCCTAACAGAATGGACAGTTTCACATTAGCAGAATATTCTTTTTCCCAATTAGGGTAAATATATTCAACCATATTTTACCAATTACCAGCAAGATTTGGAGAATTCAAATTTCCAAATTTCAAGGGATTACTTGGATCGTACTTTTGATCGTACTTAGAGAATTTTAAAGAAGCGAAATCACCCATGAAAGTTGCATAAGGAGTTCCTACTTGTACAACAGGTACTTTAGTACCTTGATATTCAATTTCCAAAGCTTCTATTTCAAATTTTGCACCGTTACCAAAAGGAACCATAGCTAAAGAAGCAAAATTCTTAATACCTAATTTGTTAAGCATAGAATCTTTCGCAGGACGAAGAATAGTTTCATAAGTAACTTGTCCTGTGAAATTTGGATCATCGGGATCACCATTTACGTTAATAATGGTAAAATTGCCTGTGTTAAGTACCATTGCCAAGGTATCGAATGAGGGAGCAAACACACCCGTAATATCACGGTATGCTTCCTGTGCAACTCTGATTTTGGTCAATTTTTCTTGTACAATTTGCTCTCTCGTTTCCTTTACATCCTTGAAAGCGATAGGTTCACGAATGCTGTCATAGAGGGCATAAAGAAGTAACGCTACGAGGGCTACGAGGGCTAGGTTGATTATTAATCTCATTTGTCGGTCAGTTTTGTTGCAATTATACTATTTTTTATAAAAATTACACACCAAAATGATAAAAATCGAATAAATATTATTTTTCGTGTAATTTTTTCGGTTCGTAAAGGTTGTTACCTTTGCTCAAATTTACAAATTTATTTTATAAAATTACTATGGCAATTATTTTGGCAATCGAAACTTCCTGTGATGACACCTCTGCAGCTATTGTAAAAGACGGAAAGGTATTATCCAATATTGTGTCAACCCAAATGATGCATATTGAATATGGTGGCGTGGTCCCTGAAGTTGCCTCACGAGCCCATTTACAAAAAATAGTTCCTGTAGTTAATGAGGCTATAGTCGCATCGGGGCTGGATAAAAATAACATCGAAGCCGTTGCTTTTACCAAAGGACCAGGGTTATTGGGTTCTTTACTCGTCGGCGTTTCTTTCGCCAAAGCCTATGCATTGGCTAAGAACATTCCCCTTATCGAAGTAAATCATTTAGCAGCGCACGTGCTTGCCCATTTTGCCCAACCGCCTTACCCCTCCTTTCCCTTTCTGTGCCTAACGGTAAGTGGTGGTCACACGCAAATTATTCAGGTGAATAGCTATTTAGACATGAATATACTAGGTCAAACCCTAGATGATGCGGCAGGAGAAGCCTTTGATAAAGCGGGAAAAATGATGGGGCTCCCCTACCCGGCAGGTCCAATGATTGACCAGTTAGCAGCATTGGGAAAGCCTATTTTCACCTTTCCGCAACCAAAACTGGCAGATTTAAATTACAGCTTCAGCGGCATTAAAACCTCTATCCTATATTTTTTAAAAAAAGAAAAGGTCAAGAATCCAACCTTTGTAGAGGAAAATATAAATGATTTGTGTGCCTCCATTCAGGAAACCATTGTTCGCACCCTTCTTTACCAATTAGAAAAGGCTGCTCATTCAACGGGAATCAGGGAAATAGCAATTGCTGGCGGTGTATCAGCTAACCGTCGATTAAGAACTTTACTTCAAGAAAAAGCTAAAGCAAATCAATGGAACGCCTATGTACCCGATATCGCTTTATGCACTGATAATGCAGGTATGATTGGCATTGTCGCACATTACAAATACGAAAACGGAGAATTTTCAAACCAGGACGTCAGTCCTTCCGCGCGGTTTCCTTTAGGCTAAAACTTATTCTTCTAAGATTTTTTTCTTCATAGCAGTGAATTCTTCTTCCGTAAGTATTCCTTGATCCTTTAACTCTGCTAAAGCCTTTAATCTGCTTACTACATCCGTCGCTGCCGATGAATTACCTCCATCTGCTGGCTTTTCATTCTTAAGATCTTCTACCACTTTTTTACCTTTTTCAAATTGTTCTTTGTACAATTTCCTTAATCTTTCAGGATCAAAGTCAAGGATAGTCCCACCGGAAGAAAAATGTTTTTTAAATACCTCGCCCAGGGCGTATGTGGAAGCTCCTGCAAAAACAGATACTGTAATACCTCCTATAATACTTCCCAGTCCGGGAATCATTTTAACTACACTCCCTGCCGTTATTCTAGCGAGCGTAGAACTTGTTAAGGAAGTTACGATAGCTTTTCCCTGGGTTTCCGCGAAATTAATATTATATACTTTACATAACTGTCTTATCATATCTAATTGCAAGGCAGAAATAGCAAAAATATCTGCTATGAGCACAGGGATTAATCCCGCGCCCATGGACCAGATAACATGGTTGCGTATAATGGTATCTGCATGTTTACTTTGTTCCGAATCCTGACTCATATTAGTGTTTTTTGAAAAACCATGAATATATATTTCACCTGCTTTTTTGACAGCTTTAAAAATATAATTACCCTTTTCTTTTTCCCAAAAATTTCGACGTTCTGCCATTATTTTACTATATAAATTTTATCTCCTTTTGTGTGACTGCCAAATTCTGGTGCATACATGCATTGTATCGTGGTCGTTCCAAGCAAGAAAGCCCCCTCTGCGTTTACTTTTACGGGATAATCAATGATGAAGGTACCCTTAGGTAAAAAATCTATAAAAAAATCTGTTCCCACATCACTACTACTCTCAAAATAATACAAATTCTCTTTAAATACATAACCCGATAAGACGGTTTCGGGTTCAAAGCCAGCGGCGCGTTTATCATTCAAATGAATAAATTCCATATCTCTATCTGCCTTCACTGTCAATCTAACCACCAGTTTATCTCCTATTTTAACCGTATTCTTTGTATCCACGAGGGATAGAACCTCTCCTGAAGACCCTACTTTTTTTACATATAGAGCGCGGGAAACGGACAAAAAAGGAGAATTATAGGCTTCTATTTTATCCATCTCCTTGTAATATTGCCAAAAAGCGGCACCCCACACCACATCAGACAAGTTATTTTCAATTTTTAAAGATTTAATATCTTTTGAAAGTTCCCCTTTTTTCCAATTCTTTTGAAAAAATCCTGTGGCAGCCTCTGAACTTTTCATAGCCAAATCAATAGATTCCGTCATTTCTTTATTTAGTTTAGGATCGAAAGAAATACTGACAGGATAGGTTTCGCCGACGGCTAACTTTTCATTTCCACCACCCAATAACGCATAAATAGCATCGGCAGTCTCTTTGGTGGTGGACCAACTATTCGTTTGTTTATTAAGCAATAAGGCTAGTTTAAGTTCTGCTAAATGTTGGTCCAAAAAGCCAGTTTCTGAGAAAGTTTCAATGAGTAAGGCTTGAATCTCGACTTGATTTTCATACCATCGAAAGCCATTTTTCATTTTCCAATACATGCCTAAATCTTTAGATTTAATGGACCTGTCATTTAAACTATATATGACTTTTTTTGCCATATCCATGTCACCGTTTCTATACCAGAAAAGTGCCAGTTGACCTTGTTGTAAAAGACTCATAGTCAGCCATTTTTTCTTTACATGTGCATTAAAATAAGCTAATGCTTCTTTGACCTGATTGCTTACAACCCTTTCATTAAAGAAACTCTGAACGTATAGATAATGAATAATTATATCGGATAAAACGACTTCGTCAGCTTTAGTTTTAACAATTTCCCGATAATAATTAAGCATCTGATCGTCACAAAATTTAATTGCGTTGACAATGAAAGGCTGAGTATAATTTGAATCTATCAATCCTAATTTTTTTAATTTTCCCCAACCTCCTAAAATGTACTGGGTGATATACCAATGACCATTGCCTCCTGGAAACCATGACCAGCTACCATTAGATAATTGCCTGTCTGCTAATAATTTACTAATAGCATTTACCTGCTTTGTCATTTTAGACACATCCAGTAATTCAGCTATTTTAAGTCGTTGTTCCCCCTCATTTTTCCCTTCAACAACCCATGGTGTCTCTTTTAGTAATGCTGATTTCAAAGACTCATTTTTTTCAAGTTCAGCAGCTAAAGCCCCCGTATTTTTCCATTCATTTAAAACATTTGAGATGGTCGGATATTGAGATAACAGATGAGTACCCAAAACATTGGCATAAAGTTTATTGAATAATTGTTCATTACCGTCATAAGGGTTCTCCATAAGATAAGGTAACGATTTCAGAGCTATCCAAACTTGGTGGGTGGTAATTTGCAAATTAAAATTTTCATTAACCAAATTATTCCCTTCGTTTTTAAGAGGCCAGACAATATCTAATTTTTCGTTTTTTCTTAATAGAAATGGTTTTGCCTCAGTAACTAATATTTGAGAAGGTAAAATAGGTATCCATTCTTTTATGGCGTCCCCAAAATCACCTGATACAA
Organism: Saprospiraceae bacterium; assembly: GCA_027488135.1. Taxonomy (GTDB): domain Bacteria; phylum Bacteroidota; class Bacteroidia; order Chitinophagales; family Saprospiraceae; genus BJGN01. Next base: position 63,399 of record JAIYCH010000085.1, on the reverse strand, counting down.
ATTTTATCAGCAGGTTCAGACTATTCAAACTACCTTTAGCTGGTATTTTAAATGGTAAAAACACGGGTACTGTTTTACCAGCGGGAACCGTTACAGAAATAAATTCAGTATTAAAGCCAACTTTAGTCGTCCAATCCTGACCCGTTTCACCATGAAAAGCTTTAAAAAATACCTTCCCTGATATATCTTCATTGGTGGTATTTGTCAACGTAACAGCATATTTTATTTCGTCACCTTCTCTTAAGAATCTTGGCGCATTGGTCTGCAGCATAACTGGTAGCGTAGAGACAATGTATTTTTCAGCGTAACCATGGGCAATATCTGCACGATGAGCTAAGAGCATAAATTTCCATCGGGTAAGAGCGTCATTCATGGTAAATGAAAGCTGAATATTTCCAAGACTGTCTGACTTAAGTTCCGGCATAAAAAACAGCGTTTCGGAAAAATCATTCCTAATAATAGGCCCATCCTCTGAATTAATAGTCTCCATCATTTCCTCCGACGGTTTCATATTATCATTTTCTACTTTCGTCTCAATGGGTACTACCGATTCAGAAAAAGTCTGCATGGCCATTGGCTGCATAGCCATTTGTCTTTTGTTCAATCCTCTTAAGTAAGTGTTTTCCTGAAAAAAAGCAAAATTATTTAAGGTTGGATAATATTTATTAATCGTTTTAATTCTTGATTTTTTGGGTTGAAAATACACGTAAATGTCTCTTAAAACAGGTTGAGGTACTACCCAGTAAGATGGCAGATAATTATCTTTTTCAAAACCATTAAACAGCCATTCGTGGGGTATAAAAGATTCTAATGAAGCATCAAAAAGAGTTGCTACCGCTTCAATGGGCAAATTTTCACCCTTCTCAGAAGATATATTGAGCTCCCATTGAACTTTTTCCCCAGGTGACACTATTTCCTTTGTCCGTTGGTAAGTTACTTTTAATTTTTCCTCTGGAATAACCACTTTTATGACGTTATAAATAAAAATGGGTTCATTCTGAAAGTAGGCCATCAGTTCCAATTTACCTAAGCCTTCCTGCTCTTCAGTTATTGGAATTTTCAAGCGATTTACCTCATCTAAATTTACCCATTCTTTATATACCTTTTCACCCAAAGTAAAGGAAACCAGTACTTTTTTAATTTCATTTGCCGCAGAAATCTTGAAATCAAGCGTATCCGATAAATTAAAAACCTCCTTCTCCAAATGAATATCCATCCATTTTGGTGTTGCAATTCTAATGGCATCTGAATCAAATAAATAAAATAACTTTTGATCTATTTTTTCATTTATACCGGTCGTTCCATCCTTCCATTCTATTTTTACTGCATAATAACCAGGATCAAGATTCGTCATGGGTATTTCCAACATTTTCTCCCCATTCACAAGAAGATTATCCTCATAAATAGTCTTTAATACTTCAAGAGAATCTAAATTATCTTCATTAAAACCTGGGGTGTAAGGAAACAAGCGAATATAATCCTCCCTGGTTATTGAGGGTAAATCAGGAAAAGGCCATTTTCTTTGGACAAAATGTTGCCTTGGTTCTTTTAAATTGACCAGAGAAATATTTACGTTGCCAGGTACCTTGTCCCCATTCCAATCGGATAAAAAAAGAGACCAATCAAGCGTGCCCTTTTGTTTATCCCAATTTTCGGGTATCTGAACATCCAGCTTAACCTTCGAGTAACCAATATTAAAAGCAAGGGTCTTTTGTTGTATTTCACCTGACGGAGAAGTTACTGTAACCTTTACTTCAAACTGAAAAGCAGGGCGTTTATCTTGCCCGATAGAAATATCTGCCTGAGCAAAAAAAGGAATAATAAACGCTCCGTTTTCGTTGGTTACACCTTCACCTGACGATAAAAAACTACCAGCATCGCGTAAATAGAACCGGCGCATCGACCTCCAGTTTTCTGGAAACGAATGTCTGTAAATTTCCCATTTAACTATGGCATTTTCAATCATTGTGCCATTAAAAAAAGCCGCATTTCCTTTAACTTCTAAAGAATCGCCGAGCATACCAACGGGAGCCTTTTCAAAATTTATCTCAAACTGCGGACGTTTATATTCTTCTACCTGAATGCTTTCCCTGTTACCACCGTGTGAACTAACCAGGGTATAGTTTCCCTTTACTAAGTTCAACGGAATATCAAAACGGCCGTTGAGTGAACCCATTTCATTAGATACCAGGGTATTTTGGACCAACAAACTACCATTTGGATCAAAAAAAGAAATGGTTACCTCTTTATTTGCAGAAATTTTTGGTTTTTCAATGCCATTGCGTTCCATTAAAATGGCTTTCCAAAAAATGGTTTGTCCTGGTCTGTAAATCTTCCTGTCAGAAAAAATATTTGATTTTAAAACTATTGATAATTCTTCCCTATACCTTTCTCCAATATAAAAATTCTCCTCTGTCAGTAAGGTATCTTCACCATTTGCTATTTTGAAATTAAAAGCACCCTGGGGTAAAGAATACGAAAGATAACCTAAGTCATCACTCTCTTTCCACGTTTCTTTAAAGGTAATGACAGGCGCATTGGGCGAAAAATAACCTGTTCTCACGGGAATAGCTAAAACGCTTGTACCTCCTTTAGGTTCCGTTGATTTTTTATCGAAAAATTGAAAAGATACCTTTTCAAAACCCTCATTATTAACAAAATAGCCGATGTTTGATATTTGAAAAGATAGAAAGGAATACTTTGTTTCATCGCTTTTAAATACATAGAGGTAATGACCTACGGGAAGTCCGTCTAAAGAAATTTCAGTTACATGTTGTTGATAATCAGTAGTCTTAGGCAGAACGATTAAAGCCTCCTTTTCAGGCCTTTTATTCTTTAAAAACAATTGAATATCCTCCTCTATATATAATAACTTACTTTGCTGGAAGGTTGAAAACGAAACAGGAACGACCCCACCTTTAAATGACTGGATATTTTGAAAAGTAACTTTTAATAAAATGGGCTGGTTGGGTAACCCGTTATCTTCTAGGGTTAATGATAAGTTTTTTACCCTAATACTTTGCAAAAGCTCGTTACACTTAAACGCCCCGAACGTTTTGGGGAACTTTTTAATAGCTTGCTCGCATAAAGTAACGGATTCATTTAATAATTTTTGTTTGTACTTTTCATTGGCTAACAAATAATATGTTTCAGCAGTAGCAGGCTGCGCAGGGAACTTTTTTATTAAATTTTCTAATTCCTTTTTCAATAAAACGTCTTTATCATCATTAATCAAATTTCGATGGACAAATAATAAACGTTGCCGATCAAAATCAATGAAAATGGCAGGATCTTTATCTAAACGATGAAAAGTTAAAATATCCTGAAATAGTACAAGAGCTTTTCTGACAAAAGAAGAAGAATCTGCCCTTGAAAAATCAATATCAATAAAAGCTTCTACAGAAGATAAAGAGGCAGCATTTTGCAAATAGAATACATCATCGGGCTTAATTAATCTACTCTCCTGAGCAGTAAAATATTGCGTAGCACGAAAGACCAAAAAGTCATACAGTGTTTTTAAAAAATAAGCCTCTTTTGCCGGATTCAAAAAAAGTCCGTCTATTTTTTTTAGTTCAAAATTCTTAGCGTCCGGAAATGAAACACTTTTAAAATAATGTTCAGAAATTATGTCCTCAAAATGTCTTATGGACCATAATTTGAGGTCATCGGGTCTTTCACCTTCTACCTCCTTTCGATCCATCAAAGACCATGACTCCCTTTGTAAATAATTTGCATAAAGTTCGGCTAAAATACTGTGAATGATAGCATTTTCCGGAAACCCAATGGTAAGAAGCTCTTTCTCTAATCTATTTATTCCAAGGATATTTCCATGTTCGTCCAACTCATTTAAATAATTTACCGTGTACAATAAAGACTTAATAAATTGCTCCGTTTCTTTGTTTTCCTTTGCAAGAATATAAATAAGGTCCACCTTAGCTGATGCTTCTCTGTACAATCCATTTTGATGGAGAGAATCTACTGTTTTCCACAATTCATTATAATTCATTGAAGGTGTTTTTTCAAATGTATGAATAGGGCTTACATCAAGAGAAGGTGAAGCCAATCCGACCATTGGAAGTATAAATAAAAATGCTTTTAAAACAGTACATTTCATGGTAAATTTTTTATAATTTGAATTAAATGGATAACGACAGAAACGTTTAGATTATTTATTTTTAAACCTGTTGATGCTAACTTCTTTGCTTAAATCCCCATTTTTATATAAAAATTCAACAAAATGATTCGCCCAATAGGGCGCGAGGGAGGTTCCCTTCGTTCCTAACCCATTAAAAATGAATAATCTGGAATAAACAGGATGACGACCAATAAGTGGTCTTCTGTCCTTAACCGTAGGCCGAATACCCACTAAGTGTTTTAAAATAGTGTAATCATGACAAATCATTTTACCCACTTCACTGTGTAGCAAGCTTTCCGAATCTTCATCGGGCAGGAAATGAGAAAATTCCCATTTATTGGTAGCACCTGCCCAAAGTACATGCTCCGAAAAAGGAGAAAGAAAAAATTTATGCTTTATGATAATATCGAGATGAACCTTATCCATTTTCACTAAAAGAGCTTCGCCTTTCGCTCCGTCTAAGGGTAAAAAATTAAACCATGGATTTTGTAACATAAAATGTCCTTCACAAAAAATAATTTGTTCAGCAAAGATATCTCCGTATTGAACGCCATTTTCTGAAATCACCAAAGCCTGGTAATCGAATAATGCTTTGGTATAAACACCCTTTTTAGTCCAGTAAGCTTCCGATTGCGTCAGAAAATCATGCCATTTCACCTGACCTCCACCGATGGTTTGACCATAACCGAGCGGTGCATTATTAATCCAGTCAAAAGGGGTAACATTGACAAAATCAGCAATATAATGTTTCACTGAAGGATCTGCTGTTTTTGCCAGCCAATCATTCTGCTCTGAAACTCCGTGAAGCGACCTAAGAATAATTCGGGGGAAATAAAATGTACTGTTAAGTTTATGTTCCCATTGAAAATATTTTTTTTCAGCGAAAGGTAATAAGGTATCTACCTGCCATGATTTTATAAAATACTTTCCGGTGATGGGGTTGATAATGCCTGCCGCAATGGAGGAAGATTCTCCTGGTTGACGTTGATGAATGATATGGAAATCGAGGTGCTCATCTTCCAAGGTATGGGCCAAAACGGTACCAGCAATTCCTTGTCCAACAATTAAATATTTTACTTTTTTCATGAGACAAAGGAACAAAAAATAAATGCCACTACGGAAAAAATCAAGCTACAACCGTTAAGGATTAATAGCAATAATTTGAAATTGTGGTTTTAATTCAGAGGCATTTAAAGCATTATTTATCCATATTTCTCCGTCACCAATCATAACTCCTTGATAATTATTAAAATGGTTATGAGAGAAGGTTTTACTTAATGCAGATTTAAATTCAGTCGTGAAAATTTTATCGTATTGCAATAAAAACTGATTTTTGCTTTTTAGGTTTAGAACCAATTTTTCAGAAACTCTAACATTTAATGGATAGAAGAGGTTGGCAGCTAACCATATTTTATCTCCTTGTGATATAGCTTTTCTTACATTGGCCACAAATTGTTCCACCGCTGCATCTGATCCTATAACATGGGCATATCTTTTAGCAGATGTTCCAGTGGTTACAGATGACAAAACAGATTTAAAAATAATTTTTTCACCATTGGGCATTTTATGCCAGGTTACCTCCAATCTATCCTGGTCATCTGTGAATATTTTACCTATTAATTCATCGGTAAATTTCCCATTTATAGAAGCAATCAAATAGATTTCATTACCTTTCACAGAGCCGCTTAAAGCTACCTTAGCTTCATTTGAAAAAGAACAATAACTTCCAATAAGTTTTCCACCTTTAAGGGTATAGAAAGAAAGTTTAATACTTTTGTCGTTCAATTTGCCTGTAAAATCATACCACTGATTAAGTTCCAAATCTAGTGAGAAAGAAAAAACACTGGCTTGAATGAAAAGATAAGCAATTAAAAATATTTTTTTCATCTGGTTGACGTTTTTATTTGTGCAAAAGTACCTTAAAACATGCTAATTTTGTAAAATATTTAAAGTGATGATTTCGAAAAAACACTCCTTTGCCCATTTTTATTTTTTATTATTATTAATATTTCCTTCGTGTTCTCTTTTAGAACAAAACGAACCTGTACCCAGTTACCTTTATGTAAACGAATTTCGTTTAAAAACCTTTGTTAATCAGGGGAGTTCTTCTCAAAAAATAACGGATGTCTGGTTATTTAACGATACCGAATTTTTAGGTATGTTTCCCTTACCAGCAAAAATTCCCTTGTTATTATATGGGGAACAAAATTTAACCATTCAAGCAGGCATAAAAGAAAATGGCATAGGTGCAACGCCTGAGAATTACCCATTTTTCAACCCAATCAAAGTAAAGGTTAATTTAACTGCTTTAAAAACAGATACTTTAAAACTAGAAACCAGTTATTTATCGTCGTCAAAATTTCATTTTGTTGAAAATTTTGAAAATAACACCTCTTTTTTCTCCTTTCTAGTCAGCGGATCACCCGAAAACAGGGTCTTACCTTATAGTGATAGCAATGTCTTTGAGGGTAAATTTTCGGGAAAAATGCAGTTAACCAAATCAGCGCCAATAGTAACCGTGGGTTCGAACGCAAAATATAAAAATACCTTTAATCCAGGTCAACCCGTTTATCTTGAAATGGATTATAAAGGAGAGACACCTTGCGTTATTGGTGTTCAATTTTATGATACTGAAAATATAGAGGAGGCTGGCATCATTGTGCCTATTGCAGGATTTAAAGAATCGGCCGATTGGAAAAAGATATATTTTAACCTGGGAAGCACGCTTGCCTTAAGAAAATCGCTCTATTACAGAGTCATTTTTAATGCTGCGTTACCTGAAGGGAAGGAAAATGCCAGTGTTCATTTTGACAATATCAAACTAATTTCTTTTTAATGAGTAAAACAAAACAAAGGAACCTTAATGGTCATACCCTCTTTTATAAATGGGCTGATTATTTCTGTGCCATGATCGCCTGGGGCCTTTTTTTTGCTTACAGAAAAATGATTATTGAAAAGGAACAGAACTTTTCGGTCATTTTTCAAGATACTAATTTCTGGTACGGACTGATTATTATACCCATTGGCTGGTTTCTGGTGTATTCATTGTTTGATCAATATGGAGATATACACAGACATTCCAGGTTAAAAACGCTGTCAAGAACCTTTTTTCTCTCCTTTTTTGGCGTTTTAATTCTGTTTTTTACCCTGATACTTGATGATTTTGTGTCTAATTACACCACTTACTATCAATCATTTTTAGCCCTTTTCAGCTTTCACTTCCTACTTACTGTGGTTACAAGAATGATTTTATTAACCGCAGCATCCCGTAGAATCCGTCAGGGAATGGTGAAATTTAATACCATCTTTATTGGCGGTAATACAGAAGCGTTGGCACTTTACGAAGAAATCATTTCACAAAAACGTTCCTACGGCTACCATTTTATTGGATTTTTAAGAAGTAACAAAGAAAAAGTATCTCCTTTAGAAGCAAAATTAAAATACCTTGGAAACATAAAAGATTTAGATTGTATTATTAAAGAATATCACATTGAGGAGGTCATTATTGCCATACAAACGCAGGAACACAATTTATTAAAACAACTTATTACTTCCTTATTTGATTTCAGGCCCATTTTACACGTTAAAATTATTCCTGATATGTATGATATCATGTTAGGAAGTGTTAAAATGAATCAGGTATTTGGCACGGCCCTCATTGAAATAAATCAGGAAATAATGCCTCCATGGCAAATATCATTTAAGCGGGTCCTTGATGTTTTTGTTTCCTTTGTTTCTTTACTTTTATTATCTCCGCTCTTTGTCTATCTGTCTCTAAAAGTGAAGCAATCATCTGTTGGGCCGATATTTTATAGGCAAGAAAGAATTGGACTGCAAGGTGTGCCCTTTACCATTTTGAAATTCAGATCAATGTACGAAAATGCCGAACACGGTGGACCCCAACTTTCTAAAGATGAAGATAGTCGTTGCACACCCTTTGGCGCTATCATGAGAAAATGGAGGCTCGACGAATTACCTCAATTCTGGAATGTGCTCATTGGAGAAATGAGTTTAGTGGGTCCGCGCCCTGAGCGAAAATTTTATATCGATAAGATTATGGAAAAGGCTCCCCATTATCGTCATCTTCTCAAGGTAAGGCCAGGAATTACATCTTGGGGTCAAGTCAAATACGGATATGCATCTGATGTCGATCAAATGATCCAGCGCCTTAAATATGATATACTATATCTGGAAAACAGATCTATTGCGCTGGATTTTAAAATTATGTTTTATACTTTGGTTGTTTTAGTTCAGGGAACGGGAAAATGAAACTTCTTTAGTATCTGCTTTGGGTCATGATCTAACGGACTAATGTGAAATTACCCTTTACAGGAATAGCATCTTTTTCCAGCTGAACAATATACCAATAAACCCCTGTACTGGCACTAAAACCACCAATATTTCCATCCCAACCCTCAAAATTACCTTTATATTCTAAAAGTTTCCTTCCGTATCGATCTAAAATAATTACCGTTCCCTGAGGATACAAGATATTAAAATAGGGTATTTCCCAGCGTTCATTATTTCCATCACCATTTGGAGAGAAGAATTTAGGCAAAATAACAGGGAATTCTTCAATTAAAAGATTTAATACACAGGATTTACTGCCTATTTCAACCGTTAAATTTAAGGTTCCTGTTTGTTCTGGCATACCATCAAGATTAAACCTCAATAGGCCACCATTCCGTCTAAGGGTATCTGCATTAAATTTCGCTGTCATGCCTCTAATACCTTCACTTTGAAATAATTGGGCCGGGGCTAACTTTTCGTTCCCACCCAAATAGGGTAAATCTATTTTTCCGTAATAAGGTACTTTAGCATAAATCTTACCTGGTAGAAATACAACCTGAGAACATAATATTTCATTGAGTTTTGGCCTTTCTATTCCTACGACTAAACTTATTTCGCATGGGGATCCAAAATTACAATCCGCTCTTCCAAAATCAATCTTAAATGTTGCCATTCCACCTTGAAGAGGAATCCCGATGAGAACAAATTCTAAAAATCCATCCCCTTTAGAAAGCAATCCCGGCTTGAGCTTCAACGTAAGACCTGAAACACCCTCTGATTTTATGATTATGGAGTCATATCGCATGCCATTTCCTCCTGCATAAGGAAGACGCAAAGTATTCTGATACAGATCATTGGCATTGGGTAAAACCATGGACGAAATCGAATAAGATGAACAATTTAGACTACTTACACGAGGTAATGAATCTGCCTTGACAATTAGAAGGAAGGTATCTTTGGTTCCAAGACAACCGTTAATTTCCGGGGTAACGATGATTTGAGCCGTATCATTGCTGCTTTTGGTGTTTGTAGTGAAAAATGGCACAATATTTCCAGTTCCTGATGCAGCCAAGCCGATGGCTGTGTTATTATTTGTCCATTTGTAGCTTATTTTATTGGAATTAACCACTATCCCATTTATACTTCTGGTAAAATTGATGGAATCCGTAAACATGCCGAAACAAAAGCTTTTATCTTGAACAGCGGTAAGGGTCGGATAAGGTTTTATCGTATCATCGCTATCATCACAGTCCAGTTTATTTGAAACATAATTAGCGGGGGCGTTCACATCGCATATCTTTACGCTGATCGCAGGATTTCCAAATCCATCCCCGTCTTCATCTTTATAATAAGTATTAAGTACCTCATTTCTGACAATCAACAAAAAGGTATCTTTAATGCCAAAACATCCATTTATTTCCGGGGTAACAATGATTTGAGCTGTATCATTTCTACTTTTGATGTTTGTAGTGAAAAATGGCACAATATTTCCAGTTCCTGATGCAGCCAAGCCGATGGCTGGATTATTATTTATCCATTTATAAATCGTTTTACTGGAAGGAGAATTAACCCCGTTTGACCCTCTTTTGAAAACGATAGAGTCCGTCAACATACCAATACAAAAGCTTGCATCGGCAACAGTAGCTATCGAGGGAGATGGATTCACAGCATCATCACTATCATCACAATCCAGTTTATTTGTTACATAATTTACAGGTGACGTTGGGTTAGCGATTGTCTGACTAAAGGAAGAATCCCCAAAGCCATCTCCATCAAAATCCCTGTAGTAAGTAAATAAATCCGCATTGTTTGTAGTAACCCAAAATGGTACAAAAGTGACTGATTCCAAAAATGGTCTTGAGACAGAACTCAATGCAGGAAAACTACAATCTTTTGCTTGAAAACGAAAATTAATTTTACCAATCCAGGCCGAATCTATAATTTGAAGTTGAACCAGATTGTTACTATCAATGACAGGCTGAATTGGAGAAATATTTATTTCAAAAGGCATTTCAACGCTCCCACGAACTGCAGAAGTAATATAAGGGATTTTTATCGGGGCTATGAATTTTCGCTTTAGCGCGCCACTATAAAAATGAAAGGTTATGACTCCAACAGATTGTTGGCTACCAACACCAAGAAAATACAAAATTTGTCCATTAATCACCTGAGGTTCGGCAACACCTCGCAAATCTCCATCTATATAGGCCGCCAACAAATCATCTGGGTGATTAAAGGGCAATGTTGGTGTATAGACAGGTCTTGCAATAAAAGTCATACTATTTAAAAAAGTTTGTTGCACAACCCATTTGGGAGAAGGTTCAGGGTCAATTATTTGGGGTAATACTGGCAGATAATCAAAGGTTAGACACTCTCCTTCATAATTATTTTCATAGTCGGAAAGTAAAAATGACTTGAATGCGTTTCCTTTTAGTATTCCTTGACCGGGAATACTATCCCAACGAGGAGGAAGGGGTGGTTTCAAGACATTTAACTTTATGGTTTGAATGGCATAATTAGCATTAATTGTTTGCTCTGTTGCTTTAATTTCAATCGCCCCTGAACCGATAAATCCATTTCTTGGGGTTATCAGAAGCTTACCTCCCAAAATATTAGTTACAAAATCTGGATGTGAAGAAACGGTCCAAGTTACAAGATCAACATCGGGTTGATTTAGAAAAAGTGGAAGGTCTATGGTATCAAAAGGAATATTTTGCAAGGTATATTTATCTGAAATTGAATCAATAGAAAGTGGTGCATCACCGGAACTAAAGACATTTATTTCATAAGGTTTTTCATAATTTCCTATCGGAGACTGTGCGATAAATAATAAGCTATCATTTAAATCATAAACCCTGTTTGAGAGCGCATGATAAACCTTTATTTTCAATATTTCCGACGTCTGGGAAGAATACACCGTTATGTAATGCCTAATATCATTTCCTATTTTAGAAGGAACAGAAATTCCTCTGATTTGATCTCCGACAAAAATGGCAATGGTATCTTCCAGGGCTGAGGTTAATACCCCATCATATTTTATAACTGCAGTTACACTCGTGTTGAAGCTAAATAATGCGGCATTTGGCGGCAACCAATTTGGCTTCTGTGCCATAACAGACCCCGATAAGAATGAAATTCCTACAAAGAGGAATAGAAACCTGAAATTGACCCTAACAAAAGACATATTTTTCTATTTGGAAAAATGATTAATTAAAAGCAAAGCGTTCCATTTTCAGGATATCCATACATTGAATCTTATCGAAGTATTAAATGTCATCAAGGAATTTAAAAGATATTATATACAACCTAAAAGATTAAACAATAAACTAAAAATCCATTGACCTTCAAATCAATAAGTCTAGCTATTTAGCTCATAAATATCTAATAAAGAAAAGGGGAATAACACCTTGATCAGGCAATTGGCAGAATAGTACTTTAGAAATGGCAGAATTGGTCCTTACCTTTTAATTTCGGAAATTTTAAATCTGGATTCTCTTTGAAAATCACTGGGTAAAATGCCATATTTTTTCTTAAAACAGCGAGAGAAATAGCTATTGGTCATAAATCCTGTTTGTTTAATTATATTTCCTAACATTTCTCCAGGTTCATTTTGAATGGCTTCATAAGCCTTTTTGAGACGAAATTCAAGGAGTACTTCATTTGGAGAAATCCCCAATATTTCTTTAATTTTACGATATAAAGTTCGCTCACTCATGAAAAGTAATTGAGCTATTTTTCCGACATCAAGGTCGGGATTGGAGAAATTTTCCTCCATAACTCTGGTAAATGATTCTTGAATCTTGGTGGAAAGTTCATCTGTTTTATGCGTTTTACTATTATGAGTATCTCCTGCTTCTATAACCGGCTCTTTGGCAAAAGAAAGGATACTCCAACCTGTTATCTCAGGAAAAAGCATTAAAAATAAAGCACCAAAAACAGCACTTACAAAAAACGTATAATGTCCCAATAATTGAAAATTCAAGGGGAAAAGCCAGTAAAGAGAATAAGTAATTAAAATTAAAACAGCAGAAATTAGCAATAATCTGGTTGACCATTTCAAAAATGAGCCAAAAATTCTATTCTGGGGGACTTCACTATTTACCATATTTTTAAGGATAGGTTCAATCTTAAAATATCCAAAAATAGTATAGGCAATAATAAAAGTACATTTTAATATCGTGTGAATCCTTTGTGAAAAATATCCCCAATCCACATCCATGAAATAAGTTTGTGGATTTTTTAAATAGAGTATCCTTTTTTCCTCCGCTGAAAGTAAGAAAAACGGAAACAATTCAATTAAATGCAATAAAAAAGGAATGAAATGAATAAAGTTCTTGATTCTTAATTTAAAATCTGCTTGAATGGTAGCATTTAAAAAAAAATAGAAAATGGGTCCATATAGGTAGCCTACTAATGATCCGGTTTTAAATAAATGAGGTAAGAGATAAATGGTGCCAGCTACCCGAAAATGTGTAATAAACATTTGATAAGCGAAAAGCATATAAAACACACCCAGTAACTTAAAATTTACAGCTACTTTCCTTGAAATTAAGGAGAGGCCGTTAAATAATAATAAACCACATAATATGGTGTAAACCCAGGAGTACATAAAATATCTTTATGGATGAACAAAATACTAATCCATCTTTTTATCTAATGTTTAATTTAAAAAATTGAACAGGCTGAATTTACATAGAAAATATGATTTTAAAAAAATAAAAATTAAAAAATTGCATTGATAAAATAAAATAATTTTATTTTATTTGTAACATTCTAATTAATAAGAACTTAATATTTACATATAAGGTAACCTTTAAATATTTTTTCGGATGTTGAAAAATTATTATTTTTAATTTTAATTTCCTTTCTTAAATTAGGTTGTTACTTAAGTTCAAAAATCAAGGGTTCAAACTAAAAATCAAGATTTTTTATTGGCAGCTTTTGGTTTTGGACTTAATTGATAGGAAATAAAAAAAACATGATCTCCAGCATAGCCATAATTACCCGAAATTGGAACATCAAATTGATAACCAAGCGAAAAAGGATATCTGGAAATAAGAATATTCAAACCAACAGATTGATTTCCAGAAACGGTTCGATAGCTAAAACTTCGAAATAAAGGCGTTAGACTAAAACTGAACCCTTTCGGAGAATTATAGCCAAATTCACTCATTATATCCACTTGATAATCAGCATTTTTCTGGGTTCTAAGTAACAAAGCTGGGTGAATAATCCATTGTTCTTTTACTTTCCATTCTATACCTGATGATAAAAATACGGTGAAGGCTCGTTGTAAGTCATTTGTTTCTTTATAAACAGTATTTGTCAAAGACAACAAATTATAAACAGATGCACCCAAATTAAAACCATCTGAGAAAAAATTAAAACCAACATTTACATTTGGACTTATATCATTAAAGTTCAAATCGTCGTTAAAAATGGCATCATCAGAACCCTCCCCCATCAAGTATTGCCTGTCCAAGCTAAATTGATTTATATTTGCTGAAAGTCCAAAGGAAAATCCTGAGGGTACTTCTGCATTTTTCTCAGAGGTAAGAACATGATAGGCAAAAGTGGATTCAAATCCAAGAAATGAACTGGGACCATTTTGATCTTTAAATAAATTAAAGCCAAGCCCAGTGGTGTTTTTTAAAAAAGGGTAATCGACAGAAATTGCCTGAGAGTTAGGGCCATTATCAAAATCTACCAATTGTTTTTTATAAATGATACCCAAATTTCCTTCTCCCTTGACACCAGCTAAGGCTGGATTTGTAAGGTATGGCCTGAAAAAACTTTGATTCTGAAACAAGAAATTCTGCCCATAACCTGTAATTAGCCATAATTGCATTAAAATAATTACTCTTATTCTCATTTCAGAAATTAATTCTAGTTTAACTTTAAGGGTGCCTGACCATTGGCAGGCACCCTTGTATCTTTAACGCAATACCTCGATTTTTGAAATCCTCAGGCCATTCTTTCCTTTTACCGCTATGAAATACCAACCTGAAGGTAGGTCAGCATTTATTTTCCATTCAAATTTATTAACCCCTATATTTCCTTCAATATCTGATTTCCAAAGTTCACGCCCAAAGGCATCGGTCACCTGAACAGAAAGCGCCTCATTTTCTGGTAAAGTTATTTGTATAAAAGCCATTTCACCTGCAGGATTAGGATAAACCTCAATATTTTGATTTTCCAAGGTAAGATTATGTACTGCGGTAGTTGAAGCAATAGAGAAAATCTGCGGTTTTTCAACAAGACCCCTTATCGTGTTATTCTTAAAAAGAATCGACTCGTTTAAATCAAAAACTTTTGATTCAGAAGAATCGAAAAATTTAAATTGGATGGTTTCCCCTTCATAGTTGGCAAATACGGTTAAAAAGATAAGGTAAGCATCGAGCGCTTCCACATAAATGACCTCACCAACACCTCGAAGTTCATCTTTGAAAAAAGCACCCACTTCATCCCCTTCATCAAGAATAGCTCCTTGTCCTCTTCGCTCCACTAGGGCAATGATATTCATACTTTGTTCATATCCAATTGGTTTAACTTTCCAATAGTTAAAATGTCCTGGTTTCGCCATAGTAGAAGGTAATTTACGCTTCTCTTCTCCGTTTGTTTGTAAATTATTACCAACAATTTTTGGATAAACCAAAGAGCCAGGATTACCTAATTTTAATAGATAACCATTAGGTGAACTCATATAGGTAAGATTTCCAAGCCATCCTAGTCCTGCGACATATTGGGCAAAAGTAAACTGTCCCTTAATCAAATCTCCATTTTGAGGGTTTAAGGAAGATAATGCTGCTGTAACTGGCATACCCCTTTGCGGTAAAAAGCCAATCCAGTTCCAACCACTAACTACTGGAATAGGCGTAGTTGGATCAAGGGGTGAACCTAATAAAAGGAGTGAATCTGTAGAAGCAGACTGATATTGGTACATGGACAAATGGGAGAGATTTTTAAGACTACCTATCCATGATAACAATGAAGTTGAATAGGAACTGAAAGCTGTTTGACCCTTTATGAGTGCACCCTTAGGATTTGATAGCGATTCAAGTGCTTTTCCGACGGTAGGATCTGGTAAACCAACATTGTAGGATATCCAGTTCCATCCAACCTGGATTGGAATTTTAACAAGTAATAAATTATTTGTACGCAATACTTGAGACTGGAAAGGTGACCCGACGAGTCCATCAGGCTCAAATTTAAATGACTCAATGGTTTTACCATACAGTTTACATGCTGAAGCATCCCAAACCTGGAATTTAACGGTATCACCTGAAGATACATTACTATATACAGTCATAAATACCAGGTGTTTTTTTAGTTCCTGGTTGTATTGAACACGGCCAAGGCCACGTAACTCTCTGCCTATAAATGCACCTACAATATCTCTGTTGTCTGTTGAGACCGTGCCATCAATATTAAGCTCCAGCGTCATATTCATAGAGAAACTATACCCTTCCCTATTCAGATTCCAGACTGGATCTGGACATACCACTCTAAAATCAAGATATAAAGGTTCAGAACCTTGCGCGCTTTCTGCAAAAATAGTGTCTCTATAATGTCCGAGAGCGGCAGAATTATCAAATTCAAAAGTGACGATTTGAAAAGCACCCGGTTGCAAAGTACCCACTAAAGGTAAAACCTTTACCCATTTAGGCAAATCTTTTAATTCATAGTTCTGTACCTGTCCTCCACTATTAACCAATTTTCTGGTAACCGTAATGGTTTCTTCCTCCAGTTTAACTACATTGACCTGATCTTCGCTCCAGCTTATGGGATTACGATCAACAAAAAAGTCCCATTTTTTTTCCAGGAATTTATTTCCAGCCAAATCGGGAATATTATTTACGCGTACCTGCAGCGTTTTATTTTCAATAAATTTATTTGGAACGTTAGGTGTAATAATAATTTTGTCCTTACTGCACGATATGATGGCATCTATGAGTGTACCCGTTGCTAAGTCATAAAGTCCTACATTATTGTTATTAAAAACATCTGCTTTAATTAAGCCGTCGCACTTTACCTGCTCGTTAAATGTAATGCTAATTTCGTCCCCTATGGAAAAAACGCCGTCAATAGGCTCAGGCGTGCCGAAGACTTCTGGCGCCTGTCGTTCAAATCTGCCTAAAATGACAGTAGAAATACCTGCGTTTAAGCCCCCGATACATTGAGTAAGTGCCCTAATTTCATATTCTCCATCTTTAAGCCCAACAGTACCCCATTTAACAATTTTAAAGACATCATTATCTAAATCTGCTTTAAGCACCTCAGCAATATTAATCCAGGCACCATCCCCTTGTTTCCGGCGATATTGTACTCTAATCAATTCAAGATCAGGATCATTCCGGTTGAACTCATTTAGGGTAATGAGCATGGTATCACCAGAATTAGGTGTTAAAACCCAATTTTGTAAAGGAAAACCAATATCTATAGGGCTGCAAGGTTCAAGGAAATAAACATCAAACTCCATGTCCTCGTTAAATTCCGGATCAACGTCAATACTCAAAGAACCCGCACGATCAGCTTCACAATCTGAAAAAAGACTTACGGATAAATTTTCATAAGTAAATGCCTCCGGCCCACGATACACAGTCATAATTACTTCAACACTTTGTCCAAACGGAACGCCAACATTCAGGGCTTCCTGACCATTAAACAAAATGACTGCTCCGAGAGGATTGCTTTCCTGTGAACTTGCTAAAGAATAAGACTTTGATTCTTCAGATTGACTTTTATTTCCAAGTTTCAACTTAAAAATAGCTGGTTCGTTCATTGGAACATTAATGGCAACCTGTTTGTCAGCAGCAAGATCAACGCCTTCTCTCGGCTGAGTATTTGGTTCATACGGACATTGAGTTTGTCCACTCACTGTTTCAAATACCGGCGTACCATACGTTTTATCCTTTTTTATATTAACGGTGAAATTATCCCCTATGTCATCGTCAGCAAGGACATAACCCACCGTACGAGAATCTACGGTTGTTTTTGTTGTGTCTTTACTTTGTTCCTTCGTCCAGTTAATAGCGAGTCCGGAAGTTGCGCCAATACCATTCACCGTTAATCCAAAAGCCTGAGAATAACCATCACTAAAGTTTTGAACCCATGAAGTAGTTTTAGATTTACTATTTTCTGTCGTCTCAGATTCCTCGTAAACGACCCCTGCATCAAAAGAAAGATTTTTAGAAAATACAGCTTCTTTTTTCTGCTTATCATTATCAGCAATGATACTTTCCCATGTTTTTACACTGGTAGTATCTCCAAGTAGCGTCAAAGATGGAATAATATTATTTTTAATATGATACTCTGTATATAAGAAAGTAGTTGCAAAACCATCAGGAAACATAAACATTCCTTTATCCAGATAAAAGGAACAATTAGCCGTATCATATAAAAGTTCATCCGTAATCCCATAGAGGAAATTCATTGCTCCACCAACATAAACATCCCCTCCCATTTCTCCCCCTACAATAATATCATTATCACTGGTAGAAATCGTTCGGGTGGAAGTTATACACATTTCCATTTCTTCTGACGCCAGATTAGTAACGTTACTGCTAAAGGTATATCCAAGATCAGCCGTCACATCAATGGATGTGGCAAAAGACACTAAAATTCCCGTTTCAATTTCAATATCAGGACCAAGGGATAAGGTCACATCTCCTTCGGTATCTTTTGAATCTGTAGCAGAAAAGGCCCAAGTTTCGCAAACGGTTTGTCCCTCTTCTATATAAGAATAAGAAGCGTCACCAGGTGGATCCCGTAAAATAATAAAGGGAATACTTGGAGAAGATGAAGTAAAGGTAGTCTGCCGAGGCCTCCGTCCAAGAACAACAGCTTTTAATGAAGCCGTTGATTTCTCCCCATTTGAAGTAGCCGTCACCTGAAGTTGCTTAAAAAAAGGTGCCACAATATTGGGCGCTTCTACTCTAAAGGAATGCACCAAAGATCCACCAGACATCAAGGTGTCAAATTGAGATAAACTGGCAATATCATTATTAATAGTGAGTAAGGCGTTCTGCAAATAGCATTTTCCACCATCATATTGTTCAAATACTCTGACAGTGGTTTTACTCCTTTGGAGCATATCTAACATAGGATCACCACAAAGATTTGTATCCAGTGGCGTAAGTTCGACATTAGGTGGGGCTAAATAAATAAAATCGACGGTATCATTAGACATTTTAAGGCTGATGGTCTGTCCTCCTAATTTTTGAAAAAAGTTGTAAATAACTGGATTGCTATGTTCTATGACAGTCAATGTAACAGAATCGGCAGGAATTCCATTTAATATAAATTTACCATTTTCTGAAAGTTGTACTACTTTTTCAAAACAACCATTTAAGGTAGCTATTTTAACTTTTGCTATAGCCCCTGAAGGAATAATTGACTTTCGGCAAATTCCACCCGCCATCTGTCCGGTAACACTTCGTTTAACCTGATTACGGAATAAAATTCCAGACACAGGCGCGGCGATATTTGGAATTTCCCAGGTAGCTGGAAAAAAAGTATGATCTTCGAATTTAGGAGTTAACACAATTTTTTTCCCAGGTTCAAAATCAGCAGAAAAACGCCCTTCACTATTTGTAAAAATCTGTGGAATATTTGATTTTCCGTTCACCAGAATTTCAACTTTCGCCTGAAAACAGTTGGTGTTTTCAAACCTTACATAACCACTTACAGGAATGGTGCTCAAATCTGTAAAGTCAACCTTATCGGCACTTGTATTACTTGGATTTAGGGTAACTACAGATACAGAGGGTGAAAAATCGTGAGGTAAAGTCTGTATGATGGCAGTAACGGAACTCCAACGAGCACCAAAAACCTGTCCATCTCCTGTCAGGGCTGTACCAATATCTTTCAGGGAAGTTCCCATTCCCTCGTTCAGATTAAAATAAGAAACAAGGGAAGTATCCGTTACTCCTGTTCCAACATTTGCATATTTTTGAATGGTATTCAAAGGTAACATTTGGGAAAAGAAGGCTACTTCATCAATCAAACCAGTAAAATAATCACCATGGGTATTGGCGCTGACAGCACGTGCTCCCAGCCTCCAGGGAAGACCTGTCCAGTTGGTAGTAGTAAAAGACTTAGCTCCTACAAGTGCTCCATCCTTATAAAAAGTCACGGTCAAATTTGTTCCTACCTTCTCCAAGACGAAAGCAAGATGATGAAAACCAAGACCAAGGCTACCATATTGCTGCGTTGTATTTCCAACCATCACCTCAATATTTCCTGCATTTAGAAATACGGCAAATTGATTGGCACCTGCATTATCTGCTTTACTTAGAATCACCTGTTTACTACTCAAATCAAAGCCATTTACTGATGTTGTAATGGTTGCACTATCGCGCAAGGAAAAATTTGTGAGTCGTGCATAATCCGAATTAGAGGAATTAAACTCAAGGGACTGATTGAAATAGAAATTTTTTGAAGGGCTGACATTAAAGGTGGTACCCGCGCCATAATTAACACCAGCTATTTTATAAAATCCATTCTCATTACTTACTGCAGCATTAACCACGTCAGGTATATCGGCCTTATCCCACTCAGGACCACAAAAATAAAGCTGGAGACGATTTCCTGTCAGATCAAAAGCTTTATTTCCCACACCTTCATCAAATTTCCAATAAGCCACAAGACCTTTAGCATCAGAATTACCAGATTGTTTCATGAACATTTGAACCTCCGTCTGCGCAAGCTGTCGATTAAAAAATCGTAGTTCATCTAGGCGTCCCTTAAAAAAACGAGAGGCTGTGGGTGTCTGTCCTAAAAACAAGGGAATGCTGTCCATTGAAATGGTGGTTGCAGTGGATCCAACCAAATCACCATCGACATATAATAATAGTGCGTTTCCGTTATAACTTGCTGCGATATTATGCCAGTTGCTTTCTGTTCCGACCGGGAAAGTAAAATTTAGCTCCGTTTTTTGGCTACTTCCCTTTCCTACACCAAATCGTACCCCTTTCCCTTCTGTAGCAGGTAGAGTGTGTAGCCACCAATTTTTGGATAGGTTACTGCCCATATCTAAAATAGCTGTATTATCATTGGTACTATCTAATTTTATCCATGCTGATATAGTAAAATTAGATTTGGGGAATTTCGAATTATATTGGGTAAATGCCATATCATCGCCAGAAAAACGCAAGGATGAACCCAATGTAGGTGAAATGGTAACTACTGTTTCAACTACTGGATTTCCGGTGGAAGAAGTAATCCTTCCGGTCACTACCCCATTAGGATTTACGTGACCTAAAGCCGAGGATTTGTTTCCTTCGCCAGAGGAATTAATTCCACTGACAGAATAAGTATAAAAGGTACCTGCGATGACATTGAAGTCCATAAAGGAATAGGTTTCACCATCCAAAGTAGCCAACAAAGAATTATTACGGTACACCTTATATGAAGTTGCCGCTGGACTCAATGGATCAGGCGTCCATTTTATTTCAATACGATCTTCCAAGTCCCCTTGGCTTGCTACAACGGAAGGAGGTTTTGGTGGCATGGTAAAACCAGCCCAGAAACCATATCCCCCTTTGACTCCTGTACCAAAGAAACTACCTGTAATAGTTTGTCCTACCGTTGCACTGAGCTGAATTTTAGTATTTACACTATTAGAAACACTTCCATGATTAAAAAAGGTCCGCCCGATATAATAATCATCAACTCTTATTGTCTCGCAGTTTGGACTCGCTTGTGCGCCCATTTTTGTGGGTACAAAAAACAGTCCTAAATACACAAGGAATAAAAGGTTAATTAAATTTTTCATAGTTTTTTACTTGAAGACATATTAAACGGACTATCTTACCCAAATCTGGATATTGCTAATACCATAACTTTCGTCAGCTCCAGCAGAATCGGAATCTGATCCAAAAATGACCCAAAAATTATCATCCGTCATCTGGGCAACCATTTCAGCTCGAATATTGTAATCAGATGCAGAATTGGTAAAAAAATTACCATAACCAGTGCTTCTAAAGGCAGCATTAAACCTAGGTTCAACCGTTTGGTACCAGCCTACTTGAAATACGCCTGAAGTTTGGTTAGCTCCATCAGAAGGGGTTTTTCTGGTACCGAAAGCGCCATATCCAAACTCAAGGGCATCCCAAGAATCAAAAAAATGGAAGGTAAAAACCACTTTTACCATGGTGTGAGGCGTTCCACCTAAATTAAACTGTTTCACCAGGGTGTTTTTTCCATCCAGGTTAGGTCGCAAAATCCAGGGACTAAAAGGTCCATCCGGCTTAAATCGATCAAAAGTTTTACCTGCTGAACTATTCCAGTTATCCGTACATTCCCACCCTTCTGTGTCCGCGGTAAAATTATCATCTTCTATTAATCGCCAGGTTGGAACATTATTATATTTTATCGTTTGCCCTGGAGGTAAACTTACACCTTGGGAAAGGTAACCGCTTAAATCAGGAATAGAGATTTTACTACCATTAAAAGTTATAGCCGTAGTATTCGTTCTTGTCTTCATTACTATTACAGCGGTATCTTTACCCTCTATGGTAATTCTTGAATTACCTGTGTTATTCTTTACATGCATTAGGGCAGTGGCATCCGGTGAAATAGTTCCTAATCCAACCGTTCCTGTAGATGGAAAAATATTACTCTGCCCAATAAGGGAAAGGGTATAGGGTGAAGCAGTTAAACGCAATCGCGGTGAAACTTCCGCCCCGCCATCTACGGATATGCCTAAAAAATAAGGTTGGTCAAACGGAATGGTAAACGGATTTATCAAACCCAGGACAGCGCCATATACTCCTGAAGTAACATCCATATTATCATGGGTTTCTGACCAGATATTCGATCCACCTGAAGAAGTAGTATATAATCGAAAAGTCATACTGTAGGTACCATCATCAAGATTTGCTCCGGTTGATTTTCGAACGATACCCTGAATATTTAAGGTTGCCTGGCCATACATATTTGGTACACTTTGCATCAAACAAATAAGGCATATAAGTTGTAATATATTTTTCATAGTCTTTTTATCACTTAAAGAAGCATTTAATTATCCATCAATCAACGGACCCAAATCTCAATATTGGAAATACCATAGCTTTCATCATTACTATCCGAGTCTAAGGTTGAACCAAAAAACAACCAAAAATTATTGGCCGTATGCCAAACTGTCATCTCCCCTTGAACGCCAGCGTCAGTGCCACTGGAAGATCCAAAATATCCTGGATCTGATGAAAAACCGTCTGGACTAAATTTTAATGGTGACTGATTATACCAAGCCACATAAAAATTTCCATCTTGTCGTCCATCAGCCACATAAGGATTTTGTGAAGGTGCAAATGCAGCCCAACCACCCTCATCGGCATCCCATGAATCCAAAAAATGATACGTAAAAACAACTTTTATCATAGTGTGCGGAACATTAGTCAGATTATATTCCTTTTTTAGCACATCATTTCCATGCTGGTTTGGTCTTAAAATATTACTTTTACTAAAAGGGGTATTAGGAATACCGCGCTGAGTAGTCTTTGTTGTGGTGTTAAACCAATCTTCATGACATATCCATCCATCATTACTTGTATTAAAATCATCAGGGTCGATAAGTCGCCAGTCAGAAAGGCCATTATATTTTATTGACGCACCTGTTGGAAGCTCCAGATTATTTTGAATTGAAATTGAAAGATTACGGATCGAAATGTTCGAACTATCAAAGCTTATGCTTCCTGCTGCGGAATTACTTGCTCTTTTTAAAATCAGTTCTGAACGCTGCGCCCCATCAATGAGTAAGGTTCCAGTTCCATTTGTTTTGCTCAATTGAAGGGAATATGCCAGGGTGTCCGGCACGCGTGTTCCAACACCGACGGTACCTGAAGTAGGAAAAACATTATCCTTTCCTGTAACAGAAGTAGCATAAGGTGAATTACCCAAAATAGCTCTGGGTGCTAGTTCAGCTCCTCCATTCACCGCTGCACCCAGATAATACCTTTTATTAAAACTCAAGTTCAATGGCACTATACTCCCCAGGGAAGCCTCGTATAAACCGTTCTGGACCTGAACTCGTGGTTGTACTTCCGTCCAGATGGCTTGTCCGCCTACTTCCACTTCATAAAGCTTAAAAGTAATTGAATGAAAGCCATTGTCAAATGGTTTTCCTGAAGGCTTCTGAAGGGATCCCTGCATTCTTAATGAGGCCTGGCCGGACAAAAAAAGAACACTACCAAACAGTAAAAAAGCCAAATATTTATACCTCAAGAATTTTCTGTTTTTTATCATATCTCTATACATTTTTTGAGTAACTATGAATTTTGTTTTCAAGTTGAAGTAAGTTGATTATACCAACTAATTTATTTTACCCAAATTTCAATATTGCTAACACCAAAATTTTCATCTGCAATACTTTGGTCAAGATTTGAACCAAACACGACCCAAAATTTATCCAGGGTTGTTTCGGCAATCATAGAGGCTCTTAAATTATAATCAGATCCAACGGTAGTATTATATCCCGCGTTAACAAAATGAGCGGCAAATTCTGATGTTCTCCCGGGAGCCCTCCAACCTACTTGAAAATTACCATTTGTGTTATTTGGCGTTGTCCCGGGAACTGAAAATGCGGCAAAAGCAAATTCATCTCTTCCATTTTTATAGTCCCAACTATCAAAAAAATGGTAGGTGAAAACTACTTTTACCTTTGTATGAGGAATACCAGTAAGGTTATATTCTTTTTTAAGGACAGGAGAATTACTACCATCTGCATTTGAAGTTTGACGTATCATAAATCCTTTACTAAATGGAGTATTAAGGCTAGTTCTTTCAATAGATCTTGCTTCGTTGTCTTGCCAGTTTTTAGCAGAATACCAGCCTTCTATATCTGTGTTAAAGTCATCGTATTCAATGAGTCGCCAATCAGGAATTTGACTATAGCTTACGGTTCTTCCATTAGCCAGATTTATTCCTTCATCAAATATGATGTTATAGTTGCTGATGAAAACTTTACCTCCATAAAATGAAATAGAAGCAGATTCATTATCTGCTTTAAATAATATTTTTGCTGTATCCCTACCTTCCACTAAAATTCTTGATGTTCCATTTGTCTTTTGAACATGCAACTGGCTTTCTGAACTAGGATTTAAGGTACCGATTCCCACACTTCCTTGGGAAGGAAGTTCGTTTGATTTTCCTGAAACGGACAAACTGTAGGCAGATGCACTGAGCTCTGCTCTAGGAGATATTTCTTGCTTGCCTTTTAAGGTGACACCCAAATAATATGGTTTTGTAAAGTCAAAAGGTGTCCTGGAAGCAGTGAGCGGAGTAATTAATCCAAGAATACTGCTATAAAGCCCTCCAATAATTTCAACCTGAGGCTGGGTTTCTGTCCAGACGGCTTGCCCGCCTGTGGCAACGTCATAAATATTAAAAATCAGTTCGTATTGACCGTCTGGTAAGGCAATACCTGACGAATTTTGAATCGAACCCTGAATACTCAGGCTTAATTGACCAGATACATTACCAGTAAAGCAAAAGAATAAAATACAAAAAAAGGCTAATCGAATCATCATATCTAATTGAGCAAAAGGTTTGGTAAATCTGTTTTGTTGAAGAACCAGATTCTCATGGCTTTTCAAAGGAAACCTTTCCATGATGTTTGGATTTGAACCAAATTTCATGAACGAAATCTACTTTTTTACCCCAAAAAATCGATTGGCAGAATTAGTTTGTAAGAATGGCAGAATTGAATACCTTATGATTATTTCTAATTGAATATGGAATAAACCTTTATTTTGAATTTTTAATCGTAATATTTTGGTACAAATAAAAAAGCGCTTTAAATACATATCCTTTTAGGGATTATGCTTTAAAGCGCTGAATCATAAAATGATGTTTAAGATTACAAAGTTATTACTTTATTTAATCATATATCACATAATTAAAAATAAAAATCAAAGAGAAAAGGCTGCTTTAACCTTATCGGTATAATCTAATTTTTCCCAGGTGAAAAGTTCTACCTCTTTCGTAATTTGTTGACCTGATCCGTCTTTGAAGGTCAATGTTTTAACCTCTGGAATTCTCCCCATGTGACCGTACGCAGCTGAATCACTGTAAATAGGATTCCTTAATTTCAATCGTTGCTCAATGGCGTAAGGACGCATATCGAATATGCCATAAACGATGTCCGCAATTTGAGCATCCGTTTTTGTTACTTTAGCTGTTCCGTATGTGTTTATATAAATATTGGTAGGCTTAGCCACACCAATCGCATAAGAAACCTGAACTAAAACCTCTTTACAAACACCCGCAGCTACCAGGTTTTTAGCAATATGCCTGGTTGCATAAGCGGCAGAACGATCCACTTTTGAAGGATCTTTACCACTAAATGCACCACCACCATGGGCACCTTTGCCACCGTAGGTATCAACGATAATTTTTCTACCCGTCAAACCAGTGTCTCCATGTGGTCCGCCAATAACGAATTTACCTGTAGGATTGACGTGATAGGTAATGGTATCAGTAAATAAAGCCTGTAATTCAGGTTTTAATTTTGCTTTAACTCTTGGAATGAGTAACTGAATAACATCAGATTTAATTTTCTCTAACATTACCTCTTCATTCTCATTGAAATCATCGTGTTGGGTGGAAACAACAATACTATCGATGCGAATAGGTTTATGATTATCATCGTACTCAATGGTTACCTGAGATTTAGCATCTGGCCTGAGATAATTCATTGCATCGGTTGCCTTTGCAGATTTGCGGATTTCCGCTAATTCAATTAAAATCCGATGTGCCAAATCTAAGGCTAAAGGCATATAATGCTCTGTTTCCTCGGTAGCATAACCAAACATCATACCCTGGTCGCCTGCACCTTGATCTTCATCTTTTGCTCTTTCGACTCCTTGATTAATATCTGGAGATTGCTCGTGAATAGCCGATAGAACGCCACAAGAATTAGATTCAAACATATATTCTGATTTGGTATAACCAATACGTTTGATAACATCACGAGCAATTTGTTGAACATCAAGATAAGCTTTTGATTTAACCTCACCGGCAAGAATAACCTGCCCTGTAGTAACTAAGGTTTCACAAGCAACTTTCGATTGAGGGTCAAAAGCAAGAAAATGATCAACAAGTGCGTCAGATATTTGGTCGGCCACTTTATCCGGATGACCTTCCGATACTGATTCTGAAGTGAAAAGATAAGCCATAAAAAAGATTTGTATAAATTATATAAAGAATGAAGAATATAATCAAAGATAGGAATTAAATTATTTAATGTTACAGGTAAAGAAAGATTCCCATCCTTCATTTGTTAACATTTTACCTTCTAATTTATCACCAATAACCACAGGTCCAACCCCTGCCGGTGTACCTGTGTAAATTAAATCTCCCATTTGGAGTTTAAAATATTTTGACACGTAGACAATCAAGGTCTCGAAAGAAAAAATACAATCTGCTGTATTACCTTGTTGCACTAATTCGTCATTTTTCAGCAACTGGAATTCAAAAGCAGAAGCATCTGGAAAAGCAGAAAGTGGTTTGAAATTACCAAGAACAGCAGAATGGTCGAAAGCCTTAGCAATTTCCCAGGGTAATCCTTTCGCTTTTTGTTTAGCCTGGATATCACGCGCTGTAAAATCGATACCTAACCCAATTTCTTCAATATAATCAGCAGCGAATTGAGGCTCAATGTGTCTTCCATTTTTACCGATCTTAATAATCACTTCTACCTCATAATGCAAATCATTTGTAAAAGAAGGATAATAAAGAGGTTTATTGTTTATCAGTAAAGCCGTTGGAGGCTTCATAAAAACAATAGGCTCATCAGGAACAGCATTTTGAAGTTCCTTTGCATGAGCGCCATAATTACGTCCAATACAAATTATTTTCATGGTTTCAGCGTTATATTTTAACGTTCATCAGTCCGGCTAAGGATTTGACTTCGTTCATTGTCTTTTGAGCCACTTTTCTAATATCAGCAGAGGAATGTCTAATCATTTCTTTTACCTCCTCTTTATTTTCATCCAATTGTTTACGACGATCAACCATTGCGACACTTATTTCCGTTAAAGCCTCTGCAACGGTATCCTTAAGATGTACATATTTTAGAACACCTGACTGATAATCAGACATTAAAGAATGGTGCTGATCCATTTTATTTGCAGCTTTCAACAATTCAAACAAATTAATCAAACCTTGGGACATTTCTCCGGATGGCGTATCACCCGTATCGGTAACAGCCGATCGAATTTGTTTCTTAATTTTCTCCGGTGTACTGAAAACAGGAATATAATGCTTTTCTCCCGCACTCTTACTCATCTTTTTCAAGGGGTCTGCAGGAGACATCACCTTAGGTGTTTCCGTAAATATAGGCTCGGGTAATACGAAATATTCTTCTCCAACCTGATTATTAAAACGCTGGGCTATATTTCTCGTAAGTTCCAGATGTTGTTCCTGATCTTTTCCTACAGGGACAAAATCAGCTTTGTATATGAGTATATCAGCAGCCTGTAAAACAGGATAATCTAATAAACCCGCTGAAATAAATCCGTCGGCATTTCCTTCTTCTACTTGCTGGGTTTTATCTTTAAACTGCGTCATGCGGGTAAGTTGTCCATAAGAAGCAAAACAATTTAAAATCCAGGATAATTCTGCATGTTCGGGTACGAGAGACTGAACGAAGAGATTTTGAGGTTTTACACCGGCAGCTATCAGATTAAAAATAAGCTCCCAGGTATTTTCTTGAAGTTGCCTTGGATTGTAGGGCATGGTCATAGCATGATAATCTACAACGCCATAGAAACAATCATATTTTTGTTGAATATCTACCCAATTTTTTACAGCTCCGAAATAATTTCCGAAGTGCATATCACCCGTAGGCTGGATACAAGAAAGGACTGTTTTTGTAGCCACAATAAGAATTAAGACAATAAAAAAGAAACGAATAGATAAATATTATCTACCCGCAATGAGTGAAATCTCCACATGAACAAAACGCGGTAGAGCGGCAACCTGCACCAATTCTCTGGCGGGAGCCGTTTCTTCGTTGAAATAATTGCCGTAAACAGCATTTATTTTTGAAAAATCATTCATGTCGGTAACAAAAACAGAACATTTAATCACATTTTCGAAGGTTAACCCTGCTGTATGCAAAATACCTTGAAGATTCTTTAACACCCTGTCCGTTTCGACTTCAATAGAATCAAGCACTAATTCACCCGTCGCCGGATCCAAAGCAATTTGCCCGGACACAAATAAAACATCCCCGTACCAAACAGCCTGATTATAAGGACCGATGGGTGCAGGGGCATTTTTACTTGTTACTATAGTTTTACTCATAGAAACAGATTTTCAATAGGAAGAAGAAACTATTTATTCTTCTAAAGCAGAAGCACTAAATAAACGACCTCTATAATAAAGATTACCAGTTACATCAGTGTAAGCGCGGTGACGTAGATGGGTTTCTCCTGTTACTGAACAGGTAGAAAGGGTTGGAATTTCTGCTTTGTAGTGCGTACGACGCTTGTGTTTACGTTGCTTTGAAATTCTACTCTTTGGATGTGCCATTTTTCAACGTTTATCTGTTATTTTAAAAACAACAGGAATTAAGAATTTTTTTTATTATCCCAATTTTGAAGTATTTTCCAAGGAGAAAAATTTTCATCTTCAGGCGTTTCGTCAACTATTCCTTGCGAAAGGATTTGAATCATTTCCATATCACAAGGAGGATTTAAATCACTCTCACAATCATATCTTTTTATTACTGGTATAGCCAGTAAAATATTTTCATATATCACAGGAGCAGCATTCCAAACAGGCGTTTCGGGATGAAGAACGATAACATCTTCATTTTCTATTTCCTCTGGATGCTCCATTGATTTTACTAATAGCCTATAATCGCTTTGTAAAGGTATTTTAATATCTGCTAAACAACGATCACAAGGCGCGTGCAACTCAGCGTTAAGATTAAATTGCATGATAATTAAACCAGCTCTTTTTTCTAATAATACCCTCACAGCTCCAGTTACAACATCATTTGGTGCATTTTCAAAAAAAGGAAGAAAATCACTGTCAAAAGCAAAATCAAATGTATGTACCCCATCTTTAAGGCCTTTCAGGCGAATATCATAGGGAACTAAATCCTTCATGTCAAAAGAACTTTTTTTTAAAACGTGCGCAAATATAGGTAAAAAAAATAGATTCCTAGGATAATTGCCTAAAAAAAAACGGTATAAATCAATTTATTATTACAGCTGTTTTTTCAATGTCGGATCTGACTTTTTCTAAAATTTCTAATTTTTCCGCTACCGACTTATACTCCTGTTTTACGCCAACTTTCGTAAGCGACCCAACCTTTTCAGAAAAAGGAATAAAACCTGCTTTTTCAATTTTGGCAATGACCCTGGCGGCATTATCTGGATTACCGAAAACACCAATGGCTATTTTAACGTAGGACGCTTTTTCAACAGACTCCGTTTTCACTGGTTCAGGATTAATGTCCGGTTTAACCTCTTCTTCGTCCACAGGAAAATCGACCACTTCGGAGCTGGTATCTACTGGATTTACCAGAGGAACAATATTCTTTTTCTCCTCCTTAGCATCGTCATTCCAGGCCTCAAACATTTCTTTAACTTTAACCAATTTTCCTTCTATGAAAGGTGTAGTAACTATAAAATACACTCCGACGGAAAGAGAAACAAGAATGATGCTAAGCACAACAAATTTCATCATCGGATTAGATGGTGGTACCGGAGGTGTTTTCTCTGCGTATAAATCTTTCTGAACTTGATTATTCGAGGGTGAAGTTTCAACAAATGGCACTTCGGGTAAGCCGAAGGAATCATTTTCAAAAACCTTTAGTCTGGGTACAAAGGCTATTTTATGTTCCACATTATAGTATAATCTACCCAGGTTTGGTATTTCTACACTATTATGTAAATCTAAGGCGTCGTGAATATTTTTAGAAAACAGCCTGATAGCCTCTGATGCCATGGCGTCATCCACTGAAAATCTTCTTTTTACCTCATTGTGAAAAAGCGTACTGTCTCCGTTTCCACCTGGCTCAAATACAATAATAGTATCAGGCGGCAATAATTTTCCATTGATAGAATCTTCTTTAGCGGGAATGTATTTTTCAGAAAAAGTACCTAAACCAGAAACGTATAATCGATGATAGCTGGAAATTAAAGGTTGTATTATTGGGTAAAGATCTATAAGCATAAATGGTAATTATTTTGTCATGTTTACAAATATAGTGGAATAACGGTAATTCGTTTCGTAAGTTTGCTTTATAATAACCCTTTTCATCAAATAATTATTATGCAGGAAGCAACCTCATTTCCACGACGAGAAAAATCAGCTGAACTATTTGCCAGAGCGAAAGCCGTATTTCCAGGCGGCGTGAGTTCCCCTGTCAGAGCTTTTAAGTCAGTTAGTGGACCTCCCCTATTCATTAAACGAGGAGATGGATGCTATGTTTGGGATGTAGATGACAATCGCTATATTGACTTTTGCGCCTCGTGGGGACCGTTAATTCTGGGACACAATAATGAACAAATAAGGGAAAGAATTTTTGAGGCGGTTGCTTCTGGAACTTCTTTTGGCACCCCTACCCTTAATGAACTGGAACTTGGGGAATTGCTGGTAAAACACAATCCTTATTTAGAAAAAGTAAGATTTGTAAGTTCTGGAACAGAAGCGGTTATGTCTGCTATCAGACTTGCCCGGGGTTATACAGGAAGATCAAAAATTTTGAAATTTGAAGGTTGTTATCATGGACACCTGGATTCCCTTTTGGTTAAAGCTGGTTCTGGTTTGGTTACCTTTGGGGAATCAACCTCTGCCGGCATTCCTCCGTCTTTCGCCGCTGAAACCTTAGTTATTCCCTTAGATGACCGGGCTGCGCTGGATGAAGCCCTTGAAAAATATGGTCATGAAATCGCTTGTATAATTATAGAACCTATTCCTGCGAATAATGGACTTTTACTTCAAGATTATTCTTTCCTGAAATATCTTAGACAAAAAGCAACAGAACATAAGGTACTTCTTCTTTTTGATGAAGTAATTTCCGGTTTCAGAGTACATTTCGCTGGAGCTGCAGGTTATTACGATATTAAACCTGACTTAGTTACCTACGGAAAAATTATTGGCGGTGGTATGCCGGTTGGGGCGTATGGCGGAAGCAATGAACTTATGGCTTTTATTTCACCTGACGGACCTGTATATCAAGCAGGGACCCTTTCGGGAAATCCTGTCGCTATGGCCGCAGGACTTGCCGCTTGCCGTCAATTATTGACACCCAATTTTTATTGTAATCTGGATCATAAAACCAGTCATTTTATTAAAAAACTGGCTGACCACGCCACGCAAAATAATTATAATGTCACCTTCCCGCGGGTGGGTTCTATATTTTGGATAGCCTTTAGTACAGAAAACATTAAAAAAGCGGAACAAATAGATCCCGCTTCTATGAAATTTTTCAAGCTATTACATGCTGCCCTTCTCGAAAAAGGAGTGTATATGGGTCCTTCCGGATATGAAGTTGGCTTTGTCAGTTCCGCACATACCACAGAAGCGTTAAACGAAGCAGCGGAAATAATCAATTGGGCCATGGATAGCGTATTTAATGACCTATAAATCCTTGTATGCTAAATAATCAGTTGCGCATCATTTCCTACTTGGTTATTTTTTACATGCTACTGGCTTTTAGTTGGTGGACGGTGCTTTTACACACTAAAAACAGAGATGCATTTTTAGCAAAAAATGAAATACTAAAACTAAGTTTAATTGCGAAAAATGAAATAAAAAATGAAGAGGAGTTCCTTAAGAATTCTTCTCATATTGGACTTAGAGATGCTTATAAACGACAGGAATGGATGATTCTCGGCGAAGCCTCTGTTTTCGTTCTAAGCTTGCTCATAGGCATTATTTTTATAAACAGAGGATATCATAAAGAAATTCTCGCGGCTAAACAAAGTAGTAATTTCTTGTTATCTATCACCCACGAGTTAAAATCTCCTATTGCTTCTATAAGATTAGGATTTGAAACGCTGCAACGAAAGAAATTATCGGAACAGCAGGCCCAGGTTTTACTTAAAAATGGAATAAATGATACGGATAGATTAAACAATCTGGTTTCAGATCTTCTTCTCTCCGCCAGATTAGAATCGACGTATCAGCTTAATACAGAATTGTTTTCCTTAGAAGTTTTAATAGATGAGTGCGTTCAATTCTTAAAACAAAAATTCCCCTCCGCTATCATAAAAGTTAATTTAATTCACGAAATGCCTGAAATGCTGGCTGATTATTCAGCTATTCGTTCCGTTATCATTAACTTACTTGAAAATGCTATAAAATATAGTGACAGCGTACCGGAAATAAATATTGGGTTGACTTCAACCAATGAGCGATGTAATATAGAGATTTCCGATATCGGGATTGGGATAGCTCCAAGCGAAAGAAAGAAGATATTCGAAAAATTTTATCGCGTTGGAAATGAGGATCAAAGAAAAACAAAAGGAACTGGACTCGGTTTATATATTGTGGATCAAATAGTAAGGGCCCATAACGGGACCATAACCGTATCGTCAAATCAACCAAAGGGAACTATTTTCAATATTTTCTTACCTTTTAACTAATAAAAAACCTGTTCAAAATGCGCATTCTTCTGGTAGAAGACGAGGAAAATATAAGAGACTTGGTTAAGTTGAACCTTGAGCTTGAAAATTTTGAGGTAGTTGCCACTGGAAACGGTCGGGATGCGCTCAAATTATCCGCTGGTCAGCATTTCGACCTCATTTTGTTAGATGTTATGTTACCAGAGATGGACGGCTTTCAGATATGTGAGCAAATCAGATTAAGTGATCTTCAAACGCCTATTATTTTTTTAACGGCGAAAGATGGTTCAAATGATAGGATACAAGGTTTAAAATATGGAGCAGATGATTACATTGTAAAGCCATTTGTTTTCGAAGAGTTACTCTTAAGAATAAATAATTTACTTAAAAGGAGCGCGCGAACACCTGAAAATACAACAACGGTTTTTGTCTTTGGTAATAATCAGATAAATTTCATCACCTACGAAGCGATTGGAAATGAAGGGAAATTTATCTTAACGAAGAAGGAAGCTATGCTTTTAAAGTTACTTATAGACAGGAAAAACCAGGTAGTATCACGACAACAAATTTTACAATCTGTATGGGGTTACGATGTTTATCCAAGCACCCGAACCATAGATAATTTCATTTTAAAATTTCGCCGTAATTTTGAATTAGACACCAGAGAACCCATTCATTTCCATGCAATACGAGGTATTGGTTATAAATTCAGCTATCCTTCTGGTCCTTCAAATGAGATAGTTGAGTAAGAAAATCGCGTACTTCTAAGGTATTAACCAAGTGATATTTAGCTTCTGAATTTTCCATACCTATTTTCACTGAAAATGCTTCCGGTGGCAATACCCTAAACATATCTTCATCTGTTTTATCATCACCGATAGCTAAGATAAAGTCCCAATCATCCATTTGCAACCAATTTAAAGTGGCTTTACCTTTTGTTACCCCAGCATGTTTGACTTCCACTACTTTATTTCCTTCCAATACGTGTAACTCCGTATTTGCGGTAAGATATAAAAGCACATCTCTGAACTCTCTTAATCGTTTTTCACCTAAATCTTTGTCTATCTGCCTATAATGCCAGGCAATTGAAAACTCCTTTTCCTCTATAAATGACCCTGGCGTCCGCTCGACAATATTTTCAAGAGCGGCTCTGACATCATTTTTCCAATCGTTTGACAAACCAGGAGTCCTTCGCCACTCCGTTGAATCTTTCAACCAAACGCCATGTTCCGCTGCAAGATCTATGCCCAAATGCCCCAACCAATCTTCTAAAGTTTGTTTATCTCTCCCACTATTTATAACCATTTTATTATTTTGATCCACAGCGAGTCTTATTAATAAATCTATAAGATGGTGGTCTGGAAAAACAGCTAAGGGGTCCACATGGAAAGGCATCAGCGTACCATCATAATCAAGGATAATTAACCTTTTTTTACTTTTCTGATACGAGTCAAAGATTACCTTTTTTATTGAATCTTCTAATTTATTAATATGAAACTGTCGTCTATTATGAAGATGTCTGTCCAGTTCCTTTAAAAAATTGGCTGCCCAATAATCCACCGCATACTTTTTCAACCCTGCCTGCATGTTTTTAAGTCTCAATGCCTGTTCTTGATCAGGCATGAGTAGGGCAGTCTTTATCGCTTTTACAATATCATAAGTATCATGAGGATTCACTAAAATGGCATCTGACAATTCCGTCGCAGCGCCCGTCATTTCACTAAGAATAAGTACTCCTTTACCTATTTCATTTTTACTCGCTATATATTCCTTTGCCACCAGATTCATCCCATCTCTCAATGGTGTAATTAACGCTATATCAGCCACTTGATAAAGAGCTAAAAGTTCATTATGTAATAAATTACGGTATAAGTAATGGATGGGTATCCAGCCAAAACTACCATAAGTACTATTTACTTCGCTCACCAGGGTATTAAGTGTCTTCTTTAAATCTCTGTATTGCGTAACTTGAGAACGAGAGGGAATAACGACCAAAACAAGGGTGACGAGCCCAATATATTGCGGATGCAGATCTAAAAAACGGGCAAATGCCTGAATTCTTTGGGGAATACCTTTTGTGTAATCTAAGCGATCTAATGAAATGATTATTTTTTTTCCATTACCTAGATTACCAATATTTATTGTTTCATCAGCCAGATCTGATACTGAAGGAACAGCTGCATATTTATTATAATCTATACCCATTGGAAAAACATCAACATTTACCACTCTATTTGTAGTGGTTACCTTACCTATATGATGTTCAAAACCGCAAATTCGATAGGCTGCGCTCAAGAAATGTCGCATGTAGCCGTAAGTGTGAAAACCAACCTGATCGGCTCCAAGAATACCTAAGAGTAAATCGGAACGCCACGGAAGCGTTCTAAAAATTTCATAAGAGGGAAAGGGGATATGGAGAAAAAAACCAATAGATAAATCGGGAAAGCTATTTCTGAGAATTCCAGGTAATAACATCAACTGATAGTCATGAATCCATACGGTGTCATCAGGTTTTATGCTGTTCGATAAAATTTGCGCAAACCTATTATTTATTTTTACGTAAGCATCCCAATACTCCTCTTTATAAGAAGTATATTGAGTAAAATAATGAAAATGCGGCCAAATAGTTCGATTGCAAAAGCCTGAATAATAAGTATCTATATCATTTTCTGATAAAAATACAGGAATCAGCCCTTTTTTTTGAAGGAGATTGGTAACCTCAGTTTCCTCTGTTTTACTAAAATGAGAACCCGGCCATCCTATCCATATTTTCTCAATTGATTCGGGAAGTGCACTTAATCCAGTGGCCAATCCGCCTGAACTAGCTGAACTAACATATACATCGCCCTGCTTTTGAATAGTTACAGGCAAACGATTGGAAACGATTACCAGCCTAGTCATAATTCATTTTTAAGCTGCCAAATTAAACCTCTTTAGGCTTCCTAACTGTCTTAAATCGCTCAACAAACTCCTTTTCAGTAACAAATTCTAACTCAACGAAAGTACGTCCAACGAACTTCTTAACTTCTTGATAATCTCTTCCTCTTTTATCGAGAAAAGTATCTTGTAAACGATCAACGTAAGCCAGGGCAGCTTCTCTAATCCTCATGTTAAAGTGTTGATTATTAAATATTTGCTGATAAGTTGGGAACAGCTGGGTGAAAATACCGAAAAATTCCATATAATCTTGTTCCTCTAAATTCTTTATTAATTTCAGGAAATATTGAGAAACCGTTAATCTAAGACACTCATTAATTTCAGATAAGCCATCGTATTTTGAGTGAAATTGTCGTATTTCCTCTTGAACTGATTCATTGGTATAACCAGCCCTATGAATTTTATCCACTACTGTATAGTAAGCGGCAAGCTCATCATTCATGGTTTTATCCAGAATAGCTGATAATCTTAAATCAGCTTCGGGAGTAAGGATCCCATGTCCATCCTGATGTAAATCGAGCAAGATGTAAAAAGAACGCTGAGAAAAGACCTCTGTGTTCTTTGTTCTAATTTTATTGATGGTTTTATGCAGATTAATTCTATCTATTTCAGGGGTTTCAAAAAACAGACCAAAAATCATCATAATTTCCTGATGTTCAGCCGTTCCCCAGAAATCCTCGTTTATTACAAATTCAGAAAGTGGGATAATCAAACTGTTGTTAGCTGATGGCTTATCAATCCTGGATAACAAGAATCTTTTCAGTTGGGGAAAAAACACTGCCAATTCCCCTGTGGTGGAAGGAAATTCAGCAGATAGGAAAACATCGTTTTGGAATTGCTTTAAAAATCTTGAATA
The DNA here is from genome assembly GCA_027488135.1 of Saprospiraceae bacterium. Classification (GTDB taxonomy): domain Bacteria; phylum Bacteroidota; class Bacteroidia; order Chitinophagales; family Saprospiraceae; genus BJGN01. Next base: position 26,597 of record JAIYCH010000085.1, on the reverse strand, counting down.
AGCTAATTTCCTTTCAGCTAAATGAACAAATTTATCATTTTTCTGATTTTGAAAAAACTGCTTAACTCTTTTATTATCAATAGATTCAAGAACATTGGTAATCCATATATCACTGCATAAAGCAAATCCTACCTGGACTGACATACCTATTCTTTTTCTTAACAACTCGAAATTAGGCGAGCTGGAAATAGCCAGAATTAAATCTTTGAAATGTTCTTGTGGTCGGATATATTTAAAATCATTATTAACATTACCACGTAAAACGACATACCCAAGTAATTTAGGTAGGAAAAGACCTTCAAACACAGGATCCATCAAAACTTGTTCTAAGGCAATTAACTGCAAAGGTGAATTTTGAGCTACTTCTTGATAAATTTCAGCAATTGAAGGCTCAAAACTAATCTTTAGTTCATTATAATCGACCTCTTCTTCTGAATTAAGATAAGCAGCGAGTGCGGGAGAATCTTGAATTCCCACGGCAAGCTCTTCAAGTTGTGTAAGGTATTCCGCGTTTAATTCGTACATGGTCATCATTTTAAATGGAAACCTGATAATGCATTTTTCAGCATTATCAGGTTAAAAGATATTAAATTTCCTCAGGGAGAATTTTATTCAGCTGCAGGCGTTTCCTCGTTGGTTTCTTCTGCAGGCGTTTCCTCCACTACGACTTTTTTAGAAACTTTTGGCGCAGCAACACCTGACACCATAGCATGGAAATCACTGATTTCTTTCTTGGTATGTGCCACTCTGTCCGCAATTTTTGCTTCTTTTTGTTCAACCCATGAAGTGTGCTTTTCGTCTGCCTGCTCTAAAGTAAGAGCACCTTTTTTAACACCTCTCATAAGGTGTTTCTTGTAAAGAACTCCTTTGAATCTTAAGATAGCATTAACTGTATCAGTAGGTTGTGCACCATTGTTTAACCATTCGAAAGCTTTATCGCGGTCAATATCAATGGTTGCAGGTTTTGTCATTGGATTGTAACTTCCAATTCTTTCGATGAAACGTCCATCACGGGGAGCACGTGCATCTGCAATTACGATGTGGTAAAAAGGAGATTTTTTTCTCCCCATACGCTGAAGTCTGATTTTTACGGCCACTTGTCAAAATTTATGTGGTGAATGCCAGCCAACCCTACGTCCCTAAGGAACCGGGTAGGTTTTAACAACGCAAAAGTAATCTTTTTTACTGGATTTCCTACTATATAAACCAAAATAAAAAAATCCATCCTTAAAACTCACAACGGAATCTAAGATTTAGCCTTCTGCTGGTCAAGTAGTTGGGAATAGCATACTGTTGAAGAAAAACCGTTTTAATCCAGGTATTGCCCGCTTGATTCTGAACTTGAAGTAAGTTAAATACCTCTAAACTTAGCCAGGTTTTTTTGCTAAACCTAAGCCAGTGGTCAGGTTTGATGAGCGACTTTTTTTCTCTGTCGTAAAGTAAAAATGAAAATCCTATATCTACCCTATGGTATGGATTTAGTCGGTAAGTATTTCTATAGACGGTGTTATTTCCCTGAAGACCATAAGGTAAGCCCGTTCCTAAGGTAAAATTAAGGTGAACCCGAAAATTATCATTTTTAGGCAGGTAATCCTGAAAAAACAACGCCAAAGTAACGAGTTGATCCGATGGTCTGGGAACGTCTTTCACTACCGTTGCTTCGGTCTTTCCTACTTCTCGTTCTAGATGCTCTATGCCATTAAGTCTTTCTCTTGCTCTAAGAAAGGAGAGATTTATCCAAGATTCTGCTCCATTGACAAATTCACCATTTAGCCTGACATCCAGACCGGTTACATATCCAGAGGCATTATTTTCACCAGCATACCGAATGCGAACATTTTCAACTTCGTAAGAAACCAGGTCCCATAAATTTTTATAGTACCCTTCCGCAATCAACTTAAATTTCGTTGGATTATCCTTGCCCAAATAAAAATCATAAGAAAATCCTGCCAGATAATGAAAAGACTTTTGAGCTAAAAGATCTAAATTCATGAGACCATCCGGCCTTCTCAACTCCCTGTAAAAAGGGGGCTGCATATAATAACCAAATGCTAATTTCCAGGAAATATCGCTTTTAATACCTAAAGGTTTATAGAGCAGTTGAACACGGGGAGAAAATAAAAATTCCTTATTTATCGTCCAGTAATTTGCCCTTAATCCCAAGGATAATCTCAATTCTCTTTTCCCCGCTTTTCTGTAGGTATAAGTGTCCTGAAAATAGCCACTCAACCTGGACGAATTCAATTCATTTTCTGTTTTTAACACCTGGGAAAGCTGGAGTTCATCAGCACTGTAAGGTAGTGAATAGCCCGCTGAATCAATCCTCTCCCATTCGTTAATTCTATCAAAAATAGACTCAAACTGGTATTTCAGACTCCATTGCAAAAAATTATTCGTCGAACCATCTTTCCCCATTTGTATTTCTAAACCTCCTTTATACTCAATATTGGCTACCCTGGTTTGCAATAAATTGCGCACATATTGATGTTGGGTGCCAGAACCTAACTCTTCTAAAACTTCGCCAAATCGGGAACTACCAATATCCGATTCAATCTGACGTAAGCTGTAGCTACCCAATATATCAAAAGCTTCCTTTTCGTATGAACCAAAACCGGAAAACAACCATTTCATAAACAATGGATTTTTCCTGTTTTCCGGTAACCAGGTCAAAGAAACTCCCCCCATTCCTGTAGTAAAAACATTTTTTTCCTCTCCTTCAAAAACACTATACAGTTGTAAGGCATAATTAATGAGACCAAAAGCCGTACTTCGGGTGGTTGGTCTGAATTCATAACTTGAATTGTTATAATTGCCCAAAAATCCCACCTGGAGAGACTTGGAAAGATCGTAAGTTAAATAAACCTGCAAATCAGTGAAATTTGGAACGTATTCGCCTTTTACATCCAATGAGCCCAGTAAGTATTTATTTGTTTTGTATCTGGTGCCAACTAAATAGCGCCATTTTTTGAAATCACTCTTTCCTGCGGGCAAACTGCCCTCTAAATGAGCGGTTGCCCCCAGAAAGCTTCCAGAAAAAGAGCCACCGAATGCTTCCGGTCTTTTATATTTTATATCTAATACTGACGATTGTTTGTCACCGTACCGAGCTTCAAACCCACCTGATGAAAACGATAAATCTCTTACTAAATCAATATTTGGAAAACTCAGCCCCTCTTGTTGTCCCGCACGAATTAACTGGGGTCTATATATTTCAAAATCATTAACATAGACCAGATTTTCATCGTAATTTCCTCCTCTCACATTATATTGAGAACTTAATTCTCCTCCTGTTCCACTGCTTGCACCCAGCGCTAAATGAGGAAGTAAACTTTCCAGATTACCGGAGGTACTAGGTAACAAACGAAGTTGTTCTACCCCTTCTCTTACCATCCCTGCTTCCTGAATCCGCGAACTTCGAATTTCAATTTCTATATCAGAAGTAGTGGGCGCCAGGGTAATATCAAATTGCCTGCTACTTCCGTTGGGCATAGCATCTGCATTGACAACGCTTTCCTTATATCCAATACGAGTAAAAACAAGAATAAAAGGTTTTTGAGCCGGGACGTTAATATTATAGCGTCCAGAAGCATCTGTTTCCACCGCATTGGAGGAGCCCTTGAGGTAAACGGTTACAAACTCAACAGGTAAATCCGTTAATCCATCTATTACAGTACCTGTAATTTTAGCACTGATTGACGACTGAGCAATACTTGTACCAATATTTACCAAAAAAACCGATAAAACAATAATTAACCACTTCTGCATATTATTAAGCATTAATATTGCCCGTTTTTAACATTATTTGCTATTTCATAAAATTTATTGACAGTATCCTCTCTGTTTAAAGCCTTAAATACCGATGTACCTGCCACTAAATTATCTGCGCCAGCTTCAATGAGCTGTGCCGCATTGTTCAAATCTACCCCACCATCTATTTGTATGATAACATCAGGATAGGAAATATCTAATAAATTTCTTAACTCTCTCACCCTATTTATAGTATGTGGAAGAAATTTTTGTCCTCCAAAACCTGGATTTACAGACATAATTAATACCATTTCTACATAAGGAAATACGTCTTTTAGCAAAGAAACCGGCGTGTGAGGATTTACCGCCACCGCTGGGGAAGCCCCTAACTCTTTGATTTGTTGAAGAGTTCTTACCAAATGAGGACATGCTTCATAATGCACGGTGATTTTATCAGCACCTGCCTGATGAAATAAATGTAAGTATTGGTCTGGATTTGAAATCATTAAATGAACATCAAATATCTTTTTTGTTAGTGGCCTCAATGAGGTTATAACGGGGAATCCAAAACTTAAATTGGGAACAAAATGACCGTCCATAATATCCAGGTGCAACCATTCTGCCTGGCTTTTATCAAAAAACAAAATTTCTTCCTGAAGTTGGCTAAAATCAGCGGCAAGTAAAGATGGCGACAAACAAAATGACCTCATTATATTTAATTAGTTAGGACAAAAGTATAAAATAAGCATTGAATTTGTTGTCAAAATGCTTTTATATTCCTTGAATTATAAAGAGAGTTGATTTTTGGAACATCTAAATAACCATTGATAACAAATAAATTACAAATCATTTGAATAAAAAGCATTAAATTTATAATTGCATTTTTAAAAAAAATAAACCTAAATGTCTCTCGAATTACCCATAAAGATAAAAATCAATTGCCTTCCTTATGCTGGTTTAAGTTTAAATCAACTGTATGACATAATGAAATTGAGGCAAAAAGTATTTATCGTAGAACAAAACTGTCCCTATTTAGATGCAGATGATGTAGATAAAGATGCTTGGCACTTACTATTTTACGGTTGGGATGAACAATTAATAGGTTATTCAAGACTTATTCCAAAGGGGATCGTTTTCCCAGAATATGCGTCGATTGGAAGAGTCGTTGTTGACCCAGGTTTTCGACAAAAGAATCTTGGAAAGCAGGTAGTTAGTAAAGCGATAGAAGAAATGGAAGTCCTGTATGGAAACATTGAAATTAAAATATCGGCACAATCCTATCTAATTAAATTCTACGAATTTCTTGGTTTTTATAAGGCTGGCGAAGAATATCTGGAGGATGGTATTCCACATACGCCCATGATAAAGCCTAAAAAGCTTTTGTAAATGGAGGCTGTCTAAAATTGGAAGTTGAATCGTATGTAGGGGCGAATTGCATACGCCCTTTTTTAACCAGTCACCATTTTTTTATTCCATTCACCCATTTCCCAAAAATATCCATTTAAATTACTCACGATAGCGCCTGTAAAATAAATAACGAATAACTTGTTCTGTAATAGGAAAATGCATCTGTATCATGGGAGGGCGAATGCCATTCGCGCCTAAAATAATTGAATACTATTATCCGTGAAATTTTGTAATACTAAAAATCTGTGATTCAAAATTCTATAAAATCTATTTATATAATTACATAAATCAAGAGGCTACCTTTTAGATAGCTCCCTTGATTTTTAAATGCTTAATTTCCTTGCATCACCTTTTCCTGGTGATTTATCGATTCCTGGTGGATAGCTTTTAGGGTTGTTTCAACAAACTCTTCGCTCAAACCTTTTTTAGTACCTAAGGCAAGACCTCTTTCCAAAATTTCGTTCCACCGATTTGTTTGAAGAATGGCGATGTTATTGTCTTTCTTAAATTTACCAATACCCTCTGCCAATTTCATTCTTCGGGCATATAGATTCATTAATTCATCGTCAATCTCATCAATTTCATGTCTTAAATGATCAATATTATTGTGAAATTCCTGATTATCGGTGGTAGCGAGTCTAAATTTTAATTTATTATAAAGCTCTGCGCCGTAAACTTCTGGGGTAATTTGCTGAGCAGCGTCACTCCAAGCCTCATCGGGACGAGGATGAACTTCGGTCATAAGGCCATCAAAATTAAGGTCAAATCCCTTTTGAGCCACCGCCAATAAAGTATCTCTGCGTCCACAAATATGGCTATTATCCACAATAATTTCTAAATCGGGAAATAATCTTTTCAATTCAATGGCAATTTGCCAGCGAGGAATATTTCTATAGTTTGATTCACCATGATGAGAGAATCCCCTTTGTATAGCGGCAATTCTTCTGATACCTGCATTGTACACCCGTTCGATAGCACCGATCCATAATTTCAAATCGGGATTCACCGGATTTTTAATTAACACAGGAATATCCACTCCTTTCAAGGCATCGGCCACTTCCTGCACAGAGAAAGGATTTACCGTAGTACGGGCACCTATCCAAAGCACATCGACGCCAGCTTTAAGGGCTTCAAAAACATGCTGGGTATTGGCCACTTCCGTTGTAACGGGCAACCCCGTTTCAGCTTTCACCTTTTTAAGCCAGGGTAAACCAATGGAACCTACCCCTTCAAATTCACCGGGACGAGTTCTTGGTTTCCAGATGCCTGCTCTAAAAAGATCCACTTTACCGAGAGCAGCTAAACCGCGCGCCGCCTGAAGTACTTGCTCTTCTGATTCAGCGCTACAAGGGCCGGCAATAATAATTGGACGTTTTTCCGAACGTGCCAAAACGGGGCTAAATGTCATTTCCATGAATATTCCTTTAAATTAGTCAGGAAATAATGCGTTTTATAGCATTCGCTTCCTCGATGAGTGTGTGAAATGTATCAAAATCGTTTTTTATAAGTAAACTTCGAAATTGCGATAATTGGTTAATGTGTTCATCCAAAACATCGAGAACATTGTCCCTGTTCTGTTTGAAAATGGGTATCCAGGTATCAGGAGAAGATTTGGCCAGACGAACCGTACTACTAAATCCTGAACCAGCTAATTCAAATATTCTATTTTCATCTTTTTCCTTTGCCAACACCGTTAAGGCTAAGGCAAATGAGCTGATATGCGAAATGTGCGAAACATAAGCGGTATGAACATCATGCGATTTTGAATCCAATTCTAACACTTTCATATTCAATGTAGAAAAAATGTTCCGAACTGTTTCGAGGGCATCGGGCGCACTAAGCTCAACATCGCACAAGACGGTATATTTGCCTTCAAACAAATTAGGAATAGCTGCCTCCGGACCAGAAAATTCAGTACCCGCCATTGGGTGAGCAGCCACATATCTATCCCTTCTCGGGTGCCAGCGAACCGCCTCAGATAACTGCATTTTGGTGGAACCTACGTCCATTACTATTTGATGATCGGAAATATTTGAAAGTAGTTCGGGGATAATTTTTACCATGCTATCCATTGGAGTGGAAACGATGAATAGATTGGCTCTTTTTATCGCTTCAGGTAAGGTCACTATCTCATCCGCCAGGCCAAGTTTTAAAGCTTTAACTGCATTGTCAGAATGACTATCAATACCTAATATATGATTTATTCCCGCTTTGTTTTTAAGGGAAATTCCTAAGGACCCACCAATTAAGCCTAATCCAATAATGGCTACAATCATTATTAAACTTTTAGTTCAGATGAATGAATTCTTTCCAAAGCCTCTTCAAAATCAGTTACAGGACTGCAAAGAGAAATTCTAAGATACTTATCCCCCCCACTACCAAAAATACCTCCAGGGGTAATGAATAAATTGGTATCATATAATAGTCTATCGGCCAATTGATAGGCATTATCAAACGTATCCGGAATTTTTGCCCATAAAAACATGCCTACCTGGTTCTTTGCATAAACACAGCCCAATAAATCCATCACCTTTTCAGCCACCCTCCTTCTTTCAAGATAAACTTTATTCAGATTTTCATACCACGCATCGGATAGTTCCAGCGCGGTGATAGCAGCTTTTTGAACCCCATAAAACATACCTGAATCCATATTACTTTTAAATCGTAATATTTCAGCTAAATAATCTCCCCTACCCGCTAACATACCTATTCTCCATCCTGCCAGATTGTGTGCTTTACTTAAAGAATTTAACTCCAAGGCAACATCCATGGCACCGGGAACAGATAACAGGCTATGTTTTTCAGGATTTAGCACAAAAGTATATGGATTATCATTCACCAATAATATATGGTATTGTTTGGCAAATTCAACCAGCGCTGTAAAATAAGCCATATCCGCAGGAGCACCCGTAGGCATATTAGGATAATTAAGCCACATCAACTTGACCTTTGAAAGGTCGGTTTTTGCCAGAAGATCAAGGTCTGCCTGCCAGTTTTTCGACTCCTCTAAGGCATAATAACGCAGGGTTGCCCCCGTCAACTGAGCTACTGCGGAATAAGCGGGGTATCCAGGATTAGGCACAAGAACTTCATCACCCGCCTCGAGATAAGTCATGGAAATATGCATAATCCCCTCTTTGGAACCAATCAGCGGTAAAATTTCAGTATTGGGATTAAGATCAACCTTAAAATAATTTTTATACCATAAAGAAAAAGCCTGCCGTAATTCTGGTAAACCTAAATAAGATTGATAACCATGTACCTCTTTTTTACTACTTTCTCTGATTAAAGTTTGAATAACTTCTTCATCGGGCGCCTGGTCGGGGCTTCCAATGCCCAGATTGATAACTTTTTTACCCTCGGCACGCAAAGAGGCAATTTCCTTTAACTTTCTCGAAAAGTAGTATTCCTCTACTTGCCCCATTCTGGAGGCGGGCAAAATGATGGGCTCGCTTTTCATTCCTCAAAATGTTTACCTTGATTATAAATTCCAAGTATCTGCATGTTATTGGCCAGTGGTTTTATGGCATCTATGGCAGATTGAATGGGCACTGCTCCCTCTGAAATAAAATCCAGATAGAACTGATATTCCCATGGTTTACCTAAAATGGGGGTAGATTGAATTTTAGAGACATTGATATTATAGGCAGCTAAAACAGCTAATACTTTATACAGGCTGCCAACGGTATGATCCACTGAAAATGTTATCGAAACTTTATTGGCCTGCTCATCGATGATGGCCATTTTCTGAGGTTGTAAAACCCAGAATCTGGTATGATTGGCTTTATTGGTCTCGATGCTGGGCGCAAGGATGTTTAAATCGTACATTTTAGCAGCTAAACTACTCGCAATAGCGCCAATACCCTTCCATTGTCCGTCATTAATATATTTGGCTGAAAGAGCAGTGTCTTCGCTTTCTATGAGTTTGATGGCAGGAAAATTTCTGAAAAACTCTCGACATTGTTCAATGGCAATAGGATGGGAATGAACTTCTTTCAGATCTGTTATCGACTGACCTGGTAAAGCCATTAAATTTTGAACAATTCTTAAATATACTTCACCTACTATGGAAAGAGAGGAATCATGAACCCTTTTGTAATTGGGTAACAAAGTGCCGGCAATAGAATTTTCAATAGCCATAAGCGCAACATCCACCCTGGTATCACTTTGAGCGCTCTCCACTAATTGGTCGAAAGTTATAGCGGGAATAATTTCAATAGTCTGACCTTCAAAACAGTGTCTTGCAGCAATGTCATGAAAAGCACCAGGCACCCCCTGGATAGCAACGCCCAGGGATTGTGTATTTTTTAACTTCTTTTCAAGTAACGTTTGAGCGATCATAATTCATTTTTAACCAAAAAAAAAGTCCCGATGCCGGGACTCTATTTTGCAGAAATAATTTTGTAGCAATCATAGCGTCCCTTTACGACAAAACGTAAAAACAGAAACCACTAAAATAAAATGCCGCAGAAAAATTCATTGCTTACTAGTTTAATATTGTAAAAATAGGATAATTCAATAATATTCCAAAAAAAGTAAGGAAAAATAATCAACAATTTAACCTAATGGCTATATTATTGCATTAATATCAATTTTTAATCCTTCTAACCTTATTTTATGAGAACATTCACTTTGTTCATTTACCTGTTTTTGATAAAGGTCAGCTTAGTGGCACAGCTACCCGAAAGTAATATTTTCCAATTAGAAATAAAAAAGGATGCTCTGGGAAACATAAAGCTACAAAATCTTACCCTTTTAACCTCATTGAATACACAGGGTTATAACAATCACCCGCATTTAGCAGGCGATAGTCTTTTATTTTACAGCAGTGCCGCCAAAGGAGCCTCCCATCCAGACATTTACAAGCTAAACATTTCAAGCGGCAAATTAGTGCGCTTCACAGACACTAAGGAAGGTGAATATTCTGCCATAACTATGCCTAATAAAAGGGACATTGGTGTATTAAGAATGGAGTTTTGGCCGAAGGATACCCTTCAAAGGATATGGTCATTGCCACTAAACGGACAAAATCAGGGAAAACCCCTATTAGCGAATCAAACGAATATTGGTTATTTTAGATGGGTTTACGATCAAGGGGTCATTACCTTTGAACTGGGAAATCCACAAACCCTTTGGTACCGCCGTTTAGATGAAACGGCCTCTGTAATGATCACCACCTTACCAGGCAGATGTTTTCGGGTTACTGAAAACGGGGAACTTTACTACGTTCAAAAGGCTAAACCCGGAGAACCATCTTTCATTTACCGAACAAAAGCTGTTTACTCCAGCGAAAGCCCTAAAATTCCTATTATTATGCCGTTGCACCAACAGGAAGATTTTAGCCTTTTAAAGGATGGCACTTTAATAATGGCAGAAGGAGCTAAAATTTATCAATTTCACCCTGACAAAAACGCGAACTGGGAACTTATGGTTGATATTTCAGGTTACCCTATCAAAAAGATCACCCGAATGGAAATTAACGGTAGTGAAAATAAATTGGTATTAGTAGCTCAATAAATAAAACGCATGAAAAACTACTATTTAATTCGAACCATATTGATTGGTTTACTGCTTTGGCAATGTAAGGCGCCATTGATTTCCCAATCAAAAAAGGAAATTTTTGCCTACAGAAAAACACATTTGGACGAACTACTGGCAGACGTCAGAAAACCTATTACGGCTGAAGAAAAAGATCTTATTAAATATTTTTCCTTTAAAAAATCCTGGCAGGTAGCAGCAGAATATGTTCCCCTGGAAAAAGAACCTGTATTTCAAATGCCTACCTATAGTGGTGTTACCCGTGATTATAGAAAATTTGCCACGGCAACCTTTAAACATGGAAAGAAAAAAATCACGGTATGCCTATACCAGAATATGACATTAATACGGCAACCGCAATATAAAGATTATTTGTTTTTACCCTTTAAAGATAACACCAACGGTAAGGAAAGTTATGGAGGGGGCCGGTATATGGACGTAAGGATAAGTAATGTAAAGGATGGTAAGATAATCTTAGATTTTAATAAAGCATACAATCCATATTGTGCCTATAATGAAGGATTCAACTGCCCGATTCCACCTCAGGAGAACCATCATAATCTATCAATCAGGGCCGGAGAACGTAATTTTGAGTCAAAAAGAGATAAAAAATAAGTGTTAACTGCCTTTTTGTTCTTAAAATCTGACATAAAAGGGATTAAACATGAAATTTTGGCAGATATTGAAGATTGGCACATAAAGTGATAGAGTCAGATTAAATATTTTTTAACCACCTAATAAAATAAAGAGATATGAGGCCAATCAACGATCGTGTTGTAGTAAAGCCTGCTCCTGCGGAAGAAAAGACGAAGGGAGGAATTATTATCCCTGATACCGCTAAAGAAAAACCTCAAAGAGGTGAAGTAGTAGCAGTAGGACCAGGAAAAGACGGTAACCTAATGACAGTTCAGGTAGGCGACACCGTTTTATATGGTAAATATGCTGGTCAGGAATTGAATTTCGAAGGGTATGATTATTTAATCATGCGCGAAGATGACATTTTGGTCATTCTGTAATTATTTTCATTTCAAACCTTAAAGAGAAATCGAAAGATGGCTAAAGAAATTAGTTTTAATAGAGACGCCCGGGAAAAATTACGCGCAGGTGTCGATGCCATGGCCAATGCCGTGAAAGTAACCCTAGGACCAAAAGGTCGTAATGTGGTTATCCAAAAAAGTTTTGGTGCTCCTCAAATTACTAAAGATGGGGTAACCGTTGCTAAAGAAATTGAACTGGAGGATCCTATTGAAAATATGGGTGCTCAAATGGTTAAAGAAGTAGCTTCCAAAACAGCTGATATTGCTGGTGATGGAACAACAACAGCTACTGCTTTGGCTCAGGCTATTATAAACGCTGGTCTTAAAAACGTAACCGCTGGTGCAAATCCAATGGATTTAAAAAGAGGTATCGATAAGGCAGTGAAAGAGGTTATCCTTTTCTTGAAATCACAGTCAGAGAACATAGGTTCCGATTTCAATCGTATCAAACAGGTTGCCGGTATTTCAGCAAATAATGACGAAGCGATTGGTGAACTTATCGCAGAGGCAATGAAACGCGTTTCTAAAGACGGTGTTATCACTGTTGAAGAATCAAAAGGTACTGAAACTTACATGGAAGAGGTTTTAGGTATGCAGTTCGACAGAGGATATCTTTCTCCTTACTTCGTAACGGATACAGAAAACATGGTAAGTGAATATGATAATGCGTTTATCCTTATCTACGATAAGAAAATCTCTAACATGGCGGATATTATCCCAATTTTAGAGAAAGTAGTAGGAATGGGAAGACCTTTATTGATTATAGCAGAAGATATTGAAAGTCAGGCATTAGGCGTTTTAGTAGTAAATCGCTTACGTGCAAGCCTTAAAGTAGTAGCTGTAAAAGCCCCAGGTTTTGGTGATCGTCGTAAAGCAATGCTTGAAGATATCGCTATCTTAACAGGTGGTACCGTTATCTCTGAAGAGCAGGGCTATAAATTAGAAAATACCACTTTAGAGCACCTTGGCAATGCTGAGAAAATTTCTATCGATAAAGATAATACTACCATCGTTAACGGTGGAGGCGAAGAATCTCAGATTAAAGCGCGTATCCAACAATTAAAGCAGCAGATTGAAGCTTCTACCAGCGATTATGATCGTGAGAAGTTACAAGAGCGTTTAGCTAAATTGGCTGGTGGTGTGGCCGTTCTTTATGTTGGCGCGCCAACTGAGGTGGAAATGAAAGAAAAGAAAGACCGTGTTGACGATGCATTAAGTGCTACTCGTGCCGCTGTTGAAGAAGGTATCGTAGCAGGTGGTGGTGTCGCTTTAGTGCGCGCTATTGCTGCGCTAAGAAACTTCAAAGGGGTTAACGAGGACGAAAATATCGGTGTTAATATCGTTCGTAAGGCGTTGGAAGCTCCCCTTCGTACCATTGCTGAAAATGCAGGTGTTGAAGGTTCCGTTGTCCTACAAAGAGTTTTAAATTCTAAAGGTGATATGGGCTATAATGCCCGTACCGACAAATTTGAAGATTTAAAAATCGCAGGTGTTATCGACCCAACTAAAGTTACTCGTATCGCATTGGAAAATGCGTCTTCGATTGCTGGTATGGTGTTAACTACAGAATGTGTAATTAGCGAGAAACCTTCAAAAGAATCATCTTCTCCTTCTATGCCTCATGGAGGTGGAATGCCAGGAATGATGTAATCGTTTTTAAGATATCCATAGTAAAGCCATCATTGGGATTTCCAGTGGTGGCTTTTTTAATGCCAAGAACTCAATATGGCTAATATAAATCCTGATAAAATAACAACCCATTTGTAACGGTCTGCCTCATTTTCCTTTTTCTTATGCCAGCTTTCCAATAATATGCTCGCTGATATATGTAAAAAAGAGCCTGCAACCATGGCCATTAGTAGGGTAATAACAGTAGAAGATAAATGTAATAATGAAACAATCCATGCTGAAAATGGGGCCATTAAAGAAAAAATAAGGATGACCAATGTTGCATGAAAAGCCTTGGTTTTTGCTAACATAAATAGAGAGGCAAGGGCAAATCCCTCTCCTATTTTGTGCATTAAAATACCATATACAAAGCCATGTTCGTGTCCGCCTGTTTCGTCGTGTAGATGAGACCATTCATTGTAACTGCCAACGGAAGCCCCATCCATCAGTGCGTGAAAACTTAATCCGACAAATACCTGTAAGGCGATTTGCTTATTCAATGAGGTCGAAGTATGAATGTGTCCATGCTCGCTCCCACCAGAAATTTTCTGAATGATCAACTGTATAAAAAAACCAATAAGTATCCAGGGACTTTTTTCAGGGCTAATCCTGATAATATCCGGAATAAATATAATAAGGGCGATACCGAGTAAATAGGCACCACTGAACAAGAGGATTCTCGACAGAAATATTTCTCCTCTCTTTAAAATAAAAGGTAAAACAGCCCCTAACCACACTACCAATATCAGACCCACATAAATTAACCAAGATTGACCCATTTTTAACCTTTTACTTCATTTTCGTTATTCAGAACGCGAAGATACGTCTTTGCAACAATGTTGCCAAAATAAAATCCGATGAATCCACCAATTAATACATCTAATGGATAATGAACACCCACATAAACCTGGGCAAAACAAATAGAAAACGCCCAAACATACCATAAGAAGCGCCATTTAAAAGGTACAAAGTGGACGGTATAATAAAAAAAAGCTGCTAAGGCAAAATGGTTTACTGCATGGCTTGAGGGAAAAGATAAACCACTTCCACAAGACACCAAAGGGTCAAACAAGCTACTTAACTGAGAATCATTGCAAGGTCTCAATCTGTTAAAAAAAGGTTTTAGAAGCCGGCTACTTACCACATCAGACATTGAAACAAGGCCTGTCAAAAACAATAGATATTTTAAAAAAACTTTCTTACCCCACTGATAACAGTAAAACAAAATGATTATATATAAAGGTATCCATATAAATTTATTTCTTAATAGAGGCAATACTATGTCCATCAATGGATTACGTAAATATTCCTGTATAAAAAGGAATATCAATTTATCGATTTCCAGGTATTTCTCCAAAGCCTTTTTTATACAAAGATAAGAGATGCTAGCTATTTTGTATATTTGCTGCAAAATCAAAAAAGGTGACTTTAATAAAATCTATTTCCGGAACCAGGGGAACCATTGGTGGGCGGCCAGGTGAAAACCTAACAGCCATTGACATTGTCGTTATGACCGCTGCCTTCGCGCACTGGCTAAAGCAAAAAAGTGATAAACGTAAAGTAGTTATAGGCCGGGATGCCAGAATTTCAGGTTCTTTGGTGGCTGGGTTGGTCAATAATACGCTGCTTTCCATGGGATTTAATGTCGTTGACCTTGGATTATCCACCACGCCTACGGTTGAAATGTGGGTAACCAAAGAAAATGCCGCGGGAGGAATTGTTATAACCGCCAGCCATAATCCGCGGGAATGGAATGCACTGAAATTTTTAAATGATCAGGGGGAATTTATTTCTGCAAAGGATGGAGAAGCATTGTTGGATATTTCTACCCAGCCTGAAATGATTGATTATGCAAATATTGATCAACTCGGTAAATTAACCCAATACAATGAGTCTCATTTTGACTACCACCTGGAGGCTATTTTAAAACATCCTCTTGTTCAGGCAGATGCCATTAGATCTAAAAAATTTCACATTGTCATAGACCCGATAAATTCAACAGGGGCCATTTTTGTACCTATACTGTTAAGAGCCTTAGGATGCACATTTTCTCTGGTACATGGCGCGGTTCACGGTGATTTTGCCCATAACCCAGAACCCTTACCAGAACATTTAACAGACCTTTGCGATGCAGTAAGAGCAGATAAAGGTGCTTTGGGCATCGCAATAGATCCCGATGTTGACCGACTCGCGCTGATTGATGAAGAAGGGCATTTATTTGGAGAAGAATATACTTTAGTAGCTGTGGCTGATTATGTATTATCTCTCAAAAAAGGAAATACCGTGTCCAATCTTTCCTCAACCAGGGCTTTGAGAGATATTACCTTAATGAATGGAGGCCAATATGCTGCCAGTGCCGTGGGTGAGGTCAATGTGGTAGAAGCCATGAAAAAAACAAATGCCGTGATTGGTGGTGAAGGCAATGGCGGTATCATTGTACCTGATTTACATTTCGGAAGAGATGCCTTCATTGGCATTGCTTTGTTTCTTTCGCTTATGGCCACTAAAAACATATCTGTTTCTGAGATAAAAAAAACCTATCCTGTCTATTTTATAATAAAAAGTAAAATATCGATTCCCGAGGGGATTGATTTATCGGCAAATTTAGACCAACTTGCAGGCAGTTATGAGGGGGCCGACGTATCCAGAATCGATGGCCTGAAAATTGATTTCGAAGATTCCTGGGTTCATCTGCGCGCCAGCAATACAGAACCCATTATTCGGATATATGCAGAAGCTAATTCCGTAGAAAAAGCGACAGCCTTAGCTGAAAAAATTAAAGGTGACTTTTTAAATCAATTAGCAAAATGAGTTTACAAGACTATTTTGAACCATTTAGAAGGAACATCCTGGGAAATAATCATCATTTCCATGGGCCTTTTGGTCAAAAGAAAATCATTTATGCTGATTGGACAGCCAGCGGTCGTTTATATGAACCTTTGGAAGAGAGGTTGTTAAATAATATTGCCCCGTTCATTGGTAACACTCATACAGAAACAACCTACACGGGAAATGCCATGACCACCGCCTATAAAAAGGCGAGGAACATTATTAAACATCATGTCGGTGCTGATGAAAGAGATATTCTCATTGCTTCCCATTCTGGCATGACAGGGGTGGTCAATAAATTCCAGCGGATTTTAGGCTTAAAAATTCATGAAAATTATAAGGATAAGGTTATTAAGGAAGCCGGTGAAAACAGACCAGTTGTTTTTGTTACTCACATGGAACATCATTCTAATCAGACAAGTTGGTTAGAAACTATTGCCGAAGTAGTCGTCATTCCTCCTGATGAAGACGGCTTGGTAGCCCCGACCAATCTACTTTCCTTATTGGAAAAATATAAAAACAGGACCTTGAAGATAGCCGCCGTTACCTCTTGTTCCAATGTCACTGGCATCAGCACACCTTATTACGAGCTGGCAGAAATCATGCATAATCATGGTGGTCTCATTTTTGTAGATTTTGCCTGTTCTGCCCCCTATATTGATATTAATATGCATCCGGAAAATAAAAAGCAACAGTTGGATGCCATTTATTTTTCTCCGCATAAATTTTTAGGTGGTCCCGGTTCTTCCGGTATTTTAGTTTTTCATCCTTCTCTTTATAAAAATGAAATTCCTGATGACCCAGGGGGAGGAACAGTCAACTGGACTAATCCATGGGGTGAACATAAATATATTGAGGAAATTGAGGCCAGAGAAGACGGTGGAACACCTCCATTTTTACAAACCATAAGAGCTGCATTGGCTATCTTACTGAAAGAAAAAATGGGGGTAGATAAAATCTTAGCCCGTGAAGAAGAACTCTTAGCTATCATAATGCCTCGATTAGAAAGTATTAAGGGCTTACATATTTTAGCTGGTCAACATACGCACAGACTTGGGGTCATTTCTTTTTATATTGAAAACCTTCATTATAATCTCGGCGTACGACAGTTAAATGACCGTTTTGGTATCCAAACAAGAGGAGGTTGCTCTTGTGCAGGTACTTATGGGCATTATTTACTTCATGTTGAAAATGAGTATTCAAAAAATATAACAGATAAAATAAACCGAGGAGATTTGACAGGAAAACCAGGCTGGATAAGAATGAGTATTCACCCGACACAAACCAATGAAGAAATAAACTTTATTCTTGATGCCATTGAATCAATGGTTATACATAAGGATGAGTGGTCTAAAGAATATGATTATCATCCAAAATCAAACGAATTTGTTCATCAGCGGTTTATAGCAAATGAAAAGGAAGATCCTATTATTCACTGTTTAGAAAGTCCCTTCTAATGCAACAAAGAATTTACTTAGATCATGCGGCTACTACGCCCTTGCATCCCCAGGTCATACAATTGATGCATGAAACGATGCTGAATAATTATGGAAATCCCTCATCCATTCATTCAGAAGGCAGAACCTCCAGGGCACTCATTGAAAAGGCCAGAAAATCCATGGCTAACCATTTCAACTGCTCTATCGGGGAAATTTTTTTCACCTCCGGCGCCACTGAATCGAATAATATGATTATTCAGGGAGCTGTGAGCGGGTTAGGCGTAAAAACGATCATCACGGCAGCAACGGAACATCATGCCGTCCTTCACACCATTGAAGCATTAGAGAAAGAAGGAAAAATCAAGGTAATTTATTTACCCCTCGATAAAGAAGGAAATCCATCTATCCATTCGTTGGTGGAACATTTATCTGATGCAGAAAATAAAAAAGTGCTTGTATCACTCATGCACAGCAACAATGAAACGGGCACCCTTTTAGATTTGGAAAGTGTCGTAGCCATTTGTCAGAAATATGACGCTTTGTTCCATAGCGATATGGTTCAATCTGTAGGGTTTTATTCTATTGATTTACAAAATATACCCGTACACTTTATAGCTGGATCAGCACATAAATTTAACGGTCCTAAAGGGATAGGCTTTGCCTATATTAGGAATGAAAATGCCATTCCCCCTTTTCAACATGGTGGTGCCCAAGAAAGAAATATGCGGGGTGGAACAGAAAATTTGTTAGGCATTGTTGGTATGGCTCTTGCCCTTGATCTTGCCATTTCTGAAAAATCGGAGAGGTTTGCTCACCTGGAAAAACTAAAATTACAATTATTTAATGGTCTAAAAGAGGCCATTCCGGGGATTCAGATAAATGGACCTGGGCTTGAAAATAGCCATCCAAAAATATTAAACATTGGGTTTCCTCCAAATCCAAAGGCAACCATGCTTTTGTTTAATCTAGATATTGAAGGCATAAGTACAAGTGGAGGTAGTGCCTGTTCCTCTGGAACTGACACTGGCTCGCACGTTCTTAGAGCTCTTTATCCGGAAAGTCAACATATCTCTGTTCGTTTTTCCTTTTCACACCTCAATACTTCGGCAGAAGTAGATAAGGTCATTGAAATCATTTCCAATATTTACAGGTATTAATTTATTCATGAAAAGCATACCAGGTCATATTTTAATGCTGGATCAGGCCGATTCATTACTAGCTCATTTTTTAACGGAGCATGGATTTACTGTTACACTAGATACTCAATCGTCTTTTGCGTCACTTCAATCTGAACTATCTAAATATCAAGGGGTGATTCTTAGAAGTCGCTGGACGTTGGACGCTACCTTTTTCAAGGCGGCCCCTCATCTTTTATTTATTGGCAGATTAGGTGTAGGTATTGAACATATTGACGAGGAAAGTGCAAGAAAAAATAATGTAACTATTTTCACTACACCTGAAGCCAGCAAAGATACCGTGGCTGAACATACCCTCGGCCTTCTGCTGATGATGCTGAATAAATTGGGGAAAGCAGATCGGGAAGTTAGTAAAAATATATGGGATCGGAATGCCAATAGAGCCATAGAACTTAAAGGAAAAAAGGTTGGAATACTCGGATTTGGTAATATGGGCCGAGCAGTTGCCCAAAGATTGTCAGGATTCGAGGTGGATATTTTAATTCGGGATATTTCTCCGGTTTTATCCATTCCTGCCTATACTAAACAGGTTGAGGAAGATGAATTTTTTAGTGAAACTGATATTTTAACTATTCATATTCCCCTAAATGAGGCTAATAAATATTTTATAGATTACGCGTATTTAAAGAAATTTAAAAAAGAAATATTTATTATAAATACGGCACGGGGAGGTGTTGTAGAAACGGAAGGATTAGTTAAACATTTGCAGGAAGGAAAGGTCAAAGGAGCTGCACTGGATGTCATTGAATATGAAGAACAATCATTTAATGCACTCGATATTTCTTCCTTACCACCCCCTTTTCAGTACCTTAAAATGGCAGAAAATGTTATTTTAAACCCACATTTAGCTGGTATATCTTATGAATCTGTTCCAAGGCATGCCTACGTTATGACACAAAAAATTTCAAAATTATTTAAGCTCGACCTGCATGTTGAATGAATTGAGGGAAATGGAAGGAAATGTTGATATAGTTTATAATATTGCCGAAGTTTTACCAGGTTTGTATTTGCCAAACGCCTATATCGTTAGTAGAGATAAACTAGGGAATTTAGCTCATATTAAACAAAAAGCTACCTCAGAAACAGTGGTAAGTTTTAAATTATCTGTTAATGAATCACAAAACAGACTTTTTCAGATAATAAATGATCTATTACCCGATAAGCTGGAAAAAAAATATTCTCCCCCAAAAAAGAAAATTAAATCTTTGGAAGCCTTAATGGCTGATGAGGCAGTGGCACCTAAAATAATCCAATTTGTACAAAGGAGGATGGATGAATTACTAACTATTATCGTTAAAAATAATTTTTTCCTTACCTGGGCTATCGATCGGAGAGTATTAGTTAAAGATTTTATAGTGAAACCTGATACTACTTATTTACAACCTCACCTGACTTTTCATAGAGATAACTTGGGGGTTTCCTATCAATTGAGGTTGTCAAATAATGGGATTATATGGCGTATAAAAGATAAAGATGTTACGCCCATTTTAAATTCACCAGGTTGGTTATTAGTAGATTATGTTTTGTATAGGGTTTCACAGATAAACGGAAATATGGTCAAGCCATTTTTACAAAAAGATGAAATACGAATTCCTAAAAATTCAGTTAAATCCTATTTCCAAAAATTTATTATAAAAATCGCAGCGCAACTCGATTTCGAAGCTACCGGCTTTACTGTATTGCAATCCGGAAAGTTAACAGGATGCCGTTTAGATCTTGTGGATCATTTATTTGGTGAGGGTAAGGTGTTACAAGTCAAAATGATTTATGAACAAACTGAATTTAGCTGGTATGATAAAAAGGATAAAAAAGCAGGTCTTTCTTTTCAGGGGGAAGAGGTAACGATTACCCAGATTACACGCGATGCACAGGCCGAAAAGGAGTTCATAGATTTGCTTCACCTTGCCGGATTATATGTTATTGAAGGAAGTGGAGTTTTTACCCATAAGGAATCAGAAGATAACGTTGATATTTTTGCCATGCTTCATTGGGTGAGCAATCATAGGGTCACTCTTGAAAAACAAGGTTTTATCATTGGCGACATAGTGGAATCTGGAATGCCTCTTTCATTGGACATTCCTACCCTAACGTTAGACACTAAACAAACGGGCGATTGGTTCGATATAGATGGCGCCGTAACCGTAGGAAAACATTCCTTTTCATTCAGACTTCTCGCTCCATATATTAGAAAAAACGAAAGGCTTTATCTATTACCCGATGGTACTGTTTTTGTCATTCCACTGGAATGGATGAATAAATTTAAAGACATATCGCAATTTGCTAAGATCGACGAGCAATCATTACGTATTAATAAAAATCAATATACATTATTACAGGAGGCTGATATTTCTTTGCCGGAAACTTCTTTAACAAAGACTATAGAAATACATCTTCCCCGATTTCTGAAAGCAGAACTTAGGCCATATCAACTTACCGGTTATAAATGGCTGGCAGAACTGTATCATAATAATCTGGGTGCTTGTTTGGCAGACGACATGGGATTGGGAAAAACCCTACAAACTATTGCCGTTTTATTGTACGCAAAAGAGAGAAAAATAGAAGAGGGAAAGGAATTTGAAAAAAACAATATTGGGAGGCAACTGGATATATTTGCAGCAAAAGATGCCGGCTTTCTTCAATCTTTACACACCTTGGTCATTTTACCTGCCAGTTTGGTATTTAACTGGGAAAAAGAACTTGCCCGATTTGCCCCCAATCTATTTGTCTATAAACACACAGGCAATAAACGTCATAAGGATATCCGATTGTTAAAAAGGTATGATGTCATTTTAACAACCTATCAAACGGTGATAAGAGATGCTGCCCTTTTGTCGCAAATGACTTACGAATATATCATATTAGATGAAAGTCAACAGATTAAAAATAAGGATAGTGCTGCATTCATCAATATAAATGAATTGGAGGCTAACCATAAAATATCTTTGAGTGGAACACCTATCGAAAATTCCTTATCTGACTTATGGTCACAGATGCAATTTATAAATCCGGATTTACTTGGAAACTTTAATTTTTTCAAGAAAGAATTCATTTTACCCATAGAACGTATTGGTGATGAAGAAAAAAAGGCGAAATTAAGAAGCCTGGTAAGTCCATTTTTACTGAGAAGGACAAAAGAGGAGGTGGCAAAAGATTTACCACCATTAACAACACAGGTTTTCTATAGTGAAATGTCTGCCGATCAGAAAAAGTTATACGAAAAGGAAAAATCAGCGGCAAGAAACTACCTGCTGGAGAATTTCAATGAAAATGATGCCCGCTTTAGAATGGAATTGCTCCAGACGCTCACAAAATTAAGGCAATTGGTTAATCATCCTGTCTTGGTTTATGATGATTATACTAAAGAAAGTGGTAAATTTCAAGATATATGTGCAAAATGGGAAGAGGTGAAAAAGAGTGGTCATAAAGTGCTTTTCTTTAGTTCCTTTGTTAAACATTTAAGCATTTTCAAAGATTATTTTGAAGAGACAAATACCCCTTATGCCTGGTTAACAGGCTCTTTAACGTCGGAAGAAAGACAAAAACAGATCATATTATTTGAGAATGACCCGACGGTGCAAGCCTTTTTTATTTCCATAAAAGCAGGCGGAACCGGACTTAATCTTACGGCAGCAGACTACGTTTTTATTTTAGACCCCTGGTGGAATCCTTCAACCGAACAACAAGCCATAGCACGCGCGCATCGCATCGGACAAGAAAAATCAGTGATGGCGTTGAAATTCATCACCAGAGAAAGTATTGAGGAAAAAATACTTCATTTACAAGAAAAGAAAAGCCAGCTGGCAGAAGACATTTTAAGTGGTACCGGTACGCATCAACTTAATCGTAACGAACTCAATTTTTTACTATCCTGATATAAGTTAGAAGGCGTTTTTAGGCTAAAGTATAAACAACCTATCCAGGAAATGACACTAAAAAGGATTATTATTTTATTTCCGAAAGGAATAAAAGTTTCTAAGCCAAACCAACTATCTGTTTGTAATAAAAACAAAAGAACAAAAGCTAAACGAAAAGATTCCCAGTAAATGGCCTTATTATTTCTATCCATTAATTCTGTATAAGCATAAATAGAAATAAAGGCATACAAACCATAAAAAAATATATTTGGAGTTCCAATTTTTGAGATGCTACCAAAGAAGAACAGGGTATTCAACAAGATGAAAGCAAATTGCAACCAGGACCATAAAATTAGCTGATGGTCTGCAGGAGGGTTAAATTTTTCATAGTCATTGACATCCTCAATCTTATCCACAGCATATTTCTCTTTCACATCGTTTGGTCTCCAACCTGTCGGTCTAAACCAAATAGTAAATTTGTCCCAAATATTTTTAGTTCTTATGGCATCCTGAATCAGGAACAACAGGTGTTGGAAATTTATTTTTACCGGATTCCAGGTTCTTACCGGTCTGGATACCCCATACACCGGAGGTTCACTTTCTAATTCTTCCTGGAAGGTGCCAAACCATTTATCCCAAAAAATAAAAATCTGACTAAAATTTTTATCCATATAAACGGGATTAATTGCATGATGAACCCTATGGTGAGCGGGCGTGACTATGATATTTTCCAGCCAGCCCATTTTTTTGATGTAGCGGGTATGGTACCAGAACTGGGCAAATAAATGCAAAGGAGCCACTGTTGCAATAACTTGCGTTTCAACGCCTAAAAGGGCACAAGGCAAAAGAAAAAAAGTAAATAAATTGACAAAAGAAGAAATACTTTGACGTAGCGCACAAGCTAAATTAAATTCTTCACTGCTATGATGAATGATATGATTATTCCAAAGAATATTTATCCGGTGTTGAAAGCGATGTGTCCAGTAACCTTGAAAATCCAATACAAAAAAAGTGATTATAAAAGCAGGAATGGATGATTCGATATGAAACAAGGAAAGGTGCTGGACCATATATCCGTAGCTAATAATAGATACACTCAACCCAAGAATATCCTTAATTGAATTGGTTAGTCCTGAACTTAGGCTGGAAATAGTATCCATGGAAGGTGAAAATTTTTCACCTATTTTCCATTGATAGACATATTCTACCATCATGAGTGTCAGAAAAAAGGGAATCGCAAAAAGAAGCACAAAACCGTATGTTTCCATGTTATACCAGATTAAAATCTATAGGTGAAAGATCGTTCAAAACGAGAAAAGTATTGGCTTGGGAAAAATGTTTGTTACCATTGAATGCACCTCTGGCTAAAGGCGAAGGATGAGCAGCTTCTAAAATTAAATGCTTCATTGGGTCAATTAAATCCTTTTTTCTTTTGGCATAATTTCCCCAAAGCATAAAAACCACAGCATTTTTTTGTTTTGATAACTTCTGAATAACGACATCGGTAAAAGATTGCCAGCCAATGGCCTGATGAGAAGCCGCTATGCCATGTTCCACCGTCAGGCACGCATTCAGCAATAAAACACCTTGTTCCGCCCATTTAGTTAAATCTCCATGACCAGGTACTGGCAAATTCAAATCGGAGGACAACTCTTTGAATATATTCTGAAGGGATGGAGGGACTCTGACCCCTTGAGGAACAGAAAAGCTTAAACCCATGGCTTCATTGGGATTATGGTAGGGATCTTGCCCAATAATCACCACCTTTACCTTTTGGAAAGGAGTAAGTCGAAAGGCCTCAAATATTTTATTTCCCGGCGGATAAATGATTTTACCTTTTAATTTTTCATCCTTAATAAAGGTGACTAATTCCTCAAAATACGGTTTATTAAATTCCTCCGCTAAAACTTCTTTCCAACTTTCTTCTATATTAACTTTAGCCATATACCAAAACCCTTTTAGGTAAAATTAACCTAAAAGCATAATATATAGTATAACCACTCAAGAATTCTTTTTTCTTCTTAAATGATCTCGTCTGATAGTTTCAATCAGCTGTTTGGGTGTAATATCATAATATTGGCTAAAAGCCTTATAAAATAGATTTTTGGACATTCCGGAATCCTGTCTTAAACTTTCCGCGGTAATTGTACTCATATTATTGAGAATATAAACCTCAATATTTTCCATGGTAAAAGGAGGTTTATTATCTACAGGTTCGTTTTCATTATTAAAAAGAGGGGCTATATTTTTAACTTTTCTTTTTGTTTTTACGAAAAGATATATGGATAACAAGGAACTAAAAATGGCTAAGAGCATGAAGGAAAGTAACCACCCATTTATTGGTTCATTCAGCTCCTTTTTGGGCTGAAATGAAAATTCTTCCATCGAAAAATCTTTGGAATCAAAGGAAAATAGTCCCTCTGTTGTACCAAAATAAAAATTTGATTCCCTTTTAAAAGAAGATCTCTTATTAAATTCAAAATCTGACAGATAAACGTCAATTTCATCATTATTTAAATCATATTTCACCAAACCTTTTGCTGTGCCAGTCCATAAATGATAAAACTCGTCCCATTCAATGGAGAAACACTCAATATTTTCATAAGGAGTATTTTTAAGTATATTTTTAGCAAGAGGTGAATTTTCATCTGACATCCAAATACCCTCAGCACTAGCTGCATAAAATTTCCCAAACCGTTCCTCAATATCGTTATACACTAAGCCGGACGGAAATTTTGTATTTTTCTCAAAAATATTATTTTCTAAATGGTAAATACCCATTGCGTTACAAACAAATAATTTGTCTTGAAGCAACGTCAAATTATTTACCTCTTTTCCAATATTCTCATTAATGAGTTTTCCTGTTTTATCTATGGAAAATAAACCATGAAAACCACCTATAAACAGTTTATCTTCATAAACGATGACACTTGAAATTTCTCCTATTTCCTTTGATTTATTTTTATCCAGCAAAACAGTAAGAAGGTTTGTCTTTAAATCTAATTTGAACACCTGGTCTGTAGAGGCTAACCAAATATTGTCATTCATTTTAAAAACATTAGCACTCCCATTATTCACTTCGTCCATCCATTTATTCCCATTTAAATAAATACCAGAATAGGTGAGAACAAACAATTGATTTTCGTGATTTTCTATTCCCCTTATGGAAACATTGGGAATAGTCCTTTTGAACAGATTATGAATCTTAAAACAAAATAAAAATTTCGAGCCATTACTCACCCATATCTGACCGGATGGATCAACCTCGACCTGACAAAAATTTAAGGAACTTGAACTGGGAAGCAAATAATGCCAATCACAATTTTGATTTATTGATTTATGCAATATTTTATTTTTTTCCAACGATTTTCTAGTTGTCAGATTGCCGTTGTAAGAAATAATCCTGTCAAAATTTGATATTGGAAAATTTGATTTTTCAAATTTATCGTTTGAAAGGACAAAAACGCCTTCTAAGGTTTGAACATAAATTAAACCTTCTTTATCTTTTACAATGGATCTAATTGGATTTTCAAAATTTATAATATTCTTTAACATCGTATCCTGGGCCAGGGAGGAATTCAGGTATAGGAAAAATAGTACTATCAAATTAAATCTATTATGCTCAATTGCACTTCTAAATTGTCCAAAGACGGTTTGAAATACTAATTCAAAGGGAAGCATAATTTTTGTGATTTTAAAAAATGTGTGAAAAGATTTTTTTGGCTAAATATTTAGTAATAAATTGATTATAACTTTATTTAATAGATATTTTCGTTAAACCATCATTAAATTTCTCCAATAATTCCATAAAATTAATATAATTTTAAATTAAAAGAACCATACATATAAAATTAATTTACATATATGGTTCTTTTAATAATT
>JAIYCH010000050.1 GCA_027488135.1 Saprospiraceae bacterium | reverse complement strand
TAGGTGGGCTCAAGATCATCTTTGGGGGGACGCATTGGTCCGATGCCCACCGACTTTTTAAAACGAATAACTTTAAGAATAAACCTGAATGGATTTTTTTTGCCGGTTCCACTGGGGGGTAGAGCCGGCATTTTTTTTTCTAAAATTTAAAATACCAGTTAATAAGTGGAAATGGAAAAGACGATGATTCATTTTTATCCAATACACTTATTCCCGCTAAAGAAATTTGAAATGACTGGGTTTCCTTTGTTTGGAAACGCATTCCAGGCATTAATATAAAAGCAGAAGTCCATAAATTTTCCTTCGTTACTTTAGTAATAAACGGGCTTTCCTTACCAGTTTGGGGGTCAAAACCTCCTTCGTAAGCGCTAAAGGTTTTTTCCTGTTTACTGATGGAAATCATTGAATCGAAAAATAAAGATGCCTTTTTACTGACCTTAACAATACCGGCAAAAGAAAAAACAGGGGAAGCCCTCAAGGGACTTTCTTCGGTGACATAAAGGGGATAATTGGGTGATATATAGGTTCCTGGGATAGCAACATCTATCATATCTCCTCCTTTTAGGTACCCATATCCCAGGGAAATAGAAAAATTGTTGATGGTATTACCGTATGTCCCCGTCATCCATTGAAGACCACCAAACCCTTTAAAATTATTTGCATAACTACTGCTTCCCAGCAAAGACCCTAAAGAAAAATGTAATTTTTCATTTTTTGTCGGAAGGGTATATTTCAAAGCAAGAATAACGGGAACGGCAAGCCAGGTTGACATGACGCCTACAGAAAAGCCCTTAGAAACGGCAAAATGTACTTCGGGCCCGTACCAGGAAATGGATGCATAATGATCCCCTTTTTTTATGGGTAAGGCATTATTAGTAAATGCGTATC
The DNA here is from genome assembly GCA_027488135.1 of Saprospiraceae bacterium. Lineage (GTDB taxonomy): Bacteria > Bacteroidota > Bacteroidia > Chitinophagales > Saprospiraceae > BJGN01. The sequence goes on along the minus strand of JAIYCH010000050.1, from coordinate 6,158 downwards.
GGGTGTTGAAAGCAAAATAAGCTACCGATTCATTTACCACGTTTTTACCACGGATTTTCTCCTCGGAAATGGTCTTGATTTCATTTTTAGGAATGAAAATCCTGCCAATATTGTTGGTTTCCAGTAATAACTCACGGCCATCATCTGAAATAAGCTTTCCTGTATAGGTTACCCCATTGAATTTTTCAACTTTGATTACTACAACAGAATCTGTTGGAGTTGTTTGTGCAAAGGATAATTTCACAGTCAAAACAAACACAAGGAAGGCAAATAAGCATATTTTATTTTTCATAAGCATGTATTCTTTTATATCTAACAGATAAAACCAGATACAAGTTACTATAAAAACACTATTTTTAGAAATTTGAATTCTAAACACACCTTTTAATAACTATAGAAATGAAGATGGCGAATATCACCAAAATATTGCTCTTGGCGGGAATACTTGTTTTTGCACTTTGGGCATGGTTTATAGTTCCTCCCTGGGAATTTTCACAACCTTCCTGGCGACTTTTCATCCTCTTTTTATGCGCCATATTCGCTGTCCTTACGCAAGTGTTATCTATTTTTTTGGCCTCTGTCATAGCTATGGTTATTGCAGTCAGCTCGGGAATACTTTCTCCGGAAAAAGCATTTTCAGGCTTCTCCGAAAGTTTCATGATTCTTATTCTCTCCTCTTTTTTAGTGGCAAAAGCGATCATACATTCCGGACTAGGCAAAAGAATTGCCCTGGTTTTTATCAGGCAATTTGGTCATTCCACGCTAAAATTAGGTTATTGTATAACGATGACGGATGTGTTAATCGGCCCTGCTATACCAAGTAATACCGCGAGATCGGGCGTTTTGTACCCTATTGTTTTGTCCCTGGCCATGGACACGGGTTCGAATGTTGAAAAGGGAACCCGTAAAAAAACAGGGGCTTACCTGATGATGGTTTCTATTACCAGTTTGACTATTTCGTCAGCGCTTTGGTTTACCGCAATGGCAGCTAATCCCATCGGTGCCGGTCTGGCAGCAAAATATAATGTGGTCATGGATTTTTCAAACTGGTTGTTAGTCAGTTCATTACCCTGTTTGGTCGCTCTGGTTTTTTTACCCTGGTTGCTTTACAAAACATTCCCACCTGAAGCTAAATTAACACCAGAGGCTCCAGTGGCCGCCGCTGCCATGTTAAAGGAAATGGGTCCAATGGGTAGAAAAGAATGGATAACAGCCGTTACCTTTATATTTATGGTTTTAGGATGGGTATTAGCTACACCTCTTGGATTAAATCTGGCCATTGTCTGTTTAGCAGGATTGGCCGTCCTTATCATTTCAAATGTGTTCCCTCTAACCATTTTAAGAAAAGAAGGCGGAGAAGCATTGGAGACATTTATTTGGTTTGCCATATTATACATGATGAGTAGTTCTTTAAACGCCATGGGTTTTATGGGTATTATTGGACAAAAAATATCAGGACAAATTACAACCTTATCCACTTTTCAAGTGTACGTGTTATTGACAGTCCTTTACGTACTTATTCATTATTTGTTCGTAAGTCAGACAGCTCACATGCTTGCATTATATGGTGTGTTTCTCGAGGTCGCTTTTGCAGCGGGTGTGCCGGTAGCCTTAATGGCATTCAGCCTCTCTTTTGCTACTAATTATTTTGCCGCTTTGGCACCTCAGGGTTCTTCTTGTAATGTGTTTTTTGTTGGAAGTGGTTACATAACCCCTAAAGAGGTTTATCAACAGGGTGCTATTGTCACTCTGGCCAATCTTACCATATTTTTATTAGCCACGCCCTGGATTGAGTGGGCAAGCAGTTTTGCTTTAAAATAAGGATTTAAAAAGATGAACATGGAAAAATTAAATGGGAAAGTTGCCTTTATTACCGGTGGGAATAAAGGCATTGGTTTAGGGGTCGCCGAAGCAATGGTTGAAGCCGGAATGTTTGTTTGTATCACCGGCAGAAATGAAGCAGACGTGCTGGCGGCTGAAAAAAAATTGAACGCTATAAGAGATAACGCCGCCCTGGGTTTGGTTTGTGATGTTCGATCCTTGTCCGACCAACAAACGGCGGTTCAACAGATAATGGATAAATGGAAGCAATTGGATGTGGTGATTGCCAATGCAGGCGTAGGACATTTTGCCGATATCAGCCTTCTGACACCTGAACAATGGCACGAAACTATTGATATTAATTTAACAGGTGTTTTCAATACCGTTAAGGCTTCGTTAGATCCGTTAAAAGCAAGTAAGGGGTATTTAATCACTATTGCAAGTCTTGCTGGTACCAATTTTTTTGCTGCAGGTGCCGCCTATAATGCCAGTAAGTTTGGACTGGTTGGTTTCACTCAGGCCGTCATGCTCGATGTAAGAAAACACGGTATAAAAACGACAACGATTATGCCAGGATCGGTCAGCACCTATTTTAACGATCATACCCCAAATGATGCTGATCATTGGAAAATTCAACCAGAAGACATGGGACAAATGGTTGTCGATTTGCTGTTAATGCCGCATAGAACACTACCAAGCAAAATAGAGGTAAGACCAACGATGCCCGGGTAGTTTTATCTGCACAGTTTTGCATGATAAGTCAGTTGTTTATGTTATTTCTATTTGGAATATTTGCCGAGCATAGGAAGAAGAAATTTAGTTGACAAAATGTACAATAATCGTATATTTGTCAACTAAATTGAAGTCGATAAAACGAATAAACATGGAAAATGTCTTGGCAAATAAGCTTGTTTCAGCTCGAAAGATGGCTGGTTTGTCGTTACAAGGCCTGGCTGACAGACTGGAAAATGAAGTCTCAAAACAAGCGTTGAATAAATATGAGCAAGGCAAAATGAAACCAAATAGCATGGGGATTATGGCTATTGCTAATGCATTGAATGTGCCGGTAAGTTATTTCTATGCTATTCCTGCTGTTAAAGTGGCACTTGAGGATGTTGAATTTAGAAAGAATGCTACTAAACTATCTAAGTTAGATGATTTTTCTATTCGTGAAAAGGTTAAGGATAATTTTGAACGATATTTTGAGTTAGAGGAAATTTTACACCTCAATGAAAAAAATGATTATTTCGTTTTTGATAGGATAATTAAATCACCCAAAGATGCGGAAGACGCAGCTAATCAATTGCGTAATGAATGGAATTTGGGATATGACCCGATTCCAGATGTTGTGGAAATGCTGGAGGACAAGGGGTATAAAGTAATTGATATTGATGCTCCGGAAGGGTTTGACGGAATGAAAGCAGTTATTTTGGACCATAAGGTCATTGTATTGAAAAAATCAAAGGATATTGAAAAAGAGGATGTAGTCAGAAAACGCTTTACTGCTTTACACGAATTAGCACACCATGCTTTAAAATTTCCAGATGACATTAACCATAAAGTTGAAGAAGCCCTTTGCCATGTCTTTGCCTGTGCTGTTTTGTACCCAGAGGACATGGCTCGCAAAGAGTTACATAAGGAACGTTTTCATTTTTATGAAAAAGAGCTGATTATAATTAAGGAACGGTGGGGAATTTCATTTTCTGCTATTTTTTACCAAGCTCACCGTTTAGGGATTTTAAATGACAATGTTTTGAAAAAATTTAATATTGGTTTTAGGAAAAGAGGTTACCATCTGCCAAATGCTGAACCAGGAAGATTCAGAAGTAAAGAAAAACCTACCAGAATGGAGCGACTTGTTTATTTAGGATTGGCCAAAGAAGTTTTGACCATAAACGAAGCTGCTTTTTTTGCAGGCATTAATTCCTGGAAACTACGGGAACAAATGCAGCTAATGGTATGAAGTTAGTTATAGCAGATGTAAGTGTACTTTTTGATCTTTTTCATATTAAGGTTTTGTCCGAATTTTTTGCCCTCGATATTGAAATTTTTATTACCCTTTTTGTATATGATGAAATAGTAAACCAAGAACAAATTAAAGAATTTGAACGGTTCAGGCAAACAGGAAAACTAATTGTTTTAGATTTATTGAAGGAAGAAGAGGAGCAAGTCATAAACTTTAAAACAAAACGGAATTTAAAATCTATTCCTGACAAAACGATGCTCTGGAAAGCGATTCAACTGAATTGTCTTTTGCTTACTTGTGATGCCAAACTTCGAAAGGAAGCGATAGACAATGGTATTGAGGTCCATGGTAGTATTTGGGTTTTGTTGGCATTAGAAAAGGAAAAATTAATTGGTAAACAAAAAATGATAGCATTGTTGGAGCAAATCAAAATAGTAAATAATCGCCTTCCAATAGTTGAGATAGATAAAATAATGAAGCGCTTAAAAGAAAATTAAAGGAAAGAAATTTATTTATTTTGATATTGAAAAATTTGATACTTTAATGATCCTATGGTGAAGTAACGAAGATTGCGAACTATGCCAGTGTGAGTTTATACGAAAGAATGCCTCTTAGTTATAAACATTATGCCTATCCAAAATCGCTATCTATCATCCGTGAAATACTGTAATCCTTAAAATCCATAATCCAACGGGGATAATCTTAAAAAATCATCCATTTTTTATCCTTTACCATCATAAAAGCTATTAGCCAAGTATATAAAGTAGCAAAAAAAAGAGGCTATCTTTTTAGACAGCCTCATGCGCGTTTAGGTTATTTCTTTTTTGTCGTTTTTTTGGCAAGCTGACTCTTTCGATAATTATCTTCTTTTATCTTTTTTCTTGCTTTGTAAGCCTCGAACCGCTTACTCCAGTCTGCTCTTTCTCCTTCCTTCATTTTATCAAGACTCGCCTGAGAAAGATTTAATTGTTCTTGATATCCAAAGGGTTCCTCGTCAATAAATTGCTTACTTTTTCCTGCTTTTTTAACAATCTTAAATTTATCGTATAAATCGCCTAAGGTCGTGTAGGCAGCGTAAGTTAAAGAATCGCCGTTCACATGGACGGTTTGGTAAAGTTGCGTTTCATTTGCCGCCCGGTCAATCCAGGAAAGCATACTTGAAAGATACATTTTAGGACCACTCACAGAAACCACATAAACGGGTCCCGTCGAATCCATAACCATACTTCCTTCTGGCAAATTATTACCTCCACGAGCATAAGTGTGGTCATGCCCCTGCAAAACTAAATCGACATTGTATTTATCAAAAAGAAGTTTTAAGCTATTTTTAAGAATGGGATTATCTCTTCCTGCAGCTGGAGAATAAACAGGATGGTGCATGGTAACAAACGTCCATTTATTAGGATTATTTGCCAATACTTTATCCAACCATTCCATTTGAGAAGCACTGTCTTTTTTATGTGCTAAAAAGGCAGTTGAATTGAGAGAAATAATTCTTGCACCTTGAAAATCAGTATAATATACAGTCTCTTCCAATCCACTTGGGCCATTTTCCGGCAAAGTGAATGAAGGTCTCCAATGGGCAGTTAATTTTGATTCTGTTGGGGTCACGCGAGAGTATTCATGATTTCCAGGGGTTAAAATGCTGGGCATATTTTGATAAATCCAACCTCCGGCGTAGAACCACTCTCCCCATTCCTGATCTCTTTTATTTATGTTAATTAAGTCACCGGCATGAATCATAAAATCAGCTTTGGGCAAATCACTGTAAGCCTGACGGATGGTTCTTGACCATTTTGATTTCAGATCGTTTTGGGCATCACCAAAATATAGAAAAGAAAAGGGTTTCACTCCTTTTGAAGCGGTCGTAAAATGCACCCATTCACTCCAGATATTTCCATCTCCAACCCGGTAGGCATAAGTTGTTTCCGGGCTTAATCCAGAAAATTTAACAGAATGATAATGAGCAGCATGTAAATCGTTAATTAGTATTTCAGAAGTTGCTTCCGCAACTTTCACGCTATCAAAATCAGGACCAGCCGCTGCTTTTTGAATTTGTGCTATTCCCTTAATGACGTTAATGGAGGTACGCCAGTTTACCGAAAAAGAGGTAGCGGGGTCGTCATGCCAGGTGGAAATGATCCTATCGGGAACAACAGATGGCGGATAAAAATCGACGGGGGCAGCGGGAGTTTGTGCTATTATGGAGCGGGCAATAAGTAGAACTGCGGAAAGGGTTAAAAACAGGTGTTTCATAAATGATTCATTGTTGTTTACAAATATACTATTTTTGCCCACCTAAATTTATTCATTATTGAAAATTATAAGCTATGAGCAAGCGAAATAAATTGCAACGCTTCGCCGATTTACT
>JAIYCH010000038.1 GCA_027488135.1 Saprospiraceae bacterium | reverse complement strand
CCTATCCTTTAGGTACTACTACTTTTACTTATACTGTTTCTGATGGTTGCGGTAATAAAGTAACTGGACAAACTTCTGTCACGGTTATTGACAAAAAACCACCTACCCCGATTTGTAAAAATATTGCAGTAAATCTGTCCAAAATGCCAGCTATCATGGCCATGGTCGATGCTAAAGATGTAAATCTTGCCAGCCGTGATTTTTGTGGTGGCCCTATAAAAATTAGTATTAAAAGAGGTAATTCAGGGAATAGAATCCCTCCTCATCCACTCGATACCATGTTAACTTTTACCTGCGCCGATTTTGGTATTCAACCCGTTGAACTTTGGGTGACAGATACTAAAGGAAACAGCGATTTTTGTACCGTTACCGTTGATGTTCAGGATAATGACGGCCTTTGCTTAACCAATCCTATTGGAAAAATAGCCGGTGTTATTAAAACGGAAAAAGGGGAAGACGTTGAAAAAGTCCTTATAAAAGAGGTTAATGACCCTGCAATGAACGTGATAACTACGGCTACCGGCACGTTTGAATTGGCAAATTTAGCTTTTGGTAAAAATTATAAATTACAACCTTATAAGAATGACGATTTGCTTAATGGCTTATCTACCATGGATTTGGTGCTAATCCAAAAGTTTATCCTCGGCATTATATCTCTAAAATCGCCCTACCAGCAAATCGCTGCTGATATAGATCGTTCTGGCAATGTTTCTACGCTGGATTTAATAAAATTGAGGAAATTGATTTTGGGAAAAGATACTGATTTAGGTGCACAGAATAATTCATGGCGCTTTATTGACGCCGATTATGTCTTTCCCGCTGGTATAAATCCTCTTAAAGCCCCTTTTCCTGAAGCTAAGACTATAGATGATTTTAAAACAAAATTTGCCCAGGCTAATTTCATAGGTATTAAAGTGGGCGATTTAAATAGTTCAGCAACGCCAAATAGCCTCATCGTACAAAATCCAAGAAGTACTTTTGGTGAACTACAATTGCAAATACCCAACTTGACATTTAGCTACGGAGAGGAATTTACCATCGACGTAAATGCAGATTCTCGGGAAGATGTCGCTGGCTTTCAGTTTACCTTCGATTTTGATGAGAGAATCTTGGAAATAATAGATTATACAGCGGGAGATGTTCCTGGTATTTCAGATGAAAATTTTGCACTGATTGATAAAGAAAAAGGTATTCTAACAGCCAGCTGGAATGTTATGCGCGAAAAAACCTGGCCTACCTCAGCCACGCCAGTGCTTAGACTTACCTTTAGAGCAAAAAAATCGTCTGAATTAATCTACGCGCTAAAAATAGCCCCTCATCCTACCGTACCCGAGGCCTACACTCATGAAGGTGGTATGCTCGACCTAAATCTTATTTTCAAAGACGGATCTAAAGATATAGATAAAGGGGGATACCAGTTATTTCAAAATTATCCGAATCCTTTTTATCAAAATACCACTATAGGTTTCACTATACCACAATCACAAGAGGTTAAAATATCTATTACCGATATGATAGGAAGATCGGTTTGGGAAACTAAAGGAATTTTTCAGAAGGGTTATAACGAAATTCCTTTCCAAAGAGATGGCTTTTGGAGTGATGGCGCTTACCACTATACATTGGTAACCAGTTCTTTTACCGATGTTAAAAGAATGATCCTAACCTCTGGTAATAAATAAATTAAAAGCTTTTCCATAGTTTATATAAGGCGGCATCTTTTTAGATGTCGCTTTTTTTAAAATCATTCAGTTTGGCATGAATTTGGTATTGCCTCTCTTGTAATTATTAAAAATATTTATCATGCGTGGATGCAAAAAATTAGATTGGATTGTCATTGCTGTTTTGGCTTTCTTTTTAAATTCTCCTGTTTTATTACACAGCCAGTGTACGCTGATTTGTAATAATAATGTTTCAATTAGCGCAGATTCTACCTGTAATCTTAGAATTACTCCGGCTATGATTCTCAGCGAAACGAATCCAGGTATTTGTACACCTTCAGCTCCCACAGACTATGAAATTACGGTTATGCTTGGCCCTAATGGTCAGCTTTTACCTACCACGCCTTTCGTTGGCCGTACCTATCTAAATCAATTGCTCTACGCAAGAATAAGACACATTCCCAGTGGAAATATATGTGTGGGTTCCTTTAGAGTGGTTTCATTGGGTTCTCCTCTTATTATCTGTCCAAGAGATACCACCGTTATGTGTGGCACGCCTACGGACACCGCGCGATTAGGTAGAGCTACTTCGTTGGAGTGCAATACCTATAGTATTTCTTATGAAGATAAATACGAGAATAGAATAAATGCTTGTACAGATACTCTGGTTGGTGTCATAAACAGAACCTGGACTATCACGCTGTTAAATGGATTGAAAAATACTTGTGTTCAGAAAATTAAAATAAGAAGGCCAGTCGTTGGAGATTTGGTTTTTCCGGCAAACCGCGATAATGTTGCAGGTAGAAGGGGAGTCTCTTGTGTGACTCCCAATGTAACCCCGGATAGCACAGGCTGGCCTCAATTAAACGGATTTAATATAAGGCCATCAAATATATGTGGCCTTTCTCTGACTTTTAATGATCAAATAATCAATGGTTGTGCTCCTACCTTTACCTTGATTAGAAACTGGACAGCCGTCGATGGGTGTACCAATGCAATACGCACTTTTCAACAAATTATTCAAGTTATCGATACCATTAAACCTCGATTAACCTGTATTTCTGATACTTTGGTAGCATTTACTTCGTCTGCCACCCAATGTGCTGCTACCGTTATCGTTCCACCCATTGTTTTTATAGATTCCTGTGCGCCAAATAATCAGATTAGAGTGGTTATTATGTCCAATTTTGGTGTGATAAATGGTAATGGTGGGCAATTAACTGGTGTTCCTCCTGGCTTGCATAGTATTATGTATATGGTGTCAGACCCTTGTGGAAATACTTCTCAATGTACGCGCATGGTTCGGGTAGTAGATAATACACCTCCTGTTTTGGTCTGTCCCTCAAGTATTCAGGTTTCGTTAACGCTCACTGGGGAAGCTCAGGTGGAGCCAAGTTCCTTCTATCTGCAGGCTACCGATTTATGTTGTACCAATCTGACCTTTAAACTTCAGAAAATGACGGCGTCCCCGTTACCCTTCTCTGATTCCTTAAAATATTTTTGTGCAGAAATTTTAACAAATAATATGGCAACCCTTAGAGTAACTGATTGTTATGGAAACTCTAATTTTTGTATGGTCGAAGTGGACGTGGTAGATAAACTTCCCAAAACTATTATTTGTCCCGATACTGTTATTTTGCAAAATCCAGCATTTTTAGCAGATACGAGTCTAACCGGTTTTGTTGGCAGGCCTATTGTAAGTGGCACCTGTAATTTGTTTCAACTCGAATATGAGGACAATAGAAACCTGGGATGTGGTGGCGGAACTGGTGTCATAAGAAGAGATTGGACCGTGTATTATGGCGGTATAGATACGTTTAATTGTCCTACACAAATCATTAATTTAAATGATACTACTACCTTAAGAGCTACTTTTCCTCCAGATTATTCTCAGACAAATTGTACTAACTTAGCTTCACTGAATCCGGTAAATTTACCCATAGGTTTTAGATCACCGACCGTGATAAATCCTGCTTATAAGGGTATTGTTATTACCCATAGTGATGCAGTAAATTATAATGTTTCCGGCGCCTGTATTCAGATTTCCAGAACCTGGACGATTACCGACACCTGTGTTTATGAAGCAGGAACTCCGATTGGGCCAGCAGCGGGTAGAATTATTGGCACGCAGCTGATTCGGGTATTTGATAACACACCCCCTAGTTTTATTTGTCCTTCAGAAGGCCTGGTTATTTATCTAGACCCGGACTCATGTAATACTACCCTCAGATTACCTATTCCCACAAATATTCAGGAATGTCTGCCCAATTTGGTTACGATTTCAGTAAGCGGTGATTTTGGAAATTCTTTAGATATTTCCCGAATTCCAGCGGGTATTTATGATATAACATATCGTGTGGCAGATATATGTGGGAATTTTGGTACCTGTGATGCTACTTTTGCTATCATCGAGAATACGCCACCAGATATGTTTTGTAACAATATAGTGAGCAGATCTCTAGCAGCCTCCGGAACAGCCATTGTGAATGCCGTGGAGTTCAACACGGGAGCCACGGTCGATAATTGTACTGAAACCGATTCCATCCGATGGAGAATAGGTGCCCGGCCTACACCAGGTTTTACAGGTCCACCACCAAACGCTTCTTTAACTTTTGCTTGTGACGATATTGGTGATAACCCATTGACGGTTTGGTCGGTTGATATTGCAGGAAATTATGAAAGATGCGATGTTATCGTGAGAATAAATGATCCACTGGCCGTTTGTGGAGGAGGAGTTACCGTTGCAGGGGCCATTAAATTGGAAAATGGTTCCGGTGTCCCAACGGTAAAAGTGGAGGAAATGAAAAATTACTCCGGGGAATCTATGACCGATAGCAAAGGCGCCTATTCATTAGGGAATCTGCTGCCGGGGGGGACGTATGAATTTATGCCTGGTAAAACAGGTAATTATACAGATGGTGTCACTACGCTCGATTTGATATTGGTGAACAGGCATCTAACGGGTTCTAAAGCACTAGAATCACCTTATAAAATAATAGCAGCAGATGTAGATGGAAATGGAAGGATTTCTGTGAGAGATATCATTCAGTTGCAAAGATTAATTTTGAATGTGACCAATACCTTTCCTGAGAATAAGCCTTGGCGTTTCATTCCTAAAAGTTTCCAGTTCCCTAATCCAAAGGATCCATTGTCAACGCCTTTTCCTGAATCTAAAGCAGTTTCCAATCTTTTCAAAGATATGATCGATGGTGATTTTGTAGCCATAAAAGTTGGAGATGTTAATAATAGTATAATCCCTGAAAATGGTATCAGCCCCCGTTCCCAGGAATCTTCCAGAGTCTTTTTACTCCCACAATGGAAGCTTAAACCAGGGGAACGGGTCTGGTTACCTATACATTTTGAAAGCAGTGACCTTTGGTGGGGTGGGCAATTTGCCCTGCAAGTGAATCCGGAACTGATTAAAATACACGGCTTCTCTGGTTCTGAAGAATTCATCATCAACAGTAAACCTTTGAATGATAACAGCTGGGCTTTGTCCTGGTATGCAGACAATTTGAAAAAAAGCGAGGCAGGTGAGGTATTAGGATTTATTGAGGTGGAGGCACTTCGACAAACTAATCTCTCTGATGCCATAGCATTAAATAATAATTCTTTTGATTCCGAGGCTTACTTATCAACACAGAACATTGATTCAGTGGTGGTCGCCCCCCTGACCATTCAGTATGCTTCACCAAATGCCGCAACCAATAGTGGGTTGCGGCTTTGGCCGAATCCTTTTAAAGATTGGGTGACTTTTCAATTGCCTCCCGCTTCTGGTTTACAAGGAGTTTTAGATATTTATGATGTTCAGGGAAGAAAAATATGGACAAAATCCTGGCAGTTTAATAAAGGAGATGCTCCACTTTTTACCCTTCAAGCGAGTGAATTGCCTCATGCAGGGGTTTATATCTACAAATACACCGATGGTTTTGGACAATATACAGGAAATCTGATTTTACAGAAATAATACACGATTATGTTTTTTCAGGATAAAGTGCCTATTTGACACTTTATCCTGAAATTTTTTATATGGCTTCGACATCCCAAAAGGGAAAGTGGGGAGAAACGCTGGCTGTAAACTGGCTTGCTCAACACGATTTTCAAATTATCGACAGAAACTGGTTTTATGGGCATGCAGAAATTGATATCATCGCCTGGCATGCTCATATTTTAGTTTTTATAGAGGTAAGGTTGCTACATAAAAAAAACGCCCATTTACCTGAAAATACAGTGAGTGGTTTAAAAAGAAAAAAGATTGCCTCCGCAGCTGCTGCTTTCACAGAAAGTAAACATTATCAAGGGGATATTCGATTTGATATCATCGGAATTGTGTACGATGGTCAACATACCCCTAAAATTCGCCATTTCCCCGATGCTTTTTTTCCAGGCCTATTCTAAATTCAATTTGTTTTTAAACTACTTTAAAGTAATTTTATATAAAATTATTATGAGTATGTTCTGGAAAATATCCATGTTTTTACTAGTTTCTGTTCTTATGCTTAATGCGCTTATTGGGCAAAATGAGGTTGACAATAAAGAAATAAGACTAATTACTTTACATCCTGGTCATTTTCATGCCGCTTTGATTCAAAAATCAATGTACCCCCAGTTGTCTCCTACCGTCCATGTTTATGCCCCCGATGATACCGATGTTGAATTACATCTGGCCAGAATTAATGCATATAACAAAAGAACAGATAAGCCTACGCATTGGGATGAAAAGGTTTACATCGGAAAGGATTATTTAGCCAGAATGTTAGCAGAAAAAAAAGGAAATGTGGTCATGTTGGCCGGGAACAATAAACTAAAAACAAAGTATATTTCTGATGCAGTGGCCGCTGGATTTCATGTTTTTGCCGATAAACCGATGGCTATAAATGCTGCAGGATTTAATTTATTGGAAAAGGCCTTCAAACTAGCTGAGCAAAAAAATGTCTTTATCTACGATGTCATGACAGAGCGATATGAAATTACTTCTATGCTTCAAAAGGCATTTTCTGAATTTGAAGAGGTATTTGGGGTGCTACAAGATGGTTCAGTAGATAATCCCGCTGTGATTAAAGAGAGTATTCATCATTTCTATAAGGAAGTTTCCGGCGCTCCACTACAACGTCCGGGTTGGTTTTACGATGTTATACAAGAAGGGGAGGGGATTGTTGATGTTACCACCCATTTGGTAGATCTTATTCAATGGAGTTGTTTTCCTGATCAAATACTGAATTATGAAAAGGATATCAAACTGTGGGAGGCAAAACGTTGGCCAACCCTAATAACACCCGCTCAATTCCAAACGAGTACTAAACTCACTCAGGTGCCCGAATATCTAAAAAACACCTTGAATCCTGAGGGTCAAATGGCTGTTTTTTCTAATGGACAGATTGACTATCAAATAAGGGGACATTTCGCGCGCGTAAAAGTAACCTGGGCATGGCAGGCTGCACCCGGTGCGGGTGACACCCATTATTCCATAATGAGAGGAACTAACGCCAGTCTGGTGATTCGGCAAGGCGCAGAACAAGGTTATCAACCCGTTTTCTCTGTTGAAACCAATAGATTTAAGGAAGTAGCTTATCGAAATACCTTTGAAAGAGTATTTCGGGAAGTAGCGAAGGCATTTCCAGGTATTAGCTATATTTTGATAGGCAATACTGCTGTTTTCGATATCCCCAACGTTTACAAAGAAGGTCATGAGGCCCATTTTGCCAGGGTAACTGAAAAATATCTTGACTTTCTCGCCAAAGGTAAAATGCCGGAATGGGAAGTTCCAAATATGTTGGTTAAATATAAATTAACAACAGAAGCGCTGAACCTGGCCATTAAAAAGTCAAAATAACCAGCAGATATTACTTTGATTCTTCATACACGCCAAGTTCCACCTGTCTTTTTTGAAGATTGGTATCTATGAGCCTAACTTTTAGTTTGCCGCCCATTTTTATCGTCTGTCCAGTGTAAATACCTCGGGCAAAAAGTCGGGAAGGGTCCATTTCATAAGGTTCAGAAAAACGATTAAAGGAAAGAAATCCCTCACAATGTGTGGTTAACAGTTCAACAAACAGACCTCTGTCCATCATTCCGGTAACTATCCCTTCAAAAACTTCGCCAACATGGCTTTCTAAAAATTCTACTTGCTTATATTTAATGGATTCCCGCTCTGCTTCCATGGCTTTCCTTTCCATGCTGGAAATATGACGGCATTGTTCTTTTAAATAAACTTTGTTGGTGAGCCAAACCGTTTCCAGATTTTTAGCCAGCAAACGATGGGCAATGACGTCGGAATACCGTCTGATAGGCGATGTAAAATGAGTGTAATGAGTGAAAGCCAGTCCGTAATGACCAATATTTTCAGGAGAATAAATGGCTTTTGCCATGGTTCTGATAGCAATGGGGGCTAAAAATTTAAGCGCCGGATCTCGAAGTGATTGCTCTGCCAATAAATTATAGGAATTAGCTATTTCCTTAGGAGAATCTACCCTCATTTTTACACCAAATTCTTTGGCAAACCTGGCTAATTCAAATACTTTATCCTCATTTGGTTCGTCATGAACTCTATAAATAAATGGAATTTCATAGCCCGTGGCATCCATTTTATGTTGTAGAAATAGCGCAACCTCCTGATTTGCCAAAAGCATGAAGTCTTCAATTAACTTATGGGCATCTTTTCTTTCTTTAATAAATATTTCAATGGGTGTCCCTGATTCATCGAGTTTAAACTGGACTTCATCAGATTCAAATTGAATAGCTCCCGAGGCGAATCTTCTTTTCCTTAACTGGTGAGCTATTTTGTTGAGATGTAAGAGTTCTGCAGAATAAAGTCCCTCAGATGTGTCCAGAATTTCTTGTGCTTCTTCGTAGGTAAATCGTCGGTCGGAGTGAATAATGGTTCGACCAAACCATTTTTCTGTGACTTTTCCCTTTCCATCGATATTGAAAATAGCTGAAAAGGTAAGTTTGTCCTCGTTCGGTCTTAACGAACATAATTCATTACTTAACTTTTCAGGTAGCATTGGGAGTACGCGATCAACAAGATAAACGGAGGTTGAACGGGTATATGCCTCCTTATCTAAGGAAGATCCTTCTCTCAGGTAATGGGTAACATCGGCAATATGTACCCCAACCTCGACTTCATCATTTGGTAATAATCGATAGGAAATGGCATCATCAAAATCTTTAGCGTTCCAAGGATCTATAGTAAAGGTTAAGATATCCCGAAGATCTCTGCGCAGAGCTATTTCTTCTAAAGAAATGGAGGTATCTATATTTTTTGCCTCATTTAAGGCAGCTTCACCAAAACCAAGGTCGAAACCTGCATTTAGCAAAATACTTTGCATTTCAATATCATGACTGCCGGCAGCCCCTAAAACGTAGGTGATTTTTCCAATGGGGAGAGGGGTAGATTGTCCCGTCCAGCCTATGATTTTAACAACAACCTTGTCACCGTCTTTACCACCTAATATTTCAGTAAGATCAACTTTGATGTCATAAGGTAAAATGGTGTCCGTTACAACGAGGCCAAATTTATTATTCAAATGTAAAACACCTAAAAAAGACTCTTTAGCCCGAGTTATTACATCGACAACTTCACCCTCAGGGCGCCGTTTTCCTCTGGGAGTCCATGTTTGAATTCTTACGGTATCACCATTCATCGCCGTGTTCAAATTCCGCATGGAAATGTAAACGTCTATGGGTTTACCTTCCACTTTTATAAATGCAGCGCCTGAACGAGTCATATCAACTATACCAATATCCCCTTTTTCTTGCTTTTCAACGGGCACACTACGGTTGAATTGAAATTTATAATCCTCAAGGGCAAGCACTTCTTTTTCAGTTACTAAAAGTTCCAACGCATGTAAAATGGAATCTTTGGTGTTCGCAATAGATAGTGTCTGGGCTATTTGACGGGGGTTATATCTTTTTTTTGGGGCATTTTTTAGTAAATCCAAAATGGCTAGCCTTAAATCTTTGGCTGAATATTTTGGCTGTGAATCATTGGATGATATAGTTTTTTTCTTTTTTGACATGTCTGTTTTTTAATCCGGAATAAGTTCATCTTCAATTTCAACGATGCGACCTTCTGGCAATAATTCTAATAACAACGTTGTACTACTTCCTGGTTCATACGTTTCATCAATATGTGATATTCCAGACAAGATTCTTATGCGCCAGTCCTCGTCCATGACAGCAATGGACTGTAATATGGTTTCCTGGATTACACTGGTACCTGAAAGCGTTCTTTTATCTATAAGTACTCCTTTTTTTGTAAAGGTAACAATGATGTAATGATAATTCAATAATGCAGCCTTCCAGAAAATCAGGGCTTCAAATGCTTCAGTCTCTCCAATGCGAAAACAGGCCATGTATTCTGTAAATTCGTCAGGTTCATTTTCTTCCAGAGGGTAAATAAATTGTTGTATAATGGCGTCGGGAAGGGGAATATTGTCCTGGCTGAATATCTTGATATTCTCCTCTGCCAAAACAATGGGTAATGGCATTACAGGAAAAAATTGAATGAACTCGGAAAAGGTTGCTTCTTTTAAAGACACTATGGTTGATTTTGTTAACAATGTTATTTGAAATGATTCTAAATTAATTTAAAATAATAAACTTAACCCTGTAAATAGAGTTGTAAATTGCCTTAAAGATATAGATTTGTGCAACATTTTTCAAAATGCCGTTAATGAAAATATAATACAATGAGTTGGATGACTAATGCACTTAAACCAATCGGATTAGTTTGGTTTGCTAATTTTTTAACATCATCAATAGGTAAAAAGCTGTTGATGAGCCTTTCAGGTTTGTTCCTAATCTTGTTTCTTCCTGTTCACTTAATTGGAAATTTACAATTATTGACAAAAGACGCAGGCGTTTCTTTTAACCTGTACTCTTATTTCATGACGCACAATCCGTTGATTAAAACGGTCTCCTACCTTCTCTATTTCTCCATCATTCTACACACCATTCAAGGGTTGTTGTTGTGGAGAAAAAATAAAATGGCTAAAGGGAAGATTGGCTATGCAGTAAGTGCACTAAGAGGTGACGGTACCAATGTAAAGGCTGCGGCTAACATGGCCTGGTTGGGAATTATTATTTTTGTTTTTATAGCCGTGCACATGTATCAATTCTGGCTTCAGATGAAGTTGGGAAAAGTACCTATGGTTATCATTGAAGGGACTGAATATAAGAATCTTTATGAACCCGTAGTTTTGGCTTTTTCAAATCCTGGCTTTGTGCTGTTTTATGTGGTTTCTATGATTATTATTGGTATCCACTTAAATCATGGATTTCAAAGTTCATTTCAAACACTAGGACTTAATCATAAAAAATATACCCCTTTTATTAAATACATCGGCAGGGTTTATGCTTTTATCGTCCCATTTGGGTTTGCTATCATCCCCATAATCGTTTACGGACGAAATAACTTATGGTGGTAATTGTTTTATTTTTGACTTTAATTGTTAATGCACATGGATAACTTAAATTTAAATGGAAATGTACCCTCTGGGGACTTATCCGATAAATGGACAAAATATCGTTCAACCCTGCCTTTGGTTGCGCCAAATAATAAACTTAAAATTGAAATTATCGTCGTGGGTACAGGACTTGCCGGTGCCTCGGCGGCAGCCACTTTGGGCGAGTTAGGCTACCTTGTAAAATGTTATACTTTTCATGATAGCCCAAGAAGAGCCCACAGTATTGCCGCTCAAGGGGGAATCAATGCTGCAAAAAACTACAGAAATGACGGCGATAGTGTTTTCCGTTTATTTTATGACACTATCAAAGGGGGTGACTATAGGTCAAGAGAAGCAAACGTATATAGATTAGCAGAAGTGAGTACTTCTATTATAGACCAGGCGGTGGCACAGGGTGTTCCGTTTGCCAGAGAATATGGTGGACTTCTTGATAACAGATCGTTCGGAGGGGTTCAGGTTTCCAGAACTTTTTATGCCAGAGGGCAAACAGGTCAGCAACTTTTATTAGGCGCTTACCAATCGCTGTCGCGTCAGATTGCCCTGGGTAATGTGAAGATGTTTACCAGACATGAAATGATTGAATTGGTGGTAAAAGATGGTAAAGCAAGAGGTATTATAGCAAGAAATTTATTAACCGGCGAATTAGAAAAACATGGCGCTCATGCCGTTGTTTTAGCTACCGGTGGTTACGGTAACGTTTTTTATCTTTCTACCAATGCAATGAATTGTAACGTTACCGCCGCCATGCGTGCAGTGGCAAAGGGTGCTTTCATGGCCAATCCTTGTTTCACACAGATTCATCCAACTTGCATACCTCAGATGGGGGAATACCAGTCGAAGCTTACCCTTATGTCTGAATCTTTGAGAAATGACGGTCGCGTTTGGGTTCCAGCAAAAAAAGAAGACGCCAAAGCTATTCGCGATGGAGTAAAGACGGCACTCGATATTCCTGAAACTGACCGTGATTATTTCCTCGAAAGAAGATATCCCGCTTTTGGTAATTTAGTGCCAAGAGATGTTGCTTCCCGTGCAGCTAAAACGGCATGTGATGAAGGAAATGGCATTGTACCCACTGGCTTGGGCGTGTTCCTTGACTTTTCGGCGGCTATTGAAAGATATGGTAAGTCTAAAGCTAATATTCTTGGTCTGTCAAACCCGTCTAATGCTAAGGTAATTGAACTCGGAGAAAAGGTGATTGAAGAAAAATATGGAAACTTATTTGAAATGTATGAGAAAATCTCAGGCGAGAATCCCTACAAATTTCCTATGAAAATTTATCCTGCAGTGCATTATACTATGGGCGGTCTATGGGTTGATTATAATCTTATGACTAATGTTCCAGGGTTATTCTCTATCGGTGAATCAAACTTTTCTGACCATGGTGCCAACCGTTTAGGTGCATCCGCTTTAATGCAGGGTTTGGCTGATGGTTATTTTGTGCTCCCTTACACTATCGGTACCTTCTTGAGTGAAGACATTAGTACCCCTAAATTAGATGTTAATGCACCTGAATTTACCGCCGCAGCAGATTTGGCAAAACAAAGAATTGATAAGTTGTTTGCTATAAAAGGAAAACAATCGGCTGAAAGCTTTCATAGAAGATTGGGTAAGATTATATGGGAATATTGTGGCATGTCTCGAACAGCTGAAGGGCTAACCCTGGCAAGACAACAGGTACGTGCGCTTAGAGATGAGTTTTATGCTGATCTTTATCTGCCAGGCGTTGCCAATGACTTGAATCCTGAACTTGAAAAGGCACTCAGGGTAGCAGATTTTATAGATTTAGGTGAAATTATGGTGGTCGATGCACTTGATAGAAATGAATCTTGTGGAGGTCACTTTAGAGAAGAATATCAAACGCCAGACGGTGAGGCATTGAGAAGAGATGACGAATATGCTTACGTTTCTGCATGGGAGTTCAAAGGGGCTGATCAAGATCCTATTTTACATAAGGAAATGCTGCATTTCGACAATGTTGAATTAAAAACCCGTTCTTACAAATAATCTTATCTTAATTGCTGGCCTTTTGGCTTTAAATTGATTATTATGAAATTGACACTAAAAATATGGCGCCAACCAAGCCAAAATGTTAAAGGAAAGTTCGAAACCTATTCCCTGGATAATGTTAGTGAACACATGTCATTTCTTGAAATGCTTGATGTGTTAAATGAAAAACTGAGTTTTGAGCAGAAAGTGCCTATTGCTTTCGAACACGATTGTAGAGAAGGAATATGTGGTACCTGTAGTTTAGTTATTAATGGTCAGCCTCATGGTCCATTACAGGGGACCACTACCTGTCAATTACACATGCGTAACTTTAAAGACGGGGAAACCATAGTAATTGAACCTTATCGTGCCTCTGCTTTTCCCGTATTGAAAGATCTTTCAGTGGATAGAGGTGCTTTAGATAGAATTATTCAGGCAGGTGGTTTTATATCTGTGAGTACTGGACAAGCTCAGGATGCCAACGCCATTCCCATAGAAAAAGATGTGGCTTCTCACGCTTTCGATGCTGCAACTTGCATAGGTTGTGGTGCTTGCGTAGCTGCCTGTCCAAATTCTTCCGCGATGCTCTTTACCTCGGCAAAGGTAGCACATTTGGCATTGTTACCTCAAGGTAAGGTGGAAGCTCAAAAAAGAGTTTTAAATATGGTTCGTCAAATGGATTTGGAAAATTTCGGAAATTGTTCTAATATTACAGCCTGTGAGGCAGAATGTCCAAAAGGTATTTCCGTTTCTAACATCGCTCTGATGAACAGAGAATTTCTTTCTGCGTCGTTTTCTTCAAATGACGCCAACTAATTTCGCAATTATTGCTCCTTTGTTTAATAGATTTGCGAGGCTATCTTAAAAGATAGCCTCTTTTTCTTATGCTACTTTATACATCGGGCTAAAGTGTATATTGGGGAAATTTTTGCCGCCAGGGGCCAAATTGAACAATAAAACATTTCATCCGCCAGGGGTAAAATGGAATCCCGCAAAATTGTTCCGTCAGTGGTATAATCAATCAAAGGGGCAAGAGCCTAGCTATCTTTAAAAAAAGCTGTTAAGATTTAACCTAACAGCCTTAGTATTTTATCTTTAATCCTTTTTAATGATCATGAGCAAGATCAGTTGGGATGTTTCCTTTTAATTTTGCGTGAGTGGTCCCAAAAATATAGTCCCAAAGGGGAGATGAAACACCAAACATCGTATCAGATTTTCCATAATGATGTAAAGCATGGTTCACCCATAAGGCTTTAAACAGGTTATTGGGGGGTAAAAATATGTGAATAGAGTAGTGTACTAACAAATAGAATGCATATCCACTTAAAAAACCAGAAAGAAAAGAGAAAGAAAATTTATCGAGGATTAGCTCAAACAGGAAAAAAAGGATGGTTCCTACAGCCACACTCATGGCAGGGGGCATAGCCAATCTTTGTTTATCTTTCGGGTAATCATGGTGCACACCGTGCATAGTATAAGCAAATTTTGCTCTCTTTTCAGTGGTACCTGGTAAATGATAAACATGACGGTGAACCATATATTCTGCAAAAGTGAAAAATAAAAATCCAGTTAAATAAAGGGATGTTACTTGTAATGTTGTTAAATCAGTAGCAACTTTTGTATAATATAACAAAGCTATAGCATACAAGAAAAACATAGATACAGGTATGGCAATATGTGTTCTTGTTAAACTATCCAACCATTTATTCTTAAATAAAGGAACGGATATATTTTCATTAGAGAGGTAAGCTTGTTTTTTTTCAGTTCTCATTTATTGAAAATTTTTGTTATAAACCTAGTGATTTTTTAGTCTGGCTAATATATTTTCTATACATCAAACGGTAAATTCGATAATAAGTTCGGTACCTTCTTTTAACAGATTCATAGCTATAATAGTGTTCATGGTCTTCCCATTCATTGATAGAAGGAACTTTGGTTTCAGACTCATTTCCCAAAAGATAACCTTGCTCAGTCATCCATCCGTCGTTATAAATTTTTCCGAGATATCTTGAACCATGGTCAGAAAAAAGAGCTACTACCACACTATTTTCATCTAATTCATGTTGAATTTGAAAAATACCATGCATGGCAGAACCACTGGAATAACCCATTAATAAACCTTCTTTTGAAGCCAGTTCTCTGGCTCTGATGGCACTATCTTTATCGCTTATTTTTATAAATTCATCGATCAGTGAAAAATCTATATTGGAAGGGATGATGTTTTTACCTAAACCTTCTACCTTATAAGGTTTTATTTCATTTGGGTCGTATATTCCCGTCTCCCAGAATTTCTTTAAAACAGATCCGTAAGCATCAATACCAATAATACGTATGGCAGGATTTTGTTCTTTAAGATATTTTGCCACACCTGAAAGAGTGCCACCAGTTCCTGCACAACAAACATAATGCGTAATTTTACCCTCCGTCTGTCTCCATATTTCAGGACCTGTCGAATGGTAATGTGCCGCCGCATTGTCTGTGTTAAAGTTTTGGGCCAAATAAAAAGCATTAGGTGTTTCTTTAGCTATTTGTTCAGCTCTGGAGTAGTAAGACCTTGGATCTTCGGGACTTACATCTACAGGACAAATGATAACCTCTGCTCCAAGAGATTTTAAAAGGGATATTTTTTCAGTCGATGCCTTACTCGTGAGCGTGAGAATACACTTGTAGCCTTTTATCGCTGATAACATAGCTATACTAAACCCTGTATTTCCCGATGTTGCTTCAACAATGGTTCCTCCTGGTTTGATTAAGCCCCTTTTTTCAGCTTGTTCGACCATGTAAAAAGCAATTCTGTCTTTGGCACTTTGGCCAGGATTAAAAGCCTCTACCTTAGCATAGTATGTTCCAGTTAAACCCGCTGTAATTTTATTTAATCTAACCAAGGGTGTATTCCCGATGGTACCACTTAAATTTTCATAAACCATAACCTATCTATTCCAATTAATTAAACTGTTAACGCTTTTAGTGGTATGTTCATTCACGGTACTTTAGATTTGCAAATATACGGTATTTTAATACATTTTTGTGTTAAATAATTTAGTTAAATCATTTTAAATACTTGTGCTGTCTAAGAAAAATTTCAGTTTGCTTCAAGGTTTCAACATAGTACGGATTTTTACCATCTTTCCATCCAAAGAATCCATGACCGGCTCCCTCATATAAAAATAAAGTGCATTGTCCTCCTGCTTCATTTATTTTATCGCGAAATAGCTCTCCTGTTGAAACGGGTATTAAGGCATCTTTCGTTCCCAAAAAAAAGACAGTTGGGGGAAATTTTTTAGTTATTCCGTGCATGGGTGATATATCGGGAAACCATACTTTTATTCTTTCGTAACCATAGCCTTCCGGTCCGTTATCAATCACCGGATTAAACAATACCAGGCAATTAGGTTTAGCGCTTATATCGATGGCATCCTTTGGATCGTTAATGTTAGTGGACGTGAAGGCAGCCGCAGCCAGATGTCCGCCAGCAGATCCACCACCCGCTGCTATTTTATTAGGTAAAATATGTAATTCTTTAGCGTTTAGTCTTAAATATCTAATAGCGGATTTAGCATCTTCCAAAGCTTCTTTAGGCGTTGTGCCATGCACATTTTTTAATCGATACGAAGCGCAGATCGCCACCATACCCAGACTGGCCAGATATTCCGATTGGGGTAAAAATTGTTCTGCGGTTCCGTTATTCCAGCCGCCTCCATGAAAAAAAATAATGGCTGCATGCTTTTTTTTAACTTTTTCAGGATAATGTATCCACAACTTTAACTCCGTCGTATCTATTTTTTTATAAATGACAACCGTATCTCTCTGTCCAGATAAACGTTGCAATACTAAAGAACAGCACAAAAAACAAATGATAATTTGGAAGGTATTCATGGACTTTTTTCTTGTATCCTCTCGGTTGAAAATAAGTTTGCGTAAAATATTCATAACATCTATTTTAAAACGGTTTTAGTTTTACATTTGTGCATTCCTTAAAACCTCCCAATGAATTCACTTAAATCATCCTTAAAAGTAAGATTAATTCTTTTTAACCAAGGAAAAATCTTGTTGCTCAAACAAACCAAATTGAATGGGGGTAATTATACCCTGGTGGGAGGTAATGTTGAGTTGGGTGAAACCAGCAAGGAGGCCTTAGTAAGAGAATGTAAAGAGGAAGCGGGTATCACCATTTTGGAAAGTGATTTAAGATTAGTGCATGTTCTACAAAAAACAAGCTTAAAAGGTCAACGCCTGGTTCTGTATTTCAAAGCTTTTCGATGGGAAGGTGAGCTTCAGCGAAATGAACCTCAAAAGTTTAAATCTGCAGAATGGCACGATCTGCATAAACTACCAAAAAATTTAACGGGAACTATCAAAAGAGTTTTAAAGGATTATAAAGAGGGGGTGCTTTTTACCAATGAAAAAAATATTATTACCTGATTTATCCTTTTGGTCCCTGGCGGTATAAATTTGTCTATAAACATGTGACCCCTCCAGGGTCAGGTCATAATATCCTGACCCCGGAGGGGTCACATGTTTATAGAATTTAGCCCCTGGCGGCATAATTTCCCCAATATACCCTTTATGCCCCTGGCGGCATAATTTCCCCAATATTATTTATTTCGTGTCTGCACGAGTAAATATTCTATTCCAGACAATACCTTTAGATGGGCTTCCTTCAAGGAAGGACATCCATATAAATAAAGGTTTTCCAACAACGTGCGTCTCAGGAACGAATCCCCAGAAACGGCTATCCTCAGAATTATGTCTGTTATCACCCATCATCCAATAATAATTTTGTTCTATGGTGTAATGAGAACTTAATTTACCGTCAATATAAAATTTATTACCATCTATACGAAGTTCGTGTCCTTCGTAAACTTGAATGATTCGTTGATAAAGTGCTATGCTTTCCTCATTTAGAGCGACCTTAGCACCAGCTTTTGGTATATAAATGGGTCCAAAATCATCTCTGGTCCAATTTCCAAAATGCAGCGCATCATTTGGAAACAATCGGCCACTTTCACCGTATAATTTTCCTACATCCACTTTGTCAATTTTGATGGATGGATCCATGGCTTTGATTTTCGCTTTTTGGCTGTTATTCAGCACTAAATAAAAGGCATTAGGTGATTGTTGCATTCTATCTTCTGTGCTAATGGCCCATTTGGTAAAATCTTTTGTATTTATGGCTGCATTAGGAGATAAAACAGAATACATAAACTGGACATTTTCAGGATTTTTACCCTTTTTTCCATTAATATAAACTTGCTGAGATCTTATTTCTAATGAATCACCAGGTAAACCGATACAACGTTTGATGTAATGATCCATTTTGTCAAGGGGTCTGGTAACCAATGGATTCAAGCCAGACTGAATGGCACCTGAAAACATTGGGGGAATAGATCCTCGGCGCAAGTCGTAAATACTCCAGGTTCTTTCAGGAAAAACATATACACTATCGCCTTCCGGATAATTAAAAACAACAGGGTCGTTATGATCTATGGTTTCTAATGCTGGTAATCTTTGATATTTTAACTGCGGTTTTTTAACGTATGACTCGCCGCCAATGACAGGTATTCTATTATGTAAAAGGGGAAGCATAGCTATGGTCTGAGGCATTCTAATGCCATAGTGGCCTTTACTTACAAACAAAAAATCTCCAACGACTAAGGAGCCTTCCATGGAGGAGGTTGGGATGACAAATGCTTCAATGAGAAACATACGTATAAAGGTGGCGGCAAATACAGCAAAAATAATCGCCTCGGCCCATTCTCTTACAGGGGATTTTTTGAACGGATTTTGTGCAACTAATTTATTGTATTGCTTTGTATCATTTGCCACTCTTGCTGCCTCAATAGCGTCTAAAATCGATTTTTCGTAAGCTAATACAGGTCCCTGATAGCTCAAATCTTTTCTAAAACTCAGGTAAATTAAATAAATGGGGGCAAACACTACGACCAGAACATGGTGCCAAAATTGATAAACTTTGAATGATCTCACCAAATCTATCATTAAGGCAGCAAAAATGAAAATATTTACAATCGGTATTAATATAAGCAAACCATAGCTGGCCTTTCTTCCAACTAATTCTCCGCAAACCATAAATTGATATACAGGGACAAATGCTTTCCATACACCTACATCCGCTTTTTTAAATACGGCTGCCAGGGAAATCATTAGTAAAATATAATACAACAGTAAAAATTCGGAAAGACCCATTAGCTTAATTTTTTTTAAACGCCAAATATACAAATACTATATTGATTGGACAAATATATTCGATGAGGGATATGTTAAGATTAGCATTTTAAAAAAAAGAGCAGCTGCCGAAACCGGAACTGCTCCTAATGGGAGATTATACTCTGTTAAGTGTAGAACAAAACAGCCTTTAAAAACCCAGTTTAGGGACCTAATTTTCTCTTAAGAAACCCCGACAGGTGTTGTGTTGATAGGCTAAAAATGTTCGTCTGAAAAATACCTTTATATGTTCATGAGGTTCTTTGCATTTAATCAAAGACAAAATTATAACGTTTTCTTTACAATTTATATTTTTTTTGATTTCTTGAGTAATAATTCTTCCTTAGTAAAAGATATATGCTTAATATTGATATATTTGTAAAATTATTATTTGTTTATTTCAGTATTTAATTTTAAAAACTTTTGGAACAAAGTCGTTTAATTAAAACAATCGTTGAACTAAATACCAGGGAAAGAGAGCAATTTAGCTTGTTTGTCTCATCTCCCTATTACAATTTGCACAAAAAAACGACTGAATTTCTCGAAATTGTTCTCAAACAACTTCAAATAGGTAAGTTGGAGTTGCTGGAAAAGGAAAAAATTTTCAAAAAATTGTTTCCTAAAGATCCTTACGACGAACAAAAAATACACAACCTGATGTCAGGTTTAAAAAAATTACTGCTCCGGTTTTTAGCGCTGCAACAATACGAATGTAAAGAAAATGTAGAAGAAATATTCGCCATGGAATGGGCCTATAAAAGAAATCAGTTCGAACTACTAACCAATAGAGCGAAGCAACTGGAAAAAAAATTTGAAAGCGAGGTAGTGCAAAAAACAGAACTTACCTACGCTAAGTACCGGTTAAATTATCTAATGGGTTATTATGGTGGTCAATTTGTTGATAGGTCCAAGTCCGATACTATGCAACGAATGTTACATTATCTGGACGCTTATTATCTGGAAGAAAAATTACGTAATGTATGCCACCTTACCGCACACAAAATATTGGTGAATGCCAATTATGATTTTGGTTTGTTGACAGAACTCTTACTTTTTATTGAAAATCATCCTGATATCTTAATTCAAAATAAGGTAATTGCCTTATACTACACTATTCTTAAAAGCTTACAAGACGATAGTAATCCTCAATATTACCTTGCATTAAAAGATATGCTGGGTAATCTGGATCTCAATTTGTCTCCTCAAGACAGGCAAGATTTATACAGTTTTTCCTATAATTATTGTATATCAAAAATAAATAAAGGGGATAAGGCCTATCAGCGAGAGTTATTCGAACTTTATCAAAAGGGCCTGGCAGGGGGCGATTTACTCAATAATGGTATTATCAATGAGTGGGATTATAAAAACATAACTACCCTGGGTTGTAGTTTAAAGGAATTTGCCTGGACAGAAAACTTTATTCAGGAATTTAAAGATTTTTTGCCCGCACATCGCAGAGATAACGCTTATCTCTATAACCTTGGGAACTTATATTATCATAAAAAAATGTTTGATGAGGCTATTTCAGCGCTTATTCGGGTTCAATTTACTGATATTACCTATCACTTGAATACATCGTTTTTAATGATTAGAACCTATCATGCCAAACGAGACACAGATGCTCTTCTCTCTTTGCTAGATACTTTCCGGATATATATCATGAGAAATACGCACATTAATACGGATCAAAAAAAGGGATATACCAATTTCCTGAGATTCACCAAAAAAATGGTGATGATAAAACACCAGATAGAATTTTTAGATACCAATAAAGCAACCTCTCAGTTAAAATCGCTCCTGGAGCAAATCAATAATACAGAAAATATAATCAATAAATTTTGGTTAGAGGAAGAGTGTGCTTCTATTAATTTACCCTAATCTACCAGGATATTTTCATCATTAAACAAGTTATCTCCTGAAAGTCTGTCATACACCAGCATGGTAGCCAATACATCTTTTTCGCAATATCGGGAAATTCTCATCAAGTCATTTTCCTCCCAATAAACCTGACCCACCTGACTTCCATCAATGTCGTCTTTTGGAGATGGAATGTCAAAAATAGCCGTTAGTAATTTTAATGAAGTATAGCTTTTCCAGTCACCAAATTTCCACATTTCCATGGTGTCCAGGAAGTAATTCAATTCCCAGGGTTTTTTACCGCTAATCTTTAATATTTCAGGTAAACCAAGACGGTTTATAATTAATCTGCGGCAGATATACGGGATATCAAATTCTTTGATATTGTGTCCTGCTAAGGCATTGATTAAGGGGTTTGAATAATGCTTATTCAAAAGTTCACAAAAGGATTTGAGCAATTCTTCCTCTGATGCCTGGGCAAATGATTTTAATCGTATTTTATATTGACCTACTTCTTTATCCCAATAAGCAATGCCCATGGAAATGCAAACGATTTTACCGAATTCAGCAAAAATAGCCGCTTTGTTTCTAAAACTTTCCTGCAGCTGTTCTACCGTCAGCTCTTCCTCATTATTTGGATAAAAAGATTTAGCTTTGCGCTGCCATAATTCTTGTAGGGAAGGGGAAAGTTCCGGGTAATTTGAAGTTAAACTCACAGTTTCAATATCAAAAAACAATATTTTTCCTACTTCAAACGATTTAGACATAAAAGAGTTGTATTTTACAAACTTGTTTAATTGTTCTTCTACGCTAAGATACTTTATTTTCACTAAAAATGTTTATCCCATGAACAACCAACCATCTTCTTCGAGTTCAAAAAATTTACTCATTCTAGCCGCAGTCGTTATCGCCATTCTTATTGGGGTCATTGCCTATCTGTTTAATAACAAACAAGAATTAACCACAGAAAATCAAGAGGTTAAAACAGAGCTTGACGAAACCATCCAGCTCAAGAAAGAATTAGAATTACAATACGAAGAGGCACTTGCTGATTTGGAAAGTCTCAGAGGGGAGAATGAAGCCTTAAATCAATTGATTGATAACCAGAAACTTGAATTAACAGGCCAGAAGAATAGAATCGTTGGCTTGCTTAAAAGATCCAGTTCTTTAGATAAAGCAAAAGCTGAGATTAGTAAGCTAAATGAACAAATTGCTTTCTTTAAGGAAGAGAGAGAACGGTGGGCCTTGGAAAAAGAATCACTTTTAGCTGAAAAAAACAGACAGGATTCTATTAACCAAACCTTGAATAGCAGATTGGATGAATCAAAACAGGCAAATGATTATCTTACCTCTGTGACCAGAGATCTGACGGTGGAGAAATCAAAATTGGAAAAAGAAAAAAGTAGTTTGGCAAAAAAAGTGGACAAAGCGTCCATGATTAAGGCTGATAAGATTAGTGTTAAAACACTGCAGAAAAAAGATAATGGTAAAAATGTGAGTCGGAAAAATGCTGATAATGTCAATTTATTGGAAATTTGTTTTGTTCCTTTGCCTAATCCTTCTGCTTCAGGTAATGGAGAAAAATTTATAATTCGAGTGATTTCTCCTCGTGGTGAAACCGTTTCCCTTAATACCAATATCAGCGTTTTTAATCATCCTGAAACCGGTGACGAAATTCAATATACTTTCGAAACAAAAGAGATTCAAACCATTAACGGTACCCAAAATTCCTGTTTTAACTGGGAACCTTCTTCCTTGCTTTCTCCAGGTACCTATAAATTGGAAATCTATAATAAAGCCTACCTCGCAGGTTCATCAAGCTTTTTACTGAAATAATTGGCTTTGTTAAACTTACTTAGCCCTCTTTTGTTGATGGTTAAAAAATAAATGGAAAAGGAAGAATTTATAAATCCTATAGATATAGATAAGGTAGCATTGGAACCACACCTGCTACCTTATTCTCATTCCGTAGGCGGCGTAGTGATTAAGCCAATTGATAAAGGAAGAATCAAAGGCAGAGCCGTTACTTCTATGTATCAACAGACAGATATTCAGCTGGGACAACTTAGAAAACAAATTGAACTCCTTGCTAAACAAGCTGATGACATCAGAAAAAGGGTATTCATTTCTGAAAAAATTTATGAGGCGGAAATGGCTTTCCAGCCCCTCGTCGGTTTCGTCTATCATTTATACGCAAAAAAGAATGGGGCTTATGTCCTTTCTATGATAGCTCCCGAAGAATGGGGAGCAAATCCTCCTTATTTCTTTCAAGCAACCGTAAAGCTTTTTGCAGACCATACCTGGGAAATATTGACAACCAGTGATGAATTCTCTCTGTAAATCTCTTTAGATTAAAAAAAATATATAATAAAATATCAATTTAATAGAGTATAAATATTACTTTTTGTATGTTATTTTTATTTTAACTTGTTGTATTTTAGTGTTTTATGTTTTTTTATTTGTATTTTTAAAATTCAGTAATTAGTAAAATTGTACTTATTCTGCTTGGTAATTACCCTCATATTTGAATCATGAAAGGAAATAATGACAAACGAGTTCATGAAATCCTTCCTCCGGTGGTTCAATCCACCCAATAAATTGTATCAGACTCTGTATCGTCAAATGTGACGTTATATGGTATGTAGATAGCCTCTCAAAGCTCTTTTCAAAGCCGGTTGGATCCACCTTCCGGCTTTTTTTTTGCAAATATATTAAATTTTTAGCTGGCCAAAAACAACTTAATGCATTTTGGGAGAAAAATAATAATACCTATTATACTGCTTGTTATAGATATTATTAAAACCCCTCCGGCCGATAAATCTTTTATTTGTCCCGCTTTTATGTGATAATCAGGGGAAATAAAATCCACCACATATTCTATGGCGGTGTTGAAACTTTCTGCCGAGATTACCCATCCAATACAAAAAAGAACAATCATCCATTCTAAGGTCGATAGGGTTATAATCCAACCCAATAAACAGACCAGAATACCTATAACCCCTTGAATTTTTATATTACTTTGACCCACAAATAATAGTTTTATACCATTTAATGCGTAACCCATACTGTCAATAAATTTTTTCATGTCAATCTAAGGTGCTTAATAATTTGAAAATAGTTCTTACGCCATTGGCATTCAACAATTCTATCCACCAAATATAGTGACCTTGCGCCAGAGGTACTTCATATTGTTGTTTTCCATCCCAACAAATTTCATCATTACTGCCCAGTACTTGATTTTTAACTAAATATTTAACCTCATTCCCCAATGAATCAAAAATGCGAATATTTACGATACTTCCTCTGTTGACAGAAGAAATGGTACAGCATTGAAGTTGATTGTATGGTGTAAATGTTGAAGGATTCAAATTAACTTCCTCATTTACAAGACTTTGTTCTTTGCCAAAGGAGGTATTTTCGCTTCCCGGACTTGCCCCTGTTTTAAATCCTGCCGCACTTAACCAGCCGCTTTGATTACTTCCGTTACTTTGTGCTCCTTTCCTTTCCAATGAAATGCCCGTTGTTGATGTAAACCAGGGAGAATGCCAGGCTTTATCGTAAGTGATAATATCGGTCTCAAGATCATTATAAAAAAGGGATATGCTTCCTTGAGATCTGTTCAAAAAGGGCGTTTTTCCCGCTATGATTCGTTGATTTTGCGACGATGGTCCGTACTGTTGAATTAATGCAGCAGGATTTTCAGTAATGGCATAAGGCTCAAAAGGGAATAGTACTCTTTGAGAGAAGTTTACTTCTTTGCGATCACCCCAGTGCAGGTAATTCATGTCGATAGGATATTTGGTATTTGCCTGTATTTCCACAAACGGCTTTTGAAAGGGTAGGGCATCAAATAAAATTTCATTAATAAAAATTCTTTCCCCTTTCTCAGGCTTTTGAGGAATGGCTAATCGCATGGCTTGAGGCTGATTGTTTTCCTGACCCAAACAATTCTTCAGACCTTTTAAAACAGTAAATGGATAAATAATACCTGAATCTATGGTTTTTTTTAAATGGAGCGTCCATTCATTTGATTGAGCTCCCTTATCGATAGACTTAATTTCCAGACCCTGATTTGTAAATAAGGACAAATCGGTAGTATCTGGCCATTTTAAAGGAACTTGGGCAATAAATTCAAGGGTATCTGCCGAGGACGGAAAAATATGATCTGCCAAAGGGTTAAAAAAGGGGAGCGCCAAAGAAAATGCGTCATTTTCTAAACCCATGGTGTGCCCCATGTCATTGGAGCAGGAAGTCCAGTTTAATAAACAATCTGATAAATGAGATAAGCTTCTTTTTTCCAACGATTTTCCCGTTGTCACTGAGTGTTGCCATGACGGAAATAACCCGTAAGTCATCTTGTCTAAAGTTACCCCCATGTCTGTTAATTCTATGATTCCTCCCGCATTGGGTAAGGAGGGAAAACTGGATGATCCAAAAGGGTGCTTCACTTCCTTAAAGAAGAGGCTATCTTTTAGGTGATGAAAAACTAAATATTCTCCGGGGGACAAAATAAGGTTGGGTAATTCCAAAGTGCTTTTATTGACGATTATTTTTGAGTTGGCCAGCTGCAAAAATTGCTTTGTGGGATTATGTAATTCTATAAACTCAGCCTGCTTACCACTCGATGGTGCGGCTAATATTTCCGTAAATAACAAATCACCTGGAAGCGGTCTGCTACCCGTTTTTTTGTCGAAATAAAAAGAAAAATGATTATCATTTTTACTTTTATCTGTTACTTTCCCTTGAAATTCGTAGATAATATTTGGCTTAAGTGCGTCAAAATAAATATGCAATAGATAGGGATTGACGCTGTCTAAAGTTATAGATTGTATGGTTTTTTTTTCTCCTTCAACTTCGCGACACTGAAAATCTAATATTTTATTTGCGGCTATATCCAATGGTTTTGAAAAATAAACCTGCAAATGTTGCAAGGTATTTAATGTCCATTTATCTACCAACGGTTTTGTCAAATCTAATAACAGCCCTTCCATTTTCCAGTCATCGAAATTAAATTGTTTAGCTCTACTTGCGGTATAAGTGAGCATTAAGCCTGTGTAGAAACCTTTTAACTCCTCTTTTTCAGTATAATCAAAGGAGGGGAGCCAAACTTGGGAGCTATCAGCTTTTGTAAATACCTGCCATAATCCTTTTTCATCTAACTGGACACGGAAAGAAATATTAAAAGCTTTATCGCCCAAAATACCAGGTTTACTCTCCGCTAAAAGGGTTCTTTGGTTATTTTTCTGACGAAATAAACTTAATTTATCCTGGTCACCCGTCTCTCCGCCCACTTGCAAAAACCAGGCATTTTCAGCATTTTTGAGATGTGGATGAGAGGAAGCCAGATAAATCTTCAGATTATTTTGTGGCGATGGTGTAAAATCTAGGGAAACATTGAGTTCCCAAAATAGCGGTTCCCCATTTTTTATGGGGGCATATCGCACAATTTGCGATTCATTTTGTGGGGCAGGTGAAATATGATTCAAATAAAGTCTATTATTCAAAATAGTAAATCTGGATATATTTCCTTCAAAATAAGATGGAATAGATTGATTATCAAATTTTTCTGACCATGGAATAGATTGGGCCGTTAAAAGCTGAACACTGAATAAAAATAAAAAAGATGGGACTTTCATGTTATACTTGTTAATGATATAAAAGAATGCGTTTATATTTGTCCCCTAATTAAGATGGCCGCAAGGTCTTTCCTTTTTGGATAGCCCGCAAGCCCATTTTACGTGAAAAGCAATTTGCCCTAACCTACTTTTTTTAAATGATAAAAAATTAACACATGAAGTTAGCAGTCGTTGGCGTAACTGGTTTAGTAGGTAATGTCGTTTTAGAAGTTTTACAAGAAAGAAATTTCCCTGTGTCGACATTTATTCCTGTAGCTTCCGCCAGATCGGTAGGAACACAGGTTACTTTTAGGGGTGTGGAATATCCCGTTGTATCTATGGAAGATGCTATTGCATTAAAACCTGATATAGCTATTTTTTCTGCCGGGGGAGATACCTCTCTTCTTTGGGCACCGAAATTTGCCGAGGTTGGTACCATTGTAGTAGATAACTCTTCAGCCTGGAGAATGAATCCTGATCATAAATTAATCGTACCGGAAATTAATGCCGATAGCCTTACTCCCAATGATAGGATTATTGCCAATCCAAATTGTTCTACCATACAGATGGTTGTCGCTTTAGCACCCTTGCATAAAAAACTTAAAATAAATAGAATTGTCGTTTCTACTTATCAGTCCATAACGGGAACAGGTATGAAGGCGGTAAAACAATATCAATTAGAGAAAAAGGGATTTGTTCCTAAACCAGAGGAAATGGCTTACCATTATCCTATTTTTGAAAATTGCATACCTCAATGTGATGTATTTTTGGAAAATGGATACACGAAGGAGGAAATGAAACTGGTGCTGGAAACGAAAAAAATTATGAGAGATGATACCATCAAAGTGACCGCCACCGCTGTGCGCGTACCTGTTTTAGGGGGTCATTCTGAATCGGTGAACGTTACCTTTGAAAGAGATTTTGATCTCGCCGAAGTAAGACAATGGCTTGCTGACGCACCTGGTGTTTTTCTTTCCGACGATCCGGCAGCGTTCCAATATCCCATGCCGTTATGGAGTAAGGGGAAAGACAGCGTTTTTGTTGGCAGATTGAGAAGAGACGATTCAGCACCTAATACGTTAAATATGTGGATTACCGCTGATAATTTGCGTAAAGGGGCAGCAACCAATGCCATTCAAATCGCAGAGTATCTTGTCGAAAATAGTTTGGTTTAACCTTTTACATTACAGAATGGTTGTTTTTAATGAACTTATTGTATTTTTAAGCATTATTCATACTCACTTTAGTTTAGATTCAGAAAACTGGTACACATCATGAAGAATAGAATTGTTTTTTGGGGTAAAAATGAAAATTCAGAGAAATTGCTTCTCGCTCTGGAGTTATTAGCAGAAGAGGGTAAAGTTAATGTCATTTCCTTTCCAGAAGCGTTGGTCTCTGAAGAGTTTAACCAAACGCTGACTAAAGATTGGAGAGATGGCAAAACGGTTGACTTTCCTGAAGGGTTCACTTCAACACTCTTAGAATTAACAGTTACAGGTAGTATTTTGCCAAAAGGCATTACCGCTGAAAAAATGGATCTCGTTACCAGAGCGCAGGCAGAATGGAATTTTTCTATTCTCTCCTCAAGACTCTTCCGTTCTTATCAGTCAGAGCTAAATGAGTTTAAAGATAAAGTGGAGCGTGCCCTGAATTTTGATAAAAATATGTGGGATGAGCTGAAAAGTTTTTGGGATCGTGTCCAGGAACAAGCTCGTGATAAAAGTCTTTTTAGAGAACACAGTGAACACCTGAGACAAGAAACAAATGAGTTGTTCGGTAAATTGAAAGATCTGCGCGGAAAACTGGACGAGGAATTTGATCGTACCTCAAAAACGTTGTATGAAGATATCGTAGCTAAGTTAGGTGATATTGAAAATAAAGTTCGCGAAGGCATTCGTTTACAACCTCTCTTTGATGAATTAAAAGATATTCAGAAAAAAATCAGAGAGGTCAAATTAAACAGAGACCATAGAAATAAGATTTGGGATAAATTAGACGCCACCTTCAAAGTTTTAAAGGAAAAAAGATTCGGTCCTGAAACGGCTGAAGATAATAATCCTTTGGTTAGAATCCAAAAAAGGTATGAAGGTTTGATGGCCGCTATCGATAAAATGGAAAGTTCTGTGGGTCGCGATATCGAGGAATTAAATTTCCAAAATGGAAAAGTTAATACTTCTTTCGGTCAGCTCGAAGCGCAAATCAGACAGGCAAAAGTGGCCATGATTGAAGAACGCGTTCGCTCCAAAAAAGAGAAACTAGCTGAAATGTATGCTACAAAAACGGAATTAGACCGTAAAATGGAGCAACTTCAGGAAAAAGAGAAGAGAAAGGCGGACGAAATCCTTAAAGAGGATGCTAAAAAAGCAGCGCAAGAGAAAATCGCCGGCGAAATAGCTGCTGCCAATGCTGCACGTGAGAAATCTAAAGATTCATTATTTGGTGCTGCAGCTGCCATTCTTGGCGATTCCATCACAGATATGGTTGATACGGTTAAAGCAGTATCTGAGGTGGTCGAAGATCGTATCGAAGACAAAATAGATGAGATAAAAGAGATTTGGAACGATAAGAAAGAGGAGGAGGAAACAGAGAAAAAGGAGGAAGAAAAAAAGGAGGAGGAAGAGGAAAAAAAGGACTAAATCTTTCTTACGAAATATTTTAAAAAGAGGAGGCTGTTTAAAAGATAGCCTCTTTTTTTTACTTCTTTATATATTGGGCTATTAGTCTTTTGCGATGGCAAAGAAAAAAAATACATGGTTTTCTAATATTATGCCTTATGGATATTAGATTTTTTACAATAGGTTTTATTGGGGAATTTGTGCCGCCAAGGGCATAATAGTCACAATTGACATTTGACCCCCCAGTGGTCAGGCATAAAAAGGGTAAACTTCTATATAACATGGGCTTAGCCCTGTCATATTCTTAACACTCCACCGTCGGTTTACCCTACCTTTCCAGTCTCCTTATCCTTATATTCCGGAAATCAATGGGTTGCCCCTCACTTTGCAAGGCAATGAACCCGCTGTCCAGCAATTTACCATCTATTTTTATTTCTGGATCGTAATTATTGGCTACGCCACCTCCTATTTGTGGGTTTGTATATCTCAAAACGGTATCTCCGTTAATGATATGGGTCACCATTTCACTGCCTCGTACGATTAATTCCGCTTTTATCCATTCGTCTTTTGGATAAGTTTTAGAGCTTGAATTGATACAATGACGGGGATCTATTTTTCCGTTATACACCACATCAGTCCCAGGAGAACACATATTACCGGTGGGTCGCGGTTTTCCATCGGCTAGTTGGGCTAAGAACTGCATTTCCACGCTGATAGGCCAGTCTTGCTCCTTTCTCATAGTCCGTGGATCCTGTGAATGAAACATAATACCACTGTTTAACTCTGTATATCCTGGGGCATCTTTTCGCCAGGGTTCCGCAAACCGGTACTCCATTTTTAAATGAAAATGAGCATAAGGGGTATTATGATAAAGGTGACCATATCTGTTGTTAAAGGTATCGTACTGGTCATATCTGACCCGAATCATCTTGTCTTCCACCCGAAAAGTTTGCCCATAATTATCACCCACCTCATGATGATGTATTTTTACCGTCCAGTCATTGATATCCTTTCCATTAAATAAAGAATGCCACGATGATGATTCTCCGCGGTTTTTTAAACTTGCGCAACCGCTAAAAAACAAGGTAGTGGATATACAAATAAATAATAAGGCTATGTTAAAAGGAGAGGATGTTTTCATAGGTGTTGGCGTATTTTAAATTTCTCTGATTAAAGGTCGCGTTAAACAAGTTGGTCCACCTCCTCCGGGCAAACAAATAGCTTTTCCAGGGAAGGCAATAACCTC
Source organism: Saprospiraceae bacterium (assembly GCA_027488135.1). Classification (GTDB taxonomy): domain Bacteria; phylum Bacteroidota; class Bacteroidia; order Chitinophagales; family Saprospiraceae; genus BJGN01. Next base: position 51,109 of record JAIYCH010000038.1, on the reverse strand, counting down.
GCAACCCGCTTTTTCCAGCCTTTCTTTTGTAATAGGATTTCCCTCCACCAGCAAACATTTGCCAGGTGCGATAGCTAAAACGTTACATCCCATGCTATCCCATTCTTCATCGGGAACCTCTACGAGGGTGAATTTTCTCTCCAGTAAAGTATTTCGAAGAGAAATAGGCATGAGAGGAGAAAAAACAACAGCGACGGATTTATTTACCGGACTAAAGATAGACATCAGATGAAAAACATCATCTGGACCTTTATAATGAGGAAGGGAAAAAACAAGTACTTCAATTCCTTTTGGATTCAAAAATGCTTTTAATTGTCTGATTCCTTCCTCATTGGTCCTGTAGGAATGTCCTACGGCCAGGGTTTTTTCGTCTATCCAGGCTACATCACCTCCTTCCAGGGTACCTGGGGATTTGATTTCACCCAAAATATCCAATCCAAGGGATTGAGCGGCCATAGCAACCTCGATATTTTCATTTTTCCTTGCTGCTTTGCCCATATTTCCAATAATTAAGCCAAAATCGGTAGCCAGTGAGGTGTCCCGGCAATAAATGGCATCCATATTGGTTTTATCTGAGGTTGGCAAGGTGAAAATAGTTGCGCCCGTTTGTTCTAGTAAGCTTTGGAAATAATCATATTCCTTCAGCGCAAGAGGGTACTCTGGTGCAGACAGATAATTCAACATTTGCCATTGCTCCTGAATATTAGCGTCACTGACAAAACTATTTTTTGCCTGATGCAACAGGATGGATTTTATTTTTCCATATTCACTATGACAGGTCTCTCTCATTTCAAAGGTTGCGAAGGATTACTTTTAATAAGCCAAATGTATATTGGAATGCCTAAAAGGAGGAGTATAAAACCCCAGTAAACATACTCATAACCAGCACCAATAATTGCATACATAGAGTAAATGAAGGCAACTAATGCGATAGATAATTGAATAAGCCAGCGAGGGTTCTTTTTAAAAGAAATAGTCAGAGCGTAAGTAGCGGATGAAAAAATATAAGGAATTAATACACAAATCGTTGTCAATAAGATCATAAATTCAAAAGCTTTAACTAAGCCTTTTGTATAATTCATCAACAATAAAATAGAGATTAAAACGCTGGACAAAACGATACCCACTGCTGGGGTAGCTTTACTATTTTGCTTTCCAAAAACAGCTGGAAAAACTTTATCATTTGCGGCAGCTAAAGGAATTTGACCTTGTATGAGAATCCAGCCATTTAGTGCGCCAAAAGTAGAAATGAGAACGCCAGCTGCGACAAAATTTCCTGCCCAGGGTCCCCATATTTTAGTAGCGGCATCTGCAAAAGGCGCTTTTGACTGTATTAATTCATCAGGAGGAATGATTCCCATAACGGCAAAACTTCCAAGCATATAAACGAGGGCAGTCAACAAAGTTCCCCAAATGGTAGCTCTTGGAATTGTTTTTTCTGGATCCTTCACATTTGCAGCAGGTATAGTGGCGCATTCAAGTCCAAGGAATGCGAAAAGCGTTAACGTAGTCGTTGCGGCCAAAGCCCCGCCAATGGTATTTTCTCCACGAACCAAAGGCGTAAAATAGTCCATATTGACATAAAATATGCCTACGATGGAAACCATTAATAGGGGAGTTAACTTTAAGATGGTAGTAACCAATTGGACCGTTCCGGCCGTCTTAATCCCTTTGGTATTCACCCAGGTTAAGAACCAGATCACACTAAGACCTGCTGAAATAGCAGCTACGGGATGTTCGCCAATAGTTGGAACGAAATGACTTAAATAACCAATTAAGGCAACAGCTATGGCAGCATTGGTACACCAAACGGAAATCCAGTAACCCCATGCGACCCAAAAGGCAGCAAAGTGACCAAATCCTTCTCTGGTATAGACGTAAGGCCCGCCGGTTGTTCCTGGATATTTTTTGCTCAGAGCGGCAAAAACAAGGGCTAATCCAATGGCTCCAAGGGCAGAAAGCGCCCAACCAAACATACTTATACCGCCGTAAGCAGCCAAAGATGCCGGAAGAAAAAATACGCCCGATCCAATCATATTTCCCATGACAAGGGCAATGGTTGGCCCAAAACCAATCTGATGTTCCTCACTTTTTTGTCCCATATTAAACGGTTGTTACTGGTGATTTTTCTAAGGTTTAAAAAATGAATTTAACTATTATTTCTAAAAGTCATAGATTATTTATTAGGTTTGATAGAATATTTTTTTGATTGTCTGTTATTGAATGTATTATAGCCTACTTTTTTCACAAATAAATTTTGATAATATGAAAATGTATAGAATGATCTTCCTTTCCATAGGAATGTTTTCATTTTTAATGTTGGGAGCACAAGGCAAAGGGGGGAGAATAATCTATGAAGTTACGGTGAATATACATCGTAATTTACCCCCTGAAAGAGCTGAAGAAATGAAAAAATTTGTTCCTGAATTTCAGGTGTCAAATTTGGAATTGCTTTTCAATGAAACCATGTCTCTTTGTAAAAATGCAGAGAAGCAACCTGAAGCACCTCCTGCAGCTACAGAACAAGAGGGAATGATGAGAAGATTTATGATGCGTCGTTCTGCAAATGTAGTATTTAGAAACTTAAAGGAAAAACGTTCCATTGAGCAGACCGATTTCATGGATAAGACCTTTCTTATTTCTGATGAAACGGAAAAAATGGCTTGGAAAATTACAGGGGAACAGAAAATGATTAATGGATATCTTGCTATTGGCGCGTCTTATCAAGATTCTGTGATGGGCAGAGAACGTCGTATAAAAGCTTATTTTACACCAACCATTCCAATTAGTGCAGGGCCACAAACTTTCGCCGGACTTCCTGGCCTGGTTATTATGGTCGATATTAATGAAGGAGCTCAAACCTTAATTGCAAAGGAAATTACCATGGACCCTGCTTTATCGGCAGGAATTATAGAGCCTGACAAGGGTAAAGCGGTTACGCGTAAAGAATACAATGCGATTGTGGCGGAAAGAATGAAAGAAATGGGGGCTAACGGACAAGGTGGCTTCCAAATAAGGATGGGCGCTCCACGAAATTAAATTTTGATTGATATTTAAATCTTCCTATTACCATAAAAAAAGCGTGCGAAAAAATTGTTTCGCACGCTTTTTTTTATGATGATTTATATATTTATCTCATAAACATACGCATTCCTCCCGCTGGCATGCCCATTTGATTTCCGCCCATACCTTTTAATGTATAAGTGAAGCTCAACATGAAATACCTTCCTAAAGATCTGATTTGTTCATCTGATGTATAATTGAAATCGGCATTACGACTGATGCCAGTATTCTTATTCAACATGTCGATGGCCGCAAGTTTTAGTTCACCGCGTTTATCTTTTAAAACGAACACGGAAAGTCCTGAATTCCAGATAGGAATAGCCTGATTAAAGCCAGCGCTTAAACCTGTATATATTTCATAATCCAAATTGGAAGAAAGATTAATGGCTTTTTTGAATAAAGGAACATTTATACTGGCAGTATAAGTCTTTACGCTAAACGATCTCGCATTTTGTGTGGCAATCGAATAAGAGGTGTTTGAATTACTCCAGTCCATGCCAATTTGCCAGTCAAATAAGTCCTTTTTCTGATTTTCAATGGAGATTCCTCCGGACATACTGGTGGAAAGAGTGCTGCTCAACGCACCATTGATATAGGTCAATCCTTTGTTCCTATTGATTCCTGCATTGCTGTTGATTCTTAATTTCAACGGCTTGATGCGCGTGCCAAAATTGGCACGGGTCGATATATTTAAGTCGTTGGCTACGTTTTCTGGACGGGTAGTGGTGATATATCGATCATCAATAACCTGCGTATTCCTGATTTTATTTTGCGTATATCCTATGTTTGAAAATATGAAAAGATTAGTCATTGAAAACTGATTGAAACTAAAGAATCTTACGCCCATGTTGTGGCTATATTCAGGTCTCAAATCTGGATTACCGACGTATATATTCAAAGGATTGCTATTGTCAACTAACGGTTGAAGTTGAGTCAAAGAAGGTTCTCTGACATTGGTAGAATAGTCTGCAGATAAATTTTTACCTTTTCCAACTTCCCAACGCATTCTTACTGCTGGTAAAATGTTGGTGTATTTTTTTTCAATCGTCTGTTCTGTGAGGATAAGTTCGCCGGTTAATAAAGAATATTGTACACTGGCTCCTGCGGTAAGATTAAATTTTTCGCCAGAAAATCGATAGTTTCCACCACCTCTATGGTAATCATAATCGGTAGTATATTTGTTACTTAGTTGGGAATTAAATTTTTCGAAAGGATTAAGGCCAAAGGCCAGATCATACACTTCCCGAAATTGATTATTATCATTATGACGATAATCATAATTCATTTCCAGGTACTGCCTTTTAAACAAAGGTTCTGTGTAGGAAATCCTAACGCCGTAAGTAATTCTTTCATTATCTTGGGTAAATCTTTGCTTTATAGTGTCAATTCTACTTTTTCCTGCCTTAAAAAAGGTATTTTCCGATAAATTTTCACCAAAATTCCCGTCATTATTCAGATTGAATGAAAAATTGGCGGAATAGCTTCTTCCTGGTTTTGATAATTTTCTTCTGTATAGTAAATCGTTAGTGAGCTGACTGGCACTACCCTCGCTGGTATTTGTGCGAATATTACTGTTAGATGGAGAATAATCGGCATTAAGTGTTTCCGTTTCACCTTCGTAAAAGGTATTACTACCTCTGAAAGTAACCCTGGAAGTTAATTTAATAGATTGGAAAGAATCGAGTTTATGATCTAAAACCACATTGAGTCTGTGGCTTTGGTTTTGGCTATTCTGCTTACTATCTTCGGTATTGTAAAAGGTTCTGTCGGCAAGGAAATTTTCCCTGAAAAGCGTTCTATCGGTTTGCTTATCCAACAGGGAATAGAAATAACTACCGTTCAATTCTGTTTTTTCACTTAAAGTATTGGTATAATTTAATCCACCAGAATAGGTATTAGTAAAGCCTGTATTATTTCCATTATTTATAGGACTATCTCCATCAATTTGAACGCCACCACCTCGAGACATACCCCCAGTAAAGCCAACATATTCCTCGAACGAGAAGCCCTGATTATTTATATTATTAGCCATACCGATAAAAGAAATCTTTTCCTTGGAACCAAATTTATTGAGACTTGCTTTCCCTTGAAATCTTCCCTCGGACCCAACACCTCCATTTAAGTTACCAAAACTACCTTTTCGACTATCTTCTTTCAGTGTAAGATTAATGGTTTTTTCTCTTTGCCCGTCATCGACGCCGGTAAATTCAGCCTGGTCTGATTTTTTATCAAAAACCTGAATTTTATCTATGGCACTGGCGGGTAAGTTTTTAGTGGCCATTTTAGGATCACGGCCGAAAAATTCTTTGCCGTCCACTAAAATTCTGTTAACAGTTTCACCTTGAGCCTGAACATTACCAGATCTATCAACCTGAACGCCGGGTAATTTCTTCAATAGTTCCTCCACATTGGCGTTGGGTTGAACTTGGAAAGCGGCAGAATTATATTCCACCGTATCTTTTTTAATGGTCATAGGATTCCGTTCCCCTTCCACCGTAATTTCATTGAGTAATGTGCTTTGTGACTCTAAGGACACTTTACCTAAATCCACTGAAGGGCTCGAAGCAGAAAATGATACCGGTGTGTAATAGGATGTATATCCCAGATAGGTAATATTCAATAAGAAATCGCCTAAGCTAACTTTTTCAAATTTAAAGCGACCGTCATTTTCAGAAAGGGCGAATTCAACGAGCGTAGAATCTGTTTTTTTAAGTAACATCACCGTAGCGGAGCTTAGCGGTCCCCCTGTTGAATCAGAGACTACTCCGCTTAATTTACCTATATTTTGCGCGGAAAGATTTCCACAACATAGAAATCCGAGGGTGAGAAAAAACAGGCTTAATTTTAAGTTTGTTGACATAGTTTTGGTTTAACTTATTTTATGACACAAAGCAAGTATATTTATTCTAATATCCAAATTATTTTAAATCAAAGTGCCAAATAACTCTACCAAAGGACTAAAAACACCGCTATTTTATTTTTTAACCTCATTAATATGTCAGTAATCCACAGGAAATAGATAAAATAAAATATATTTGCAAAATAATTAAAGGTCTCGTAGTAGAATGGATACTACGTGGGTCTCCGGAACCCGAGATACAGGTTCGATTCCTGTCGAGACCACTGTTTATGTTTAAATGGTTGTTATCATGTTGATTATCTATGATTATCAATTTAATTTCAACCATAAATAATGTTAAATTCAATGCGTTTAATAATCAATTAAATGGGGGTTTTTTTAGAAAAAAAAGTAGATAGTTTTATATTAACCAAATTATTTATAAATTTGAAATAATTTTCAAGTGTAAATCAAGTGTTTAACGTGAAAATAAACCTCCCAGATTCTACATTTAGAACCACCTCATTAATTTTCGGAGCATGTTAAAGAAAATATTTTATTCGTTACTTTTCCTTCTAGTAACCAGTTTTGTTGCAAATAGCCAGACTGCTGAAGATGAAATAATGCCTTGGGATCAACAAGCAAAGGGAAAGGATAAACCAAAGAAGGAGAAAAAAGCTGCCAAACCCCCAAAGGTGAAAAATGAGGAGGTTGCTCCGGAAATGGAATCGGAGATTCCTGCGACGGAAGATTCCGAAGCAGATAAACCTGCAGGGTATTCTCCTGGGTCTGGCTTCGAAGTTGGCTTAAGAGGTGGTCTTTTTCAGATATTAGGTGAAATTAAAAGAGGTTCTCCTGATACCCTTGGTGGATTTTCAAATTATGGTTTCGCAGGTAGCCTTAGGTTTGCCTTAGATAATATTTTTTCACTGCGTGCAGAATTTCTTTATGGAAAAGCAGCAGGTAATTCCGACGGATTAAATCCATCGCTTCGTGGATTTACCTCTACCTGGATGTCAGGTTCTATGTGGGGTCTCATTAATCTTAATTCTTTGGCTTCCGCCGATAAAGAAAAAAAATTAGCCATAAATTTGATGGTCGGCGGTGGTGCAAACTCATCAACGGTAAAAAAGTATGGAACCATCCTATCCAGACCAACAGAAGCTGAAACTACAACGAAGAAATTTGATTTTTCCAATAATCCTTTTCATGCTGGTGTAGGTCTTAACCTGGCTTACAGGGTATCTCCCAACCTTAGCATCGGGCTGGAACATCAAACAATGATGGCTATGGGCGAAAGAAGAGACATGTTGGATGGTTGGGATAATGGTTTAGAAAATCCTACTGCTTCTCAAACAGATTATAATGATTATATTGGATTTACTAATCTTAGCCTTAATTATATTATAGGTAATAAAACAGGTGATTCTCCTGCCTTTTGGAACAGTCCTTTAAAGAATGTAATCAGAGAAATTGAAGGTATTAAAACGAATATAGGAACAGGTGGCAAAATTCCTATTCAAGATACGGATAATGATGGCGTTTTAGATGAATTTGATTTAGAATTGAATACGCCTCCGAATGCCTTGGTTGATACCCGTGGTCGTACCCTGGATAGTGATAAAGATGGCGTTGCAGATTATTTAGATAAACAACCTTTTTATGCTCCTCTTGAAGGGGAACAAGTAGATGCCGATGGTGTTATTGTAAATGGCAATGGTACTGGGGGCAGTTCTGCTCCCGGTGGTTCTAATCCACGTCCAGGAGGTAGTGGTGTGACAGAAGCCAGAGTAAAAGAAATCGTGGAACAAGCTTTTCAGCAGCGTGAGGCAACAGGGGGTGGATCTTACGGTGGCGGTGCCGTCGTAGAATGGTTTCTTCCCATGATTCACTTCGAAATGTCTAGCAGCAATATACGTACTTCGGATATTGGAAATTTATCTTCTATTGCCAGAATGATGAAATCAAATAGAGGTATGAAGTTGTTGGTTATAGGTTATACAGATAAAACGGGCGGGGAAGATATTAATCAAAAACTTTCTTTCCAACGGGCGAACGCCGCTATTGATTATTTTGTAAATAAACAAGGCATCTCTCGTGATCGTTTTGTTTTAAATTATAAAGGTAAAGATGATAATATCGTGGAGGCCAATAGCAGCTTCATGAATCGTCGTGTTGAATTTCAGGTGGCAAAACCTGGTGATACAGATATGCCCGCTCCTGCTGGTAATTAATCAGGTAAAAAACCCTGTAAAAAAAGAGAGGCTGTCCCAAAAGATAGCCTCTCTTTTTTTATGGCAAATATAAATGACCCCAGAGGGGTCACACGTTTATCGGATTTATCCGCAAGTGGCATAATGGGATATTGGGGAATTTTTGCCGCCAAGGGCACAATGTTACAATGGGGAAATTTATCCGCCAGGGGCATGATGGGATTTTTAGATAGCCCTCCTTTTTATATTCCTCCATTTTTCAATTAATAAAAATAAAAATATGATTTATTTTAAAGAACACATTAAATAAAAATGGTAAGTATAAAAATTACAAAGTCAATATTTAACGAGAACATATTATAAATTATTTTACTATAATGTATTGAATTTCAGCGTTTAATAAGGCTATTCAATTTAAATTTGGCTTATGATTTGCTTTACCCAAAGCGTGAACCGGAATAAACCGTTTCATGCATTCAGGTAAAATGAAAATCATGAAAATTAAAATCTACCTCCTAACTTTATTAATGATTCCGGCGCTAACTATTTTAGCGCAAAAGGAATCGACCGTTACCCTTGGGCAACTGTTGGTTAAATTCAAACCACAAGTAGTTCCGGAAAATTTCATGGTAGGATTTCAAACTTACTCAAGAGATGGTGGAGGTATTTGGTTAGAAAAAAAATTGAGTAAAGCAGCTAATATCAACTTGATTGGTTATGATACGCTAACGGTGAATGCTATTAATTTGTTAGAGGAAATTAAAAAAGACCCTCAAGTTGAATATGCCTGTTTTGATATCTCTGTTGAGTCCAGAGGTGATATGCCGGATGATCCAAATTTAGCATCACAATGGGGTCTGTTTAGTATTGGAACAGAGAAAGTGTGGGAAATAACCAAAGGTGGCGTTTCCGCTTTAGGTGATACCATTGTGGTGGCTATTCTCGACACTGGCTTCGATATTAATCATGAAGATTTGAAGGGGAATATATGGATTAACAAAGGGGAAAAACCCGGGGATAAAATAGATAATGACCAAAATGGCTATATTGATGATATCACAGGTTGGAATTTTGTAAATCAAAATGCAATGCATATTGCTGACAATCATGGGAGCTCCGTAGCGGGTATTATTGGGGCAAAGGGAAATAACGGAAAGGGAATCTCAGGTATGAACTGGCACGTTAAATTGATGGTTTTTGAAACTCGGTTGGTAAGTGATATTATTGCCGCTTATGATTATATTATAGAGCAAAGGGAACGATATAACAGAACCAAAGGGAAGCAGGGTGCTTTTGTGGTCACTACGAATGCCTCATTTGGTGTAAATAAAATTAAATGTGTGGATCAACCTCTATGGGGTGAAATGTATGACCGTCTTGGTACGGCGGGTATTTTATCAGCTGCTGGAGCTGCGAATAATCCATGGAATGTAGATGAAGTGGGGGACATGCCTACCACATGTAAAAGCGATTATTTAATGACCGTTCTGAATACTAATCCAAAAGATGAGCGATATGCCGGATCTGCATTTGGTGCCGTTTCCATAGATATGGGCGCTCCGGGGCAAAATTCTTTTTCTACCAGGAATAACAATGAATATGGCGCTTTTCATGGAAATTCTGCCGCAGCGCCTCACCTGGCAGGCGCTATAGCACTTCTTTATAGTATTCCCCGCCAGAAACTCGCTGAAGATGCTATGGCTTTTCCGGCACAGACCGCTATGAAAATTAGAAATTTATTGCTAAATAATGTAGATAAAGTGCCTTCTCTAGTATCTTTAACCTCCACAGGGGGCAGGCTTAATGTTTTTAGTAGTGCGTTGAAGTTATTGGATATCTATCCGGAGAAGAAGCCAGAGATGGCAACGGGCAAGTTACTGGTTTACCCTAACCCGAGCATTGACGAAATATATATTGAAATAGCGAAGCCTGAAAATGAAACCAGTCTTTTATCTATCTATAATGCCATTGGACAACAAGTAAAGCAGATTTTCATGCCAGAGGGAGTAAACCGGGCCAGAGTGATAACAAATGGCTGGAAACCAGGAAACTACTGGGTTTTTTCTCCAGGTGTTTTTAATATTCAACAGGCTACTTTTATTGTTCAGGGGCAGTAAAACCTTTTCTACGAATATTTTATTTCCTAAATTTGTATTTTTCTTTTAGAAAATAAAAAAACGGTTTATATTTGCAACCGCTAAAGCAAATGGCAAGGCTCCGTAGCTTAATTGGATAGAGCATCTGACTACGGATCAGAAGGTTTCAAGTTCGAGTCTTGACGGAGTCACCCTTTTTGCAGAGCTTTAAATAAATGCAATTATGTCAAAAGTTTGTCAGCTGACAGGTAAGAGACCAATCGTCGGCAACAATGTATCGCACTCAAATAGGAAGACTAAGCGTCGTTTCCTTCCTAACCTGCAGAAAAAACGTTTCTTTATACCAGAAACGGGTGAATGGGTTACATTACGTATTAGCACTTCTGCACTACGTAATATTGATAAATACGGTATTCATCTATATCTTCAGATGTGTGCTAAAAAAGGATTTGACACAGGGGTAACGCTCTAAGTCTTTATAATTAACCATCATGGCAAAGAAAAGTAAAGGTAATCGTATCCAAATTATTTTGGAGTGTACCGAACACAAAAAATCAGGTCTTCCGGGTACATCAAGGTATGTGACCCAAAAGAACAGAAAAAATACGCCTGATAGATTAGAGTTAAAGAAATATAACTCTATTCTTAAAAGAGTAACTGTTCACAGAGAAATTAAATAATTTTTGGATTTTTAAAATCATCCTGTCATGGCAAAAGTTTCTAAAAACGCCAGGGTTGCTCAACGTGCCGCAAACGTAGGTTCCGGTCGTGATTATGTTAAAATCGTCGTTAGTGTCAAAGACCCTAAGACTGGCAATTACAGCTATAAAGAATCAATGATTCACAAAGATAAAAAGGACGAGTTTCTGGCTAAACAGAAATAATCTTTTAACGAATCATTTTTTGAAGGGGACTTTTCTTTATTAAAGAAGAGTCCCCTTTTGTTTCATTTGATATAATTTTGTTCTGATGTCTATTCTAAATAGGTTTTTTGGGAAAAAGGAAAAGGAGGACCTTAACAAAGGTCTGGAGAAGACAAGAGAGTCCCTGCTCGGTCGCCTTTCTCGGCTTGTTGTCGGTAAGTCTTCTGTCGATGACGATTTCCTGGATGAGTTAGAAGCCATTCTTATGTCCTCTGATGTGGGTCTCGAAACAACAAATAAAATTATTCAAAGAGTTCAACAAAAGGTCTCCACCTCAAAATATATCAATGCCAGTGAGCTAAATGAGATGTTGAGAGGTGAAATGGTGGCTTTGCTCGCTGAAAATAATACAACAGATGTCGATTTCTTCGCTCTGCCAAAAGAAGTTAAACCTTATGTTATTCTTGTAGTTGGCGTAAATGGTGTGGGTAAAACTACGTCTATTGGTAAGTTGGCCTTCCAGTTTAAAGAGGCAGGCTTCAATGTGGTCTTAGGCGCCGCTGATACTTTTAGAGCTGCAGCCGTCGATCAGCTTAAAATATGGTCGGAAAGGGTCTCTTGTCATTTTTATGGAAAAGGGATGAATGCTGATCCCGCCGCCGTCGCTTACGAAACAGTCCAGTATGCCATAGAAAATAATTGTGATATTGCTATTATTGACACAGCTGGCAGATTACACACGAAGGTCAATCTGATGAACGAACTTTCTAAAATAAAACGGTCTGTGACTAAAAAATTAGCCTCAGCACCCAATGAGGTTATTCTCGTTCTCGATGCTACTACCGGGCAAAATGCCTTCGAACAAGCTAAACATTTTACAGAAGCTACCGATGTTTCTGGTTTAATTTTAACTAAACTTGACGGTACAGCAAAAGGAGGGGTAGCCATTGGTATTTCTGACCAGTTTAAAATACCCATCCGATTTATTGGTGTGGGCGAAGGAATGCACCAATTACAAGTTTTTAGAAAACGCGATTATGTCGATGCTATTTTTGATAAATAGGCTTTCGTGTCTTTACCGGCTTTGCTATTTCCTTTGGAAATAAGTGTCTCTCAGTTATTGGGTTTTCTTTTGTTTCAGGGTTGAATAACAAGGAAACTATCCAATATCTCTCTTCTCTGTATATAAGTTGAATGCTATTAATACCTCGCTGTAAAATTCTTTCGTTGGTTGCATCTTTTGTTTCATAAGAACTAAAAACATGTACCATGTCTCCGTATTCTTCGACAACCCTTCCAATTTCTTGCTCGTTAAGACGCTGTTTCTGAAAACTTGCCTCTGCACCTCTTATATAATCTTCTACCGTAAGCGAAATAAATCTTTCCTCACCTCGTTGGTCTTTACCCAGGGCATTAATCCTGGCTTCAGAACGAAAAAGTTTTCTGAATACATCCCAGTTTCTGCTTTCAGCAGACTCAATAGAAATAACCTGGTACATCCTTGAAATTAAACTATCTATCGTGCTGAAGGGTCCTCCCTCCGCCTGTTTTTGCCCGTTATTTCCCTGATATAATAAAATAGCCATACAATAATTCAGAATCTCTGCCGTAATTTAGCATAAAATAATTAATTAAACTCTATTTTTGAATGAAGATTAGATATTTGTAAAATATTTCCCTGATAAATCATTTTACCTTTGAATAAACTAAACAAAACCTTCTTTCTTGCAAGATTCAGTTATTATGTAACCAGCTTTCGTCTGTTTTGTTGGCGTTTATTAGCGGGTTATAAAAATAAAATGATTTATGGTACTACATTTAGAGGGTACGCCTCACAAGATAAGCTTTTTATTCAAGGAAGAATTTCAAGATATAGGCACATTAAAAATAATCCGGAAGCCTCTCCTTTAGAACATCTTTTTGACACAATAAAAAGAATTTTTAATACAAGAATTCCCGATATTCCTTGTGAAATCTCCATACTAAATCATACTTTTTTAACAACCTCAAATTCTGCGGGTTATTTTACCCTGGAAATAAACTGGCCATCGACATTTTATCCTTCCTGTTCCTGTTGGTTAAATCTAGAGGTTGAGGTCAAACCAGCGAATTATTTTTTTATTGAAAAATCGACGCTGACTGGGGAAATTTTGTTCATTTCTAACAAGCAAAAATTTATTGTTATCAGTGATATCGATGATACTTTGTTGCTTACTGGTGTCAAATCACTGTTTTATTGGAAAGTCCTCTATAATACTTTTTTGAAAAATCTGGAACAGCGAAGAGGTATTCCCGGAGCGCCTGCCTTTTTTCAACGTCTCACTCAATTGAAAGAACATCCTGATTGGCAAACCTTTGTGTTTTATATTTCCAGTACGCCTCGTACGCTTTATGATTTTGTGCTGACCTGGCTAGATAGATGCCATTTTCCTAAAGGCCCTATTTTGTTAAAGGATTTTGGCCTATCAACCCTCGATAAGGGTGCTTCCCAAAGATTTAAATCTAAACTGGCATGGATAAAGCACGTAATGTCTTTTTTTCCTACTATTCCTTTTGTTCTCGTTGGAGATAGTGGCGAAAAGGACTTTTTTCTATATCAGAAGCTGGCAAAAGAATATCCTGACACGGTAAAAGCAATTCTTATCAGAGATATTCCTTTGGTATGGGGAAAAAATAAATTGTTGCGAGAAATGGATAAATTTAAAAGTGAAATTCCTTTTTGCTTATTTAAAGATTATAAAGAAGCACGTATATGGGTTCAAAAAAATATAACCGAGTTAATGGATGTAAATGAGGTATAATCATTGGATTTAATGTATTATTAAAACATAGGAATAAGCTCATTATCAAGTTATTCCTATGTTTTAAATGGTGTTTAATTTAGGGTGTAACGAATGCCCAGACCACCAAATCGAGTACCTAAACCTGACGTATAGCCATTAATGAAAAAAGTAGGTGTCCAGTCAAGGGTAATATTTATGGGTGTCTTTTTGAAGGTGTAATCTAGTCCTACATAGCCTTGAAGCCCCAAAGAGGAGGAGGAAAATGTAGATACTGTCTCGAAACGCCAAAAATAGACAGAGAGCCCCGCGCCGTAATACCAGTTTAAGCCATTTAAAAAGTCCAAAGGTTTATGCTTTAGGCCAGCAGCGCTCAATGAAACCCAACGATAACCAGAAAAAGATCTCAATCCAAGATTTCCCTCCAGCGCAATAGATTCATTGATAAAATATTTTCCCGATAAAGTAAGTGGATATCCAATTCTCGCACCAACGGCTGTCTTGTAATTTTGTGCCAACGAGTTAGTTAGAGATAGTATGCTACATCCAATAACTAAAATAAAAAGGCTACATTTTTTCATAGATAATTTGTTTAAATGGTAAAATTATAGGGTAAGGACAATCTTCCCTTGTGATGTATTGCTCTCCATTAGATTATGTGCAACGATAACTTCCTCCCACGGAAAAATCTCGCCAATGACAGGAAATAAATGGCGTTCGGCAAAATCATTCCAAGTTTGATTCACCAAATCTTCAATTAATTTAGATTTGTAAATTAGGTCTCTGTTTCTTAAAGTACTGCCTTTTATCGTCCACCTCTTTTGTAACAACATTTGAAGTGGGATAGTTTGTGGTGCTGCGCCTCCTAAAAATCCAAGTAAAACAAATACGCCATCTGCTCCCAAACAGGCCAGATTTTGTTCCCAATGAGCAGCGCCAATAAAATCTATAATAATATCCACCCCATCTTTACCCACCATTTCTTCTACACGTTGGGAAAAGGATTCTTTTTTATAATCAATACAGGCCGAGGCTCCTAATTTTTTACATAAAGCATGTTTTTCAGTGGATGAAACTGCAATGACTTCTGCTCCAGCCTTTTTGATTAACTGAAGGGCAGCGGTGCCAACCCCTGACGCAGCTGCATGAAGTAAAACCCGTTGGCCATTTTTTATATTAGCATGCCAGTGCAAAGCTTGCCAGGCTGTCAAAAAAGCTTCAGGTATGGCTGCTGCCTCTGCAAAGGTTAAACCTGTAGGAATAGGCATAGCGTGTTGTTCGTGAATAACAGCGTATTCGGCATAGCCACCACCAGAAATGAGACCGCAAACATTATCACCAGGACGCCATCGTGTAACCTTTCCACCGCAGACAACAATCTCTCCCGCAATTTCTAATCCCAATATTTGACTTTCACCGTTGGGGGGTGGATATTTTCCCCTTCTTTGTAAAATATCAGCTCTATTTAGTGCCGTAGCCTTTATTTTTACTACTACCTGATATTCAGTTGCCTTTGGTTCACTGGCCTCAGTAAAATACAATTGATCGGCATCTCCAAATGAATGAAAGGATATAATTTTCACCTATTTTATCAAAACTTTAATATGTGACCCATTCTTTCTTTTTTAACCCTCAAATAATCCCTGTTTTCTTCTTGAGGGACAATGACCAATGGAACCCTTTCTACTAATTCGATAGCACTTTCATTGAATATTTCTATTTTATCTGGATTATTTGTCAGCAATCTAACTTTTTTCACTCCGATATCGTTCAATAATGATAGGGAAATGGTAAAATCTCTGGCATCAATGGATAATCCCAAATGTAGATTAGCCTCCACAGTATCTAAACCTAAATCTTGTAATTGATACGCTTTTAATTTGTTGATAATACCAATGCCTCTCCCTTCCTGTCTTAAGTAGATAAGTATTCCATGCTCGTCTGAAATTTTATCCATCGCAGATAAAAGCTGTTCCCCACAATCACATCGTTTTGAACTAAATAAATCTCCCGTGATACACTCTGAATGGATACGGATTAATACGGGTTGGTTGAAATCAATATTTTCATGAACCAATGCGAGATGAGGCATCCATTCGTCAGGGTGACTGGCGTAAGCCAACAAATTATAATTACCCCAAGGCGTGGGTATTAAAGCTTCCGCCTGACGTATGATAGGTTTACTTTCTTGCATATTATAAGCTAATCATCCCACAAAGGTAATAAAACAAAGATTTGTCTGTCAGGTTTCATTTTACCTATATTTTTTCCATGGCCTGCGCTAAATCTGCTTTTATATCATCAATATGCTCTAATCCAACAGATATTCTAATAAGTCCTTCGGTAATGCCAACCGCTTTTTTTTCATCAGAGCTTAGTCTGGAATGAGTGGTTGAGGCAGGGTGTGTGAGTATCGTTCTGGTATCTCCTAAATTGGATGAAAGAGAACAAAATTTTAATTCATTTAAAAGGGACATAGCCGCTTTTAGCCCTCCATTTACTTCAAAACTTACTATACCGCCTCCGCATTTCATTTGTTTTTTTGCCAATTCATATTGCGGGTGGGAGGGTAAAAAAGGATAGATTACTTGATTTATTTCCCTTCTTTCTAATAAAAACTGGGCGATTTGATGGGCATTTTGGCAATGTCTATCCATTCTAACAGCCAGTGTTTCTAAACTTTTACTAAGTATCCATGCATTAAAAGGAGGCATAGCCGGACCGGTATGCCGACAAAAAAAGCGTACTTTCTCTATCAATTCAGCGTTACCTACCACGATACCACCTAATACGCGGCCTTGCCCGTCCATCCATTTAGTAGCTGAATGAACGATTAGATCGGCTCCAAATTTCGCTGGATTTTGCAAATATGGGGTGGCGAAACAATTGTCTATATTGAAAAGGAGGTTATTTTTTTTACAAAAAGCACCTGCTGCCGTTAAATCAACCAGGGCTAATCCTGGATTAGAGGGAGATTCCAATAAAAACATTCGGGTATTAGGTTGTATTTTTTCTTCCCAGTCTTTTGGATTCGCCGGGTCTGTTAAGGTAAAAGTAACACCCCATTTTGATAATATCTGACCCAATATTTGCAAAGTGGAACCAAATAGTGCCCTGGAAGCCAAAATATGGTCACCTTGAGAAACAAAAGGGGCAATGCTGGCAAATACTGCAGACATGCCAGAGGCGGTAGCAAACCCATCCTCAACGCCTTCGAGCAAACAAACTTTGTTAATAAATTCATCTGTATTTGGATTGTTATACCGCGAATATATTAGTCCGTCTCCTTCCCCTTGAAAGGTATCTGCCATCAATTCCGGAGAGGGAAAGGTGAAACTGGAGGTCAAAAATAGGGGCGTACTATGTTCCCTATAAGCCGTTCGCTCCATTTGTTCCCGAATGGCTATAGATTCAAAATGCTTTGGTTTCATGCAGGTAGAATTTCAAAATCCCAGGTAATCGTACATGTTTTTTCCAGAATCTTTGCCACGGAACAATATTTATCAATCGACATATCAATGGCTTTTTCTACCTTTTCATGATCTAACGCACCATAAAGAACAAAATGAAGATGTATTTTTTCAAATAACGAAGGGATTTCATTTTGGCGCCGCTCTGCTTTGATATCAACCTTAATATCCATGAGAGGTTGCCTCATTTTTTGTAGTAATAAGACAACATCAATGCTGCTGCAGGAAGAGAGTCCTGCCAACAATAATTCCATAGGCCTTAAAGCGGCATCGCCTCCGCCAATGTCAGTGGATGCATCGGTTTCCACCGTATTTCCCGACGCATTTTTTATGGCAAAATGATATGGCGCAGATAAGCGCGAAAGGGTTAAATTCATTTGGGTATCGTTATAATATGAAATCAAAACATGGTCAAAAATGAAAAATATTTCATACTTTTTTCGATTTAACTTGCCTTTTTTCAAAGTTAATTTTAATTTTGTCTTTCAATCACTACTTAACCGATGTGATTTTATACAGAAGAGGGGAGAGATCGGGCTCACAGAACCTCTGGCAACCATGAATGAGTATCATGCAACGGTGCCAAATCCCGCCAATTTATTTTGGAACTATAAAATCTGTGTGTCTATGAACGCCAACTTATTGCATCTTTTTTCCTCCTCGGGAGTAGTCTTTCTTATCTCTATTTTTATTACAGACAACTGTGCTCAAAACAGTTGTTGTTGCTGTTGTTGTTTTTTCAACTAACAGTCATTCCTATTTCCTTTTTTTAACGTTTGGAAATTTCTGGAAGCTGTTGTAGGGCTTAAGTTCTACAATATCATGCACAAATTATACTCATTTCTCATTTTAAACTTTATATCATGGCACAAGAATTTCATTTTGAAACATTGCAATTGCATGCTGGTCAAGAAGTTGACCCTGTAACAAGGTCCAGAGCAGTTCCGCTTTATCAGACCACTTCTTATACATTTAAAGATTCAGAGCATGGAGCAAATCTGTTTGCTCTGCGCGAATTTGGTAATATCTATACCAGATTGATGAATCCAACTACCGATGTTTTTGAAAAGAGAGTGGCCGCCCTGGAAGGGGGAGTTGCCGCTTTAGCCGTTGCTTCTGGTCAGGCCGCCCAGTTTATTGCGTTAAATAATATTTTAAATGCCGGGGATAATTTTGTTAGTAGCCCAAACTTGTATGGTGGTACTTACAATCAGTTTAAAGTGGCTTTTAAAAAGTTAGGCATCGAAGCAAGGTTTGCAGCGAGTGAGTCAGTAGCTGATTACGAACAAAGAATAGATGAAAATACAAAGGCTATCTATTGTGAAACCATAAGCAATCCTTCTTACCAGATTCCAGATTTTGAAGGTTTGTCGGCGTTGGCAAAAAAACATGATTTACCTCTCATTGTTGATAATACCTTTGGGGCAGGTGGTTATTTATTCAGACCGCTAGAACATGGCGCAAATGTTGTCGTAGAATCAGCCACTAAATGGATTGGAGGTCACGGGACAAGCATAGGTGGTGTGATTGTTGATGGGGGTAATTATAATTGGGGAAATGGAAAATTTCCGGCATTTTCTGAACCTTCTGAAGGTTACCATGGCCTGGTTTTTTCTGACGTTTTTGGCGTCGGCGGTCCTTTTGGAAATATTCAGTTTATTATAAGAGCCAGAGTGGAGGGCTTAAGAGATTTTGGCCCTGCTATCTCTCCTTTTAATTCTTTCCTGCTACTTCAGGGTTTAGAAACGCTCTCTCTGAGAGTGGAAAGAACAGTATCCAATGCCTTGGCTTTGGCTACCTGGTTACAGAATCATCCTAAGGTGGAATCTGTCAATTATCCAGGTTTACCTGGTCATCCTTCTCATGATAAAGCAAAAAAATATCTGAAAAGAGGTTTCGGTGGGGTTCTTTCTTTTACGGTTAAAGGGGAAAAAGAGCAAGCAGTAAATTTTGTAAATAATTTACAGTTAGTGAGCCATTTAGCCAATGTGGGTGATGCCAAAACATTGATTATTCAACCATCGGCAACCACTCATCAACAACTTTCCGATACAGAACAACTGGCGGCAGGAGTCACTCCAACCATGTTGAGAGTCTCTGTAGGTATTGAGCATATTGATGACATTACCGCTGATTTTTCTCAATCTTTTGAAAAAATCTAAACTTTTTTAGATAAAGAAAGAATTATTAATTGACTGGGTGAGTAGTATTTTTACTACTCACCTTAACTGAATATCCCAGCTTATGAAGGGTTTGCTTTGGCGATCTGATGGTCCTTTTTTACTTGAATCGGGAGAAATACTGCCTGAACTCACTGTTTATTACCATACTTTTGGTGAATTGAATAAGGAAAAAAATAATGTCATCTGGGTTACCCATGCCCTCACTGGAAACGCAGATGCTTCCGATTGGTGGGCAGGATTAGTGGGACCTGGAAAATGCTTCGATCCGGAAAAATATTTTATTGTTTGTGCCAATAATCTGGGTTCTTGTTACGGTTCCTCTGGTCCATTAGATATTAATCCGCTAACAGGTTTTCCGTATTATTCCGATTTTCCCTTAATCACCATTAAAGATCAGGTGCAAGCGCATAAAGGCTTAGCAAAAGCATTAGATATTCATCAGATTTTCATAGGTATTGGAGGTTCCATGGGGGGACAACAAATGGTTCAATGGGCCGTTGATGAACCCACTCGCTTTGCTCATCTCATTCTTTTGGCAACCAATGCCAGGCATTCTCCATGGGGCATCGCTTTCAATGAAACTCAAAGAATGGCCTTAAAAGCCGACCCCGGTTTCTTTAATCCATCCTTACCCGATGCTGGAAAGGCGGGTTTGGAAGCGGCAAGAGCTATTGGTATGATTTCTTACAGACATTATAATACATACTCCCTTACCCAGGCTGAATCGGCTGAAACAGACAAGATAGAAAACTTCAAAGCTGCTTCTTATCAACAATACCAAGGCTTGAAATTGTGGAAAAGATTTAATCCCTGGTCTTATTTTACCCTGTCAAAAGCTATGGATAGTCATGATGTGGGCAGAAAAGCAGGGGGTTTGGAAAATGCACTGGGAAAAATAAAAAGTAAAACTTTTGTCATTGGTATTAAAACAGATATTCTCTTTCCCATCGAGGAACAAAGGTTTTTAGCTAAGAATATTGAGGGTGCCTCATTTTTTGAAATTGATAGTATCTACGGCCATGACGGTTTTTTAGTGGAGTATAAACAAATTACCTTATTGATTAATGCGTTCCTTAATGGCATGGAATATTCCCATGAACTTCCTCTCTATGAACCGCCTTTTTTAAAATCAGCATTACCTGGAACAGAAAGATTTTAATTCGTTTGAATTTTGTGTATTTTGCAAAGCTCATTGATTAAAAATTCACCCGCTGTGTCTGCTATCGCTGTTATTATCAATAAAAAGCATGAAAATCATGCCAAAGCCGATGTTTGGCTTTCTTTCAAAAGGACTTTTCCTGAGGCAAGTTTCTTTTTTACAGAATATTCAGGTCATGCAACTGAATTGGCTGAAAAGGCAGCTTTACAGGGGAATACTATTATCGTCGCCGTAGGGGGTGATGGTACTGTAAATGAAGTAGTTAACGGTATGATGCTGGTTTCTCAGGAAGTGAGACTTACTCTTTCCCTGGCGATTTTGCCAGTAGGTACCGGAAACGATTTTGTAAAAAGTACTGGCCTGAATCATTCTATGCAAAGCTTGATTCAAGCTATTCAACAAAATAAATCAACCTTAATTGATCTCGGGAGCGTAACTTCTCTAAAAAATGGAAAGGACGAAATAAGGTATTTTGCCAATATTGCCGATGCCGGAATAGGGGGATTAGTTGCCCAAAAATTTCTCGGTCTGGTTCGCTGGCTTCCCGCCTATCTGGCCTATCAAATCAGTATTTTAAGAGCTTTTTTAAGCTTTAAACATGCTTTGGTAGCTATAAAAGGAGATAACTTCGAGTATAAAGGAAAATTATTGTCCCTTTGTGCTGCAAATGGTCAGTGGTTTGGCGGTGGATTGGGTATAGCTCCTCACGCAGATATTCAAGACGGAAATCTTGCTTTTGTTATACTAGGGGACGTTACTCTTTTTGATTATTTGAAATATCTTCCAAAAGTTAAAAGAAAGGAATTTATTGATCATCCCAGTTTGTTCTACTATAAAGGTAAGTCCTGCGAAATTGAGGTGCTGGAAGGGGAAAATTTGATTGAATTGGATGGCGAATTTCTCGGCCCCGCTCCTGCAAAATTGAATATTCATCCTAAAGCCATTTCACTTATCGGGATGCTCGCTTTCTTTCTTTTCTTTATTCCCTCCTTGTTACTTAGCCAAAAAGCAGATTTGTTCCTTCAGAAACAAATGGAAAAGGCTGTTGCTGGATTTAAAGGCGATGTGGGAATATACGTTTATGACCTGAAAAAAGATAAAGTAGTAAATATTCATGCCGATACGGTATTTCCAACGGCAAGTATTGTAAAAATGCCTATTCTATTAGGTGTTATGGACAAAATTAAAAAGGGTGATCTCTCCTATCATCAAAAATTGATATATAAAGATTCTCTGCTATACGAAGGTGAGGATATCCTCGGTTCCTTTAAGGATGGGGAATCCATTGAGTTAAGCAAGGTGATGATGCTGATGTTAACAACCAGTGATAATACGGCTTCTTTATGGTTACAATCATTAGCGGGTACAGGCAAGTCTATTAATGCGTTGATGGCTCAATTGGGATTTATTCATACCCGTGTCAATAGCAGAACACCTGGCAGAGAAAATAACAGAGATAAATATGGTTGGGGTCAGTCAACACCTAAAGAATTAGTTCAGCTATTTCAGCAAATGCTAAAAGGTAATTTATTAGGAAAATCATCGGATGATTTAATGATAAAACGTTTGGGTAGGAATTATTGGGATGAAGAGGCGCTGGCTGAAATTCCCGCGGGTATTTTCACCGCTTCAAAAAATGGAGCTGTAAATGCAAGTAGGAGCGAGGTCGTTTATGTTAACCATCCTAAAAACCCCTATATTTTTTGTTTCATGACCGCGAATAATTCCGACAAAAGTTGGGAATCCGATAATGAAGCTTGGGTGCTGACCAGAAAATTAAGTAAACTTCTTTGGCAATATTTCAACGACTAATCATTCTTTATGAAAATTAATCTTTTCCTATTCGTCCTGTTTTTTCCAGTTCTTTTAATGTCACAATCTCTCCGGGATAGCAAGCAAAAGTTTGTTACCCTTTCGAAGGAATCTATTATCAATAATGACTCTAACCTTTTTACATTTTCATTAGACTTTAAACACGAAACGCCCTTTCATTGTGCTTCCGTGGCATGGACTGAAAATCATAAAGGAGAAAAGCCCAATAGCCATTTTTTGTTTTCCTTCTCTAAGGACAGTGTGAAGTGGACACCATGGGAATCTTTATTTTCCGATGAACATGCGACAGATCTTCGAGATCAGTTTGCAACAAATCTGTTGTTTTTTGAAAAGGAATATCAATTTGTAAAAATTCAGATGGTTGATGGAAATGGCAAAATGAGCCAGAATGTCTCTGAAATAAAGATTAATTTTTTTAGCCCTGGAATGGAACCGGCGTCAAGTTCAATGCAGGAAACGGTAAGTGAAAAATCTTCATGTGCCTGTCCACAGCCAAAATATAAAAGCCGGGTAGATTGGCGTTGTCCTCAAGGGCCAACTTCGCCATCCATTACCACAGTGTCACATCTTGTGGTACATCACTCTGCAGGGACCAATGTCTCCAATGACTGGGGCGCCATTGTCTTGGCTATTTGGAATTTACACGTTTATACCAATGGTTGGGCTGATGTGGGATACAATTGGTTGGTTTCTCCTGATGGAACCTTATTTGAAGGCAGAGGGGGAGGGGATAATGTCTTAGGAGCCCATTTTTGTGGTAAAAACACTGGAACCATGGGTGTTTGTCTTATTGGAACTTACACGAATACAACGCCACCTGATACCATGATGGCAAAATTAAGTGAGATTTTTGCCTGGAAGGCATGCCAAAGATCCATCGATCCTAATACCCAAACTTTTCACGCAAGTACCGGATTCAATTTATTTGGCATTTCAGGTCACAGAGATGGATGTGCCACAGAATGTCCTGGGCAAAAAGTGTATGACCAAATAGCCCTCATAAGAAGAACAACCCAGAATAAGGTTCTCGCATGTTCTGCCACGGCTACAAAACAATGGCCCGACGGATTGGAATGGATAAACATCCGACCCAATCCCTTAACGGATACTGAAAGTTACCTCGATGTATATTTGTCAAAAACGGGTCCATTTTTATTTCAGATCATAAACATGGACGGACAGATTTTAATGGAGGAAAAGCCTTTAATCCAAACAGGAATAAATTCTTTTTCACTGAAAAACATGGCCAATTTACCCAAAGGAAATTATGCAGTTAAACTGCTATTTGGGCAAAAAGTAATAACAAAAACCATTGTTGTTCAATAAAAGCGAAGTTAAAAAGGAACCTGGCGGATGTCAGGATATTTACCTTGCAGGGTTCGTTTTTTATCAAACATAAAAAAGGAGGGCGTTGCATTGATATGATAATCCATCACAGGCTGACTTTGCCACTTTTTCAGGTCGCAATAATGTCTGAACATAGGATATTCCTTCATCACTTTTTCGAATGCCTCTTTATCATCATCTACACTGACAGCTACCACTGCCCAATTTTTCTTTCCCGCTAATTTTTCCTTCAAAACAGGTAACATTTGTTGGCAATGAGGACACCAGGTAGCCCAGAATACCAAAATAATGGTATCGGCGGGGCTTTCCAGGAAGCTTGCTGCATTTCCTGAATAATCAGGTATTTTAATTGCCGGAGGATTAAAGCCAATTTTCAGTGCATTGTAAGCAGCGAGGCGTTCTTTTAATTCTTTTTCCTCCAATTCGTCAGTGCATTGTTGGGTAGCGCTATAGGTTTCGTCTAAATATTGCAACAAAGCGGGCTTATCCAATTGTTTAAAACCTTCTGTTAAAAATTGTCTCGCGAAATCAGCGGTTTCTTTATTTTTTCCAAACTTTATCATTACGGTATCTACAGCCATTCTTAGGTTTACATCAGCCTCAGGCCCAGGCTGTTCTTGCAGAAAAAATCCAAAATACGCTAAAATATGCTCCACATACAAAGGGGTAAAAAGCAAAGAGGGATCAGAAGCATCAATGCCCTTCCAGTATTTATCCTGAAAATCTTTTTCCTGTCCTTTTAAAGGTAATTTTATATTAGGAAAGTAGAAGGGGCGGTTAGCCACCATTTTTCCTGCCAGATTATTTTTATTTTCCCTCACAAATTTATTGAAATTGAGGTCAAACTCTTTCATCTCCCTCTCAATTTCCTTGATGGCAGTGGCATAAAACGCATTGGTTTTGTCGGGATAAATATCAGTAAATTGTATGAGCGCCCTGTTCCTTTCCTGTGCTTTATAAGCCGATTCTTTATACGCATACCACTTGGAATTTAATGGAGAGCCCGTGAACGTTGAAGCTCCTTCGGGTTTCTCCGCTTCAATGTAAACATCAAAACTAAGGGTGTCAGTAATAATAATATCAACAAATTTTCTTTGTTGTGGATTAAGAATGATTCGATACACACCAGACTGGAAATTTTCAACGGGAACGTTAAATGTAAATTTACCATCAGTGACCTTAGTTTCTGTTACAGGTATCTCCTGTCCGTTAAACTTGGAAAGAACGAGATTATTTATTGGGGAGCCGCTTTTCAAATTTCCATTGATTTGAAAAAAACGCTGTGCATAAATGGTTGTTGAAAAAAATAAAATAATAGAAAAAATGGCACTGATTCTTTGAATTTTCATAATATTTTGGCTAATCTTAAAGATGAATAACAAAAGTACTTATTTATTTATTCTTAAAATAACCAATTATAATGTCTTATTGTCTTTCCGTTCAAAAACTACCTGAAAATCATGTTTCCAGATTTTATCACGACCATGTTTATGGTGTCTCCATAGAGGATGATAGTCTTTTATTTGAAAGACTGGTTATGGAAATTAATCAGGCAGGATTAAGTTGGGTGACTATTCTCAAAAAGCAGGAAAACTTTAAAAAGGCATTTGATTCCTATGACCTTGAAAAAATAGCCCATTATGAGGAAGATAAAATCGAAGAGTTATTGCAGAATGAAGGAATAATAAGGAATCAATTAAAAATAAGAGCGGTCATTCATAACGCTAATGTAGTACTCCAATTAATTGAAAAACACGGAAGTTTCAAGCTCTGGCTCGATATGCATCACCCAGCTGAATTACAGGACTGGGTTAAACTTTTTAAAAAAACCTTTAAATTTACGGGTCCTGAGATTGTAAGGGAATTCCTGGTCAGTTTGGCTTATTTACCTGGTGCCCATGACGAATTTTGCCATTTAAAAAATTAAACGATTCGCATTAATAATGTATCTTCCTATTTCTATATAAAATAATAGGATATTACGTTTAATAAAGGTTGATTAATCATTTATCTTCGACCTTCATTTTGAACTGCAGAAATATGGACTCGTACAATAATTGGAAAAAAATTATTCTTTTTGCTTTCCTTATAGGGCTTAATTTACCACTTAATGGTATTGACATCTATTGGATCGGCGGGTCTGGAAAATGGTCCGATCTTAGCCACTGGGCAACTACCTCTGGGGGAAGTATCAGACCTTCTTCTATACCTGGTTCAAAGGATAATGTAATTTTTGATTCAAAGTCATTTACTTCTCCGAACCAATTGGTACAAATAGATCAACAAATTACTTTTTGTCAGTCACTTGATATGTCAAAAGTAACCCAAAAAATAGAAGTTAGTGGCGCATCAACGAGTGTTTTAAATATTTTTGGAAGTTTATTATTAAATAATCAAATAGTTTTTTCCTTTTCAGGGGAGGTTAATTTTTCCGCTGCATTGGCAAATGCTCAAATTCAAATGGCGGGGAATGCCTTTCATCGTATTGTCAGGTTCAAGGAAAATACGGGTTCTTTTCAATTAAATGGAGGCATAATTATAGATAGTTTATTGATATTTGAAGGAGGGACCTTCTCATCAAAAGGATTTAGCATCACAACTGATTATTTAGATTTGAAATTAGAAAACGCAAAAACTGATATCAATCTGGATAGCTCGGATATTTTGGTACGAGGGGATGCATTTTACCTCCCTTCCAATAGCTATATAGAAATTCCCTCTGCGGTTATTAATTATACAACAGGTAAATTCTCAGGGGTTAATACCTCTATTTCACTAAGTTCTATCAATTCTTTATTTCAAGTGAAAGGAATAAAAGGATTGAGATGGGGGCAATTGGCCTTAATCTCAAGCTTAGGAAAGGCCAGAGTTCAAGCAGATAGTATAAATCTTTTTAAGTATATATTGACTAGCGAAACAAACACGACGGGCGTAATTTCAATGGATACCTTAGTGCTGTCCAAAGGGAGAACGTACAGATTTCAAGAAGGAAAAAATTACAAACTGAAATCTTTGATCGCAAAAGGAGATTGTTCCAATCCGATACAGATTCTTAGTGGTTCCGGTGGAATAAAAACAAATTTCATAGCAAGCGCAGGTATTTTGGCGGGTGATTATCTGAGTATCAGAGACGTTTCAGCCACAGGTGGCGCTACTTTCAATGCCAATAATAGTACCGATCTAGGCAACAATAATGGGTGGATTATTACGCCAAAGGTAAATAATAAATTATATTGGGTAGGTGGGTCAGGGGACTGGTATGATCCGATGCATTGGTCATCGACATCGGGTGGTACGCCTGGAAATTGTGTGCCAACGGCAGGTGACGATGTATTTTTTGACGCGAATAGTTTTCCTGCCTCCGGAGGAACGGTTAATCTAAATATTGACAATGCCTATTGTCGCTCCATGGACTGGACAGGAGCAAAGGGAAATCCAATCTTTTCAGGAACATCTGATCAATTACTTCATATATTCGGTTATCTGAAACTGATCAATGCCATGTCATGGAAAGTTCAGGGAGATGTCTTTTTTGAGGGTAACACTTCAGGAAATAGCATAACCATGGCATCACAAAAATTTAAAAAAAATCTCTATTTCAATGGGGTAGGTAGTTGGATTTTAGAAGATGACTTAGAAGTTGACTTAGATTTATACCTGGTAAAAGGAGGATTAAATACCAATAGTAAGTTTGTTTTTATTCAAAATTTCAGAAGTCAACGTTATGATGAAGTTGGAAATGTTAGGAGTCTAAATTTGGGTAGTTCTATTGTGACTATCAGACCCAAGATAACTCCATGGTCAGAATGGAATATGCAGACTAATAATCTCACCTTGAATGCAGGTACTTCCACTATTATTTTTGTTAGTTATGGAAATATTAATTTATGGGGGAGTAATCAGCTCCTTTTTAATCAAGTTCAACATTACGGACAGATAAATTTAACGAGTACCGGCTTAAGTGATGTTAAGAAACATGAATTTAATTATTTTATCAGCTACAATAATTTAGTTATATGGAATAATGTCCGGTTTATTAAATGGGAAATTTATGGAGGAAATCAATATAAAATGCACCCTGGTGGGGCTCTTTTTGTGGGAGAGTTAATTCCTCTGAATGCATGTGAAGGACTTATTAATTTATCATCATATTCTGACGATTTAAAGGCAAATATCCATTTTGAAAAAAATGTAACGGTTGAAAATTTCATTGTAAAAGATTTCCATTCTGTTGGACCAGGTGTCATTACGGCTAACAATTCCGTTAATCTTGGAAATAACCTCAATTGGATTTTTAATGAAAAAACCTCCAGGAAACTTTTCTGGGTTGGGGGTACGGGTACTTGGACTGATAAAGCTCATTGGTCTTTGACAAGTAATGGACCTGGGGGTGAGTGTATTCCAACGCCACTGGATGATGTTTTTTTTGATGCTTTTTCATTTCCAAATCCAAACGGGATTTTAACTTTTGAGGCTAATTCTGTATATGCAAAAAATTTCACTATCGGAGATGTTAAAAACAAACCTTGGTTTAGGTCTGCGAATGTTGAAAATCTGGAATTATTTGGAAATCTAGTTTTGGCTCCTACTAATATTTGCAATTTTAGCTTGCACCGGTTGAGATTTAAAGGTAAACAAACATCGAATACCGCGCTATTTGCCGGACAATATATTCCTTATATTGAAATAGATGGATCTGGAAAATGGACTACACTAGATTCTTTGCCCGGTTTTGAATTGAATTTTAGGAACGGAACATTTAATACCAATGGTAATCCTGTAAATATTAATTATTTTTATGGAGGTTGGGAAAGCACTAAAAAAAGATTAGAGCTAGGTTCAAGTCATTGGTACATAAATGCAGGCTATGAAAATTTCAATGAATTCAATGTATCAGGAGATTCCATTATTGTTGTCCCGGGCACCTCTACCATTGAATTTACCAATGGAGGTGATTTTTATGAAAGGAAGCCACATACCTTTCATCGACTTTATTTTTCATCAGAAACGGGAAATAGCACTGTTCAAACTGAATCTGGGGTCTCAGATTTTAAGATTTTAGATTTTCTAAGCAGTGGTACTCTTTTAGGAAAACATAAAATAGATAGTTTATTGTTCGCACCGGGAAAAACCTATCGACTCGATGCAAATAACCCGCAGGAAATCACTGGATTTTTTCAGGTTTTTGGCAATAATTGTAATCCTATTGAATTATTGAGTACCCAGACTGGCAAACAATCCCAGGTGATCATGAATTCAGGGGAGATAAAGGGTGACTTTATTCAAATGCGAGATCAGATAGGCGTCGGATCTGTAAAATTTTACGCGGGCGTAAGAAGTGCAAATATTGCCAATAGTAATACAAACTGGATTTTTGATTCTCCGAATTATTATGAAAATGAAGGTTTTTTAGGCCCCGATTTGGTTCAATGTACCCTAGAGCCGATAGTTTTAGATGCAAGGACTTATAGTCCCGGAGAACGCTATAATTGGTTCAATAATTCGGTTCAGCCAAAGGTTTCAGTAAATGCCCCGGGAACTTATTGGGCAAAAGTTACTTTCGGTACCACCTGTGTTATTACTGATACTGTTCGGGTGCTTGCGGCCGATAAATTTGAAGTGAATTTACCTGGCGATACGACCCTTTGTGTGGGCGATACCTTAAGATTAGACGCAAAATTAGAAGCTATCGGTGTACGATATGTATGGCAGGATAGCTCATTGAATAGCTTTTATGTTGTGACAAAACCAGGGAAGTATAAAGTTTCAGTTACGCTATCGGGTTGTACCGTTTCCGATTCCATAGAGGTAAAATTTCAGACACCTCTCAGACTCAACCTTGGAAAAGATACCCTACTTTGTCCGGCAGCAACATTAACATTAGATGCCTCACTTCCTGGCGCTACTGCCTACACATGGCAAAATAATACGACCCTTTCGAAATTTATTGCTGATAAATCTGGTCTTTTTTTCGTGGCAGTTAAGGTGGGGGTTTGCTTAATAAAAGACACTATTTCTATTGATTATCAGCCAGTCATTGATCTACAATTTGGAAGAGATACTACTGTTTGTGCCGATGTCACGCTTACATTGGGAAGCACAACCAGTTATGAAAGCTACCTATGGCAAGACGGCAGCAGGAACCAGACTTATCAGGTGCGCAGTCCCGGGATTTATTCGTTAACCGTGGTAAAAAACGGATGTACGAAAACGGGTAGTGTAAATATTAATCATAAACAAGTTCCAACATTTAGTTTACCCCCATTATTAAGTTCTTGTGAGGGAAAAACCATAACCATAGGACAGAGTCCAGTTTTTTCAACGGCCAGATATCTTTGGACAAATGGCTTAACTACGCCTGAAATTACCGTTTCTACCTCCGCAGTTTATGGGTTAGAGATAGATCTGGCTGGATGTATATATAAAGATGAAGTACAGGTAACATTTAATCCACTACCTGTTTTGAATATGCCACAGGAAACCCTGGCCTGCCAGGGTGATACCGTAACTTTGAATGTAGCACAGGCTAATACCACCTTTTTTTGGAGTACAGGAGAACTCACGCCTTCTATAAAAGTTTCTAAAAGTGGGTTGAACTGGGTACAGGCAACCAATCAATTTGGTTGTTTAAATATTGATACCACGTTCGTGGTGCTTAATCAAAGACCGAGTGTAGCAGCAGGTCCTGATTTGTTACTTTGTGCTGGTGAAATAGGTATTATAGAGGTTGGTTTTACACCGGGAAGTACTCTTAAATGGAATAATGGTGAAAGTGGAGCTAAAATCAGTGTACTTTCAAATGGTATTTACGTGGTAGAGGCTAAATTAAATGGTTGTTTTAAAACAGATTCGGTGACCGTCACTTTTATAGACGTACCTAATCAATTTCTGGGGACAGATAAAGAAATCTGTGAAGGAGATCAGGTGCGGCTCGAACCTATGATTCCGTCGGCCTCTTATATTTGGCAGGACGGATCCACAAATCCCTATTTTTTAGCAGATATGACGGGTACGTATTCTGCCAGGGTAGGGGTTGGCACTTGTCAAAGAATTGATTCTGTGCGTATAGTGGTTAATGATTTACCAAGGTTTGAACTGGGGAAAGATTCTACGCTTTGCTCAGGTGGAAGTTATCTTATAGGAATGTCTGTTCCCGTTGGCTCGACATATAGGTGGAACACAGGCGCGACAACACCTTCGCTAAGTGTCACTCAAACGGGAACTTATATTGCAACGGCAACCTTTAAGGGTTGTATCTGGAAGGATACCATAATTGTTTCTGTGATTCCAAGAATTCCAGTTTATTTGGGTCTGGATACCACCATTTGTGAAGGTCAGAGAATATTACTTCGTGCCAATGTGGCTGCCGAAAAATATCAATGGCAGGATGGTTCCGATGGGCAGCAATTTTTAGTGGATGATGAAGGGCTTTACTTTCTTCGGGTTACCTCTGGCAAATGTGTTTTTACAGATTCAGTAAATATCAGCGTTAGAAAATGTATTTATTATGAGGTGTATGCACCCAATGCATTTTCGCCCAATGATGACGGAGTGAATGATGTCTTTAAATTGTTTGTTGATCCCGATGTAAGCATTCTGTCGTTTAAGTTAATCATTCACGATCGATGGGGAAATTTGATCTTTCAATCTACCGATCCTGCATTGGGTTGGGATGGTTCTCAAAATGGAAATCGAGCTAACCCGGATACTTATATTTATGCCTATACCATTGAATACGAAGATGAAAACGGTGCGGGTAGGCAAGTTAACGGGGGAACGGTCAATTTATTAAGATAGGTTTAATCTAAAAAATTAAACTATTTATACCTTTTAGCCTTTCTATACTAAACAAATATAGAATGCATTTAAAGGTAATAATTTTTATTTTAACGGGTTTTTCCGTTTCCCTTTTCGGGCAAAGTAAGTTTTCAGTGAGTGGTTATGTGAAGGATGCCAGTACAGGGGAGACCTTGACAGGGGCTTCAGTTTATGTGAAAACAGAGAGTAATTTGGGCGCATCGACCAATACTTACGGCTTTTATACTCTTCGGTTATCTCCAGGTGATTATACGATTGTTTTCACCTATTTAGGTTTTGCAGATCAGGAGAAAAAAATTAGTTTAAACAAGGATCTTTCGCTCAATATAGACTTAAGTGAGGGGGTAGAAATGAGCGAGGTTGTTATAGAAGCTGAAGCAGCCGATAAAAATGTGTCAGGTACACAAATGGGTGAAATTATTCTTCCTATTGAAAAAATACAGAAAATTCCCGCTTTAATGGGGGAAGTTGATTTGCTTAAAGCTTTGCAGCTTTTACCTGGAGTACAATCGGCGGGAGAAGGAAGTTCTGGTTTTTATGTGAGAGGGGGAGGTCCTGACCAGAATCTGGTACTCTTAGACGAGGCGCTCGTATATAATTCAGGTCATTTATTTGGTTTTTTCTCAGTATTCAATTCAGATGCAATAAAATCGGCAAATCTTATTAAAGGGGGAATGCCAGCGCAGTACGGTGGTAGATTATCTTCTGTAGTGGATATTCAAATGAAAGAAGGAAATAATAAACATTATCAGGTGGACGGTGGTGTTGGCTTAATTGCTTCCCGATTAACGTTTCAAGGGCCAATAGTACCTGAAAAGAGTTCTTTTATTGTTTCTACCCGAAGAACTTATGCGTTAGACCTCGCGCAACCAGCCATAAAAAAAACTGATTTCGCAGGAACCAATTATTATTTCTACGATTTGAATGCCAAGGCTAATTATACTTTTAGTGAAAAGGACAGGATCTTTTTTAGCACCTATTTTGGTCGAGATGTATTGAAGTTTAGAACCCCTGGTAGAGATTTTACCTTCGACCTACCCTACGGAAATGCCACAGGAACCCTTCGCTGGAATCACCTTTTTAATAATAGATTATTTGTAAATACTTCTATCATATATAACGATTACGATTTTACGTTCAAGGCTGGTTTTGATGATTTTAGTCTTAAATTATTTTCGGGTGTCAGAGATTGGAACGGAAAAGTTGACTTCGATTACTTTCCCTCTAATAATCATGCCATAAAGTTTGGAGTGCAAACAACCTATCATCGGCTTACGCCCAGTATAGCTACGGCGCAACAGGGCGATGAGGAATTTACAAATAATAAGGTATCGATACCCGCTTGGGAAACAGGATTTTATGTTTCCGATGATTTTAAAGTAAGCGAAAGAATAAAAATCCAGGCTGGTCTTAGATGGTCAATATTCACGCAAATGGGACCTTATGCGTCGAGCACGGGCGTTAATTATCAGAAAGGAGAGGAAGTAGTAACCTACAATGGCTTGGAGCCTCGTTTAAGCTGGAGGTATGCCTTCAATGCCAGTAATGCCATTAAAGGGGGTGTAACCGTTTCTAATCAATATCTGCATTTAGTTTCTAATTCGTCCAGTACCTTGCCTGCTGACGTTTGGGTATCAAGTACAGAAAGAATCAAACCGCAAAGAGGAGAGCAATACGCTTTAGGTTATTTTAAAAATTTAAAGAAAAATATGTTTGAAGTTTCTGCGGAGATATATTTCAGGACGTTAAGAAATCAATTAGATTACGGCGAGAGTTATGTTCAAAATGCAGCAGATGATTTAGAGCAGCAATTTATTTCTGGAAGTGGACGGGCTTATGGTGCTGAATTATTAATAAGAAAAAATGAAGGAAAATTAACCGGGTGGATAGGATATACGAGAGCCAGGACAGAAAGAAAATTTGCTGAAATTAATGGCGGTGCTTACTATCCGGCGGTCTATGACAGGACACATGATTTATCGGTCGTTGTTAATTATGACAAAGGCAAAAAATGGGATTTTTCCGGCGTATTTGTCTTTGGAACGGGTAGAGCTTTCACGCCCATTGAAAGTATATATGTAATTGATCAAAGGGTAGTTACCAATTATGCACCAAGAAATAGCAGTCGTTTACCAGATTATCACAGAATAGATTTATCTGCTAATTACAGACCTAAAAAAGAAGAGGGAAAAGGTTTCTACAGCTATTGGACTTTTTCAGTTTATAACGTCTATAATAGACGTAACCCATTCTTTATCAACTACGATTTTGACACCGACGAAAAAACGGGCGTACTGAGTGCTTCTGCCTCTAAAGTATCCTTATTTCCAGTTATCCCCTCTGTTACCTGGAATTTTAAATGGCAACAGAAAAAAAATTAAGGCAATTTTTTGAAAAGTACTTGAAATACTAGAAATAATATTATCTTCGCACCGGAGAAATGGCAGAGCGGTTGATTGCAGCAGTCTTGAAAACTGCCGACTGTAATAGGTCCGGGGGTTCGAATCCCTCTTTCTCCGCCACCGGCGGAAGTCAAAAAAAATAAAGCGTGTGGAACGAAAGTTTTACGCGCTTTTTTTATGTTTTTAATTGTTGGGGTAACGATTACTTTTGCCCTGTTTGGAATACCTGTTTCATACTTTGGGAAATTTATCCGTGCATATTGTTTTTGAATCACGGATTCAAAGGATTTCGAGGATTACACTGGTTTAGGTTAGTTTCTTCGATCTTGGTGGGAAGATTGTTTTTTGGAAGATCATTTTATTTCAAGGTATTACCTGGATGTCTTAAGGCAAAATGGTATTGGGATTCAAATTCCATTCGTTATGGATTATTTTACTGATAAGCATTTAATTCAATCTTTCGCACTTCACCACTTCCTACATGAGTCATATCTTCTTTTTGGGGTTTAACTAATATAAGCTTATTATAAGGGTGCTTCTTTGAATTTCATGGTTGTTTTATTATTTTCCAAACCCCACTTTTTGTAGAACCCTCTCTATCAATCACTTTGTCATCTTTAAATTTGGAGATGACTTTTTCTATGGTACTTGTAGCTAATCCAAGTATTTCAGAAATATCTTTAGTCCTTATGGATGGTTCAAATGTAAAGAGCATTAGAATGTTAATTGCGTTTCTTCCATATTTCTTCCTTATTTCTTCCTTATTTCTTCCGTACTTCTTCCGTATTTATCCTGTAAATACCCGTAAATATTTCGTAAATACTCTGTAAATAAACATTGTTCTTTTCCTTACCCATACTAAAACGATCAGACAATAACCCAAATTCCTTTTGAATGCCCTCAAAAGATTTCGTTATAGTATCCTGACCACCTGCTTGAGCTATTAAATCATTGTGTAAAGTCACTAAAATACCACCATCTATACTAGCTATCGTAGCTTCTGGCAATCCTGCATTTTCACAAGCTTCAAATATTTTTAATGTTCCTCGTCCCCACGAGTCTATGAAGCCCGCTTTAAAACAAACATCGGCTATTAATGGATTTCTGGGTCTTGATACATGGTGCCCTTTTAAACTGGCTATCGTCATGTCTTCTGGTAAATTCCCTTCGTTCCAAATAGACAGTTTATCATCATATACCCTAATCTGAATCATAGAACCTATGTAATTACGATGCACCAACGCATTCAAAAGCATTTCTCGAATAGCCGCTGTTGGGTAAGTATCTTTTTCTATGCGCCTCAATCCTTCAAAAATTAGTCGTCAGTTGGGATGAGGAGCTGGTTGCTTTTGGGAAATATTTTCTTTTCTTAATAAGAGAATTTTTTAGTTAAGACATTAAAAAGAAATATAATAGTTATATTAAATTTGATAATAGATTAAAAAATCATGGAAAATAGGATGGATCATAATGCTAGAATGGCCAAGATGACTTTTGCTTCCGTTTACCCTCACTACATTAATAAGGTAGAGAAAAAAGGAAGAAGTAAAGAAGAGCTACACCAAGTAATTTATTGGTTGACAGGTTTTAATGAAGAAAAAATGAATCAACTCATCCAGGATAAAGTGACCTTTGAAGAATTTTTTCAACAGGCAACCCTTCATCACAATGCGCATCTTATAACTGGAATGATTTGCGGATATCGGATAGAAGAAATTGAAAATCCATTGACGCAAAAGGTGAGATTTCTGGATAAATTAGTAGATGAGTTGGCTAAAGGTCGGAAGATGGATAAAATTCTTCGACATCAGCTTTGAAAAGGTATTTTGGGATGCAAAATACATAATGTTTCTGTGGGACTAAAAAATGGTTTGAATTCATTTTAACATCAATAAATGGCCTTACCTAATAGACAGAAAATTTGCTCCGAAACTCTAGTAAATGATTTAATCTTTTTCCAACGCTACTTCCTCTTCCATATCATTTAATATATCGATAGATGTCATTAATGGTTCCCATTCTTTACCCTGTAAAAGTATTTTGAACCACCATTTATCTGCATTTTCAAATGTTAAATTAAAATAAAGCCATATTGCTAAATAAGTAAATGACAGGGTTACCGTACCTTGAATGATAAATAAAGCTAAAGTTCCATTTTTAAACATACTTTCATTCCAGTAAAAGGTAGTCCAAAAGGGTAACTGAAGCATTAAAATTCTGGTTATATTTAAAGTGGAAACCTTTAAGTTGATTAGTGTTTTTTGTAAAATAATAACCGGTTTATCAAAATCAATGCGGTAAAGGGTGCTTAATTGAAATATATAAAGGATTACCGCTAGACCCGTTAGCATCAATTGAAAATATGCCGAGTATAGGAAATAGGGACTTACCTGTTCGTAAGCATTAATAGTCAGTTTTATAAGGACATAACCTAGACCAAATACCCAAAACATACCTACGAATAAGGTAAATATTTTAATGGGTTTCATCGAGGAAATAAAATGGCTTACATTTCTTTTTGTGAGGTTATCCAGGTTAGTCTTATCTGAAGTTTGACCTATGGCAATCTGTTCGTTGCCTGTTTTCCAAAGATATTTCAAATCCGTGTCGTTCATTTTAATTTTCTTTATGGTTTAAAAATCTCTTTTTTAGTTTTTCCTTTATCCTACCCATTTTAGTTCCTACATTGGAGATGGTGATACCCATGATTTCAGATATCTCCTGATAGGATTTATCCTCCAGATACAACATTATGAGTGCTTTATCCATTTCGTTCAGTTCGACAATGAATTGTTCCAATAAGTTGAATTTATCCTGTAAGTCATTTGGAAGTGGGTCAAAAACGGTAGGGAGCTTCTCTGCTACAGGAAAATAGGTTCTATTATTATTTTTCCTATAATATGAAATGGCCACATTAATGGAAATTCTATACAACCAGGTGGTCATAGCAAAATGAGCATCATATTTTGGCAGGGATTTCCAAATTTGGATCCTTATTTCCTGAATTAAATCCTGCCGGTCTTCTTCATTTCCACAATAAGTCCGGGCAACCTTGAACAATAAACCTTTATGCCGTTCAATGATTTCGTGAAATGTTTGATGTAAGTTTTGCTTTGCCATAGGTTCGATAAGTGGAATGATATTTATTATTCGAACGAACGGTCAAAAAAGCACACTTTCTCTAATATATATCTAAAGTTTGATAGCCATTTTGCAATGTAACCAGATCTTTTTTCAAAAAATTTGCCAGGTGTGCAGACAGGAGGTGCTCTTGAAAACTGGATTCATTTTTAAAACATTCCCAAATGACAATGACGGTTGGATCCTCTTTTGATTGCTTAAGGTCAAAAGAAATATTTCCAGCCTCCAAAAGAGTATGTTGTCTCAATATTTTTAATTCATCCAGCGCAAATGAGACCTTCTCATTCTCTTTAATTTTTAAAATGGCTGTGGAATAAAAATAGTCGGATGTAATAGAGGGCTCAATTAAATCCCATAAATTTCCATACAAATCTTCAAATACGGCTACTTTGCCGTATTCCTCTATTCTGGGACCATTAACAATTTTAATATTGTTTTCTTTCAGGTTGTTAAAGTCGCGGTCGAAATGGTCTGTATGAAGAAAGAGGAATACACGTCCTCCCGTTTGATTACCGATGGATTTTTTTTGTTCCTCATTGGCACCTTTTGCGAGTAAAAGAGCACATTCTTTTGCACCTTTAGGTTTTACGACAACCCAACGTTTGGTTTCAGTTAGGGGCGTGTCTTCAATAAGATCAAAATGTAATTTTTTCGTATAAAATTCAATAGCTTCATCGTAATCAGCTACAACCAAGGTCATTTGTGCAATATGTTGGTTCATTTTTAAGGCAAATATATACGATTTTTCGCATTACTTCTTATGCATTTCTCCATTATCTGAATGGCAAATGTTATCTTTCATAAAAATTCACATGAGAATCATCATACTGATTGGCCTTATTTTATTCGTGTTTTTATCATTTTCGCTGAAAGAAAATGAAAATAGACAAAGGCCAAATATTATTCTTGTTATGTCTGATGACCAGGGTTGGGGACAAATGGGTTATTATGATCACCCATTTTTACAAACACCACATTTGAATGAAATGGCAAAAAATGGTCTAAGAATGGATCGTTTTTACGCAGGTGCACCTGTTTGTTCTCCAACAAGGTCTTCCGTATTGACAGGCCGGGCAAATGATCGTTCCGCTGTTTTTGCTCATGGTTTTCCCATGAGAAGGCAAGAAAAAACTATCTCACAAGCGCTTCAAAAGGCCGGATATAATACAGCACATTTTGGTAAATGGCATTTGGACGGGCTCAAAGGCCCTGGGGTACCAGTCCTTGCGGAAGATAATAGGAATCCAGGTTATTTTGGATTCAATGAGTGGTTATCTGTGTCCAATTTTTTTGATATCAATCCTTTAATGAGTCATAAGGGTAAAATCGCGGAATATATTGGAAATTCTTCTGACATTATTGTAAATCAGGCACTAGATTTTATTTTGGGTCATAAAAATAAACCGTTTTTTGTGGTTATATGGTTTGGAAGTCCTCATGAGCCCTGGAGTGCCTTGCCTGAGGATAAATCAATTTTCCCAAAAGAAATGGAGGAAATGCAGCAGAATTATCTTGGCGAAATAGTGGAAATGGATAAAAGCATAGGTTTCTTAAATGCGAAACTCAAAGAAATGGGGCTAAGTGAAAATACGTTGATTTGGTTTAATAGTGATAATGGAGGCGTATCTTTTGGCGGCAAGGAAGGGGTTGGGGGACTGAGAGATTTTAAGGGGAGTGTTTATGAAGGAGGAATAAGGGTTCCTTGCATTATTAAGTGGCCTGCAACCATCAAAGGTGGAACCATCAGTCATTTTCCGGCAAGTACGATGGATATCTTTCCTACCATAGCTTCAATTTGTAACTTACCCGACGATGTTTTTGTGCGACCCATCGATGGGAAAAGTATTTTCCCACTCTTTAAGGGAAAAGCAGAGGGATTTAGGAAAGATCCAATTCCATTTAAATATAGAAATCAAGGTGCCTTCATTGACAATGATTATAAATTATTGGTGGAAAATATTGAGAAAAAGGAATACGCTTTATATGACTTGAAAAATGATAAATCAGAAACAAAGAATATCATTTCCTTACATTCTTCACGCGCGCAAAAAATGATTTCCAATTATGAGCAATGGATAGAAAGTGTTAACCAAAGTGTAAGGGGAGAGGATTATGAAGGAGGATTGATTGAAAAAGATCCAACGCCTGAGTTCTGGTGGAATAAACCTGAATACGCCCCTTATTTGACCTTATGGAAAAATCGCCCGGAGTATAAAAAACAGTTAAATGATTGAAAAGTCAGGAGGTACAAATTTACTTTCCCATTGGACTCGTATCGCATTTTACATCGCCTACAACAAATTGCAGGCCATCGAGGAAAAATTGAAGTAATTGTGGATTACTGAAACTTTGAGCATTGTGAGCAGGAGAGGAATAAAATATATTCCCTTTTCCGTATTTTTTAATCCAGGCAATATATCTTTTTTCGTCCCCACCGGGATATTTATTCCCTTCGATGTTAGCACTTTCCATGTAAAGTAGCGGTCTGAAATTTTTGCTCATGTAGGCATTATTAAAAAAATAAGGCTCATCAATGTGTGAAAATCCTTTTCCATTAAAACCCTGTACTAAAGGATGATTGGGGTCAACTAATTTAACGTCAATCCTTTGTTGTTTAGGATGATAATCAAAACTACCGCCTAACATATCACTAAAAGCATTCGACTTATTCTGCATGGTTACCGCACCATGCATGGACATAATGCCACCTCCCCGTTTAACAAATTGCAACAGATATTTTTCAAATTTGGCCGCCTTTTCCATCGCTTGAATAGTATCCAGCGTAGGGTCATTTTTAAATACATCCCAAAATAAATTACGTTTGTCCCCGATACTACAATTGTTATTTAGGATAATAGCATCGAATTGCTGCAACCATTTTTTATCGAAATATTTTACGTCCCTGGTGTAGGTCATTTCAAAACCGCCCACTTTTTCTGTAATGGTTTTTAACATGGCTTCGGTATGAGGAATTACCCAGTGGTCAAAACCTGTAAAAAGGGAGAATACCAGGATTTTATGTGTTTTAGCACTTGGAAAATGCTTCTTTGCAGGTGCTAATGTTTTGATTTCATTGAGCCAGGCATCGTTAAGTTCAATTTTGGGAAGATTTTGAGCTTTAGCACAGGGTAAGCTCAAATTCAAAAGGAAGAAAGTAAAAAACAGGGTAACGAATCTCATTGTGTTAATTTTTAGCTTAGCATTCTTACTCAAATATAATAAAATAAGTAGAAAAAGGGCACTTTTTGGCATTTTGGTGTGCATGCCACAGGTTTTGAATCAAGATTTACAAGATTACGAGGATTAAAAAGGACGTCTTAGGTTTTAGAGGTAAAGTTTATCGTGGAGGAATTCTTCCACGATTGCATTGCTGCGTCCGTGCTCGATGCGTAACCCCCATATTCACTGACTTCAATATATATAGACTGAGTCATCTCATC
This sequence comes from Saprospiraceae bacterium, assembly GCA_027488135.1. GTDB lineage: Bacteria > Bacteroidota > Bacteroidia > Chitinophagales > Saprospiraceae > BJGN01. Next base: position 10,462 of record JAIYCH010000038.1, on the reverse strand, counting down.
AGGTTTACGTGTCACCGTCAGGTCATCCATCTCATAGGGGCATACTCTCGCCATCTTCAGTAACCTCTTAAAAAAATCATATTAACCATAAAAACAATAGAATAAAATACTTATTTAAAAAATTAATTAATAATTATTTTATTATTTGTATTTATTTTCTCTGTTTTTATTAAATTTATGCAAACTTTTTGGTTTAAAAAACAATTCAAAAGAAATTTTAGTATGAAATTAAATATTTCGTTTACTATTCTTTTTATGTTTTCCTTCCTTTTTGCCAATGGGCAACAAGCGACGAACGCCGCGGGTAATCATTATTCCTCTGGAAATAACGTGCTAACTTTCACAAGTGGAGAATTTGTTAATGAACAATTTAATAGCTCCAATTTTTCATTAAAAGCGGGCGTCATTCAATCGTTCTCGGCAGCTTGCCCCATTCCCAACACTTTTGCCTTTCAACAACTAAATAAACTATGTATCCCTGAAGGTGGGGCTGTTTCCCTGGCTTTAAGTGGATCTGAATCTAACGTCCGTTACCAATTAAGGTTAAATGGAAACGCTGTGGGGGACAGTATTGTAGGTACAGGAAATGCCTTGCGTTTGGTAAATGCCTCTCAAGCAGGTATTTATACGGTGAGAGCCAGTTACTCAGGTAAGTCCTGTTTTGTGGATATGCCCCAACAGATTACCCTCCAAGCTTCGCCGCAGGTTGCTATCTCCTCTCCTTCTACTGCTATCTGTGAAGGCCAAAGTACTTCTATCCAGTTGACTTCAGCAGAAAATGTATTTGTTAATTACAGCTTACCAGGTGGTACCACTCAACGTGTCAACATATCCAATGGTTCCTTTTTAGTTCCGGTTCCAATTGCCCAGGTCGGCGCTTCTATTTCTATTTCCTCCGTTGAATCGGTTACATCGGGATGTATAAATACTACCGTTTCTTCTCTGCCAATTCTTGTATCTCCTATTCCCGCTATCACTTTAAGCCAAACAAAAACCCCTTGTGTCGGGGAAGTGGTGGAGCTAAATTATAATAGCAGCGAGGCTTTGAGTTTTTCTTACAATCTGAACGGAACGGCAAATCAAAGCACAGTGACGACGCTATCAGGGGTTATTTCTTTGCAAAGCATTAACAGTGACGCTACCATTACTTTAAATAATATCACCTCTCTTCAATCGGGTTGTCAAAATATTTCTCCCTTGTCCTTTCCTTTTAAGGTGGATCAAAAACCTGTTATTTCAGCGGTTAATGTTTCTGCTTGCAGCGCTGAATCTTTTAGCCTTGCCCTTTCTTCCTCAGCCAATATTGGGGTAAGTTGGAAAGCCACATATAATGGGGCGACGGGTGGAACAGGAACGGGAACAACTGCGGGTACCTTAAGTGAAAAATTGATTAATGCAGGATCCAATCCTATTCAGGTGTCTTATGAATTAACCCCCGCTATCTTAAATAATCCAACCTGTAAAGGTAATCCGGTGATTTCTACCGTTACCATTAATCCTGCCCCTCAGATTATATCCCCTGCCAACATACCGAGCATTTGCGGAGGCGCTGTTATCAATGTGCCTGTTTCTTCCTCCGGTGTGGATATTGTAAAATGGAAAAGATTGAATAGTCTTATTTCAGGAACTGGTGATATTCTGGATATTGCAGAAAATACAACTAATCAGCCGATAATACTTAATTATGCCTTAGAATTGACGGGTTGTAACAATGTGATTACCAAAACGGTGTCAGTAACCGTTTCACCTGAACCTGTATTAAATATCAGCCAGATCCCCGCCTTGTGTGATGCTTTTACTGATTTGACGCAAAGCTCGATTACCACAGGCTCTACCGCGGGTATTCAACTTAAATATTTTCAAGATGCTAACCTATCTGTTCCCGTTGCCGATGCAACGAAAGTAAGTCAGGGGACTTATTTTATTAAGGGAGAATTGGCAGGCTGTTCTACAAAAACGAGCATTTCTATACGGTCTCAATTGAAGTTAAAGGTCATTGAGCCCCAAACCATTTGTCCTGATAAAAATATTGATTTAGCGCAGTATGTGGACATAGCGGGGAGCACCCCCGGTTTAAGTTTAACTTACTGGACCAATGCGGAGGCAACGACGCCCGCAGTTAATCCGCAGGCAAGTGTAGCTGGCTCTTATTATGTGAAAGGACAGGCAGCATCTGGTTCTTGCGCTATCGTAAAACCGATAACGGTAAAAGCCTATTCTTCGGAATCTATCACTCTTCCCGCAAATCTAACGGTTTGTAGCGGTAATGCATTTTCCTTCGAACCTTCCCTAAAGGAATCCACTTTCAAATGGTTTAGGAATGTGAATGGTGCCTTGGGTCTTTTAGGCAATGCCGGAACAGGCAGTATCAGTGAATTATTAACGATTGTAAATGCCGATCCCGAGGTAGAATTGTCTTATGGTTATTCTGTAGGAGCTCCTGGTTGTGACGCAACCGTGGGATCATTCAAGGTAAAAGTGACGAAGGGTCCTTCTTTTGAATTGGTTGATTCCGCAAAGATTTGTGATGCCTATATCAATCTCAATAGCTTGATCAAATCATCCGTTTCTAATGTTAGTTTCTCCTATTTCTTAAATGATAATCCTGTAGTGGATCTTACCAAAGGTGTTCAGGGAAACTATCGTGTTGAGGGCTCGGACGCCAAAGGTTGTAAAACCTCCAAAGCGATTATCGTTAGCCACCAATTAAATGTCCCAACGGTAGCAACTTTTGTATCCTGTCCACCACTGACGGTCGATTTAAAATCAAAATTGACCGATGTATTCGGTTCTTCTTATACGGTTTCTTATGAAAATACCGCAACCCCTGAAAAGGTAAATGCAGGGACTTATGCTGTTGGACTGAAACCTTTGAATAGTTCATGTAAGGTTATTTTACCTGTGGTAGTCCAATCAGGTCAACCTCAACTTTTAAATCCTATAAGCGCAGTTTCTTTATGCAGTGGAGAAAAATTCTCTTTTGAACCGTCCTTTTCATCCAAAAATATAACTTACGTTTGGTCTTACCAAAATGGTAATGGAAATGGAAAGATTGAAGCGGTTTGGAATAATACTTCGGCAGCTATCCTGACCGATTCCATCAAGATAAGTTCTTCCAGTTCCTTATGTAATCAAAGTGCCAGTCAGTTCATTAAGGTCGACATCCAGCCAGCAGCACCAAAACTTGTCATCAATGCAAAGGACATTTGTGCTGATAAACCATTGGTGTTAAGCGTGTTGGCTTCTCCAGAAAATCCTTCAGCGAAATTTAGCTGGAAGGCAACGTACGGCTTGGTTCAAGGTGGCCTGAACGGAAATGCAATTAATGCTTTTGGTAATGAAGCCATTTTAGAACAATTATATCATGAGGAAGACACATCAGTAACAGTCAAATATGTATTTCAATCGTTCTTGCCGGGTTCAAAAACTTGTTACAGTGCTTTTGATTCGATAAACATTGAGGTGTTGCCCCTCGGTTTTGGTCCATGTGCAGCTACCCTGGCAGGAATTATCAAAACAATCAATAAGCAGTTCATCGAAGGAGTGAAAGTTCAGGTTTCAGGGCTGTCAGGGGATAAAATAGTCAATACCCGCAATGACGGTCTGTTCAAGGTTTCGGGACTGGAAAATGGGGGAGACTATACTATTTATCCAGAGCTAAATAAAAATCCGCTAAACGGTGTCTCTACCTTAGATTTGCTATTGATTCAAAAGCATGTGTTGAATATTAAGAAAATAGAAAATCCTTATGAACTTATTGCCGCCGATGTCAATAAATCGGGAAGTATTTCTATCTTAGATATGTTGCAACTTCGCAAAATCATATTGGGTGTCGATAAGGAATTCAAGGGAAATAAAAGCTGGCGATTTGTTGATGCCAATTTTACCTTTAAAAAGGAGGCCAACCCCTTTCAGTTTCCGGAAATTGTGAATATCAATGACCTGAATGGTTCAGCTGAAGCTCATTTTTACGGTATAAAAATTGGTGACATAAATGGAAATGCCGTTGCCAATGGTTCAGGTTTAGGAGACACCCGCGAACAACAGGAGTATGTGCTGCAATCGGAAAACAAGGTGTTGATGCCAGGAGAAACTTATCCCCTTACTATTTATGCCGATCCGTCTTTACAAGCTGAAGGGATGCAGTTCACGCTGCAATATGACCCTAAAAAGTTACAATTTGAATCTTTACTTACCGACAGTATTCTGCTTTCCATGATGGGCGTATTTGAAGAGGAAGGGTTGCTGACGCTGAGTTGGGCATCGAAAATGACCCCTGAGTCCATGGTTTTATCGCTTCCATTCAAAGCATTGCAAGGTGGTGAAATAGCTGACATGCTCCAGATTGGGGATAGAATCACCCGCTCAGAAGCATACATTGGCGAAAGAACTATGCCGGTTAACCTCACCTTTACCGAAAAAACAGCGGAACCAATAGGACTGAATCCATATCCTAATCCTTTTATGGATAAGGTGAACATCCCATATTATCTGCCATCCAATACCGTGGTGACCTTAAAAATCTTTGATTTTTCAGGAAAACTAGTGCGTTCGATAGTACAAGAAGGGAATGCGGGCTTGAATACCTTTGAAATAGATAACTTACCTCCTGGTTCAGAATGGAAATATGAATTGAGTACCTTATATTGGAAAAAATCAGGCGTTCTGATTTCTGTAATAAGGTAATTTTACATAAATGTTGAAATTCTTTTTTTTAATACATTAATATGTAGCTCCCAGAATAAAACACATTCATTTTATGAAGTATTTTTACATAAATAAATATCATGGATTTAACCTATCTCTTATTACTGGGTTTTCTTTTTTACTTGTCTCTGGGAATTTTTCTAATTTTCAAAAACAATAATATATCAGCTTCAAGTAGATATTTGGGTCTATTTTTTATTTCCCTAAGTTTTTCTCCATTATCTCTTTTTCTCTATAAAATGAATTTTTATGATTTATTCTTAGTCCCATTTTTATTAGTACAAACACACATGTTTTGGTTTTATTTTTATATAAATGCGGTAATTGGAAATAAAATCTCAAAATTCAACTTTTATTTTTCCACCTCTTTTTTCATTCTTGTTTTTATCCTTAACATTTATACCTTCCTTGAAATTTCACAGAGCGGAATAGTTTCATCACAAAAGGAAATATATCCTTTTCAAATTGTGGATGATGGCCAGTTTAGTTTTATTACTAAATTTCAGTATTTATATAGAGTGTTAATTTCTTTTTTAATTTATTTTTATGCATTGATAATACTTAAAAAATTTAAAGAAAAAGGCATTGATAAAAAGTCAAAAATGGATTTATATATATGGCTGATTAATATGGTGATTTTTCTTTTAATATTTTCAGCTTCAAGAATAGCCTTTTTAATTATATCTATGTATGTAACCATTGATCTTGCTTATGTTAACACTTATTTTTTTATTTTTACTCAACTATTACTTCTTGTTTTTGTTACACAAATATTTAAATATCCATTAATTTCATTGGGTATTCCTATTAGCAATAGAATATATAAGCCAAAAGAAAATGCGATTGATCAAAGCTCTAGAACCTATTTATTTGATTCTAATAGAATTGATCAAAAAATATTACATTGGGAGGATATTTCGGATTCGTATTTAAAGAAAGATTTTAATCTTTCACAATTTAGCAAGGAACTTCAGGCAGATGAATTGGAACTAATATATTATTTTAATGAATACAAAGAAATTAATTTTGAGGACTATTTAAAGTTTTTAAGAATTTCATTTGTACTAAAAAAAATAGAAAGCAAATATTTGGATGACCATTCTATATCAGATTTAGCCTTAATTTCAGGTTTCAAGAACGGTAAAAGTCTTGAAAAGGAATTCGAAAAAGTTTTAAAAAGTAAAATTAATGACTTTATTGAGCCATGATTAAAATTTCATTAATAGATGAGGATAGTATTTTAATGGAACGTATTGCTGACTTCTTAATGATAGAAGGAAATCATATTGTAATATCAAAAAACGCAGATTTTGCTCAATTTCTAAAAAATCCTCCCGTTAGTGTTGATGTAATCATTACCAATCTTTTGCCAGATTATCTTGAAAAATTTAATCCATTTAAGTCCTTAAAAAAAGAATTTCCTGCAGCTAAAATTTTAGTTCTCACGCATCACGAATATGCAAATAAAACTTACGAAGCATTAAAATTGGGTGCGGATGGTTTTTGTCTTAAAAGTGATTCATTGGAAGATTTAGAAAGTGGTATAACAAGTCTTTTAACATTAGGTAACTATGTTTCAAATGCTGCTGTACCCTTCATGATAAATAGTTTCAGGAGTAAAGAAAAATTCGAAGGCAATGACATTCTAACTGAAAAAGAAAAACAAATAGTAAAAGCTATATGTCAGGGACATTCCTATAAAATGATTGCCAATGAGACCAGTTTATCTATAGATGGGGTTAGATATTATTTACAGAGAATTTATAGAAAACTCGAAATAAACAGTAAAGGTGAATTAATTAGTATCGTACTTTCTTAGGTTTAATATCATTCTTGTCCAATTTTAGGATAATCACTCATTTTGTAAACTTGATTTATCCCTTTTTTAACCTTATACATCACTAAGGGTTAAAACACCGTCATTTTCGCAGCTCTGCCATCCCATCATGTTGACACGACAAATACATTGAATTATCTAAGGTAAAATTTGCCTGGATAATTTCCCACACATTTATGTAGTGTTGCTTTTAAAAATATGTCAAAATCAAGGCTTAATATTGATTATTAGCTTTTTATGTATAGAACAGTTTATTTATTGATAAATTTTGTTTCGTTCATCATACATATTCGATCGCTAAATTTTCATTTTTAATTTGTTTTGTCATGAAAATTAATGCTATATTTTTTAACATCGGTTTTGCAATAATCCTGTTTTTTGTTTCACCAGCTATGGCTGCCGTGGAACAGGACAGCACGATTGTCAGTGCTACTTCATCAGGAGGAAGTATGGAGAATAATGGAAATGGATCGGTGGAATTTTCCTTCGGACAACTGCTTTATGCTAATGAAATAGCGGGTTCCTATCAAGTAAATCAAGGTATCCAACAGCCAGCTATCTACGAACTGGCTTCGTCTGTATCTTCCCTTTCCTGCAATAATTATATGATTGACAACCCTGTTTTATGGAAGGGGGAAATATATAATGGCGTAATCATTTTACCCTATCTTGGTGGTAATGGCGCTAATTATCTGGGGCTAAATTTATCTTCTTCTCCGGTTAAGGGTTTGACAATGACCTTACCAACAGGCAAATTAGTCAAAGGAAATGGCTCCATTGAACTGGTGCTTAAAGGGGTGCCTACGGACACAGGTATTGCCCTGTTTAATCTTGTTTTTGGAACCAAAACCTGCCCCATTAGTCTGCGGGTGTATAGTCCTCAGCCAGAATTATCTGTTTTGCTTTGCGATAACCTATCCTTGTATCCCTCGGCAGTGGGGAAAAATCTGGATTATTCAGGAGTGGTAAGTATTACCTATTCAGGGGGTAATAATGTCAAAACTGCGCCAGTTTCGCTCTCATCGCAAGGGGTTAACGGGCTCTTTTTGAAAGCGGATGCCCTTTTGCTCAACCAGGCAGGGGGCGTACTAAATTATACCCTGCTGGGAAAACCTACCAATTCAGGGACTGCCGTATTTTCTTTGCAGATTGGAGGGAAAGCATGTAATGTATCCGTGAAGGTGCTGGATAGTGAAATGATTAAAGTGAGTGACTTCTTCTCTCCAAATGGCGACGGTGTTAATGATCATTGGACCATTCCTGAACTGGCTCTGCTGCCCAACGCTAAGGTGTTCATTTTTGACAGATTTGGGCGCTTGTTGGCGGAGAACATTGGAAATGGCTTCCGTTGGGATGGATTAATTAACAATATACCCGCTCCGGTAGATTCATACTGGTATTTGGTAAAATTAAATGAAAACGAATCGTTGAGGGGGAATTTCACCCTGATGAGATAAATAGCGATATGAAGAAAATCTGGACTCTTTTTCTTGTCTTTCAGGGAATCATTTGTTTTGGACAAAATTACATTTTCCAAAACCAGCATTATTTTAAACCCTATCTGATTAATCCTGCCTTGGCGGGGGCTAACCGATCGGGAAATGCGATGCTGGTGTACAGCAAGCGCTTGATTGGCTTTGAAAATTCACCAAACTCCCAATTGTTATCCATCGACTATCCTATAACAAAAAATCAAATTGGACTGGGGGTCAATGGATTTAAAGATCAGAATGGGGCCGTCTCTTTCGTTGGCTTAGAATCTACGTTTGCCTACCACATAGAGAACGTTGAGAGAGGCTCAAAAAAGCCCTTGACGGGTCTGTCTTTTGGTATATCTGTTACGTACAATCAGTATCGGATAGATAGATTGGGGCTGTTGTCGGGAAATGTGGACAATAATCTGTTTAACGATGACCATAAGTTTTTTAATGCCTATCCAAATGCCAATGTAGGCTTCCACTTTCATTCTCACGGATTCCATCTGGGTATCTCCGCTTACAACCTCATACCTAAGGTGAATGACCTTTTTATGAATGAAAATGATATTCGAAATGCTTTTCTCACTTTCATATCCTCTGGGGTAAAGCTTAAGGTGAGTGAAAATATAGAGATTTCACCGGGTTTTTTATTGAGGACGCAGCAAAGTGCCGATTATCAAATAGATATGATGGTCGATATCAAATTTAATCTGCCTTCAGGCGCCCACTTCAGCGTAGCTCCGGTGTACAGGAATTATGAATATTCGGTGTTCAGTAAAAGTAGATCGGTGGGCATGAATGCCATGATATCGAAATATCCCTTCACAGCAGGTTACCAGTTTGATATTGCCTTAACGGCGGTAAACAGTCTTCCTAATATGGGTCATCTCCTTATTGTTGCCTACAGCTTGTCTGAAAAACCAAAGCTGAAGAAAAAACAGGAAAAGGAGACAAAAAAAGGACTGCCAACTACTCATTCCAAACAGAAGAAAAATGATTAAGAATATGAAAAAGGGACTATTCCTTCTTTTAACCATGACATTGAATTATTTGAGTATGGCGCAAGTACCGAACTCATTTAGCTACCAGATGGTCATCAGAAATGGAAATAACGAATTAGTGGCCAATACAACGGTGGGCATACGCATAGGTCTGTTAGGGGGTAATGCGGCAGACACGGTGTGGTATGAGGAGGAGCATAAGGTAAAGACCAATTTGAACGGATTGGCTTATATTACCATAGGTAAGGGAAACATTCTGAAGGGTGCTATATCGAAAATAGACTGGACGCGAGGTCCATTTTTCATCAAATCGGAAACAGATCCGACGGGGGGTAAAAATTATAGTCTGATCATCGTTTCACAAATGCTAAGTGTTCCCTATGCGATATACGCCGTAACGGCAGAAAAACTGAGTACCCCGGTCACGGAATCAGACCCACTTTTTAATAAGAGTATAGCCAAAGGTATTACAGCGGCAGATACCGCCTTATGGAATACAGAAACAGATCCCATTTTCATTAAAAGTATTTCAAAAGGAATCACGGAAAGCGACATATCCTATTGGAATAATAAATTAAGCGGCTTTGGAGAAACGGATCCTTCTTTTAATGCCAGCATTTCCAAAGGAATTACCGCAGTTGACACTGCTTACTGGAATAAAAAATTAAGTAGCTTCACAGAAATGGATCCTGTGTATAATGCCAGCGTGGCTAAAGGAATAAGATCGCCAGATACTGCGGCATGGAACAATAAATTGAATCTCAGCGAAACCATGAATCTGCTGCGTCCCTACTTGCGCGCAACAGATACAGCATCTTTATCAAATCGATTAAATCAAAAGGTCGATTTAAATCAACTGAACACCAATATCTTAACGTTGGACGGAAAAATAAATAATGCGGACACCGCAAGGATGCTGGCGAATTACCGAACGGGCATCAACGCTAAGGTAAATATCGCGGATACCACTGCCATGTTAGCAAATTACCAGACAGGCATTATTTCCAAGGTCAATATCGTTGACACGGCGAAAATGTTATTACCTTATCTGAGGGATGCGGATACCACCGCTATGCTGGCAAATTACCGCGTGAGTAATATTGATAAATTGAATATTTCGGACACGACGAACATGTTATTATCTTATTTGCGTGATGCGGATACCACTGCCATGTTGGCAAATTACCGAACGCTTATTAACGCTAAATTAAATATTTCAGATATGTCAAATATGTTATCACCATACTTGAGAGATGCAGACACGACGAGTATGTTATTACCTTATCTGCGAGACGCGGATACCACCGCCATGTTGGCAAATTACCGCTTGGGTAACATGGGTAAAATGAATATTTCGGACACGACGAGAATGTTATTACCTTATCTGCGAGACGCGGATACCACCGCCATGTTGGCAAATTACCGCGTGGGTAACATGG
>JAIYCH010000039.1 GCA_027488135.1 Saprospiraceae bacterium | reverse complement strand
GATTTAACGGTTGAAAAAGATGAAATATGGCGGGTTGAAGACAAAAATGGGGATGGTATCGCCGAAACATCCACAAAGGTTTTCGTCGGTCCAAGTGAGGAAATTACCGATGTGGCAGGTGGTGTTCTCATCAGAGAAAATGACGCATTTTGGTGCACAGGCCCTGATATGTGGCGTCTGACTGATAAGAATAAAGATGGCTTTTATGAATCCAAAGAATTCATCAGCCATGGTTATGCCGTGCATATTGGCTTTGGTGCTCACGGTATGTCTGGGGTAATTCAAGGCCCGGATGGCAAAATTTACTGGCAAATTGGTGATATTGGTGCAAATATCGTAGATAAAGCGGGGGTGAAACACGAATATCCCAATGAAGGGGTCTTGGTTCGTTCAAATCCGGATGGTTCTGATTTCGAAGTAGTCTCTCATGGAATAAGAAATGATCATGAGTTCGTTTTCGATGAATATGGCAATCTTATTTCTTCTGATAATGATGGCGATCATCAGGGAGAAAGTGAAAGATTGGTGCATTTAGTTGACGGAAGTGATTCTGGCTGGCGTTCTAACTGGCAATATGGAAAATATACCGATCCCAGAAATAATGGTTATAATGTCTGGATGAAAGAGAAACGTTATACTGCCCGATGGGAAGGGCAGGCTGCCTATATCATCCCTCCGATTCAAAATTTCCACAATGGTCCAACAGGTATGGTGTATAATCCAGGAACCGCTTTAGGTAAGGATTATTTGAATAAATTTTTCCTGGTTGAGTTTGTTGGAAATTCTTCCGGTTCTCATATTTATTCCTTTGGCCTGAAGCCTAAAGGTGCTTCCTTTGTCCTGGATGGTGAAAAAATGCTAACCACAGGTATTTTGCCAACAGGTATCCGTTTTGGAATAGATGGTGCCCTATATGCTGCTGATTGGGTCACTGGCTGGGATACTAAGAATTATGGACGAATCTGGAAAATTGATGTTAAATCAACAGATGAAGCTTTTGCCGCAAAACGCTTAGAGACAAAAAAATGGATGATACAACGTTTCAATAAATTGGAAGAATCTCAACTGGCAAGTCTGTTAGCTTACGAGGATTATAGGATCAGGCTAAAAGCGCAATTTGAATTGGTCGCTCGTGGTGCTAAGGGTTTGGAGATATTTAAACAGGTTATTGGAGATAAGAAAAATCAACTGGCCCGTATTCACGCAATTTGGGGCATCGGCCAATTTGCTCAAAAAGAGGTAAATGCCGCTGCATCACTTATTTCCCTTCTAAATGACACGGATCAGGAAATTATAGCACAAACACTTAAAACATGGGGTGATGTTCGTTTTGCAGCTGCAAATGATAAGATTATCCAGCTAATCAACCACTCAAATCCTCGAGTGAGTTTTTTTGCAACCCAAGCCATTGGTAGAATTAAAGATAAAAAGGCAATCAATGCCATTTTAACAATGGTGCAAAAGAATAAAGATGAAGATGTTTATTTGAGACATGCCGCCGTTTTAGCTCTTATCAGAATTGGGGAAATGGAACCTATCCTTCAGTTGAAATCAAATGCTAATAAATCGCTTCGCTTATTGGCAGTATTGGTCCTGAGAAAATGGAAACATAAGGAAATGGCTTCTTTTTTAAATGATGAGGACGAATATATTGTTACAGAAGCGGCAAGGGCTATTAATGACGATTTGTCCATAGTACCTGCCTTACCTGCTTTAGCAGCTATGCTAGGTCAGTCCCGTTTTACCAACGAGCCTTTGATGAGACGTGCTATTAATGCCTGTTTAAGAGTTGGCGGAGAAAAGGAATTAGATTTGCTGATTGCTTATGCCGAAAAGGAAAATATTCCGGAAGAATTGAAGGCGGAGGCGCTATCTGTTATTGGTACCTGGGCAAATCCCTCCGTGCTCGATAGAGTGGACGGAAGATTTCGCGGTGAATTAGTGCGCGATGCCGCATTGGTCAATGCAAAAATCAAAAATAAAATGGTGAGCTTCCTTCAAAGTAATAATCCAGCTGTTTTAATATCTTCCGTTAAATTATTGTCAGAGTTGAATATTGCAGACTATAACGAATCTCTGGCAAATATCTTCCATTCTTCAGAAAGTCCTGAAGTCCGGGTAGCAACCATTACCTCTCTGGCAAATCTAAAATATGCAGCGATTGCGGATTTAGTAAAGAAAGGTATTAGTGACAAGGACAAAACAGTGAGAACTACTGCATTGGGCCTCATAAATAAACTTAATGTAAGTAAAGAAGGCCTTTCCTTGATTGTAAATCCTGTTTTTGAAAATGGTAGTTTTCAAGAGCAACAACAGGTTTTTAAGGTGTTGAGCCAAATGCCGATTGATAATACCCGCGTTGTTTTGTCAGAATTAATTGATAAAATGGCGGAGGCCAAACTTTCACCTAACGTGAAACTTGATCTTATAGAGTCGGTGGAAGCCACAAAAGATACTGATTTATTGGCGAAAGTGGATAAAATTAAAGGTAAAGGGTCTGAAACAGATCAATACAATGATGCTCTCTATGGTGGAAATGTCAGAGAGGGAAGAAATATTTTTCTAAATAATTCAGCCGCTCAATGCATTCGATGCCATGCTGTAGGAGATGGAGGAAGTATCGTTGGTCCTAATTTGAAAGATATTGGAAAATCACTGAGCAGAGAACAAATCCTCCAATCTCTCATTGAGCCAAGTGCTCGTATTGCTCCCGGTTTTGGCATGGTTTCCCTTGTTTTGGCCGACGGACAAGAGGTGAGTGGTGTTTTGATGAGGGAAAATGCAGAGGAGCTTTTATTGAAAACCTCCGCAGCGGAACCATTAAGAGTTCCCATTTCAAGGATAAAAAGCAGAGAAAATTTCCCATCTGCCATGCCTGCCATGGGATCCGTTTTATCAAAACGTGAAATAAGAGATTTAGTGGAATATCTTTCTTCCATTTAATTAAAATAAAGGGAGGCTGTCTAAAAGATAGCCTCCCTTTTTTATGTTACTTTGTAAATCGGGCTAATAAGCGTTTGTGATTCATGCCTGACACCTTGGGGTCACATGTTTATAGATCATTAGGCCCCTGGCGGCATAAAATTACAGTAGAGACGCGATGCTTCGCGTCTTCTCCCCGATGCTTCGCGTCTTCTCCCCGATGCTTCGCGTCTTCTCCCAGATAGGTTTTGATTTAATATTTACCCATAATACTTGATTCTGAATCAGGATTTACAGAATTTTTGAAGATTTCAGACGACGTCTTCGGTTTAAACATATTGTTTATTCGTAGATGTATTCTTTTTATAAACGCACAGGGCATTGCCCCGCCATCTTCGTAGCATACGCTACGGGTTACCCCAACTTCAGTACTGGAACTTAACAGTAAAACAAACATTGGTTCTTTGACTACCTCAAGAGCAATCTGACCGATATTTTTTGATTTTGCCGTGGGAAGTTCATTGTATTCACGCATGTATTGTATTTTATCCAGCTATGGAAATCCCGATAAAATGACCAATACCAAAAGTTATTGCGGCAGCAATCAATCCAAAGGCAACTTGTCTGAATCCCGAAAAAAGCACATTTTTACCTGTAAATAAAGTGATTGCTGCTCCGATAATAAACAAACCGATAGCACTTAAGGTGGCACTGAAAAGAACAGCCATCATACCTCCAACAAAAAAGAAAGGAATAACGGGTAGAATAGCGCCAATGGCAAATAAAATAAAAGAAGTGACGGCAGCCTCCATCGCAGAACCTTTCATTTCTTCAGGGTTTATTCCCAATTCTTCCCGGACCAATAGATCGTGTGACTGTCCTTTATCTAACATAATTTCTTTTGCCATTTGCATGGCTTGAGATTCTGGAATCCCTTTCGTTATGTAAATGAGCGCCAGTTCCTTTTCTTCCCCCTCTGGATTTGTTTCCAGTTCTTCCATTTCTAAAGCCATCTGATTTTCATATAGTTCCTGGGAACTTTTTACCGATATCCATTCACCCAATGCCATAGATAATGCACCAGCTAATAGTCCGGCTAAGCCTGCCAGTAAAACTTCTGATTGTCCACTGGTTGCGCCAGCAATACCCATTACCAAGCTGAAATTGGAAACTAACCCATCATTACCACCTAAAACGGCAGCCCTCAATGCATTTCCACCCACAGAACGGTGTTTTTTCTCAAACCTTGCCAGATTATCACTGGATATATTTTTATGATTATTTAAAATGTTTTTAAGAATGGTCACATGCGCCGTATCAGAAATGGAACCTTGAGAATTCGTATTTTTTCTGGCATGTTGTACCGCCGATGAAATGCTTTTTTCCGTATCTAGCAATACCCCTAATACATAGTCATAACCAATTATTTCTCCAATTTTATTCAGTATTCTGGCCCTAAGGGAAGGTTTAGGAAGATTTTCAACGCTCAGATTAAACTTTTTAGCAAAGGCAATCGCATGACTGAGCTCGATTTCACTCATCTGGGCAAAAACATGGGCAACATTTATATCTTTTTCTGCGATGCTAAGTTGCTTATATAAATAACTCGCATCAATCTCGGTTTGAATGTTTTTTAAATCCATAAAATGATTTTTTGGGTAAAAAATGGGGGGTTAAATAATTTAGAACAAAAGTAGGGACAAAGTACGATGAACTTTAACTTATCAGATATGATAATCCTCATAAACTATTTAAATAAAAATCAGCATTTTTTAAATGTTCTTGTTTTTTGTCCTCTGACATTTTATCAAAAGTTCTGACTAACATCCCTAATCTCGGATTTTTCAAGAAAAATGCCCGTTGTTTGTCCATGAAATGCCAGAACAGACCGTCCCAGACAGCTTGCCATTCTCCCTTCGGGTAATCGCTCATTTTCATTAAATAATTACTGCCACTGATATAGGGTTTGGTCGACATGATTCCCCCATCGGCAAACTGACTCATACCATATACATTGGGCACCATGACCCAGTCAAAGGCATCAACAAAAAGCTCCATAAACCACCGAT
>JAIYCH010000071.1 GCA_027488135.1 Saprospiraceae bacterium | reverse complement strand
CAGGACGCTTCATGGTTTAGAATTAGAAATATTAATCTTTCTTACAGTTTACCAAAATCTTTGTTTGGAAAAGCCATTTCATCAGCTCGATTAGGTATTTCAGCTAGTAATGTCTTTTTATCTACTCCTTTCAGAGGATATGATCCTGAAGCGCTTGCTTTTGGTTCTGGTTCTAACCTCGTTGGGTTTACAGGCAGAAATACGCCTAATACGCGAAATATAAATTTCAACCTTAACATTGGATTTTAATAAACCCATTTTGAAAACAGAAATTGATGATAATGAAAAATAAATTTTTGCAAAAAATAATTTGGTTAGCGCTTATATTGACGGTAACTAACTGTGAAAGCTACATTGGTGGTGACACTAATATTGATCCCAATAAAACAAATGACGCAAGTTTGAACACCTTGACGCCTACCATTTTGTTTTTCTCAGCCAATTCAACACAAAGTGCTGCGTCTATTAGCAGCTCTTATATTCAACAAATAGGTAGTTTGGTTGCTTCGGGCACTGATTCACACCTAAGAAGTACTTTTGACGGGGTTTGGGTTAATTTATACTTAAATATTATACCCAATGCCAATGCAATGATTAAGAAAGCAAATAGCACCAACTCTCCACATTATAGTGGATTGGCTAAAGTTGTTATTGCTTACAATCTGGGGTTAGCAACGACTATCTGGGAAAATATTCCTTATAAAAGTTCAGATAACCAATTGACAGATTTCGCACCAAAATACGATACACAAGAGGAGATTTACAAAGATATTCAACGTCTTTTGAATGAAGCTATTACTGAATTAAGCGCTACTGAATCTTTATTCAAACCAGGCACCGACGATATTGTTTACAGAGGAAATATCAGCAACTGGTTAAAAACGGCTCAAACGCTAAAAGCAAGATACTTGCTTCATACGGCAAAGAAAACTGGTGCTGCGGCTGCTTATCCTGCTATTTTAGATGCTTTAAGCAAAGGAATAAAATTAAATACGGAAGATTTCCAACTGGTTTATACTGACAGGAATTTCAGTCCATGGCATTCTATTGCCTTAGCCAATAACACAGGAAACCTTTCTACCACTTTTGGTGGACAGTTTATGAATCTTATGAATGGTACAGTACAGGAAGTAGTTGATCCAAGGGTTTCTCTTCTTGCTTTTAAAAATGTAGCGGCTGACCCTTTATTTAAAGGAACAAATCCGGGAACAGGTGCTGGTGCGACCACCGTTTATAACGACAGAACCAATTTTTTTGGTTGGAATTTCAGTTTATTAGCTCCCCTTCAAATGATAACCTATGCAGAAGCTAAGTTTATTGAAGCTGAGGTAAGATTATTACAGAACGGTGGAAAAGGTAATCCCGACGCTTACAATGCTTACTTAGAGGGCATTAGAGCCAATATGACTAAAATTGGTGTATCCGCTGCAAATATTACGGCCTTTACCTCTAATCCTAAAATTGCCGTTGGAGCCGATAAACTAACCATTTCTCAAATCATTTCCGAGAAATACAAGGCTCTTTTCCTTAATCCTGAAGCATGGACCGATCTACGTCGCTACGATTATAGCAGTTCTGTCATACCAGGTTTATCCTTACCAGCAAATCATAATCCAGATTTAAAAGGCAAGTGGATTCAGAGAGCAGCTTATCCCACCTCAGAAACATCCAGGAATTCAGCGAATGCAACACAAAACTTTCGCGACCTTGACGTTAAAATGTGGATTTTTAATTAATTTTTAAACAGTATTAAACGATGAGAATTCTTAATAATATTCTATTACTTCTGGTTGTACTTCTTTCTGCCTGTCACAAGGAATATAATCCTACAAGTGATTTATTTGAAATTGTGGGCGATGTTGCCCAAGTATCTGCACTGACCTCTCCGGTTTCCACTGCCGATGCAAATAGCACCGTAAATCTTACCATCAAGGCACATGCCTTAAATACGGACATTAAAGAGTTTAAGTTTTACCAAAGAATTGGTACTTCAGGCACTTATAATTTCGTAAGGAGTGTTCCATTTGTTGCTAATTTCTCGGCAGCGGAAAGAGTACATGTTATCACTGTTCCTTACACGGTACCAAACGAAAAGGGAAAATCTTTTAGTTTGCAAGTGGAGGCTGTTACGGCAAACGATCTGGTTTCCTTAAGAAGAACCTTAAGTCCGACGAATATAACCATCAGATAAACAGGTAATATTCATACATAAGAAGCCCGGTTAATGCAGATTAACCGGGCTTCTTTTTTTTAGTAAACTATTTGACATTCAATATTTTATGGATTTGAGGAGCCAGTGTATCTCCCCAAACTACATAACCTTCCTCATTATAATGCAGGTTATCTTTACCAAAATATTTACCAATAGGCTGACTTGATTCATCAAGGAAAGCATTTTTCACTGATACGGTGTGCAAAAATGGTTGGGAGGCTGAATATTCCCGTATGAGCGTATTTGTTTCCTCTATTTTATCCCAAACCTTCCATCTTCTTGGAGAAGGCGAAATTTCAATCCAAATAATGGGTATTGCTGGAAAATTTTTCCTAAGCGTATGGATTATTTGCTTATATGTTTCAAGAATCTGAACAGGTGATTTATCATTATTCGAAACCGTTAAATCATTACTTCCTGTATATAAGACTACTGCTTTCAGATTATGTGGATTGGCAATACGTTCCATATAATAGGCCATTTCTGGTATATTACTCCCTCCATATCCTCTATGAATAACCGACAAGGGGGCTAAATCATCAGCCACATTTTTCCAAAGCCTTACAAAACTGCTACCTGAGACGAGCACAGAATTTTCCGGATAGTTTACAGTATTGTTCAGACTATCAAAAACAAGGATTTCATTTTCAAATCTTTTTATTCCCGCTTTACCCGTCGATTTATTAGGTTTCAACTGAGTAAATAACCAGTGAACTATTTCATCCAAGGCAGCACTTTGCTTTTCCTTTTTTTTTTTTTTTTTATGTCCTGTGCCAGGAAACGGTAAATACCCTGTTGGCAAACCTATTTTAAAAAAAAAAAAAAAAATGGGAAGACTTCCGTATTTGAAACCATGCCACGAATAGGAAGAATCAAAGGGTACGGTCTTATCCATTTCTCCATGAACTGAAAAAACGGGAACATCCCTTTCTTTCATAAACGAAAGGTTGGTTAATGCACCCCAACAATTTACGACGCCATGAACATTGGAGGAAACGGTTGAATTTACCGGATCCAATAAGCCCCATTTTGAAGAAACGGAAACGGGAACTTCATATTGGTCTAAATAAGCTACCCCCAATGCCGTCATAGCCCCCGCCGAACTTCCCATGATAAAAACCTGAGCGGTATCGATTCTAAAGGCTAATGCATTTTCTTTTAAATATCTTACCGCCGCTTTTGCATCTTGAACTGCTCTGACAAAAGCTTCAAAGTATGCCTCATCACTATTGGAAGAGTCAATACCGAGTCTATAATCAATAGATGCAGCGACATATCCTTTTTGAGCTAAGCCTGTACAAACCAATCCATTAAATGAACCCACTTTTGTATTATTTCTAAATCCGCCACCATGAATAAAAATCATAAGCGGTCTTTTCAACGAGGTATCCTGTTGCGGCGGCAGATAAACATCGAGCAAATGCTGCTGCATTTGGCCTGAAAGTCCCAAAGAACGATGGTAAGGAACATCAGAAAGGGTGTCAATACGCTCGTAGATGACTTCCTTATACCTCTGCGCAAAAGAATCACTTACAAAAGAGCAACTGATAAAAAGAACGAACCATTTAAACATGTGCAAGTATTTTACAATTTATTATCAAAATAATCAATCAAATGAAATTTAAGATTATGAATTTCCTTCATTTTTACTAATAAAACAAGATAAGAGGTAATTATCCTGAAAGCGAAACAAATACTGACAGATTATTATACAACAATTGTTTGCGGTTACCCAAGTTTATTCACCCTACTTTCCACTAAAATTTAAATAGGCGATTATACAAACCTCCATTTTTAATTACGAAATCGTTTTCGTACTCTTCCCCCATAATTAGATAAATTAAAGTAACTTAACCTTTAAAAATGAAAAGGACATGGAAAATATGAATATTAAAAAGTTGGCAAAGGAACTTAATCTGTCCGTTTCTACCGTTTCAAAAGCACTACATGACAGCTATGAGATAAAAGCTGAAACGAAGGAAAAAGTATTAGCGCTGGCAAAACAACTAAATTATCAACCCAATCCATTTGCCAGTAGCTTAAGGAGAAATTCCAGTAAAACGATTGCCGTGGTGATACCCGAAATTGCGCATAACTTTTTTTCCCTGGTCATCAATGGTATTGAATCTATTGCCGAGGAATTAAAATATCATGTCCTTATCTATATAACCCATGAAATACCGGAAAAAGAGGAACAGATTATCAGGCATTTATTAAATGGCCGAGTAGATGGCATCCTAATATCATCTTCAGGTTCTTCAAATAATAATGCTCATTATCATGAATTGGTGCAAAAAGGTATTCCCTTTGTTTTTTTTGACAGAGCCAATTTTGATATTGATGCGCCAAGAGTTACTACTGACGACTATCAAGCTGGTTTTCAAGCCACAGAACATTTAATAAAAAGCCAGTGTAAACATTTTGCCTTCCTTTCTCTTTCCAGCCAAATGTCTGCTATTAATCATCGAAAAGACGGATTTTTAGCCGCACTAAAACAATATCAAATTCAACCTGATCACATTCATATTATAGAAGCCGGAACGGACGAAACCTTAAGTTTTCAAATTATCAGAGATTCCTTACAACCTTTACCAGAATCAATGGGCATATTTTCATCTGTAGAAAAATTAGCCATTCAAACCTATCATATATGCAAAGAAATCAACATCAGGATACCCAAACAATTAAAAATCATTAGTTTTTCAAATTTGCCCACTGCTGCTTTATTAAACCCTGCTTTATCGACGCTTACGCAACCTGCATTTTCCATTGGAAAGGAGGCTGCCCTACTTTTATTTCAAAGTATTAAGAACAAAGGTAAAATCCAACCTATTACCACCCTTCCTAATGTTGTACTGAAATCCACCCTATTCATAAGAGAATCGACAAAAATATAAGAAATAAATCACGGTAAATAAACAAAAATAATTGCCCGGTTTATAAATATATGGAAATCAATCTTGACATTTTTCTCCAAAACTTAAATCACCTGCGTCACCTAAACCTGGAACGATATAAGATTTTGCTGTTAATTCCTCATCCACATCACCAATCCAAAGGTGAGCCTGTGGTAATTTCTTATGCACTTGATTCAGCCCCTCCTTTGAGGCAATCGCAGAAACAATATGAATCGACGACGGTTGTCCATATTTAGCTAAATATTCAACCGCTTTTATTATAGATGCCCCGGTTGCGAGCATAGGATCTATTAAAACAAGGCATTTATCTGTAAGATCGGGACATGAAACATATTCCATTTCAATGTCAAATTTTCCACTTCCATGATGTTTTCTAAAAGCCGTTAAAAAAGCATTTTCAGCATCATCAAATACATCCAGAAATCCTTGGTGCATGGGTAATCCTGCTCTTAAAATGGTTCCTAAAACGATGGGGGTATTCACCATCGTACAATCAGCAATGCCTAATGGCGTTTGAATCTTTTTTATTTCAAATGATAAATGCTTACTTAATTCGTGTGCCATAAAAACACCCAGTCTTTGAATATTTCTGCGAAAAAGTACCTTATTCTGTTGCACGGTAACATCGCGTAATTCTGCTAAATAATTACCCGCGATAGAAGGGGTATCATGAATTATAGTAATCATATATTTGAATTTTTTAAAAAGGTGAAATAAATGTCTTCCCACTCCTTCCAGGTTCCCGGACCTGAAAAAGAACTATTATGAGCGATAAAAGTAAAGGTACCACCCACAGATTTACATTGATTCTCTATGTTTTCAAGGTTAGCTAAAATATCTTCTGATGTATTTTTTCCATATACCCAAAAGGTCACATCCATGGCCTGAAAAGGATGAATAGTTAAATTGGTACAGACATCTCTCTGTTCATCAAACCAAAGAAATGGAAAACAAGTACCCGCACGAAAGCCACATTGACTCGCATAACCCATAGAATAGTCATTTTCAATGCCCATTTTAATTAGATTATGGTAAGTCTCGGGCATATTTAGAAGAAGATAGTGTTGTCTCGAATGAATAATCTTTCTTTCAGCTAAGGTGCACAATAAGTCATATTCGTTTTGTAGCCATTCAAAGGCTAATCCACTTTTCATTGATGGATGTAAACCAATACGATATCTACTGGATACATCTCGGATTAATTGTTTAAACGCTTTGGATTTTAGTCCTACAGCACGATCAATTTTGGATTTATTGCCCATCAGCCAAAAAAATATGGGCTGATCTCCCAAAGCGGCATGGGTGGTTAACAAGCGACTAAAAGTAAAATATGGATCTACTTCATTACCCGTCAGGACCTGCCATCTTTGGTAAATTGAAGAAAAATCACACCGGAATACATCCCGACACATACCATAAAAATGTCTTGGAAGAGAACGATAAAGATAAGCCCAGGCGACATCAATATCATAAGAAATTTGTCTTTTGTAAATGGGTAAAGGAACCAAAAAAGAAGGCCATTTTTCCTTTAAAAAGTCAAACAACCGGACCTTAACTAAGTCCACGTAGGGTGTTTGCAAATAATTATTCTTGAATGCAATACTATTTTCGGCTTTAAACCGGCCCCATGCATCAAGATCACTTTTATTATATTCCTCACATCTGGCCAATGAATAAAAAATAAAAGAAAAAATATCTACATTGATATTATTCAAAGGAAAGGTAACCAATGCCAAATCAGGTAATACTGGCTCGCTCTTACGAAGCCACAAATATCCACTATCTGGTATTTTCAAAGCATCTTTACGAATATCCCTATTACTATAAATAATGATAGGGCCGGAATATGTGTTGGCGAGATCAACATCATGAGTGATTTGAAAAGAAGAAACTCCCTTAAAAATCCAATCAAGTACATATTGGAATCTATTTGACGAATGCTCACTATATATTAAAACGTCCAACATGTTAAGGCCTCATTTATGGAAGGTAAATTAACATTTTTTTGTTATATTTATCATTAATAAAAAAAGCATTTAAAGCTGCATGAACCTAAGCGAGTTAAAAATTGTATTACATAAAATGAAGTAAAATGTCCAACGATAAAATAATAAATGCTGGTCCTGATTTTAGGTTAATGTATTTGACCTTAACAGGCATGGTATTATGTGTAAGCCTGGCAGCACAACAAACCTTATCATTGGGAAGAAATAATTACAATCAGGATAAAGGTATTTTATTTCAAAAAGAGAGTGGGGTTAACGCGCGGATTTATACGAATGGATTCAGTTTTGGCTACCAACTGGGAAAGATTAAAAAATATAACCTATCGCAATATTACTTTGCAGAATTTGGTGAATTAAAAGACCCCATTGAATCAAGGCAACAAAAAAATATTTCTTTGTCGGGTCCAAGGGGAACATACCGTGGCTTTATTTTTGGCAAACAAAATAATTTTTACCCACTGAGAGTAGGCGTTGGAGAGAAGAGGTTTTTATCTGAAAAGGGAAAAAGAAAGGGTTTAGCTGTTGGCGTAAGTTATGAAGGAGGGCCAACATTAGGTCTTCTAAAACCCTACTATCTTATTTTAAGGCACACCTCTGACAATCCTGGCAATTTCACCAGTATTCGAAGTGAAAGGTACTCCGATGAAAATGTCTCACGTTTCTTGAATTGGGACGACATCTTTGGAGCAGATAAGCTAACAAAAGGGTTAGATGAACTGGGTATAGTACCTGGTATCAACATAAAAGGAAGTTTACATTTCGATTGGGGCGCTTACGGTGAATTTATCCGATCTGCTGAAATTGGTCTTATGGCAGACGCATTTATCAGAGATGTACCTATTCTGGCCGATAATGATATATTAGGCATTAACAATAACCAAAATATTTTCCTCAATTTTTTTGTAAATTTACGTCTTGGAAAAAGGAAATAGTCATTTAAAGATAATACAGATTCATGGTTGAATTACCCATTGCAGGTTCTAAGGAAAGACCTGCAAAAAAGCCCGATTGGCTTCGAGTTAAGCTTCCTATCGGTCCCGAGTTTAAGAAGGTCAGGGAATTAGTTGACACCTATAAATTACACACTATATGCCAGTCAGGAAGTTGCCCCAATATGGGTGAATGTTGGGGAGCTGGTACCGCCACTTTCATGATTTTAGGTAATATATGCACGAGGTCTTGCTCTTTTTGTGCCGTAAAAACGGGAAAACCAACCGAATATGACATAGAAGAGCCTGGACGAGTGGCTGAAGCTGTCCTGTTAATGCAGGTAAAACATGCTGTGATAACATCAGTAAACAGGGACGAATTAGCAGACAGAGGGGCGGAAGTTTGGTACCAAACCATTCATCAGATTAAATTACTGAGCCCCAATACAACCATTGAAAGCCTCATTCCTGATGTAAAAGGAAATTGGGCGGCCTTAGAAAGAATGATAAGTGCTGGTCAGGAAATAGTTTCCCATAATATGGAAACCGTGCAAAGACTCTACCGATTAGTGAGACCGCAGGCAAAATATGATCGCAGTTTAGAGCAGATTAAAAGAACCAAAGCCTTTGGAAAAAGGACCAAATCGGGAATAATGGTCGGTCTGAGCGAAACAAGAGATGAAGTTTTAAAAACAATGGATGACCTGGTAGCTCATGGTTGTGATGTGCTTACCATTGGACAATATTTACAACCCACTAAAATGCACCTTGACGTTGCTGAATTTGTTCACCCCGACACCTTTGCTTTCTATAAAGAGGAGGGTTTACGCCGCGGATTTGATTATGTAGAAAGTGGGCCTTTGGTTCGTTCCTCTTATCATGCTGAAAGGCATTTAATTCCAACCAAATAAGGCTTTTAATTTCGGTAAAAAGTCAACATTTTCAAAGAATCCGGTAAATTTTATAGCACCCGGACCTTGAGAAAAGACAGGGACTAAAGTTCCGGTTGTTGTTTTTCCAGTAAACTCGTGCTGTAATTTCTCTCGCTTTGATCCTGGGTTTACTGAGTATCCTCCTGTTTCATACGCCGAAGTAACGATAACCAATGTTTCATTATCCCTTTCAGCAAAATCCAGTACTTTCGCCAGCGTTTCATCGAAATCGTTATACTCTGACAGCATATAATCGGGGTTATTGAGTTTGGCACCCAGAGCAATTTGCGCGCTGTTCACCAGTAAAAAGAACCCTTCATTTTTTTTATCTTTTTTACTTAGAAAATCAATAGCAAAAGAAACGGCGGACGATAAATATTTTCTACCCTCAGTAACGGAGAGTGGCCAATCAGGCGCCGTAAAAGCAGCATATTTTTTTGAAAAATCTGCTATGGGGAAGGATTTTGCCTCAGGAAGAATGGACAAAGTCTGATAACCCTGATCCTGAAGGTCTTTCAATAGATTTTGTTTATCTTGTCTGTCTGTGAAAAATTTCTCCCCACCACCAATAATTAGATCTAAAGGTGAGCCAGACAATTGAGAAGCAATGTATTCTTCATTGAGATAAGCAGATGAATGGGCCCAAAAGGCAGCTGACGACACATGGGTAACGCTTGCCGTAGTTACTACCCCCGTTTTCATATTATTATCAGCACCTATTTTCACCATCGA
The DNA here is from genome assembly GCA_027488135.1 of Saprospiraceae bacterium. Taxonomy (GTDB): domain Bacteria; phylum Bacteroidota; class Bacteroidia; order Chitinophagales; family Saprospiraceae; genus BJGN01. The sequence continues at coordinate 17,020 of JAIYCH010000071.1, read as the reverse complement.
CGGCATGGACATTGAATCCATATTAACCCCTAATGCCCCGTCAAAAGATTTAACTCCGCAGGCAATGGCCGTAGCGGCGGCGGCAGGATCGGTATTTAAACTATTAAAGGAATTCGTTTTCTGAAGTCCAATAAAAGGCATTTTTTCAACCAACAGTGCATGGTTGTATTGATACAAGCTACCAGACATTTGGTTTATCCCAACCCCGTCAGCTATCATTAAAATGATATTTACAGGTTTCGACGGTTTTATCAAATCTTGCGTTGACCCAATAAAAGGTATTAGAAATAATCCCGAACAAACAAACCCGATATTTAAAAACTTCATCTTCATTATATCAATTTTAGATACCTTTTTCCCGGTAATTCTTTAATCAAGCCTTTAAATTCCATGTTCAGCAAAAGTTGTGTTAACGAACCTATGGAAAGCTGAGCGTGAATAAAAAGGTATTCCAAAGAAATAGGACGGTCATCAACATATAAATCTAACAAAAAAAATTCTTGTGGTTCCAAAAAAGGAATAATCATTTGTTTTTCTTGTGACTCTTTCCATTGAAGAATACGAACGATGTCCTCAGAGGCTGAAACAAGAGAAGCCTCTTGCGTTTTTATCATTTTCAAACAACCTGCAGACCATTTATCCGATATTCTACCTGGCAAGGCCATGACTTCCTTATGATAATCATTAGCCAGTTGGGCAGTTATCATGGAACCACCTCTTTCTGCTGTTTCAACCACTAACACGCCATCACTTAGTCCAGCGATAATCCTATTTCTCATTGGAAAGAACTCCTTTTCAGCTCTCACAGACCAGGGATATTCGGAAATAATGGCACCTTGTTTCGATATTTTATCAGCCATTTCACGATGATCTGCCGGATAAATACTACCCATACCGTGTGCAATAACGCCCACAGTGCGCAGATCATTCTTAAGGCAAAAATGGTGAGCAGCCGCATCAATGCCAAATGCCAGACCGCTGACAATAATGGGATTAAATGGCTTTAAACCGTCTAAAATTTTCCCCAATGCTTCAATGCCATGGGGAGATGGTTTTCTGGTTCCGACCACTGACAAGATAAACTTATCTTCCCAGTCCAAATGCCCCTGTTGATATAACACAATGGGACTATCTGGTAAAACAGATAATCGGGAAGGGTAAATAGACGATTTAAAATAAAGTACTTTTATTTTTTTTTCTTCACACACTTTCAGTTCTTGCTCGGCCGTACCGAGTACTTTTCCGGAGCGTATTTCATTGACTATATTATTTCCGACACCTGGTATCTTCAATAATTGCCTTGCGGAAGCATTAAAAACTTCCTCTGGTGACCCACAATATTGAATAAGTTGACGACCCAGTACTGGACCGACATGATGAATTTTTGTTAACCCAACGGCAAACAAGATATAATCTTCCATAATACGCGAACTGATTGGTTAAAAAATCAGGTGTAAAGGCGTATATACTTAGTTAAGGGAATAAAAAATAAGTAAGGTCAAAAAAAATCAGGGTAAATGGTCAATAGCCACATTTAAATCATCGATTAAATCACTGACATCTTCAATTCCCACACTAAGTCGAATTAAAGAGTCTGTCAAACCTACTTTAAGTCTCTCCTCTCTGGGGATAGAAGCATGGGTCATTGTTGCTGGGTGTCCTATTAAAGATTCAACGCCACCTAATGACTCTGCTAAGGTAAACAAGGTAGTATTAGACAATAATTTTTCAGCATAATCGAGGGTATCGGTAAACAAATTGAAGGAAACCATACCACCAAAGTGCCTCATTTGGGAAGCAGCGATATCATGGCCCGGATGATCAATGAATCCAGGATAAAACACTTGTTTAATTTTCGAGTGAGACCGAAGAAAATCGGCTATTTTAGCTGCATTTTGGCAAGCCCTTTCCACACGAATGTGCAATGTTTTAATACCACGTAAAATCAAAAAACAATCTTGAGGACCTGGAACGGCACCTACGGCATTTTGAATAAACTTTAATTTCTGGGCATATAACTCGCTATTGGTTACTATGGCACCGTGAACCACATCTGAATGTCCACCAATATATTTAGTAGCGGAATGAAGCACGATATCTGCCCCCAGATCCAAAGGATTTTGCAGATACGGAGAAGCGAAAGTATTATCAACACAGGTAAGGATTCCCTTTTTCTTTGCAATATTACAAATGGCTAAAATATCTACGATATTCAGCATGGGATTCGTTGGCGTTTCAATCCATATTAGCTTAGTTTCGGGTCTGATTGCGGACTCAAAAGCAGTTAGATTGTTCATACCGACGAACCTACTTTTAATACCAAAACCACCATGAACTTTAGTCAACAATCTATACGAACCACCATATAAATCATCACAAGCCAGCACTTCATCTCCTGGCTGTAAAAGTCTGATAACTGCATCCATAGCGGCGAGGCCACTACTAAAACAGATTCCGAATTTACCATTTTCCAATGCGGCCAGATTATTTTCCAAAACGGTGCGGGTAGGATTCCCTGTTCTGGCGTATTCGTACCCTTTATGCACACCTGGAGAGGATTGCGCATAGGTTGAGGTTTGATAAATGGGAGTCATTACCGCCCCTGTTGCCGGGTCCGGCTCAACGCCAGCATGAATCGCTTTAGTACCAAATTTCATGACGCTATTTTATTTAATTTAATGACGAGAGATAAAAATTAAAAGGGCAATCTATATAATCAAGATTGCCCTTTTTTCTCTTGTCGTTTAGAGATTATCCTACTTCTTAATTCACAGAATCAGATAATTCTTTACCTGCTTTAAACTTCACTGAATTTTTACTTTCAATAGTTAAAGTTTCACCCGTTCTTGGGTTACGGCCACTTCTCGCTTCTCTGTGTGAAACAGAAAAAGTACCAAAGCCAATAAGTGTTACTTTTCCACCTTCTTTAAGTTCTTGTCCAATTCCTTCTACAACAGCATTTAGAGCGTCAGTAGCTTGTACCTTTGTAATTTTTGCACTTGATGCAATTTTGTTAATAAGATCTCCCTTGTTCATTTAAAATAGTTTTTAAGTTTAATTTTCCCCTTTAAAAATAGATTTGTAAATGTAAGCATAATAATTAAATAAATCAAGCGCGACTTGATTCATTTATTGTTATTTTTACAAAACAAATATAGTCTATTCTTCAAAATATCAATCAATTATAATTTATTATCATGAAAAATCGCATCTTTTTTATTATGATTTTATTACTTTCTACTATTTCCACTAGCTGCAATAGGAAAACAGGGTGTCCTGCCATGAATCAAACGGCAGAATTTCGAAAAAATAATTCACCTAAAAAACAAGCAGAATCAAGACTTTTCTCAAAAAAAAGCAAGATAAAATATTACCCAAATCAAGGCGTTAAGAAACCTTAGATTCTAATTTCTCACCCATTTTTTGAAGGCTAAAAAGAATTAAAAAAATAGCCAATCCTGGAAACACCGCTAACCACCAGGCGGAGGGGTTTTCTCTTACTTGCTGCATTTGGCTCCCCCAGCTTATGGTTCCCGCCGGCATGCCAATGCCTAAATATCCCAGATATGCCTCAAGTAAAATAGCTCCTGCAAAACTATAGGCAAAGGTTATCCACACAGAACCCATAGCATTAGGTAAAATATGCCTCCAACAAATAAGGAAATTCTTTATACCTAAAAGTTTCGCGGCCTGTATATATTCCAAATCTCTGATACTTAAAAATTCTGCTCTTACCAAACGAGCTATTCCCGTCCATCTTATGAAGGCAATAAGGATAATAACATGAAATAAAGTTGGATTTTTTATCAATGGAAGTAAAGCGAGCAAAAAAAATAGCGCCGGGATAGCGTCTATTGCCTGAATGATTAAACTTATAATCAAATCTATAGGTAAAGAGGTACTCTTACCCAAAGCTGGCAGGATGTAAATAAGTGCACCAATGAACACCCAGATAGCCAACCAAATTAAAACACTTAGGTTATTCCCATTTGTCTCAAGACCAAGATACATCCAATAAACAAAGCCAATGATCCAGAAAAACAAACCAAAAGCCTTGTAAACAGGTACATTAAACCGATCGTTACCATAAAAACCAGCCAAACCACCCAAAAATATACCGACTAAACCCGCGATAAAAATCGATAAAAAACCTATACCCAAAGCCAACCTGAAACCTCTGATCCAGCCAGCCAAAACATCCCTTCCAATTCTATCTGTTCCCATCCAATGCCTGTTCCGAAATCCATTTGTATTTTGAGCAGCAAATGGACTTTTTAATCCAAGATTATTGCGATCTATAGTTTCAGGACTATAAGGAACAAGCGTTTTCACTACTTTTTCAAAAGGTACGTTCCCCCAATTTTCATTTTGAAAAGCAGCAGGCCAGTCTATCCAACCTAATTTTACAAAAGGAACTTCAAATAATGGAAAGTAAGATTTTCCCTGATATTGACAATAAAGCGGTTTTTCGTTAGCTATCCAGTCACCAAAAATGGCAAGGAAAAGAACGATAAGAAAAAAGATTTTTAACTTCATTCCTTTCTATTTTCCCTTGATAATCGAATTCTTGGATCGGTGACAACAAGTAATATATCTGATACAATGAGGCCCACCGCTGTGAGTACGGAAACGAGTAAAACGAATGAGTAAACCGTGGTAAAATCCTGGCTGAGCATTGAGTCTATAAATAATCTACCCATACCAGGAATATTAAAAATAACCTCGATAACCACGGAACCTGTAATTAAAGCGGGAATGATGCCGGCAACAAAAACGATTTGTGGTAAGAGAGCGTTAGGTAAAGCATGTTTAAAATAAAGCCGTGTCCTGGATATCCCTTTTGTTTTAGCGAACAGCATGTAAGGCTCCTTGAGAACTTTAGAGAAAGTGGACTGCATGTAACTCGTTAAATAAGCCGCAAGACCATAAGACATACAAAAAACGGGAAGGCTCAATTGAAGTAAAAAAGGTATCGGTTGGCTTAAAAATCCTCCCTCTCGTTGAAGGCCAGACCAACCACTAATGCTAAAAAAGGAGAATCCATATTCTGGTAAAGTAGCCTGAAATAATAACATACTACCCACCCAAAAAGCTGGTAAAGCGTATAATGCGAGTAAAAAATTGTTTATCCAGCGCAACCACCTGCTCTTGGGAAGAACCGCCATTAAAATCCCCACAGGCATGGCAAACATATAAGCCAGAAGTATAGCCAATCCATTTACCCACAATGTCCAGGGAATAGCTTCTTTTAATTTATCCAATACGGGACGACCATCCCTGGAGGAAATACCAATATCTCCGTGGATAATTTTACTGAACCAAAGGTGAAACTGATTATCGAAACCATTCCATCTTGGAAAAGGAAGCCATGAAAAAAAAGAAGGTGATTGGTATGACAATCGAATCAACAGACCCTCTATTTTCCTCAATTCTTCAATGTATGGCTCCCTTATTTCATCTGAAGCTTGACAAGCGGCTTTTACCACCGACAAATCAGCTGTATTGGCCATTTCCTGTAATTGCTGTTTCCAGAAAATAGATACTTGTCCATTTTCAGTCTGCGCCACTTTTTCGTAAAATGCTGTCAACGTCTGGAAATAAGTCTGAACCAAAGCCCAATCTCCTGTAGCTAATAATAGTTTTTTTTGAACTTTTACCGCCTCCGGATACTGAACTTTATAAAAAGTATCCGGAAACATGACAGGCTTCATAGCAAAATAAAAAAGAGGTCGGTCGAGATTCAGCCTTACTGCTTCCGCTCTATAGACTTTTTCTGCGGCTAGCGGATGAACATAAAATGATCCATTCGACCTTGCTTTGCTTTGAAGCATAACCACATCCACTGTGGCATTTTTCTGAAGAAAAAAAAGACATACAGATATTATCCATAAAGATAAAAGTAGGGTGCTAATTCTTTTTAATAAATAAGTTAGCATATCACCTTATTAGTCTTTAACGAGTTTGAAAGCTACAGGATGAAAGCCGGGCCATGCCGCTGTGGAAACCGCCTCAAATCTTTTGTGAATAACCAAACGCTCTTGAGGACAAAACAACATGATTTCAGGTTGTTCTTCATAAATTTCTGCCTGTAGCTTCTTTGAAATCACCCATCTTTTAGATTGATTAGGTTCTCTTTCCAGTTCATCAATCCATTGATCTGTTTTTTCATTACCAAAACCACTTCGATTATCTGCATCTGTGCGCCAATTTTGTGAAGGACTCCACTGAGGTGTGATAGAACGACCCGCTGAAATCATTTCGAATTCCCTGCTACGCAATTTATCAAGCAAGGTATTAGCATCTTTAGCATCGATAACTACCTCTATGCCCGCTTTTCTCGCATTACTTTTTATAAGTTCAGCAAGTGTCATAGAACTTGCTTTACTGGCATTAGCTAAATATTTCACGCTCAGGGAGGTCTTTTTACCCCCTATCTTTTTATCTAAAATACCATTTTTATCTGTATCGCTCCATCCTGCTTCTGCCAACAACTTTTTAGCTTTCTCAATAGAAAACGATATAGGTTTCAGGTCTGCATTATATTCTGCAGAACTTGGGTGCAGTGGTGTTGCGCATCTTGTACCGAAACCAATAAAAACATTCTGGATAAGTTCATCCACATCGATGGCATGAGCAAAGGCTCTCCTCACTTTCTTGTCCGAAAGAATAGGCAATCTGGTGTTTAAGGAAATATAATAACTACTTAAAGAGGAAGGTGTATAGAAAGAAAAATGTGCTTTTGTTGTACTGTCTGACTTTAAAGCCAGATAATCTTCCGGAGCAATATTTTGCATAACATCTATTTCTTCATTTTTTAAAGCGGCCAAAGCAGACACAGGGTCGGGAATAATCTTAAATAACAATTTATCGGGAAAAGCTTGAAAAGCTGGATTATCTGTAGCTAGTTTATCCCCCCACCAGGCTTGCTTTTTTTCTAATAATATCTCCTGACCCGATTGCCAGGACACTAACTTATAAGGCCCTGCTCCATTGACACCTGCCGGATTTCTACTAAAAAATTCCCCTAAATAATAATCCGCAAAATCCTTTATAAATGGATAATTTTTAAGTTGATTTTCTGGTGACGGGTCAATAATAAGTTTTAACAATGAAACGGTATCCAGACTATTATCAGCGTCAAAAATATGTTTTGGAAGGACAGGAACCACATTTGTCAGAGATTCCAGGCCCGCAAAATACGTATCATTTAATATGATGGTGAACTTTTTCGGATTCATTTTATCTATGTCAAATGACTGGATATTCTCCAAGAAAGTTCTGTACCCAAGCGTGGGTAAGAAGGGATTAAAAACTAATTTCAAGGTAGCTTCATAGTCAGCGGCGGTGACAGGTTTACCATCGTCCCAAACGGCTTCTTCCCTGATTTCAAAACTATATTTGGTACCACCTTCAAAAACGCCACTTTTTATTAGTTCAATTTTAGGGGTCTCCTTTAACAATTGTGGGACCAACACCAAAGTAGTTGGATCATAATTCATTAAATATACATGCAGCGGATCAAAGACTTGTCTTGCATAAGAAATAGTACTGAGCAGTGGATTTAATCTGTCTGGTTCGGCTTCCAGACGAATGGATACCTCATTAGAGGATCTTTTGTGCATACTTGACTGTTCTTCTCTTCCACAAGACGATGAAAACAGGATCAAAATAGCTAGGGGGGCTAACAAAAAGAATTTCATTTCAATCATTTAATTAGGACAAAAATACGAGGTAAAAAGGACTATTGCACCTTTATTGCGCATTTTATTGAAATATGGAACTTTTAGGTTTTAAAATCGTTGAATATAGACAAATTTCACCTCATGAAAACAATTCTTATCGCTGGCGGAACAGGACTCGTTGGACAACTTTTGGCACGCACCCTTAAAGAGGAAGGATATAATATTCGTTTGATAAGCAGATCGAAACCAACAAATCCCGTTTTTCCCACTTTCCTATGGAATGTTGAAAAAGGTGTTGCTGATGGGAACGCATTTAAAGAGGTAGATATTGTAATAAATCTTGCTGGTTCTGGTGTTGCGGACAAATTATGGACTGAACGAAGAAAAAAGGAAATAACTGAAAGCCGGGTAAAAAGTAATCAGCTCCTGGCTTACTGTTTTAATAACTATCACAGACCTGACTTATATCTTTCTGCCGGAGCCATTGGGTTTTACGGTCATAGAAATAATGAAATACTGACTGAAGAACATGCTGCGGGTGACGGTTTTCTATCAAAAAGTTGTATAGCATGGGAAAATGCTGTTTTTGAAACAACTGACCATGCTACCCGATTAGTCCTATTTAGAATAGGTATAGTTCTTAGCCCAAGGGGGGGTGCTCTTCAAAAAATGTTGTTGCCATGGAAAATGGGTATATCAACGTCATTTAATCCTGGGAATCAATGGTATTCATGGATTCATGAAAAAGATTTGGTTAGGCTCTTCCTTTTTGCTATTCAAAATGAACAAATAAAAGGAATTTACAACGCTGTGGCGCCAAATCCTGAGAAAATGTATGATTTTGCCAAGGCAATGAATGCACAAAGTAAGTTACCCTGGCGGATGGTATTATCAATTCCTCGTATGTTATTAACTACGGCCATGGGGGAAATGTCCACAGTACTCACAAATAGCGCCAAAGTATCCTCGGAAAAAATAATGAGCGCAGGCTTCCAGTTCACCTTCAAGAAAATGGATGAGGCACTAAAAAATCTTATTGGCTAGGTAAAATATCTTTTTTTTCTACTACTAAGTCTGAAAATTTACCCGAGAATCTGGTCGCTTTTATGATGTGATTATCTATCCAATGATAATTTCCACCTCGTGGTTTACCAAATATTATCCCGTGATACTTAAATCCGTTTTTGTTCAACCAAGTCTCGGTAACCATACGATGTTCCTCCGTTCTGGAGGTGAAAAAGTAAATACTATGCCCTTCCTCAAACCATTTATTAATAATTTTAAGAGCATCGGGATAAGGCATTACGGAAATCATTCTTTCCGGTTCTTCATTAGGAATATCGTCACAAACAGTACCATCAATATCGATCAAAAAATTTTTGACATGCTCAGGAAGAAGTGGGCTCAGTGCCTCTCCTTTTTCGTTGAATGCGTGTTGCAGTCGGGAATCATTAGATTGTTGCATATTCAGTTAAATGGTTAGAAAGAGATAAAATCAGTGGGATCCATAACGATTCCTTTGTACCACAATTCAAAATGAAGATGGGGCCCGTCTGTTTTTGTACCTGTGTTACCAATAATAGCAATGGCTTCGCCAGCTTTTACAAAGGCGCCCACTTTTTTTAATAAGGCGGCATTGTGTTTATAAAATGTAATTAAGTTGTTAGCATGTTGAATACCTATCGTATGACCGGTCTCCAGTGTCCAGTCTGCTAAAAAAACATAGCCTGATAATGCGGCTTTTATCGCCGTATTCTTTGGCGCAACAATGTCAACACCAATATGATTTTTTTTAAGATCAAACTGAGAAGTTATCTCCCCTTTCAGAGGATTTACAAAAAAGATACCCTCAATGGGAAGATCTTCCGACTTACTAAACCCGGAATAACGCGATCTCTTAGCCAGATTACCTATATTTTCCAGTTCCACCTCTTTTCTTAATTGATTGTCTTCTTCAGAGGGAGCAGCTATTTTTTGCTCCTCCAGATTAACTAAATTACTCAGTAAATTTTTTTCCGGAACGGGAATATCATCAACGGTTTCAATCTCACCTGTTAACATGCGTCTTACGTTCGTCAAATAAATTCTTTGCGCACTCATTTCATTCTCAATCTCTTCCACCTTGCGCATTAAACTTAAGACCTCCTCGCTACTACTTCCCAGGCCATAACCTGGCAAATATCTTTTTATTGGCGTCACCGCAATAAAGACCAAAGCTAAGAACCCAACGAACACCAAAATACTACTACCCAGCAAATAAAAATTAAATAAAGTAAGTTTGAAAGAGGCAATTTCCTGAAAAGTATCCTCATTCATTATAACCAACCTAAATTTATTTTTTAGATTTTCTCTAAATTGTGCCCAGCCTTCCTTATTAAAAATATTTGTCGCCATGTGATGAAATTTAAACAAAAAGAAGATTTTTCAACGTACAATAAAATACAAAGGTTACAGTTTTCTTTCTAACTTCGAAAATAAAATAAAACAAGAAGTTAATTAAGCCCTCAATTTTATAATAAATAACGAAATTTGAGCTTATTTATGTGTAATAAAAATATTTTAGTTTTGAAAAGCCTGACTCTTCCTATTTATCTTATTCTTTTTGTACTCACTTTTTCGAGCTGTGTAACAAGGAAAAAGAAAGCTGACCTATCTATTTTAGGCAAGATATATGAAAATACCACTGCAAGGTATAACGGATATTTTAATGCAAATGAAATATTGGAAATTAATAAATTAGCTCTTTCCACACAAGATCCGGTTAATTATCAAAAACAACTTCCCATTTTTCCTTACCTGACTGCTTCAAATAGAAAATCGGCTGGACAGGAACTCGACAAAGCAGTAAAAAAAGTAACGCGCGTGGTAGCCTTGCATCCTCGAAGCTATTGGATGGATGATTGTTATTTACTTGCAGGTCAAGCCTGGTTTTTAAAAGAGGATTATGAAAATGCTGAAAAAGCATTCCGTTATTTGATAACTGAGTTCGATCCTGAGGAAAAGTTAGCCCAATCGGAAGATAAGGCTAAAGCCGACGCAAAAAAATCCAGTTTATCTCCTAAACAAAAGGCAAAGAAAAGGGAAAAAGCTAAAAAAGATGCCCTTAAAAAAAGAAAGAAATATAATAAGGAGGTTAAAAAAAGAAAAATCCAAAACGCAAAACGTAAAAAGGAAGGTAAAACAGCCCTACCCTCAAAACCTAAGCCGAAGGCAAAAGCGGATGAGTCAGAGGCTGAAAAAGCTAAAAAGGAGGAGGCTGAAAAAAGAAAACAAGCTGCCGCTGAAGCAAAAAAAGAGGCTAAAGCAGCGGAACCTAAAAAGTATTTCCTAAAACATAGACCTGTCTTTCAAGAAGGAAAGTTGTGGCTCGCTAAAACCCTCATAGAACGTGATAATGACGATTCTGCACTTCGTATTTTAGAAAAATTAATCGAAGACGAAACTACGTTTGAATATGTGCTTGAGGAAGTTTACCCTCTTTTGGCTTTCTACTACCTTAAAAAAAATAATATCGCAGAAGCAAATATTGCTCTTGAAAAAGCCATAAGTCTGTCCGATGACCGAAAAGAAAAAGCAAGACTTAGTTTCCTCGCTGGTCAATTATTCTCAACAGATAAAAAAGAAGCAGAGGCCTTTACTGCCTTTGATCAAGCCGAAAAGTGGGCTTCAAACTACGAAATGGCTTTCAATGCTAAAATTAATAAGGCGCAATTAGCCTGGCTCGCAGGGAAAGGTTCCTACGAAGATGCGTTAGCCGATCTCGATAAACTAGCTAAAGATGAAAAAAATATAGATTATTTAGATCAACTATACTACAACAAAGGTCAATTAGCCCTAAAAAATAATCAACGGGTAGAAGCTATTTCCTATTTCAAGGAATCTCTTGCAAAAAACACCATAAATACGCTCCAAAAAACAGAGTCAGCCTACATTTTGGGATCTCTCTACTTCGAAGATAGTGAGTTTCTTTCGGCAAAAAATTATCTGGATACTACATTGCAAACCATGGCCGATGAAGATCCCAGAAAACCCGAAACGTCTAAACTCAGGGAAAGTCTGACGGATATTGCCAGTCTTATAGAAAATATAAATCTTCAGGATAGTCTGATTGGCATTTCCAAACTTTCCCCTGAAGACCGTATGAAATTAGCCCTCAAAATTAAAAAACTCGAGGATGAAAAACGGATGGCCGAAATTGAAAACAAAAATCAAGGAAGTATCAGCGCTTTACCTATCACTGCCCGAGAAAATGCTTTCAGTGGTTTAAATACCGGCGCTTCCACCCAAAGTAGTTTCTTCGCCTACGACGATCAAACACTAAAACGCGGTATCCGTGAATTTGAAAGGGTATGGGGAGCCAGAACGTTGCAGGATAACTGGCGACAGGGGGAACAAAAATTATCTTTTGAAGCACCTGACCAGGCTATTACTGAAATAGATACTGCAAGCAGCAGGAAAGGCAAATCATTGAAAGTAACCGATCTTACCGATGAAGATATTGACAGGCTATTAGGTGATTATCCGAAAACTGAGATCGCCTTAAAAGCGGCAGAACTTAAAATTATAGATGCCCTCTTTAAATTAGGGGTTCTTTACAGAGAAAAACTCGCAAATTATCCCGAATCGATAAAAGCTTTTACTGAACTTGATAAAAGGTTTCCAGGTATTAACATTGAAGTAAATATCTGGTATTATCTCTTTCTCACTTACCGCGAAAATAATGAGTTAGCCAAATCCGAAGAATATAAAAATAAAATACTGGATAAATATGGCAGCACTTATTTTGCCCAGGCTATTTCAGACCCAAATTTTGTGGCTTCCTCAAAGCTCAGGGAAAAAGAGTTAAATCAATTTTACGACCTTGCCTACAAACTATTTACAGAAAGAAAATTTGCAGAGGCGTTGGACCTAATCGCACAAGCACCAGCTAAAAGTGGGACATTAACTAAATTAAATGGAAGATTTGCCTTGTTGGGCGCGCTCTGTACAGGAAGCCTTAAAGGTAGAGAAGAATATATTTATGCACTTCAGGAAGTAATTGCCAAATACCCCAGCACGGATGAACAAAGAAGAGCCGCTGAAATACTTAGACTTTTAGGTGAGGCTCAAGCAAGTATGCCAGGACAACGAGTAGATGAATCTGGACAATTTCAAATTGAGGCTGACCAGGTTCATTATGTCATTTTTGCATTCCCTCAATCGGTCGATCTAAATGGCATTAAGGTCGGAGTGTCTGACTTTAACAGGAAGTACTTTTCTTTGGAAAAGTTAAATATGACCAACCTCTTTTTAGGTGAAGACGAATCTTCAAGGAAGGCTTTATTGATACTTCGACGTTTTAATAACCAAGGATCCGCTTTAAATTATTACCTAACCGCCGATAAGAACAAATCAGAGTTAAAACTGGACGAAACGCCTTATGAGCTTTTTATTATCGGCCTTAATAATTACCGCGAACTACTTCGAATTAAAAACACAAACGCCTATTTAGATTTCTTCAACATCAATATTCTTAAAAATTAACCAAAGTTTTTACAAGCCCTTTATTTTATTCCACTAAACGAATGTTGTATTCCTTTTTTAAAGGATTAGTCAATTGCTTGCCAATGAGCCATGGGTTCAACCATTTTAATTTTCGATATGAAATATTATTTTCCTGAGCAAACAAACCTAAATCGGGAATAGGTTTTGCCACAGAAATAACTTTCGTAGGTTCTATTGGAGCATATCCAGTATCTCCTTTCAACTGATAACCATGATATTCAGGATCCTCTAAAACAGCTTTTATAGCAAACAAGCGGAAAACATACCTTGAGGTTTCTTCATTAAGTTGCATATCAAAATAGCTTTTCGCACGTTGAAAATCTAACTCTTTTTTAAATCTGGTTTCCCCAATATTGTAAGCCGCAGCAGCCATCGACCAGTTTCCAAATCTTTTATGCAGGTGTTTCAAATATTTACAGGCAATTTCCGTGGACTTTTCAACATGATACCTCTCGTCCACCTCTTCTGAAATTTCCAGCCCATAGAACTCGGAAACAGGTTTCATCAATTGCCATACCCCTTTTGCACCCGCCGGAGAGACGGCATTGGAAAGCATACTTTCTGCGACAGCAATATACTTAAGATCTGAAGGTAAGCCATGTTCTGACAATTTTTTTTCTATCAATGGAAAATATCGCATAGAACGCTTGATAGCGATGATCGTACTGGAATGCTGGAAAACATTAGCATATAACTCTCTTTCAAGCCTTTCACGAATATCCCAATCCTCAATGGTTAATTTCTCACCCGCAAAGGAATATTCATCCTGTAAAGTTATTGACCGGATAACCATCGCTGGTTCAGCCCCTTTATTCTCTCCAAGGTCGATTTTTGACGCAAAGGAAAAAATAAAAAAAACACAAGAAAAGGCTCCCAAAATCATGAGAGACCATTTTATAGGTTGTAAAAATTTATTGTTTTTCATATACTAAATATCTTTTGCTTTTTTATAAATTGGCACGGTTGAGCAAGGTTCGCCAAAGAAAATACTTGATGCTATGGGCTGTAAAAATTGCACAGCGGCCGTATAAGCAGATGCGGGAACCGCTTTTTCACTACAACCTTTCAGTACTATTTTTTTATCTGTATAATCTTCCTTTTTCCATTGAGAAATTACCTTATCATAATGAGCCGAAAGAAAAGTATCCTTATCTCCTTGAAAAATAGCCTTTGCGAAAGGAGCAGCACAGGCAGCGACCAACATAAAAGACCATAAAGGTAAAATAGCATCTACAGAGCAAACGATAAGCAGGTTTTTATCCTTATACACAGCCCAATCAATATCTTTTAATGCTGTTCTAAAATCTTTTTCCTTTAAAATTAACCCTTGAAAAAGATAATCCTTTATGTCAAAATAAACAAAATCACCCTCTGGATAAAATTTCTCTAAATCGATAGTGAATAATCCACTATTAACCACCTTATTAACCAATGTTGATTCCATGTTACTTATTAATTTTCCGAAAAATCTGATTCCTCACCCGTTGTAAATTCATGTTCTTTAAATTCTTTTGGCAGAGGAAGATCCTTTAAACTGTTAATACCAAAATAATGTAAAAATTTATCCCCCGTAGCATATAACAATGGTCTTCCGGGTCCCTCGCTTCTTCCAGAAATATGGATTAGCTCCTTTTCGAGCAACTTCTGCACAGCATAATCACAATTAACACCTCTGATTCTTTCCAATTCCAATTTACTTACAGGTTGTTTATAAGCAATGATAGAAAGTGTTTCTAAGGAAGCCTTTGAAAGTTTTTTCCTTGTTTTATTTCTAAGAAAAACATTTAAGGTACCATGAAAAGCTGGTTTAGTTAAAAACTGAAAACAGTTTCCCGATTGAATCAGTTCAAAGGAAAAGGAGTCATTGACAAAACGATTTGAAATTTCTTCAATTCTACTCATTACCTCCTCTTCTGATAGCGCCAACCCAAACACCTCTTCCAAACAACCTTGAATTTCCTCTATACTAATTGGCTGATCAGCTGCAAAAATCAGTGCTTCAATGTGTTGTGAAATATATTCCAATGTAAAAAATTTTAATTAAAAGGAATAGCAACGGAAAAGATTACTATTTTTTCCACCTCTTCCTTTACTTTGTTTATTATTATCGTAAAACAGGGGTAGTTGCAAAGCAAAATAA
Organism: Saprospiraceae bacterium; assembly: GCA_027488135.1. Lineage (GTDB taxonomy): Bacteria > Bacteroidota > Bacteroidia > Chitinophagales > Saprospiraceae > BJGN01. Next base: position 1,654 of record JAIYCH010000071.1, on the reverse strand, counting down.
AAATCTGACCCTGTAAAGGAAGATTTTGTCACCCAACTCTTTATATTGTCTGAACCAATAGTCAATGGGCCAGCACGAAGAGCTAAACCTCCGGAAAACAACTGCCTGTTGGATAAGGTAAGAGGTATTTTTACAGACCAAAAACCTGATTCCCAAGAAGGCATTATCATAACGGTTTCCATAGACTGGATATTTTTAATAGCCTTCAAAAGGGGAATATTTGCAAAAGAAGAGATAAAGAAGGCGTTCCCAATAGAGACTCCACCTTGAAAATTGAACGATGTTGGTAGCAACATTTTAAAGCCACTTCCTGAAACACCTGCCAGGGAACTTCCCAATATATCTGTGCTTAATAAATTACCAGCCTGTATTACATTGCCTTTAGAAATGGAACTGATATAAGCCGCACCACTATGAGAAGAAACGCCTGTGGAAGTAATGTTATAGGTCGTTGAATTTTTATTAAAACCAACATATCCCAAATCGGTCAGTGCAGCACCGACAAACCATCTTCCCTCGCCTTCTGTCAATCGAGCGCCAATATCCAATCCTATACCGAAACCATTCAAGGATTTTCTAATGCCCCCACTAATAGGGTTTCTTGACCAAACAGAGAAACCCATATCGCCATCCACATTAGACAAATTAAAATTATTATTTGGTCGTTGGGAAATATTCAGCTCCGTTTTACTGTCAACAAAAGCGGACATCATTGGCAAGATAAATTTAACGGCAGTACCCACAGAAAGGACATTAAAGCCAACTATTTTTTTGATATTCAGCGTGAGGGGAATTTCAGTATATACGGCGCCACTCAAATTAAAAGGGGCTATCGGGTAGGTAGCATAAAAAGGCTGAGCGGCATGGGTAAATGGGATCATTCCTTCAGGAATATTGAAGGCCCCTATATTTCCTTTCACCCGGAATCCTAATCCAATGGAAAAATTTTCATTTAATGCCACTACTGCTGAAGGACCTTCTAAAACAAAAGAACCATAAGCCCAATGATTTTTCAACGTATCCGCAAAAAAACCATCCAGTGTATCCGGCACACCCATAGCATTTATAGGATACCTAACTCTACCACGTGGAAAGTTTATAACCAGCCCGTTTTTACGGGGAAGTAACACAAATGCATTAGCATTGCTAACCCCTAACAATTTATTGTTTGCAAAAACGCCACCTTGAATCAAATTGATTGCGTTACCTTCAGGTGCGGCTGCGGGATTAAGCATCATCTGATAAAGGCTGGTATATTTCCCCATCCTCAGACCTTGTTGGAACTGCCCCAAAGCAAGATTCACAAAAAGACACGAACTAATCAGGAAAAACAGGGTCTTCTTCATAAATAAAAGTATTGACTACAATATCCAAAAAAAACAAGGAAAAGGCAAATTTTTACAGGCTATTTACTTATTTTAATAGCAGCTAAAAAAGAACCTGGTACTTGGTACTTGTTGTATGGGTGGTCCTTGCGGTTACCTTTTTTTATGGTGTCTTAAGTGCAATGGCAAAAAATGCAAATGTACTACCAAATGCGATGGCTTATTCATAAGTATCGCCTGTGCCTGTTTCCATTTCTACCGAAAATTTAAGCGCTCTAAACTTGTCGAAACTTTCACCTCGTTGTTAGTTTGAATGATATCTAGGTTTT
>JAIYCH010000102.1 GCA_027488135.1 Saprospiraceae bacterium | reverse complement strand
CCTGGTATGCAGCGTGACGTTGCTAACGGCAGACCTTTCAAGCGTTATATGCCGACTAAATATACCATTGATGTTGTTTTCAAAGACAAAGAAAATGATAGCCGTTATAAGAAAACATTCAAAGACCTTTATGTATCAAACAGACCAGGTACTTATAACACTAGTTTTGATGGCTCAAAAACAAAAGTAACTTTTGCTGCTGGAGACACTTGTATATTTTTACCAGGTTATGAAATGCCAGTAGCAGAAAGGGCCACAAAAAAATACCAGGTGTTAGTTCCCTCCAGATATGATGAACGTCTTTACCCATCTGTTTCAAAACACATAGATGGAGGAAGAATTGACAGAACCCAATTTGAAGGAGGCCGCGATTATATTGCTTTCCGCCTGGCAGACACTTATTTAATGCTGGCCGAAGCTCAGTTGCTTTCTGGCAACAAAGATGCTGCAACAGCAACAATTAATGTAGTGCGCAGAAGGGCTGCATTTCCTGGAAAACAAGCGGCAATGGAAATTACAGCAGCTCAGTTAAACCTTGAATTCATCATTGAAGAGAGAGAAAGAGAGTTAATTGGCGAGCAAATGCGCTGGTTTGACCTTAAACGCTGGGGTATTTTAGTTGAAAGAGTTCAAAAATATAATCCACAGGGAGCACCCAATATCAAACCTTTTCATGTATTGAGGCCTATCCCTCAAGTTCAAATTGATAGGGTCACAGGAACTGCATCAGCATTCCCACAGAATCCTGGTTATTAATTTTTTTCTTATATTAGGGGTGGCTTTACGGTCACCCCTATTGTTTTTTTATTAAAATGCTGAATAACATGAGATTTTCACCTTTCCTCTTCCTGGCTATTTTATCCTTCTTTTCTTTTGAAGCGATGGCACAGACCAAAGAACCGTCTTTTAAAAAACTTTTTAATGGTAAAAATTTAAAGGGCTGGATCGCCTCCGCTGAAAAAGATAGCTGGCAAGTGGTGGATGGTGTTTTAGACGTTAGAAGTAGTCCGGAAAGAAAGGGTAGTATTCTTTGGACAGAAAGAATTTTTACAGATTTTATTTTTCAAACGGATTTTAAAATGGGCGATGGCGTAGTGGATTCTGGGGTGTTTTTAAAATCAGAGGCAAATCAAATTCAAATGGGTATTTCGGGTTCCTTGAAAATGGATAAAACAGGTTCTCCCTATATGCCAGGCAAGGGTTATCCCGTGACCGCCGCGAATATTCCTGACATACTTAAACCCAATGACTGGAATACCATGAGGATCAAGTGCGAAGGGAAAAATTTTACCGTTTGGCTTAATGGCATCGAAGTACTTCAGTATCTATCCGATACCATTCCTAATGAAGGACAAATAGGCCTTCAATTGCATCCAAAAAATGAAATGGCAATTCAATTCAGGAATATCCTGATTCAAGATATTTAACCCTTTTTAACATTTTAACATAAATATCAAATGAACTTACATTTTGGAAAATTCCTCTGTCTGCTCCTCGTAGCTGTTTCACAGATTAACTTACAGGCACAGCTTAATGTACTGACAAGTCAGGAAAAAAAAGATGGTTGGGAACTATTGTTTAATGGTAAAGATCTTACCGGATTTAAACAGCTCAATGGCGAAGCCAAATACCGGGTGGAAGACGGTGCTATTGTAGGGACTACCGTGCCAAATACTCCTAACTCATTTCTGGCCACAGTGAAAGATTATGGCGATTTTATCCTCGAAGTGGAACTGAAAGTGGATAATTCCATGAATTCAGGGATTCAATTCAGAAGCCTCTCTTTGCCCGAAGTTAAAAATGGCAGAGTTCATGGGTATCAAATGGAAATTGATCCGTCCGATAGAGCGTGGTCTGGTGGTATTTATGACGAGGCAAGACGTGATTGGCTCTATATTCCAAACATAAATCCCCCAGCGAAAACAGCTTTTAAAAAGGAAGCCTGGAACAAATATCGCATCGAAGCCATCGGTCCGGTAATCCGTACTTGGGTAAATGGTGTACCTGTTTCTGCTTTAATAGATGATTTAACACTCTCTGGTTTGATCGCTTTTCAAGTGCACGCTATTGGCAAAGATGCTGTCCCAGGAAAGGAAATACGTTGGAGAAATATCAAAATTAACACTAAAAATTTGAAGGCTATGCCTCTTGACCAAACGCCTGTGGTCAATTTATTAACCAATAAGTTGTCTGAACAAGAGAAATTCCAAGGTTTTGTCTCTCTCTTTAATGGCGCTGATATGACAGGATGGAGAAATGTGCATTCAGATAAAATGCCTTCTGTAAGATGGAAAACGCAGGACGGAATCCTAATGGTGGGTGGTTCTGACGGTTCTGAAACAGGAAATGATATTGTTACTAAAGAAAAATATAGTGCTTTTGAATTAGTTTTTGATTTTAAATTAACTGAAGGTGCTAATTCAGGTATAAAATATTTTGTAGATGAATCCTATGATTCTAATGGAAAGTCTGGTGTAGGTCTGGAATTTCAAATTCTGGATGATGCTAAACATCCTGATGCAAAAGAAGGCGTTGTTGGAAATAGAACGCTAGGTAGCCTTTACGATTTAATTCCTTCCATTAAAGTAGAACCTAGATTCCAAAAGAAAATTGGTGACTGGAATACGGGTAGAGTCATTGTTTATCCGGATAATAAGGTACAACATTGGTTAAATGGCTATAAAGTAGTCGAATATGAAAGAAAATCGCCTATTTATAACGCCTTAGTTGCGCGCAGTAAATATGTTAAGTATACAGGCTTCGGTGCTGCTGACGCAGGTCATATCCTGATACAGGATCATGGAGATAATGTATCTTACAAAAATATTAAGATCAGAAAAATAAACTAATAAAGTTTAAATCAATAGCAATGAAAACAAACAGAAGAGATTTTATTAAAAAATCAGTCTTAGCTGGTGCCGCCATTGGCTTCTCTGCTTCAAGCTATGCACGAATTATTGGTGCAAATGATAGAGTTAGAGTGGCCTGTGTTGGATTTTCAGATCGTTTTAAAAGTTCTCATGTTCCCCCATTTAAAGAATTAATGGGATCTATGAATTTTGAAATGGTAGGCGTTTCTGATATCTGGAAAAAACGTAGAGAAGATGGAAAAGCATTTATCGATAAAGCATTAGGTACTAATATTACCATGTATCGCAATAACGATGAACTCTATGCTTCTAAAAATGTAGATGCAGTATTTATGAGCACTGCCGATTTTCAACACGCGCTTCATACCATAGAAGCTGTGAAAGCGGGATGCGATATTTATGCGGAGAAACCTTTAGCTGAAACCATGGCCGACAATAGAGCTGTGCTTAAAGCAGTGAAAGCATCTGGAAAAATTGTACAGATTGGTTCTCAAAGAAGAAGTGGCCAGAATTATCATGCCGCCGCTGATTTTATTAAAAGTGGTAAATTCGGCCCTATCGTTATGGTAGAATTGATGTGGAACGTCAATCAACCAGGTCGTTGGAGAAGACCAGAACTTGTCTCTCAATTGAAAGAGGAAGATATCGATTGGAAACGTTATTTGTTAAATAGACCTTTTGAAGCTTTCGATCCAAGAAAATACTTGGAATATCGCTTATTCTGGCCATACTCTTCCGGTATTCCTGGTCAGTGGATGAGTCACCAAATCGATACTGTTCACTGGTTCAGTGGATTAGCCCACCCAAGAAGTGCTGTTGCGAATGGTGGTATCTATCAGTGGAAAGACGGCAGAACCAATGCTGATACCTTAACGGTTGTCTTCGATTATGGTCCTGCTGATGATTTGAAATCAGGTTTTCAGGTTCAATTCACTAGCCGTTTCTCAAACGGTGCAGGGGGTACCAAAGAATTATACTACTCTAATGGTGGTATGATTAATCTCGATACCAATGAGATTTCTTCCGAAGGTGGTATGGGTGAAAGAGAGGCAAAAGCGATGGGTATGAAAGCTAATCTACTACAAAGCTTTAAACTTGAAGGAGATAAAGTGGAAACTGCTGCCAATACCGGGGGCGATCCGCTTACATTCAATCATATAAAAAACTGGATGGAATGTGTTCGTTCCAGAAAGCAACCGAATGCCCCAATTGAAGCTGGTTACCAGCATTCTATAGCTACTATTATGTCAACAGCAGCTTATAGAACAGGGGCTCAGGTAACTTTTGATGAAAAGACGCAGGAAGTACTTGCTAATGGCAAACCATTTTTGTATTAAACATTTTTTATAGATAAAGGGGCTGTCCATTCTCTCGGACAGCCTTTTCTATGCCCTGTCCTTATCTCTGATTTCCTCTTTTGCCATTTTTTTAAGCGCTGTCACCCTAATATTCATTTTGGGGTAAAACGCAGTCGGTCTTTTTTCCAAACCATTTATATCTGTTCTTAGCAATAAATCGATAAATAGTATTTCGAAAGGAAAGAGGTAATAAAAAACCTACATTTCCAAAAAGGGTATAAATACCTCCTAATTTCTTTAGAACGGCCAAAGAAGCATCAGAATACAAGAAAATTTGTCCGTCCATTACTAATATCACGCTGTCTGAAGATAGCATTGATGGGGCAATGTGTTTAATTATATTTTGCCCTGCTTCAGATTGCAAATTTTCATACTTGAAAATTTTACTTTGATCTCTTTT
>JAIYCH010000015.1 GCA_027488135.1 Saprospiraceae bacterium | reverse complement strand
CCACCTACACTGGGGATAATTCTGAATACACCAATGGAACCTGTTACGGTATTTTCCTCAGCCAGAATGCTGTCTGCCAAACAGGCAATATAATAGCCTCCTGATGCGGCATAATTACCCATGGATACGACAAGAGGCTTACCTGTCTTTTTTAATTTTTTTAAGGCATACCAAATATTTTCTGAAGCCAGTGCACTTCCTCCCGGCGAATTAACTCTTAATACAACGGCTTTTACTCTATCATCGCCAGAAATTTTTTCAATATCCTTAATATAAGATAAATCTCCGATATTCCCTGGCGTATTTTTGCCATCGGCAATGGTTCCTTCAGCATAAATTACGGCAATTTTGTCATCGGCACTAAAATTCTTTGAAGGAGCATTGGCCTTGTGGTAGCCAGCAAGACTAACAAATGGTATCTTTTCATTTTCTTTAAAGCCTAATTTCTTTCTAAAAATATCCATGACATCCTGACGGTAAATTACCTCATCTACTAATCCGTGAATTTTTGCATTCTCAGGACTATCCGCTTTATAATTACCTACAATATCAGCTATTTGTGAAGGACTCAATTTTCTTGATCTGGCTACGTCATTTAGGAAGCTGGAATAAAAATCGTGAAGAAGTTCGCGATATTGAAATTTATTTTCTGTACTTAACTGGGTCAATCTGTAAGGTTCGGTGGCTCCTTTGAATTTGCCAGCGTAATAAATTTGCATTTTGACACCCAATTTATCTAATAGGTTCTTGTAAAAAGGAACTTCGGCTACCATGCCTCTAACTTCAAAAATACCTACCGGATTAGCATAAACCTTATCGGCTACACTGGCCAGGTAGTAATCAGATTGCATGTAAAACTTAGAATGAGCAATGATAAATTTACCACTCTTTTTAAAGGATACCAAAGCATCACGTAATGATTTTACCGTGGCATATCCTGAAAAAGAAGGCATTTCCATGTCTAGGAAAATACCTTTTATTCTTGAATCATTTTTCGCATTCTCAATGGTTGCAATGATTTCATGCAAACCCAATAAATCATCTCCTTTAAGGGACTGAAAAGGATCCAATTCTGCATTATTGGTTAACTCAGGAATGGATTCATTAAATGTGAGTCTTAATATGGTATTAGGAGTCAGTTCAGGAGGTGTATTTCCTTCGCTTGCAAATGAGGCGGCAATAGCTATTCCAATAAGAAGGATGGCAACTAAGGCAAGAATAGTTCCTAAACAGGACGCAAATAATGTTCTGAAAAAATGTAGCATATCTGGCTTTTTTACAAATTTACAAACCTTATGGGCTAATTTCTTTACTTTTTTCGATGAAGGGCCTAAAAAATCCTATTTTTGTCAAAAATTATGAATTTATGTCTCTAAGTTCTTCGCCTTTTCTTCTTTATGCTGACGAAAATGGAAATGTTTTTGAAGATACTTCTTTATATGCTCTGGGGCGTAGCGGTTGGTATGCCGATGAAGTTCCATTGGATGATTGGATTGAATTGCCCGATGGAGGTTCACTTTACACGCTCCCCGATAGAATTCCCTATGGAAAAGATGTGGCGTCAGGTGAAATCAGGTTTTGTGACAAGGGAAATGCAGTAGCTGCCTTTATTCCTCCAGCTTATACTGGGTTGTACCTCGCTACCTTTGATAGAAAAGAAAATGCGCCGGTTCTTTCTTTGTTTTGTTATACCGCAGTGGGCTTTTATAATGAAAAATTTTATGTACCCGCCGTGCGCATTGAGGAGGATATCAGACAGGAATGTGCTGGTTTCGATGATGTTAGTGTAAAGGATGGGATTGAACTTTTTAGGAAATCCTATCCAAATAATCGCTTGGTTGAACATCTGGCTTCAAATTGTGCCTTGACATATACTTGTCCCGCTGCCAGGAATTATTTTATGGGACGTTGGGAATGTCCGGTGCCAGTTTCTCCCGCTTGTAATTCTAATTGCCTGGGCTGTATTTCCCTTCAACCCGACGAAGAACCTATTGTTTCCAATCAGGAACGCTTAAATTTCAAGCCTTCTGTTCATGAAATTGTGGAATTTACCGTGCCTCACCTGGAATCAGCTCCTTTTCCTATCATTAGCTTTGGACAGGGCTGCGAAGGGGAATCTCTCCTCATGTGGGAAACATTGGTGCCCGCAATAAAGGAAATTCGAAAGTTTACCGATAAAGGGAGTATTAATATAAATACCAATGGAAGTAAGCCCGATGCCGTTGAAGCCCTTTGTAAAGCTGGCCTCAATAGCATGAGAGTGAGTATGAATTCGGCACAACCCGCTATCTATACCGCATATTACAGACCCAATAACTATACTTTCGATGATGTATTGAAAAGTATTAAAATAATGAATGATTTCGGCGGTTGGACTAGTCTCAACTATTTCGTGTTTCCTGGAATGACCGATTCTCCCGAAGAACTCGATGCGCTCGTCTCTCTTATTCAGAAAACCGGACTCAAAATGATTCAATGGCGAAATTTTAATATCGATCCCGATTGGTATCTCGGTAGAATTAACGTCGCCGACACGCCAGAATATATTGGTATTAAAAATATGATGGCGCATCTTTCTGAATTATTCCCTCACCTCAAATTTGGGTATTATAATCCCGCGATAGAAAGAATACAGGGTGATTTTAATGTTCATTTCGCTCATTAGTGCTCAAAAGTATAATGGAAAAAGATTTTAATTATATCCTGGATGCCTACCATCCTGAAAAATTTCGGCAAGAAGGTCATGCCTTGGTTGATTTGTTAGCAGATTATCTTAAAAAACTGGAAGAGAGACAGGAAGATATTAAAGTTTTACCTCACTTTTCTCCTGACGAGGCTTTTTCCCATTGGGAAAGTGAACTCGAAAGTCCAGGAACTAAAAGTTTAACAGATTTATTTTCTAAGGTGTTAAATGAGGGCATTCACCTTCATCATCCTGGTTATATGGGGCATCAAATCAATCCTCCTGCTCCCTCCGCAGCTTTGGGCAATTTACTCAATGCCTTTATGAATAATGGTATGGCGGTTTTTGAAATGGGTGTTCCCGGAACATCTATGGAACGTGCCGTTATAAATGTGGTAGCCAAAACCTTTGGTTTTTCTGACAATGCAAATGGTCTGCTTTGTAATGGTGGAACTTTGGCAAATCTAACCGCTCTGCTTACCGCCAGGGCTTGTATTTCGGCCTTTCCCGTTTGGAATGCAGGAAATAAATCTAAAATGGCGCTCATGGTTTCAGAGGAAGCCCATTATTGTGTGGAACGCGCAGCAAGAATCATGGGCTGGGGTAGTGAGGGTATTATCAAAATACCCGTAGATGACCAATATAAAATGAGGACCAATTTGTTGCCTCAATATTTGGAGGAGGCTAAGTCAAAGGGTATTGAGGTCATCGCAGTGGTAGGTTCAGCTTGCTCTACAGCTACCGGCTCATTTGATAACTTAAAAGAAATAGGTGCTTTTTGTAAGGCAAATAATTTATGGTTCCATGTCGATGGCGCTCACGGTGCTGCCAATGCTTTTTCTGAAGACTGGAAATTTTTAGTAGAGGGTATTGAAACCGCTGATAGCGTAGCCATGGATTTTCATAAAATGCTCCTCGCTCCTTCTTTGATTACCGCGCTCGTGCTAAATGATGGTAGGAACCAATTTAAAACTTTCGCCCAACATGCTCATTACCTTTGGGAAAATGATGCCTCTTTTGAATGGCATAATGTGGCTAAAAGATCTTTCGAGTGCACAAAATCTATGCTCAGCCTTCCCGTTTATACCCTTCTTTACCAATATGGAACCTCTCTTTTTTCTGCCTATATCAACCAGGTAAATAATCTATGTCAATACATTTACGGACAATTACGGACAAATAATAGCTGGGAAGTGCCCGTGCCACCCTCCTGCAATATTATCTGTTTTAGATTTTTACCGTCAAAATCTGCTCGTTTAATTGACATTAATTACCTAAATAAGTATATTAGAGAACAAATAATCCTCGGGGGAAATTATTATATCGTGCAGACGGTTCTTTCGGAAAATGTTTTTCTTAGATTAAGCATCACCAATGCCTTAACTACAGAATCAGATTTGGATGCCCTGCTCGATGCCGCTATGGGTTATGCAAATAAATTTATATCAAATTAATTCTTTAAGATGAGGAATCGTTCTGTGTTCTTTTATATTTTATTATTTCTTCTTTTTTCCACGCCAGGAAAAAGTCAGAAAAATTGTGGGACAGAAAATAAACGATTTGAGGCCTTAGCCAGAAATCCTGGTCTTATAAAAGAAAGACAAATAATAGAGACCTTTACAAAAAATTGGATTCAAAAGGATGATGCGGCCAAATCGGGACAAACAGTAGTTAAAATTCCCGTCGTAGTTCATGTAGTCTGGAGAACCGCAGATCAAAATATTTCAGACGAACAGATCAAATCTCAAATTGATATTCTGAATAAAGATTTTAGAAAACTGAATAGCGATGCCAATAAAACTCCTACCTTTTTCAAAAATCTTGTGGCGGACGTAGGTATTGAATTTTGTTTGGCCGCTCGTGATCCGGCGGGCATGGTTACCAATGGCATCACCCGAACAAAAACAACGGTTACCGATATTGGTGATAAAGATCGTTGGCACACTACTTTAAGAGGTGGTAAAGATCCATGGAATAATAAAAAATATATTAATATATGGGTTTGTGAAGCCGGGGAAGATTTATATGGCTTTGCTTTTTTACCAGGTACCGCAGATCCTCCCGAAGCTGATGGATTGGTTATTTCTTCTCAATATTTTGGTAGTACTGGAACAGCTATTGCCTCTTTTCCTAATCACAAAGGAAGAACTACGACGCACGAAATGGGTCATTATTTTAATCTCGAACATCTTTGGGGACCTGATGATAGTGAATGTGAAGAAGGGGACGAAGTGGCAGATACGCCTGTACAATTTGAAGCTACCTACGATTGTGCCAGCTATCCATTAAAAGATGATTGTACTCCAACAGATAATGGTATTCTATTTTTTAACTATATGGATTATGTCGATGATGAATGCATGTACATGTTTACCGAAGGTCAAAAAAAACGAATGAATGCCTCATTGAACGGATTCAGATCCACTCTTTTAGGACAAACAAATTGTTCTTTATCAACTTCTACGGAGGATAATCTACCTGAAAATCAAATCCAGATTTATCCTAATCCTGCCTCTGGGTATCTTCAGGTTATATCAAAAAACACCTCATCGGAAAAGGCTTCTACCTTGTATCTGTTTGATTTTATGGGAAGATTGCTTCAAAGTAAAACTTCCTTTGGTGCTTGTACCTTTGATATTGCTGGTTATTCTCCCGGCGTTTACTGGCTGAAAGTATATGATTATCCCCAGCCTTTTAAAATAATCGTTTCTCCTTAATGTACCGCTAATTTTTATGAATGAATCGTATTAAAAATTCATTTTCAGGGTTTTTGCGTAAAATCAGATTACTTTATTTTGCTGATTATCTCAGGTATTTTTTCGTTAAATACCAGAATAAAAAAGATAATGATGCTTTTAAAGAAAAATTTCCCAACATCGTTTTACCTCCCGATTATTTAATGTATGAATCATTCAAATTGGATTATGCCAGTTATTATTTTGGTGGAAAAAAAACAGCCGAGTGGGTTCAAAATTTAACGAAAGAGTGGCTACCAGAGGGAAATTGGGTGGTTTTAGATTGGGGATGCGGTCCCGGTAGAGTCATCAGGCATTGGCCAGAGCATCAGTTTACTTGTTTTGGCTCCGATGTCAATGAAAAATCTTTAGATTGGTGTAAGCTTAATTTACCGCCTATTCGGTTTTTACATCAACAGATTCTCCCTCCTTTAGATCTTGCAGCGCAAACATTTGACTTAATATATGGTATTTCTATCCTAACTCACCTGTCTTTGTCGGCTCATTTTTTGTGGATAGAAGAGCTTAAAAGAATTTTAAAACCAGGTGGCTTATTGTTCCTTACCACACAGGGTAACGCTTTTAAGGATAAGCTTACGCAAAGCGAAAAAAGTGATTTTGACGATGGACACTTGATAGTCAGAGGGGCAGTTAAAGAGGGGCACAGAACATTTTCCAGTTTTCACCCAAATCCATTTATGGAAAAATTATTCGATTCTTTTGTAATTTTGAAGCATATATCCATTGAAAATGAGGGCAATGTTCAGGATGTTTGGATAGTAAGGAAGTTTTCTCACTAAAAAATGATATTATGAAAATCTTAACCGTTATTCTAAAAGGATTATTTATCCAAATACTATTTTTGTTACCTCTGACCTCGCCGGCGCAAACACGTGGTATAGTCTGGGAATACCAGATTGTTTCCGCAATAGAAAGCGTAGTTCCAGGTGGTCTGGGAAGATCCAGGCTTTTATTAAGCGATGACGGCGGAGTATTGGAAGAATATAAAATGGAAAACTTTTTCAGCTTACTGGGTATAAACTTTAAAAATATTAAGGCAAATGACCTTCTAGTCGTTCAAAAGTTTAATGAATTGGGTGAGGAAGGTTGGGAATTATCCAACACCGTTTCCGGGGTTTACAGTAAAAGTGATGTGAGTGTGACAGATTCAAAGTCAGGCGTTGGAACTTCTTCCAGTGGCGAAGGTATTTTTATAACAAGATATATTTTCAGGAGGCAAAAAAGCAGATAATCATGCATCCAAAACAGTATTTTTGTTGTTTAATTGGGTACAAAATAAAACGAATATGAAAAAATCAACCTTTTTATTTTTCATGGTATTTGGCTTAACAGGTGCTTTGTTTGCCCAGTTTACCTTGCCTCAGTTGCCTTATGCCTATAATGCATTAGAGCAGGCTATCGATGCTCAAACTATGGAAATACATCATAGTAAGCACCATGCAGCCTATGTTAATAATCTTAATAATGCTGTGAAAGGTACTCCGTCAGCTGAAATGGCGATAGAGGACATCGTAAAAAATATTTCTAAGCATTCCATGGCCATTAGAAATAACGGTGGCGGGCATTTTAATCATTCCCTTTTTTGGACTATCCTGACGAGTGAAAAAAACACAATGCCTAATGCCGGTCTTCAAAAAGCCATTGAAAAGCAATTTGCCTCTGTAGATAGTCTTAAAAAATTAATGAATGTTGCAGCTTCAACCCGTTTTGGATCGGGTTGGGCCTGGCTTATCGTTACTCCTGATAATAAACTGGCTGTCTGTTCTACGCCTAATCAAGATAATCCTTTGATGGATATTGCTGAAGTAAAAGGTACGCCTATTTTAGGTATCGATGTTTGGGAACACGCGTATTATCTTAAATATCAAAATAAACGCCCCGATTATTTAGCGGCTATTTGGACGGTTATCAATTGGACTGAAGTAAGCAAAAGATACGATGCAGCTATGCCTCCTAAAAAAAGTATTTGGGAACAATGGCCTACCTTGAATACTTTCCATGGAGTGATGGCCAGTACTTTTCACCCAAGCGAAGAGGGCAATTTAAAGCCTATTAAAGCAAGAAGTGCTGAAATGGTTACTAAAGCAGAAGCACTGAATGCTCAGGCTTATCCTGATGATTATGCTACGCCTGCTATCAAAGATGCCGTAACAAGACTCATCACAGGGAGTAAAGAATTAGATGCCTTGGTTAAGAAAAAGGCTAAAGACGCTGTTTTAACGCAAAAATTAACGGCACTTCATGACGTTTTTCATGAAATTGTTGGTCTTTGTAAAGACAGTCACTAATACATGTGACCCCATAGAGGTCAGGAAAATACAAATGGACCCCAGAGAGGTCACACGTTTATAGTATTTTTGCCGCTAGGGGCATAATGGTTAGATACGTGTGAACCCTCTGGGGTCACATGTATCTCGATTAATAGGTAATTCCATTCGTATCAGAAAGTTGTATAAGAATATTTTCCTTATATTTCAATCTATAGGTATTTACCAGATGTAATATCAGATCTACATCCATACTTTGGTTTCTAACAATGGGTAAGGTGGATAAATCGCCTGGGGTATCTCTGAATTTTATTATCTCATTTTGAATAGAAAAATATCCGTACTCACCGTCGTCTAAAAGATTATTTTTTGTCAACTTTTTTAAATCCTCGATAAATACTCTGGCTGTAGCTGCATATTCAGGTTTATAGGAAATAGAGCCCCAAATGGTCCCTGAGGGTATTTGTTTTAATTCTTTTTGAATCAACGATATACCATGGGTGCTTTCAAGAATCATTTGATAACTACCTTTTGATATGGAAAGCTTTCCGGGGTTACGGATAATATTCTGAATTTTTATATCTATAGGCCAGGAACCTTCAGAAAGACTTTGCGCAGTCTCGGAACCTTTAGCTGTAGCAGCATTACCAATACAATCACTATTTTTTGAAATGCCATCAATATTGAGAGAAAGGAGAGAAGGGCTTTGTTGCCAGGAAGTTTTTACTGTGTAATTTCCACAAGGTTGATTTTTTATAGTACTCACCTCAAATTGTAGGAGACGACCTGATTTAGAAAATTTTTCCACATAACCTATTACAAATTCCCTTTCAATATTTGCAACAATGATGGTTGGTTCTAAAACCTCCTTTTTACAGGTCGTCAGTCCTGACATGATAATTAATAACAATATAATTCTATGATGCATATTCATTTTTGTTTTATTTAAACGTCATGAATGTCAAAATGCTGCCCGACAAAAATACATATTTATTTAATTTTAACCGTTGGTGACTTAAAGTCCCTAAGCTTGCTTATTTTTGTATTTGATTTTGAATAGCTGAATTTATTTAAACAACAATATGAAATTTATTAGAAACTTTTGTGTCATTGCTCACATCGATCACGGAAAAAGTACGTTGTCTGATAGATTAATGGATTTCACGCATACCATTGATAAACGTCAGATGAAAGACCAGGCTTTGGACAGTATGGATCTTGAAAGAGAGAGAGGCATTACCATAAAAAGTCATGCCGTTCAGATGTATTACCCCCATGACGATGGTAATAGGTACACTTTTAACCTTATTGATACGCCGGGACACGTTGATTTTTCTTATGAAGTTTCCCGTTCCATTGCCGCTTGTGAGGGCGCTTTACTTCTTATTGATGCTACACAAGGTATTCAGGCTCAGACTATTTCAAATCTTTATTTAGCCATTGAGCACGATTTGGAAATTATTCCTGTCCTCAACAAGGTGGATATGGAAAATGCGAATATTGAAGAAGTATCTGACCAGATAATTGACCTAATTGGTTGCAAAAAAGAGGATATTATCCTGGCCAGCGGAAAAACTGGCATTGGTGTTCCTGATATTATGAAAGCGGTCGTGGATAGAATTCCCTGCCCTAAGGGTAATTCTGATGAGCCTCTTCAAGCGCTTATTTTTGATTCGGTTTTTAACTCTTTTCGCGGGGTGATTGCCTATTTTAGAATTATGAATGGTACCTTGAAAAAAGGGGACAAAATTCGATTTTTTTATGGTTCAAGGGAGTATTTAGCTGACGAAATTGGTATTTTACAAATTAATCAGATGCCCAGAGATGTACTGAAAACGGGTGATGTAGGATATGTTATTACCGGTATAAAAGAGTCTAAAGAGATTAAAGTTGGAGATACTATTACTCATGTTGACAGGCCTTGCGATGAAGCTATTCACGGATTTGAGGAAGTCAAACCTATGGTCTTTGCTGGTATTTTCCCTATTGATAATGATGATTTTGAAGATTTAAGGGATAGTCTCGAAAAATTACAACTAAATGACGCCTCTTTGGTATTCGAAGCAGAAACTTCCCAGGCACTGGGTTTTGGATTTCGCTGTGGATTCCTAGGCATGCTTCACCTGGAAATTATCCAGGAACGCTTATCAAGAGAGTTTAATATGGAGGTGATTACCACCGTTCCTAACGTTTCTTATACCGTTACTACCACGAATAATGAAAAAGCAGTCGTTCGTACCCCCTCTGATTTGCCGGATCCCTCAAGGATAAGTAGTGTGGAGGAACCTTATATTAGAGCGCAAATTATTACTAAACCGGACTATATTGGCTCAATAATGAGCCTTTGTCTCGATAAAAGAGGTATTCTATCCAGACAGGTTTATTTGACTCCCTACAGAGTTGAACTAAGTTTTGAACTTCCTTTGGCTGAAATTGTATTTGATTTTTATGACAGACTCAAATCTATATCAAGAGGTTATGCTTCTTTCGATTATGCGTTGATCGATTATAGGGCATCTGATTTGATTAAATTAGATATAAAATTAAATGGCGAAAATGTCGATGCGCTAACCGCATTGGTTCACAGAGATAAAGCAGACTATATAGGCAGAAAAATTTGTAAGCGCCTAAAGGATTTACTTCCGAAACAACAGTTTGTAATAGCTATTCAAGCAGCTATTGGAGCAAAGGTTATTGCAAGGGAAACTATTTCTGCTCTTCGAAAAGACGTTACAGCCAAATGTTATGGAGGAGATATTTCAAGGAAAAGAAAGCTCCTTGAGAAGCAGAAAGAGGGTAAAAAGAAAATGAGACAAATTGGCTCAGTAGATGTTCCTCAAAAGGCCTTTCTTGAAGTGTTGAAGTTAGGTAATGATTGATTTTATAAAAAAATCTTGTCTATTATATAGAAGGTATAAAGCAAACAATAGTTAAGGACAGACGAAATTAGGTATTAGTTTTTTTGTTATCATTGTTGTTTGAATTTATACTGTTTTTCTCCATGAGCTAAGGTTCATTACATTACATACTAATGTATAAATATTTTATTTTTTTATCGTTAAGTTTATCTTTTTCTTGTACTCCTGATACACCCAATGAAAAGGCTGTTTCCTTTGAAAAAATCTCATGGAAGAATCTTGATAGCTTGAAAATAGCATACTATTATGATGAAGACTATGGAGATTATCTGGGAAAACCTACCTTTTCTAAGGAATCTATAGCGTGGAATGGTAAAAATGTAATTATAGAAGGATACTGGATTCCCGTTTCCGAAATTGGAGATAGTACTGTTTCTGTTTTGTCAGCCCTACCGTATGCCCAATGTTTTTTTTGCAGTGGGGCAGGCATTGAAACCGTTATGCAAATAAAAGCGGAAGGAAACTTAAAAAGAATGGAAACAGATGAAAAGGTCGCGTTGAAAGGTAAGTTGCTGCTTAATAGCGATAACCCTATGGAACTCTATTATCAATTGGTAGATGCCACTTTACATTAAAAAACCGCCATTAAACTTAATTAATGACGGTTTTTTGTTTTTTCAAGCCGGAAGTAAATTAGAAGCGACGTGATGAACGCTGAAAAGAATTCATCGTTGCTATAATAGTACCTCCCAAAGCAAAAGAAGCAAAAGCTGTGTAAATAATTAACATGACCTTTAGTTTTAATCGTTAATGATTGCGGATATCCGCGTTCTAAGGAGTCATGTTCATAGGGATTAAAAATAGCATCTTCCAAAAGCGTCGTTTCGCTCTCTCTGATACTTTATTAATGCAATAATAATTAAAATATTTAGAAGTGAAAAACTTTTAAAGAAAAAAATCATCCGAAATGTAATTTTTTTAACAAAAAGAAGGAATAAAAATTAATTTAGTTGATTCTTTTTTGTGAAGGTAGTATTTTGGATTTTTACCCAATGTCTGAATTTATTTTCAAGCAATTCCACCTGATTTTTCCAGTCGGGGTTAACTTCAAGCAGGGCAGCTATTTTTGCGCATTCGATAGGGTTGGCAATACCGAGGAGGTATTTTTTTAATAAACCAGACGTGAAAAATTGGTCCTTCTGCATTTCATTGAACTTTGAAAAAATATTCAGACGATTTCTATTAAAGTTACTTCAGGTAATATACCAACGCGCCCTGGGTAGCCTAAATGGCCTAAACCTCGATTAACATATAGCATTTGATTTCCTTTTTTGTACAGACCAGCCCATTGTTTGTAAACATATTGTATAGGGCTCCATTGAATAATTCCGGGTATTTCAACGCCAAATTGAAATCCGTGTGTATGACCTGAGAAAGTGATGGCAATTTCCTTAAACTCAGTAACCACCTCATGAGACCAATGGGAAGGGTCATGAGATAAAAGTAACTTCAAGTCTGTTTTTTCAACACCGTCAAAAGATTCATTTAATTTTCCATATTTAGGAAATCTCATGTGCGTTGAATAATTTTCAACACCAATAATTCCCACTTCCTTACCATTAATTTCAACGACCCTATGCTCATTTGTTAGCAGAGACCAACCCAACTCTTTATGGTACTGCTTTAACTGATTTAAATTAGCTTGTTTCTTCTCCGTACTTTCCCATTGGACATAATCACCGTAATCATGATTTCCCAACACAGAAAATACGCCATATTTTGCTTTTATATTCGTCAAAACAGGTAGTAGAGGAATGACCTCGTCTGCTGTATTGTTTACTAAATCGCCTGTAAAAAATACCAGGTCGGCATTTTGGGCATTGATGATATCTACAGCCTTATTCACCTCTTCGGGGTATAAAAAGCTGCCAGAATGAATGTCAGATATTTGAATAATTTTTAAACCCCGAAGTTGATCCGGAATACCATCTATTTTAACCGAAGTCTTTCGAAGTTGAAATCGATAGGCATTTCTAAATATTCCGTAAGTCAGGCTTATCAGAGGTATAGCGCCTATAAATAAACCAAACTGGCTTAAAAACCTCGATCTCGAGGGGTTAAATGACTCACTGGGTTTAAAATAATCAAGGACCCATTGAAAAGCTCTAAAAATATCATCTATAAAAAGGAAGGGTAATACTAGAAATTTTGATAAATAGGCAATAAAAACTAAAGACCTTAAAATGGTTAAAGCTACTTTATCCCACTCTGATAATAACCCAGAGGTGTAAGCCAAAGTAAAGGAAATCATAAGGATATTCAAGCTAAAAAAAATGACCTTTGACCATGTTCTAGTTGACAAGGAATAGTTGGCAAAAACTACTTTTAATGCTTGGTAAGCATACAAATCTATGGAAATCAATAAAATGACTAAAAAAAGAGTACGCATTGTTTGTTTATTAGCCTTAGCATAACACAACAAGCGGGGGAATGGTTTATTTAATTTAAAATGAATTAACTTTGCATTTCAATACCCAATACTCAAGCATTGAAAATATCTCCGAACGTGCTAAATTATATTACTTTATGGTTACTTCTGATGCCTTTTCAGTTGAGCGCTCAATGGTCTAAAACGATTCATCAGGCTATTGCCTTTCCTGATACGATGACTCGGTTTTCTGTTCATTCCTCTGTTCCTTTTGACACTGTTTTTTGGATAGGCTCAGATATTATTTTGGAGACAAATGTATCAATGTCAGGGACAAAAGAATCTGTTTTCAATTATTTTATTGTTTCAGACCGATACAAATGGAAAATGGTAAATGAGGGGAGCTGGATGTTGAAATCCCTTAATCCAACTATGAATAAGCTGCAAGATATCTCAGAACACGTGAAAATAAAGATGTATATTCCTGAATATTTTCAGCATTCCATGGATTCTTTTTTTGTGAGAATTCCTTTAAAAGATTAATCAGCAAGTTTTTAGACGCATAATATGACTAAGGAAATAGAAATTGGAATTTTACCTGACTTTGCCTCAAACCATGAAGCAATTAAAAGAACTATAAGTCAGACCTTAGGTATAGATGAGCCAGATTTTACTTTCAAAATAGTGAGACGCTCCGTTGACGGGAGAGGTAAAACGCCGCTTATTCGGCTAAAGTGCCAGGTTTTTATTTCCGAGCCTGCTCCAGTGGAAGGGGTGTTTGACCCACATTGGCAAAGGGTGGAAGGTAAGAAAAAAGTCATTATTGTAGGTGCAGGTCCAGCGGGCTATTTTGCTG
This sequence comes from Saprospiraceae bacterium, assembly GCA_027488135.1. Classification (GTDB taxonomy): domain Bacteria; phylum Bacteroidota; class Bacteroidia; order Chitinophagales; family Saprospiraceae; genus BJGN01. The sequence continues at coordinate 13,234 of JAIYCH010000015.1, read as the reverse complement.
CTTTACAATGCCTTACTTTAGGATTGATGCCCATAGTTATTGACAGAGGTAAAGATGTAAGAGCGCGACGTCGCGATTTAAAAGCTATACAGCAAAACGGTGTGGTAGATCCTGATTCAAATTATTGTTTTGGTGAAGGGGGAGCAGGTACCTATTCAGATGGCAAACTTTATACCCGATCTCATAAAAGGGGTTCCATTGAAAATGTTTTGCAAATATTGGTTAAACATGGCGCAAATCCTGATATTCTTGTTGACGCTCATCCGCATATTGGTTCCAATAAGTTACCCCAGATTGTTACTAATCTTAGAAATACCATTCTTGCGTTTGGAGGAGAGGTACATTTTGAGGAAAAAGTCGTCGATTTTGTAAAAAAGGGAAATAGGTTGACGGGTGTCATCACACAAAATGAAAAGAAGTGGGAAGGGGACGCTGTTATTTTAGCCACGGGGCACTCAGCCCGCGATATCTATTATTTGTTAGCTAAGCATGGTATTTTAATTGAACAAAAACCTTTTGCCTTGGGAGTAAGGATAGAACACCCGCAGCCATTGATTGATAAGATTCAATATGGGCAGGAAAACAGACCCGACGCTCTGCCCGCCTCTAGTTATAAACTGGTTACTCAAGTTGAAAATCGCGGTGTTTTTTCCTTCTGTATGTGTCCAGGTGGTCTTATTGTTCCTGCTTCAACTTCGCCAGGTGAAATTGTCGTCAATGGCATGTCTATGTCCAGGAGAGATTCACCTTTTGCCAATGCAGGCACCGTTGTTTCTATTGAAATGGATGACCTGAAAGCTTATCAAGATAAGGGTGTTTTTGCCGGACTCGCTTTTCAACAAAAGGTGGAACAGAATATGTTTAGTGTGACAAATGGTACCCAAAAGGCTCCTGCACAGAGACTTACCGATTTTGTAAATGGTAAGTTGAGCCAGTCACTTCCAAAAAGTAGTTATATACCCGGGCTTACGCCTGCCTATTTACATTCCTTATTACCCGATTTTGTGTACAAAAGGTTGAAAAAAGGGGTACAAGACTTTGCTAAAAAAATGAACGGATATTATACGTCGGAAGCGGTCGTTGTCGGTATTGAGAGTCGAACGAGTTCTCCCGTGAGAATACCAAGGGACAATCAAACGTTAATGCATCCTGAATGCATTGCATTGTTTCCAAGCGGAGAAGGAGCCGGGTACGCTGGCGGAATTCTATCAGCAGCTATGGACGGGCAAAATGTGGCCCGCGCCGTATCTAATTTTTTAAATGAAAACTAATTATAATGAAAGATATTTTTGATTTATTAGGACGAATTTTTATTTCCTTTATTTTCTTTTTTGAGGCTTACGATGCTTTGTTTTTTTTCAAGGATACAAAAAAACAGATGGATGAATATGGCCTTTTGTGGCAACAGGACTTCTTGCTTTATTTGTCTATTTTTATTCTCATTTTAGGAAGTATTTTAATCCTGCTGGGTTATAGACCTTCTTTCGGTGCCATTCTGTTACTTTTGTATTGGTTGCCTATGACTTTTATTGTCTTTCCGTTTTGGGAGGCAGAAAATGATGTGAGAAGAGAAGTATCGGTTCATTTTATGAAGAATATGGCTATTTCAGGAGGGTTGTTCCTCGTTTTGGTAAATGGCGCAGGTAGGTGGAGTATGCGTAGGCTCTTTGCAACAAGTTATGTACGCTAAATGACATTGGCTATTTTTTAAATCCCAAAATATGAAAAGGTGATTCAAGCTGTTATCGTTGAAGATGAGTTGAGTAGTCGCAATAATCTAAAGAATTTATTGGCTCTCTACGCAAAGGATATTGAAATTGTAGGTGAAGCTGAAAGTATTGACGACGCCGTAATTACTTTTAAAGGGCTTGCAAAACAACCCGATGTAGCTTTTTTAGATATTAATCTTTCCGATGGACTGGTTTTTAGTTTACTAAATAAACTCAGACCTTTTCAATTTGAAATCATTTTTGTCACCGCATTTGAAGAATATGCAGTGAAAGCTTGTGAATATAGTTCTATAGGTTATATCCTTAAGCCAATAGATCCTGATGCCTTGAAAGAAGCAATAGATCGAATTCCTAAAAATGGAAAAAATCAAATTGAAAAAAGATTAGAGATTTTTAATAGCCATTATAATAATCCTAATGTTTTTTCGAAAATGAGTATCGCCGCCGTAGATGGTATTTATTTTGTTAACATTACAGATATTATCCGATTTGAAGCAGAAGATAATTATACCCACATTTTCTTACAAACGGGGGAGAAAATAACCGCGTCCAAGACCATCAAAGCTTATGAGGAATTATTAGCCTCCTATAATTTCTATAGAGTGCATAAAAGACATGTTATAAACCTTAATTGCATGAAAAAATACCTGAAAGGGGATGGAAATATTGTTATTATGGAAGATGATACCCATATTGAGGTTTCCAGAAGAAGGAGGGCATCATTCCTTGAAAAATTAAGAGACTTGCAAGAGGGTAATTAAAACCTTGATACACATTTTTTTTGAACAGTTGTTTTTTTTTATTAGTTTTGCATAACTACATTTTAATTTTTATAAACTATGAGAAAAAAAGAACTAAAATTAGAGGAGCTTCAAAAAAAATTAAAGGTCGTGAAAATTCAGGATCTTAAAAAAGTGACGGGTGGCAAACAAACTGGCGGCTCGTGGAATAACGGTTGCGGAGGTATCATTCCCCTGTAATTTTATTCTTACTTCATTTAAAGGGCTGTAATTAAACATAATTACAGCCCTTTTTTTTACCTTTTAATTGCAGAAAATGGATCACTCGCTCTTACATCTGCCTTCAAGTGATAAGATTATTTCTGCTATCACGCAATGCAGAAACCTGGAGGAAAAATACGGTTTACTAAATAAACTTCTGTCGACTTTAGTATATACCGATGTTAATCAAGCGGTTAAATATATTGATAAACTTAAAAAAATCACCAGTTTCGACTTAGGCTCAAAAGTCAGTCTTTCCTATTATTGGTATAAAGCGCTGATAGAAAATCAAAAATACCAATATAAAAAGGCCAACGATAATTTTTTAAAAGCCGTTAAACTTTCAGAAGAAAGTACAGATCTTCATTTAAAAGCAGCCTTATTTATAGATATGGCGGGTACCTCCATTAATTTATATAAAATGGAAGAGGCTGAATTGCTTATTGAAAAGGCAAAAAAATGTCTAAAGAAAAATCCATCAGCCTTCCTAAATGCGAGAATAATAAGTAGAGAGGCATTTATTCAATTACACTATGCTAACTATCCTCGCGCCATTGAAGGCTTTCTGAAGGCTGAAAAAATCATTAGAAATCTGTCAAATAATGAAATAACCCACAAAGATTTATTCTTTTTGCAAATTATTCAAGCTGGTTTAGGCAATTTATATGAAATAATTGGTGATGCCGATAAAAGTATTTCTGCTTATCAAAATGCCATTGAATTGGCAGAATTATCAGATATTAAAACACGATTGTCTTGGTTATGCCTCTTTGTAGGCAAAGGCTATCTCGTGCTATCAAATTTGGAACGCGCTACGTTGTTTTTTCAAAAAGTGCTACATATTGAAAATGATGATAACGCTTTTTCTCGCGCCAGCGCTTATGCTAACCTTGGCTACGTTCAATTTTTACAGGATGATTTTCATGAGGCACAACTTCTTTTAGATAAAGCAGAGGAGCTTTTTGTTAATATGGGAGAGAAGGATTCTGAAAACTTGGTTTCCATTGAAATTTGGCGCGCCCAAATGGCAATGAAATGCAATGATTTTAAAAAAGCAGAATTTTATTTGCTTCATGCTTATAGAATGGCCTCAAAATCGGCTAATGTTAAAAGGTTATCTTTTATTTGTAAAGAATTGGCGACGTATTACGCAGATAATGCGCAGTTTAAATTAGCCTACTCTTATGAAAAACTTCATGCTGATTTGTCTGCCAAATATGTGGCTGAACTGAATCAACACAAAATATGGGAGTTAGAAGCTAAATATGATTTTGAACGAAGAAAGCAAGAAGCGGAATTACTTATTTTACAAGCTAATAGGTTGCAGTTGAAAGCTTTACGCGCACAAATGAATCCTCATTTTCTTTACAATGCCTTAAACAGTATACAAAATTATATTACCTCAAATGATATGACCCATGCAGCAAAATATTTAGCCAAATTTGCTAAGTTAATGAGGCAAAGTCTTGAATATTCCGATGTTGAGGTCATCAGCCTGGAAAAGGAAATAGCATTTTTAGAGAATTACCTTTTCATTAATGAAAAATTGAGATTTGCAGACAGAATGTCCTATCGGATAAAAGTAGAGGATGATATTGAAGAAGATCTGATAGGCGTTCCAGCCATGATTGTACAACCTTATCTTGAAAATGCCATTGAACACGGTCTCAGGTCTAAAAAAGAGGGTCTTTTATCCGTTCATTTCTTATCCTTTAATGAACAATGTATTTTATGTATCATTGAAGATAATGGTGTTGGAAGAGATAAAGCCATGGCGCTGCAAAGAGAAAATTTCAAATATCAACACCATAAATCAAAGGGTACGTTGATTACAGAACAAAGACTGCGATTATTACATAAATCGTTGGGCGCTCAACCCGCTGTAAAAATAATAGATTTGAAAGACCCCCTGACTGGCGAAGCCACAGGAACAAGGGTGGAGGTGCTTATTCCTATCATGGAACTTGATAGGTAGCGTTTTTTTATACATTATTTATTAGATAAATGATAAATACCATTCCCCGTTCATTTGATACCGTTTAGTAATTAGATATTGATAATTGCGCTCAATAAAGCATTCTGGAGAGGTAAAGAAAAAAAGTGTATATTAAAATGATTACTTTTGAACCGTAGTTTTCTCATAGTATTTCATAGCTCCTGTGTGCATCGGTCTCCCCCGAACAGGAGCTATCTTTTTGAATAGCTCATAATTTCAAAAGTAGTTTCTATTCTATTCCCGTCTTCATCCATTGCCATCATCAGGTGTCTTCCTATGCCTGGGTTCATTATCATTTGATGGTATATGCGCGTTTTCCCAACAAATTCGCCATCTATATGCCAGTAAACTGTTTTTTCCGGACGTCGGTGTGCGAGTTGAAATACGGTTTTTGAAACAGAACCATCCAAATTTTTAGGAATTTTAATTTGTGTAAATTCTCTTGGGTAAATCCATTCCATGGTTTCATTATCATCAAATGGGGCATTATTCTGAAGGCACAATGGGTGCCAGTTTGGTAAGGGATGATAATCGGGATTATTTTTCCGGAAATAAAAGGCCTCCAAAGGAGGTAAAACCAAACGGTTTTCAGGTTTTCCCGCTTCATTTTCCAAGCAATTGACATGAATGAGATATTGCTGATCGGTTGTTAAATAAACCTTTTTATGAAAGGGACAAACTTCACTTGTTTTAATGGTTTTAGGCGCAAGGATACTTTCTTGAGGGCAAAAAGGGCCTGCCAGCCATCCGGAGGATTTACATATATCTACCGAATGTAAATGAGCGCTTGGAACGGGAAAAAGTTTGCCTTTTTCAGGTAATTCGTTGAAAAGCGAAAAAAGCAAAGGTGCGGCGACTTTTATCCCTGTAAGGCCTGGTTTTCCTTCTCCGCTCGCATTTCCAACCCAAACACCTACACAATAGGAGGTAGAAGTACCAATAGCCCATGCGTCGCGAAAACCAAAACTGGTTCCCGTTTTCCAGGCAATAGGCTGGTTACCTGAGAATTGCTGCCAGTTTCCATCTTCATCCGGTCGCTTTAAGGCAATCATGGCCTGCCAGGCACTATAAATGGCACCCGCTTGAATGACTGGAACTTGTCGTTGTGTCAATGCCATTGCTTTATCAGTAGTATTTACATACCATGGGGAATGCCAATTATAGTATTTTTCCGTTTCATTTCCAGGGGTGTAGAAAAGTAGGGAGCGGGCCATAGAACTGTAAATGCCACAAAGGTCCCATAAATTAACTTCTGCACCACCCAGAATTAAAGACAGGCCATAATGGTCAGCGGAAAATGGTAAGGAATGAATCCCCATTTTTTTTAATTGGTTATGGAATCGCCTGACATCGTATTTTTTAAGCAACTGAACAAAAGGGATATTTAAAGATCTAATCAGAGCTTGGTCAGCAGCTACCAATCCACTATAAGATTGATCAAAATTCGCTGGTCTGTAGCCACGATAACTCAAAGGGACATCGCTTAACCAGGAAGTAGGCAGAATGAGGCCTTCCTGAAGGCTTAAGGCATATAGAAATGGTTTCAAAATACTCCCACTGCTTCGATTGGCCATAATTAAATCGACCTGTCTTCCATGACTTGACGCTTCATTAGGTGAATTTCCCAGATAGGCAAGGACTTTTCCGCTGGAAACCTCAAGAACCAGAATAGCGGCATTTTCAATACCATTCGCTGATAATTGAAGTTGATATTGCTGGAGTCTATCCTGCATTCTCTCTTGAATATCAACGTCGAGCGTAGTAGGAATTATGCCACCACTTTGTTGAGGGAAAGTACGGCTTAATAAATGATTAGCTAATTGAGGAAGAGGAAAAACTTCTTCAGGTAAAGGTTCTTCTCTGGCTAATTGCCATTTTTCATGGTCTAAAATTTTCTTCTTATAAAGCTTATCGAGTAATCTATCTCTTTTTATCTTCAGCTTATCCCTATTTCTACCTGGATGAATTAAACCCGGACTATTGGGTAAAACAGCTAATAAACAGGCTTCCGACCAGGTAATCTGTGAAATGTTTTTACCAAAATATCGCCAGGCAGCAGCGTCAATACCCACTACATTTCCACCAAAAGGAGCGTGAGAGGCATACCAGTTTAAAATTTCTTTTTTTGAATAGGTTATTTCTAAAACAGAAGCTAACACCAATTCTTTTATTTTTTCCCAGTAAGTTCTGGGTGGATTATCCAGGGACATCCGAATCACCTGCATGCTCAGCGTGCTTCCACCTCGTTTTCGACGGGAATGGCTTGCATTATAATTAAATGCAGAGATGAGCGCAATAGGGTCAACACCTCGGTGGTAATAAAATCTTTTATCTTCATATTCAACCAAAGCTATGTTATATTTTTCTACTGCTTGACTGGATGCTGGAAACCTCCACTGACCGTCTTTTGCAATTCTTGCACTGAGAAGCTGCCCATTTTTATCGGTTAAAACAGCAGCATAAGGAACCTTGAACAAGGGCCTGGGAAGAGATAGATAGACAAATAACATGACAGCCCAGCCTAACAATGTAAGTGTTAATGGGGTGAGTAGCACCTGCTTTTTATGAAAAGGAAAGAAAAAATTTCGTTGAACCACAGAGGTAAAGTAATAAAATTTTTCTAATAATATAAAAAATATTGAATAATATAAAATATTTAGATTATTTTTGCAAATGGGTTTTTAAAAGTGAAGACCCCATGAAAAGCTGGTATTTTTTTTGCCTTTATCTTCGGAGTGTTTTTAACCTAATGTTCTTGCCATTCTCATTTGTTAATTGGCCTGTGTTTTACCTTCTTTTCTTGTTATTTTTTTTATTTAATATTAATTTTTTTAAAGATGAACATTTTTGTTGCAAAACTGAATTTTGACACTCAGAGCGAAGACGTGCAGCGGGCATTTGAAGCGTTTGGTGCAGTAGATTCTGCTAAAGTTATCATGGATCGCGAAACTGGCCGCTCAAGAGGCTTTGCTTTCGTTGAAATGGCTAATGACGACGAAGCACAATCTGCTATTGATGCGCTAAACGAAACAGAGTTAGATGGTAGTACAATTGTAGTTAAAAAAGCTGAACCACGTCCACAAAAGCCAAGAGGTTTTGGTGGTGGAGACCGTGGTGGTTTCGGTGGCGGCGGTGGAGACCGTGGTGGTTTTAACCGTGGCGGCGGTGGCGGTGGAGATCGCGGTGGTTTCAGCCGTGGTGGAGATCGTGGAGACCGTGGTGGTTTCAGCCGTGATCGTAACGACAGATTTGGAAGTTCAGGATTTGAAAGCGATTACAGTCGCCGTTAATTCCTTCTTTTATAAAAAAGGCGGTCATTTCAAAAATGACCGCCTTTTTTTTGCCTTGTATTATATTATCCTTTAGCAGATAAGTATCTTCTGTTAACTTCCTCCCAGTTTATTATCGTAAAAAATGACTGAATATAATCGGGTCTTCTGTTTTGATAATTCAGGTAATAGGCATGCTCCCATACATCGAGACCTAATACAGGTGTGCCTTTTTGGTCAGCAATATCCATAAGAGGATTATCCTGATTTGGTGTGGAAGAAACAAACAATTTTCCTTCACTATCTACACTCAACCAAGCCCAGCCTGATCCAAAACGGGTGGCCGCAGCTTGAGAAAAAGCCGTTTTAAAGGCCTCCATTCCGCCAAGTTCCGTTTCGATGGCTTGGATAACTGGAAGACTCTGCTCAGCATTGGAAGAGGAAGACAAAATAGTCCAGAATAAATTGTGATTATAGAATCCGCCACCATTATTTCTAATAGCCGGGGAGAAAGTTGAAATACTATGTAATATTCCTTCTATGTCTAAACTTGCAGCCGCATGTCCCTCTAAAGCAGCGTTCAGATTATTGGTGTAAGCGGCATGGTGTTTGCTATGATGAATTTCCATCGTTCGCGCATCTATGACGGGTTCTAATGCCGTATAAGCATAAGGTAGTTCTGGTAATAAAAAAGCCATTATTTGAAATTTTAGTGATAAAATTATACATTAAATATAAACTAAAAAACCTTATTAACGGATAATTGGTTCAAACAATGACAATCATTATTTGGAAAAATAGAACATTCATTTAATTTTGCCCAAAATTAATTTTAAATACGAAAGCCATGGCATTCAGACAAGAAAAGGATAGTATCGGTTATGTTGATGTACCCGCAGAAAGGTACTGGGGAGCTCAAACTCAACGCTCTTTCGAAAATTTTAAAATTGGCGGTCACCTTATGCCCATAGAAATTATTCGGGCATTCGCTATTTTGAAAAAAGCCGCCGCGCTGACAAACAACGAAGCGGGTATTCTTGATGCTGAAAAAACAAACCTGATTTGCCGGGTTTGTGATGAAATAAGCGAAGGTTTGCTCGACGATGAGTTTCCTTTAGTGGTTTGGCAAACAGGATCTGGTACCCAGTCAAACATGAATCTCAACGAGGTTATCGCCAACAGAGCTCACGTATTAACAGGGGGAAAATTAACGGATGCCAAAAAAATATTGCATCCCAACGATGATGTGAATAAGTCTCAGTCTTCCAACGATACCTTTCCTACCGCTATGTCCATTGCGGCTTATTCCTATTTAGTTAAGCATACTATACCAGCAATCAAGCAGTTGCAGAATACATTGGATAATAAAGCGAAGGACTTTGCCGATATTGTAAAGACGGGTAGAACGCATTGTATGGATGCAACGCCCCTAACTTTAGGGCAGGCTTTTTCTGGATTTGTTTCTCAACTTGACCATGTCGTCAGAGCTATTTCCTATACTTTACCCCATGTTTCTGAACTGGCTCTGGGAGGAACTGCGGTCGGAACAGGACTAAATACGCCTCCGGGGTATTCTGAAAATGTGGCTAAGCATATTGCCGTTTTGAGTGGGTTACCTTTTATTACGGCTGAAAATAAATTTGAATCCCTCGCTTGTCATGACGGTATTGTTGCTGCTCACGGAGCATTAAAAACCGCGGCAGTAGCTTTAATGAAAATAGGAAATGATATCAGATTGCTCTCCAGTGGACCGCGATCAGGTATCGGGGAAATCATTATTCCCGCCAATGAACCTGGTTCGTCCATTATGCCGGGTAAAGTGAATCCAACGCAATCAGAGGCGCTAACTATGGCTATGGCTCAGGTTATGGGTAATGATGTAGCTATAAATATCGGGGGTATGAATGGTCATTTTGAGCTAAATGTTTTTAAACCATTAATAATATTTAATTTTCTTACCTCTGCTCGTCTTATTGCTGATGCCTGTTTAAGTTTTGATGAACATTGCGCCATAGGCATTGAAGCTAACCATGCTCGTATAAAAATGCATCTAGATAATTCACTTATGCTGGTTACTGCACTAAATACAAAAATAGGGTATGATAATGCCGCAGCGATAGCAAAAAAAGCTTACAACGAAAATACTACCCTGAAAGAAGCCGCCGTGAGTCTGGGACTTTTAACGCCCGATGAATTTGACGCCTGGGTAAAACCAGAAGATATGATCAGTGGAATGTAAAAGTATATTTACTTTAACAAACATTTAACCTTTTGGTAACAGGCTGAATACTATTTATTTAAAAAAATATTCAGCCTGTTTCATTTTACTTTTGTTTGCTGCCTCTTGCAGATTATCCTTTCTCTTCGGATATTGCATTGCATTCGACGTATAATCCCTTGAACAAAAAACTACAACCATGATTATTCTCTCAGTATTAGTTTTGATTTTATTCGTTTTTCGTACTGAAATTTTTGGTTCAACTAAAGTAAGTCATTTCTAATTATTGGATAACAGCTTCGAACAATTCTTTTGTTTGTTCCATGGTAAGTTCACTGCCCAGTGCAGTTGAAATAACATAAAGCTGCGATCCTTGTACAATGACGTATCGAAAATGGTAAGTGGGTTTATCTCTGGGCACTAGTTCATAGATGAACCCATTTTCATTTTCCTCCATAATTCTGGTGAAATATACATTGTTTCTTACATCTTCAATTTGAAGATATTTATTCCATGCCAAATCGTCAGATTCCGAGGGTAAATTTTGGACAATTAACTCAAACCACGATTTTTCATCTTTGCCTTTAACAATGACTTCAGTAATATTTCCGACAATTCGACGGTTAATATCCACATCTTTTGGTATGTTTACATACAAAGGAATTCCATAGCTTAATAAACTGGTACTTCCTTTTTTGTGGGGCGCTTTGGCATTACTGCAATTTTGCAGAAGTCCGAGAGAAGCGATAAGGATTAAATAAAAATTAATCTTCATGTTTTGTAATTTTGAACGTTGGAAACAAAAATAGCTATTTGGCTCGAAAATACAGGATTCTTCATTAATTCTAACAAAGGGCAGTAAAAAACATGATAAAGAAACTCCTCATTCAAAATTATGCGCTTATTGAAGCATTGGAATTGGAATTCCCCTCCGGCTTGACAATTATAACAGGTGAAACCGGTGCGGGTAAATCTATTCTATTAGGTGCACTGGGATTAATTATGGGTAATAGAGCGGATTCACGTTCATTATTTGATGAAAATAAAAAATGTGTCGTTGAGGCCTATTTTTCCATAGAAAAATATGGCTTAGCTTCATTTTTTGAAAATAATGAAATTGATTATGAAGATGATTTGATCATTCGAAGGGAATTGACGCCCGCAGGAAAATCTCGTTCTTTTATCAACGATACCCCAGTGAATTTAAAAATGCTCCAGGATTTGAGTGCCGAGCTTATAGATTTACACCAACAATTTGATACCAGCGACATTCACGATCAGAATTTTCAACTAAAAATGGTAGATGCTCTGGCTGATAATGCTCATTTGCTTACAAAATATAGAAAGGAATTCAGAGAATATGCCGCACTGAAAAAGCAAAGGGACGAAATTATTAGTATGAGTCAGGCTTCTCAGCGTGAAATAGAATTCCTGAATTTTCAATGGGATGAATTAGATAAAGCCAATCTGCAATTGGGAGAAGAAGATTCCCTGGAAGAGGAGTTGACCCGCCTTACCCATGCGGAAGATATAAAAAGAGTATTGGGGGCGACTTTTAGCCAATTAGAGGAAAGCGAAACGTCTATCCTTACCCAATTATCTGATATCGCTCAGTCCCTTAGCCAGGTAAGAAGATTCGATGATGAAGTGGGGCGACTGTATGAAAGGCTGGTAACTTCCCAGATTGAACTCCGCGAACTAAGCCGTGATATTGAAAACAGGTATGATGTCATAGAATATGATCCAGATCGATTGAAAACGGTTCAGGAAAGGTTAGATATGCTGAACCGCCTCCTTAATAAACATCAAGTGGCTAATATTGAGGAGTTAATTAAATTTAGAGCGCAGCTGGCGTCGAGATTAGAAAGTTTTGCCAATAGGAATATGGATATTGCCGCCATAGAAGCTCGTATTTCTCATTTACAAAACCAATTGGAACAAGTGGCCGGTGTTTTAAATGAAAGGCGAGTGGCTGTTATTCCTTCTTTTGAGGACAAAATTCATCAGAGATTGTCCCTACTGGCTTTGGAAAATGCAAGATTAGAGGTTCATTGTCAATCTGTGGAAGACCTGGGGCCAAATGGTAAGGATTCTGTATTTTTCCTTTTTGCAGCAAATAGGGGAAGTAGAATGTTACCCATTAAAGATGTTGCCTCTGGCGGTGAACTTTCTCGTTTAGCCTTAGTAATAAAGTCGCTGGTTGCCAGTGCAATACCTTTACCAACTTTGATATTTGATGAAATTGATGCAGGTATTTCCGGAGATGTCGCCCTTAAAATGGGTAATATTTTAAGAACCTTGAGCAATGAGCATCAAGTGATAACCATTACCCATTCCCCGCAGGTGGCAGCAAAGGCCGATACCCATTATTTTGTTTACAAAGAGGAAATGCCGGAAAGAACCCTAACCTGTGTGAAATCATTAGATAAAGAGGGTAGAATATTTAGTATCGCGTCTATGTTAAGTCAAAATCCACCCAGTGCTTTTGCTATTGAAAATGCAAAAGAGCTGTTAGGTCTATAAATTAGCGAGGAAATTGTATTTTTGTGGCAATTTAAAATTAATAAAATGGCAAATAATTTACTTGAAGGGAAAAGAGGGGTAATCTTTGGCGCCCTCGATGAAAAATCAATCGCTTGGAAAATAGCTGAACGGTGCGCAGAACAAGGTGCCAAGCTTACTTTGACCAATGCTCCTGTGGCTTTAAGGTTTGGTGAACTCGATAAACTTGCCGAGAAATTAAACGCTACTATTATTCCTGCCGACGCAACAAGTGAGGAGGATCTGGAGAATTTGTTCGTCAAGTCTCAGGAAATTTTAGGGGGTAAACTCGATTTTGTTCTCCACTCCATTGGAATGTCCCTAAATGTTCGTAAAAAAAGAGATTATACCGATTTGAACTATGACTATATGCTCAAAACGTTTGATATCTCCGCTATCTCTTTTCATAAAATGATGCAATCTCTCTGGAAATTGGATGCTATGGCTGAAGGTGGCTCTATACTGGCGCTTACCTATAT
>JAIYCH010000156.1 GCA_027488135.1 Saprospiraceae bacterium | reverse complement strand
TCAGATTCCACCTCACGATGGACACCCTTGCCTTAAGCTAGTGGTTGGCGATTACATACCCCCACAGTGGACTTGCACCACCTAGTTGATTACCATGCACGGCACACCAAAAAGAGGCTATCTTTTTAGACAGCCCCCTTACATTTTAATTTTAAGTATATATTATTCGTTTCCTGTGCGGGGAGCTGATTCTGTTCCCATACTATTTATAGCTTTTGGAAAGAAAATGGCATTGGCAAATAACTTATTTGTCCCAAACCAATGCTCTCTGAAATTAGGATTATCAGCCATCATAATTATTTTTCCAGTACCGGCACTTCCTACAATAATCCCTGCAGTTCCGCCCATTTTACCATTGTATTTCCTTGGTAAATAGCCGCTTAACAATGGATTTTGCGTATAAACCAATGGCGTTGCATAGAGGTTTTTTGAAGGCTCAAGTAATAAATCACCATCTCTAAAAACGGGTATTTTACTTTGTCTGTAGCCAAATCCAAGAGGATGAGAAATATCAAGATCTGCTTCGAAAATAGTACCTGGAATTTCCAATGAAAACAAATCGTCTGTCATAGCGCCATAAGGTCTGCGTTTTTTTTCTCCGTCAGGAACCTCACGGTAAGTAACAGATACTAAATTTTGGCTTTTCAACCAATTTATAGCGTTTTGGATACCTATAACGGTACCTCCGCCTTGGACAAATTCCTTTATTTGTGTAGCACCAGAAGTACCCAGTGCCTGGTAAGACCCACCACCTAATACGATGACATTATACCTGGATAAATCAGACCTTGAAAGCCTGTTTACCTCTAATTTATTTACTACCATCCCATATCTTTGATCCAGAAGGTGCCAAACCTCTCCTACGGTAGAGGAGGTAGTTCCTTCCCCAACAATGATAGCCACTTTAGGCATTTCCAGGGTTGTCAAACCATTACTTCCCAAATCATTTCCCTTAATGGTAAAACCTGTACTTACTGCTTCAATAACAACCTTACTTGCATTTGATGCTTCAGCAATGACAGCATGTATTTTTTCCGGTGACAATACCTGATTTTGAACGGGAATCATAATCGTTCCCGGTTGATATTTTTTATCTCCTAGGGTCATCCCCTCTCTAAATACTTTTGTTCTGATGCCTGCCTTCTGAATATGATACAAAGCTTTGGGTGCATAATAATTATCCCATTCCATCAAATAGGCATACTGAGACATTGATACTGCGGGCAGAGGATTCATATCCGGGGTTAATCCGACGATTTCCTTACCAAACAAGGCATTATCAAATCCAGCTTTTGGTAAATACTGGTAAGCAAGATTAAATGCATGAGGTAAAGTCCAGGTAGAGATATCATAAAAAATACTATCTTCAAATTGGTTTAACACTTGAAAAGCACCTAATATCAGCTTGTATTGATCCTGTTCCATAGGTATAATGAAAGAGGAAGAAGGCTCGAACGATTTACCATCAAAGGCCACAGGTTTAGCCAGATGATGAACTTTAATTTGCTGCCTTCTCAATATTTCAATAAAATGATTTACTCTTGCCGGATCAAATTTATCACCAAAAACAATGGCCTTTCTCGTATCTGCTGCTGCCTCCTTTTTTGCATTTTGGAAAAATTCCCTTTGATGCTCTAACAATTCAACGCGCAAATCAGATGCAGCCTCCAGGGAGGAAAGCGCTGTTGTAACCTGATTTCTAATGGTAAATGGAAACGTTAAAGGCCCGTTTTCTGATTGTTGCAAATGTCCTCTTGAGCTGGCCTGTTCAAAAAGAATACCGACACATCCATTTGCATCAGGAAAAGTAGAACCTTTACCATAGTAAAAATCGTCATACCCTTCCTCTGAATAATACAAAGAACCAATTTTATCTAAGGCCTTCACATGATACTGACCAATTTTAGCAGTAAGCTGTTGATTTTTCTTTGGCGTATTAGGATTTACTCTACTCGGCACACCAGGCATAAAGAAAAAAGTCGCATTGGTGCCCATTTCATGATGATCTGTTAAAACATTAGGTTTCCAGTGATGAAAAATGGAAATTCTACCCCTACTTTCCGGGTGAGCCATGGACAACCAATCTCTATTCAAGTCGAACCAATAATGGTTAGAACGACCCCCAGGCCAGGTTTCATTATATTCCCTGTCTTGATTATCGCCCGTTAAATTTACATTTTTATGCATATTTGCCCAGGTTGAAAACCGTTGAGCACCATCAGGATTTAAACTAGGATCAAAAATGAGGATACATTTTTCCAGAAATTTGTCAATAGACTGACTCTTACCTGCCAGCATATAATACGCTACCAAAGGTCCGGCATTGAACCCACTGGCTTCATTACCATGTATGGAATTTCCAAGATAAAAAACGAGCGGTACTTCCTCCAGATTTAGCTTTGCAGATTGCTCTGGATTCGTATTAGCCACGTGTTTTAAACGAAGAGCTTCTAAATTTTTGTGATTCTCCTCCGAGGTAATAACCAAATGAATCAAAGGTCTTCCCTCATACGTCCTGCCATGTTCCACCCATTTAGCTTTAGAAGAAAGCGAAGAAATGTGTTTGAGGTAGGACAAAAGCTGGTCATGTGAAAGATGCCAGTCACCCACCTGAAAACCAAAAAATGCTTCAGGCGTAGGAATATTTGCCTGGTATTCTATTTCAGGCAAATAATACGATAAAGGTACTTTTTGGCCTGCTAACCCACATAAAAAAGTAATAGACAGTAGAAATGAGATAAATAGTTGCTTCATAATAATAGAATAAGGTTTGTGAAAATTAAAAGTAATAAAAATGTGTCAGAATGTAAAAAGCCTTTCTTTTTTAGATAATTTTTACCATATTTATGAAAGCGGAAAAAAACAAGTAAATAACAATGTTAAGCAAAGAATACCCAAATAAACCATCAATTGCCATCATTGGGGCTGGTTGTTCAGGACTTACAACCTTAAAAAACATGGTTCAAGCTGGTGTTGGCGAAGTCATCTGTTTTGAACAAAATGATCAAATTGGTGGTAACTGGCTTTTTTCTGAAAAGGAATCTCATTCCAGTGTATGTGAAACCACCCACATAATAAGTTCGAAAACGATGTCCTCCTTTGAGGATTTCCCTATGCCCGAAAATTATCCGGACTATCCATCACACCAACAAGTATGGCGTTATTTTCATGATTATGCTACCCATTTTAATTTATTCCCACACATTCAATTTAATACGCGGATAATGGAGGCAAAATTCCAGGAAAATGGTCAATGGGAACTCACTTTGAGTACTGGCGAGATTAAAATTTTTGATTACCTGCTCATTGCCAATGGTCATCATTCAAAACCGAGAATTCCCGAGGAACTCACCTCTTTTAAGGGTGAATTAATACATTCCCACCTTTACAAGACAAATAAACCGTTTTTAGGAAAAAAAGTCTTAGTCGTTGGAGCGGGAAATTCAGGGTGTGACTGTGCGGTTGAAATAAGTCGAGTGGCTGAATACACCGCCATTTCTGTTAGAAATCCTCAATATATCATTCCCAAATTTTTTCTTGGAAAACCTACCGATACATTTAATAAGGGCATGGCCTGGCTGCCCACGTTTTTATCCAATCCTCTCAGGCGATTAGCTGTTTTTATTCAGGTAGGTCGGTACAAAGATTACGGTCTTCCAGAGCCAGATTTTGCAGTGACTAAGGTTCATCCAACCCTAAATTCTGAGCTATTATATAAGATAAGACATGGTAAGGTAACTCCAAGGACTGGCATTAAAAAAATCGAAAATAAAGAAGTTTATTTCCAGGATGGTAAACATGAAAATTTTGATACTATTATAGCAGCAACAGGCTATAAAATTAGTTTTCCCTTTTTTAGTAAAAAGTTAATACAATGGGAAGAGGGAGATAAAGTGCCTTTATATTTAAGAATGTTTCACCCTGACTATAAAAATCTGATTTTCATAGGTTTATTTCAGCCACAAGGCGCTGTATGGCCTTTAAGTGATTATCAGGCTAAATTAGCAGCGAAGTACATTTTGAAAAAATGGAAGCCCGAGGGTGATGTAAAATCATTAGCAGAAAAGGATGCAAATGACATTTCAAAAGAATTTCTTTCAGCAAAAAGACACACCATAGAAGTCCATTATCAGTCTTTTATGAATAAACTAAAAAAAGAATTAAGAAAAAATAAATTTGAAACGGTATGATTTTCAGAGATGATTTGTTTAAAAATAAATCTGTTTTAGTGACAGGTGGCGGAACGGGTATTGGTAAAGAAATTGCCGCTCAGTTTCTAAAAGCAGGGGCTACGGTGTTTATTTGTGGTCGAAAAGAAGCCAAATTAAAGGAAGCCATAGAGGAATTAAGCTTACTGGGTCCTTGTTTTGAGAAAACCACAGATATTAGAGAAACAGCACAAATATTAGATTTAGCAAATTTCATTAAAGAAAAAACCGGTCGATTAGATATTTTAATTAATAATGCGGGTGGCCAATTCCTCTCACCCGCAGAAGATATTAGTGAAAAGGGCTGGCTCGCTGTCATTAATAATAATTTAAACGGCACCTGGTTTATGACCCAAACCATGGCAAATCAATTTTTTATCCCTCAAAAAGAAGGGAAAATTGTTACTATTATCGTAAATATTTACAGAGGATTTCCTGGAATGGTACATACCGGCGCCGCGAGAGCTGGAGTTGATAATCTAACTAAATCGTTGGCCGTAGAATGGAGTAAATATAATATACAAATTAACGCCATTGCTCCTGGGATCATTTTATCATCTGGACTGGAAAACTATCCTCCACAAATGTTACATGGCCTGGCAGAAAACATTCCCGCAAAGAGATTGGGGAGAGTGGACGAAGTAGCATCCCTGACTCTTTTTTTGAGTACACAAGCCGCTGACTATCTAACTGGTGACACAATTTACCTGGACGGAGGACAACATTTACACGGTAGCCCCTATTTGCTTTAATCTCATTTCAAAACCTAAATCCCCAGTTTCTTATAGATTTGATGAAAAATACAACCCTTGACACAAACAAGTTATCCTTGCTGGAATATTTTTATGAATGGGAAGAATTACAACCCAATCGAATATTTCTTCGTCAACCCGAAGGTAAAAATTGGAAGGATATAAGCTGGAAAGAAACGGGATCTCAGGCACGGAGGATGGCCGCCGCACTCCTTGACATGGGATTGGTACCTGGCGATAACGTAGGTATCCTTTCAAAAAATTGTTACCACTGGATTATTACTGATCTCGCGTTGATGATGTCGGGTCTGATCTCCGTACCATTTTATCCGAATCAAACGGCCGATCAATTATCAGAAGTTATCGAAGCTGGTAAAATAAAACTCCTTTTTGTAGGAAAATTAGATGATTGGGAAAACCAGCAAATTGGGGTTCCTAAAGATCTGCCAATGATTTCATTTCCCCATTATACGGGTAATAGTTTAATTTCCAATGGCTTTCAATGGGACGTTCTGTTAAATAGATATCAGCCCTTGATGGGTAAACCCGTGCCTGCATTAAATGATATTTGGACCATTCTTTTTACATCGGGAACAACAGGTAAACCCAAAGGAGTTATGATCGATTTCGATGGTCCCGCTACGCTTATGCAATTAGAAAAAGAAACCAACTTTTTAGGTCTCGCCCATACAAAATATCATCGCTTTTTTTCCTACCTACCTTTAAATCACATTGCAGAGAGACTTATTGTTGCCGCTGCAGCGATACACACCGGCGGAAGTATCTCCTTTGGTGAGTCCCTTCAAACTTTTCTTTATAATCTAAAACAGACTCAGCCAACTGTTTTTATGGCCGTTCCAAGAATATGGACAAAATTTAGAATGGGTATCGTATCTAAGATTCCGGAACCATTGCTTTTTAACTTGGTTAAAATTCCTTTTCTGGGTGATTTTTTAAAATATTTGCTTAAGAAAAACTTAGGTCTTTCCAATGCTAAAATCCGGCTCACTGGCGCTGCTCCCGCTTCAGATAGTTTAAAAGTTTTTTTTGACAAACTGGGCATGCCTATTCAGGAGGTTTATGCAATGACTGAAAACTGCGGAGGTTGTACGCTCATGCCACAAAATATTCAAAAAAATGGTACAGTCGGTAAGGCTGTACCTGGCGTAAAACTTAAAATAGACCCGGAAAATGGGGAGATATTAATGCAAGCCCCCTGGCTAATGAGGGGCTATTTCGAGGATGATTGTTTAACCAGCTCGGTCATTGAGAATAATTGGTTACATACGGGTGACATGGGAAAAATAGATAATGAGGGTTATCTATACATTACCGGAAGGATATCCGAAACGTTTAAATCGGCAAAAGGTAAATTTATTTCTCCCGCTACCCTTGAATTTCCTTTTGCTGTCAATGATTTGATTGAACAAGTTTGTGTCGTTGGTATTGGGCTTCCTCAGCCAATAGCACTTATAAATTTATCAGCATTTGCTCAAACTTTACCCAAAGAAGATATAAATAAGCGTTTGGAAAGTACACTCAACTTAGTGAA
Organism: Saprospiraceae bacterium; assembly: GCA_027488135.1. Taxonomy (GTDB): domain Bacteria; phylum Bacteroidota; class Bacteroidia; order Chitinophagales; family Saprospiraceae; genus BJGN01. The sequence continues at coordinate 13,872 of JAIYCH010000156.1, read as the reverse complement.
CCAAAAAGTCTCAAATTTTGAAAAAATATCCTCCGTAGTGATTCTTTCAGAACCATGGGATATTGCAAACGGTATTTTAACGCCAACCTTAAAAATAAAAAGACATCGTTTAAATCAGTTATTTAACCATAAATTTGATGGTTGGAGTCAATCTGGCCATCCTATCATTTGGGATTGATTTAAAATAACATATATTTATAAAAAAAAGTAAAAACATGACTATTTCAACAAATACTACAGACGAGCTCCAGTTAATTTTCCAAAATTTAAAATCGAAGGCGCGCATTACCTCCCGGACATCCGCTAAGGAAAGAATCGAAAAATTAAAAAAACTGGAAGAATACTTAAGAAACCCGGCAAACATTACTTCGTTGGAAGTCGCTTTATATGCCGATTTCAAGAAGCATCCTGTAGAAGTTATGAGTAGCGAGATAAGTTCTATTATTCAGCAAGTAACTTATGTTAAAAAAAATCTCTCCCGTTGGATGGCCGACAAAGTAGTGGATACTCCTATAACCCTCGTTGGAACTTCTTCATGGATTAAATACGAATCGAAAGGGGTTTGCCTGATCCTTTCTCCATGGAATTACCCCTTCAATCTGTCCATTCTTCCCTTAATCTATGCGATTGCAGCTGGAAATACGGTTCTTTTAAAACCATCAGAACTCGCTGCTCACACGGCACATTTTATTAATAATATGCTATCAGAACTTTATCCACAGGATGAAGTTACTGTCTTGGAAGGAGATGCCTCCCTGGCAAGCCGACTATTATCCTTGCCGTTCAATCATATTTATTTCACAGGAAGTCCTCAAATTGGAAAAGTGGTGATGGCTGCAGCTGCCCAGCACCTTTGTTCAATTACCTTGGAACTGGGTGGAAAATCACCTGCCATTATTGAAAAATCAGCACCAATCTCTGAGGCTGCTCAAAAATGTGTGTGGGCAAAACACTTTAACAATGGCCAGACATGCATCGCTCCCGATTATTTATTAGTTCATGAAAGCGTTGCTGAAGAGTTTACTAATGCTTATCAAGAAAGTATAAATGCATTTTATAATCCTGAAAATAACGGAATTAAAAACTCTCCTGATTATTGCAGGATTATAAATAACAGGAATTTTAACAGAATTAAAGCGTTATTTGATGATGCAATCTCCAAAGGTGCCAAAGTGCTGGTCGGAGGAGAATTTGATGAAGCTGAACGATTTATTTCCCCTACCCTCCTTGGAAATGTTTCTAATGATATGAAAATTATGGAGGAGGAAATTTTCGGCCCGGTTATGCCTATGATGACATTTAAGGACATAAATGAAGTGGTAGAGATCATTTACGAAAAGCCTAAACCACTTTCTCTTTATGTTGCCTCAAAAAACAAATCATTCATCAGTGATATAATTAGTAAAACTTCCTCTGGTGGAACGGTGATAAATGATTATTTACTTGGATACCTGAATCCAGAACTTCCTTTCGGTGGCGTTAATAACAGTGGGATTGGCAAAGCGATGGGATTTCATTCTTTCGTTGATTTCTCCAATGAACGGGGTATTGTTAAAAGAAATTTTGGAACCCTATCCTTTATTTATCCTCCATATAATGGGTTTAAACAAAAACTGGTTTCTTTTCTTGCCTTCAAATTGTCTTGATTTTACATGAAAAAAATGCTCATTACGGGTGGTTCCCAAGGCATTGGCCTTGAACTTGCCAAAGCATTTGCAAGAGAAGGAAACGCTTTGTTTTTAGTGGCTAAGGAAGATGGATTACTTCCTTTGGCCATAGAAAATCTCAAAAAAGATTTTCCAAATCTGCCAGTTATCGGAATAGAAATTGACCTTACGCTTCCGGAAAGTGCCATATCGGTATATCAACAGGCCTTAAAAGCCGATTTTGTTCCTGATATTCTGGTGAATAACGCTGGATTTGGCACCTACGGCTATGTTTGGGAAACAGATCAGGAGAGCGAATGTAAAATGCTTCAGTTAAACATGTTGACTGTTTACCAGTTAACCCGTTTCTTTTTGAAAGAAATGATTCAGCGCAATAGTGGCTGGATAATAAATATTTCCTCCATTTCCGCCTTCCAGCCAAACCCTCGTTTAGGTACTTATGGTGCAACAAAAAGTTTTGTTTTGCAGTATACCAGATCTATTGATTTTGAATTAAGAGAAGCGGGGTTTGCTGTTCGAACCATGGCCGTTTGTCCAACGCCCGTTGTAAACACAGGATTTATGGAACGTGCGGGAATGGAAAAATCAAGAACATTCAAAAACTGGATGGTAGTAACGCCGGAAACGGTAGTCAACGATATTCTTAAGGGTATCAAAAATGGAAAAAATCTGGTTGTTCCAGGAAAGGGCTTATCTTTTTTACATTCAATGATGAAAAGATTACCCGAAGCTTTCGTTATTTGGATGTCTGCATATTACCTTCGCGAAAATAGAAAATGAGCCAATGAAAATTGTTAAGATATTACTTTACACCACCATAATTTTAGAAGGAGGAATAGCCATATTATGCTGGTTTTTCCCTTCATACCTGAAATTTATATCCGCCCTACAACCCTTACACGGTGAAAATACGCCGAAAATGCTACTGGCTATGTATGGTTCTGCAGCCATGCTCCCCGTAGCCATTTCCTTTTGGGCACTGCGGGAAATTCCGGGAAGTGCCCAGCGCAATGGCCTGATTATTTTACTCATCCTTTTCCACACCCTGCTTAGTCTAAGTCAGTTTATTTATAATCCTGACGCTCGGGCAGGGTCTTTACACCTTCTAATTGCTGCCGGATTAAGTTCAGGTTGGAAAAAAGAAAAAGATATTAAATAAATGAGTTTATTCCTTACCCTGTTTGTCATCATTACGCTGCTCTTTTTAAGCATGCTTTTCTTATCCTTTTATTTTCGTGTCAAAGTTTTAAATAACTATCAAATCCTGGTGCGAAATAAGGTAGAATTCAATGCTATGGATGTTTTCCACCCCGAAAAACTGGAAAAGGAAGTCATCCCAAGATACCCAAATCAAGCCCAGGCTATTCGTGATTTTTCAAAATACATAAGATTAGCCATTAAAATGGCCACTATTTTAATGGTGATAATCACCCTTCTGGGAGCTGTTTTAATGTATTTTAGAGAATAATAATCGAGGCTATGGTTACAGTGGGGGTTATTGGTGCCGGTCATTTAGGAAAGTTGATATTAAAACAACTCAATGAATTACCTGATTGGTTCATTGTTATTGGATTTCATGATAATGACCCACAAATAACTTCCTCATCGTCTGATCTATCTCAATGGACATTCTTTGACAATGCAGCTTCCTTAATTGAAGCTTCTGATGCCATTATTTTATCTGTCCCAACCTCTTTTCATTTTTTTTATGCAAAACAGGTTTTATCTCATCAGAAACATTTGTTCATTGAGAAACCCATAACGGATACCCTCGAGGAAGCAATATTCTTAAAAAACTGGTTCAACGATAAAAAGAGTTACCCCGTAGTTCAGGTAGGACATATTGAACGCTTCAATCCCGCCTGGTTAAGTGTCAAAGATCTTGGATTACATCCGATGTTTATCGAAGTACATAGACTGGCTCATTTCAATGCACGGGGTACTGATGTTTCTGTTGTTTTAGATTTGATGATACATGATTTAGACCTTATTTTGCAACTTATTCCCTACGAAATCACAGATATTAGATCAAATGGGGTAGCTATTTTAAGTGCTACACCTGATATAGCCAATGCAAGAATTGAATTTGCAAACGGAGCGGTGGCCAATGTAACTTCATCTCGAATTTCGATGAAAAAAATGAGGAAAATGCGTTTGTTTCAATCTGATGCTTATATAAGTCTGGATTTTTTAGAGAAAAAAAGTCAGATTTTTTCTCTTTCATCTTTAAATACTAAAACAGAAATGCCTGTTTTCTTACATCATAATGCCTTGAAGGAAGAATTACGTTCCTTCGCAGAAGCCATATTTTTTAAAAAACAGCCCGTTGTAACCGTAAATGATGGAGTAAAAGCCTTGCAACTGGCTCAACAGATTATCGATAATCTAAAATCGAGGCCTTCTTAAATTTATTCCATTTAAAAATACTTAAACACCGGATATTCAACGGGTGAAAAAGGCACATTAGCACTTTTCAATATCTGGTCGAAAAAATTCCATGAAAGCAGCCCATCATCAGATTGGGGTTCCAGCATATAAAAAATAAGATTAGCTAAAGGCTGGGCGAGATCCACCATATAATCACCTTTTTGAGCTATCATTTCTTTTGCATTAAATTTTCCCTCTACGGAAACCATATTATGTCCTTCAAATTTTCTGGGAGATTTATTCCATTTTTCAATAAAGAAAGATTCTCCTGAAAAACGGGTCTTTTTTTCGAGTTTTATAACCTTTACCCCATGTTGCTGAAGTAGCTGAACTATGGTATCCATCATTGCAGGAATAACATAGCCTCTTGGTAAAGTAGCACTTACTGTATCTTGGAATGCAGCGTAATAGGTAATATTATCGTAATAGGTGATTTTACCAGATTTTAGCCAAGAGATTGAACCATCCTCTTTTAAATACTTTTCGTAATCATAAGTTCTAAAATGATTTAATGGTTTATCTGTGGGAACCATTTTAAAACGGACTCCTTTTTTAAGCATTCCAGCTTGATTTCTGACTTTTTCTATTGCTGCTAGTTCAGCCTCCTTATTTATTTTTATAATTTCAGATGCATGATTATTACAATGATTTAATATTTCATATACAAAATGATAAGTGCTATGAATACGTTGATAAAAACGTTCGTGAGCAAAAGATTCACTTAAAATAGACATTCTATTTCTGAGGCCAATTTGATTTATAATATATCTTGGATGGTGATTATAGGTATAAAAATTCTTTAAAGGCCATCCCTCCCTTAGACTAAAATCACCAAAGGGACCAAGTTGAAGGTCATATTTTTCTTTTGCATTTTTAGTAATTAAAGGAAGCATCACCTCATTCAGGTAATTATAAGGTCCAGATTCACCTGAGGACAGATACCCGGGTGCCCAGGTCAGGGAATAACCGTGCCAGGTACCATTTGTAGTATGTAAATCGACGGTAACTTGTGGATCCCACAGATTTAAGATATTTAAGATCATGCCCATTGTTTCAGGAGCTTCCATTTTTATACCGTCTCTGTTTAAGTCTAATCCTTGACCATTTTCACGGGTACCTGTTTCCAAAGGACTATTTTCTTGAGAGACTCTCAAGCCTTTGGCCATTTTATCATTTCCATCGACATTATAAATGGGTACAAAAATGATAATCTGGTTTTGGAGTAAATCCATTTTATCACCCAATAAAATATCTCTCATCAACATCATAGCTACCTCTTTTCCTTCCACTTCACCTGCATGAATATTTGCCTGTATATAAATAACAGGTTTCCCGGACGCTTTAGCCTGATCTGCATTTGCTATCATAGGATTTGCCAGAACTGCCATAGGAATATCCATTCCCGATGTACTTTTTCCTATGGTATGCAAAGAAATATAAGGACTCAGCTGTTTAATTGCGTTCAAAAAAGACATTACATCGGCATAAGTCGAAGTTTTTTCAAAATTTGATTTCTCAGGAACGAGTAATAACGACGCTGGGAAAATAGTTTTTTCTTGTGCAGAAAGGGATAAGAGGAAGAAGAAAAAGGTAACTGATAAAAATGATTTCATTGATAATTATTAAGGATAGGAAAAATGAATAACTTCAGCCACAACAAAGGTACTTCCCCCAACGTAAATCACATCAGACGGAGCTGCCTTTCTTTTTGCTGCTTTAAGTGCATTTTTTACAGAAGAATACGCTCTTCCTTTTAATTGGAAAGCAACAGCTTGTTCCTTCAGTTTAGAAGCATCTAAGCCACGCGGTAAATCAGGTCTTGCAAAATAATAAGTAGCATATTTAGGCAAAAGGGAGAGCATACCAGCAATATCCTTATCGGCAACGACACCTATAACTAAATGTAGCGCCGTTGCTGGTAACTCCTTTAATTGATTCATCGCCAAGGTTAAACCCTCCGTATTATGAGCACTATCGGCAATAATAAGCGGATCCTCGCCTAGTTTCTGCCATCGCCCCATAAACCGGGTCAGACGTTTCAGGTGTAACAACCCCTCAACGATAGCTTCATTTTCAACGTTAAAAAATGGCTTGAGTTTATCGATGGCACAAAGCGCTGTCCTAACATTTTTCAACTGATACCCGCCAGCTAAGTTTACTTTTAAGGCATTGAACCACATATCATTACTCCCAATTTTATGGACTTTGTAAGTAGCATAAAGGAGATTAGCTTCGAGACATTGTACATCAATACATTCATTGGCAAAAAAGATAGGTGCCTTATTCTTTTCCGAAAAATGGTTAAAAACCGGCGTTGTTTCCTCTTGCTTTTCACCAATAACAACGGGAACGCCTGGTTTAATAATACCCGCTTTTTCGGAGGCTATCTGTGGTAAGGTATCTCCCAGGAAAGCGGTATGATCCATACCTATGTTAGTAATTACACTTAAAACAGGCGTTATCACATTGGTACTGTCCAATCTCCCGCCCAGACCAGTTTCTATGACTGCCACATCTACTTTTGATTTTTCAAACCAGGCGAGTGCCATGACCCAGGTAATTTCAAAAAACGAGGGATTAATTTCATCTAGCAGAGGTTTTACTTTTTCTGTAAATTCAATGACGAATTGTTTAGAAACCAGCTGCCCATTTATTCTGATTCTTTCTCTAAAATCGACATAATGTGGAGAAATATAAAGTCCGGTTTTATATCCCTGAGCTGTTAGCATAGCGGCTATCAGGTGAGCTGTAGAACCTTTACCATTCGTCCCAGCAATATGGATGGTTGGAAACTTGTTTACTTCCATTTGCAATCCAGCCAATAAATTCAAGATATTAGTTAAATCAGCTCTAAAAGCTATTGAACCAATACGTTGAAACATAGGTAACCTGGAAAATAAGAAATCCAGGGTAGCTGCATACCTTTCGGTTAATGCCATTTGAATAAATTATTGGACTTTAAAAGAATAGGTAATAATTCCGCACTGTCGTTCTTCATTACCTGGTTTAAAACGCCATTGGCGAGCATTACTCACTGCAAGATCCCTTAACTTCCCTGAAGTAATGGTAGAACCTTGTAATTGAAATTTTGCTTCGGTAACGTTCCCGTCTTTATCGAGACAAATAGCCACTACGACACTTCCTCTATTGTTCGAATCATCTTTTAAAGCAGGAGAAGAAACGACCCCTCTACCCCCAAGACCACCGCCAACCATACCTGTTCCTGTTGAAATACCTTCCTCCACTTTCCCATTTTCATCTCCATTTACCTGACCGCCTTTACCAGATTTACCTGAAGTTCCACCAGAACCTTTTTTAATATTTTTAATCAACTCTGCAGCTTCTTGTTCTTCCCTTTTATTGGCCTCCTCTCTTTCTTTAGCGATTCTAATTCTTTCCGCCGTCTCCTGTTTTTCCTTTAAGTCTCTTTCCTCCTTTTCTTTTTTCTCTATGGCTTTTTTTCTGTTAATTTCCAATTCCTGATCAGAAACAAGGGGTTCAGTTGATTTAACTTTATCTTTAGGTTTAACTTCTTCCTTAGGTTTAGGCTCTGGTTTAGGTTCTTCCTTTTGTTCAACTGGCGTTGGTTCTTCAGGACCACCTGGTTCAATGGGCCCTGTGCCTTCATCGGGATTTCCTAAAGCGATTAAAATACCGTCCTGACCTGGAGGAGGATCTGGATATTTCAACAAAGGAAGCATTAGCAGGATAATAGTTGCTACATGGAATAAAAAGCTAAGCAACATTGCCTTTCTTCTTTCTTTCTTTTCCTTTTCGACATGCAAAGCCTGCATAAATTTATATTTAAAGGCAAAAAATAAATTCTTATTCTACTGGAGCCGTGGCTAAAACCCCATTAATCTGAAGTCTCAATGCGATATCCATAATAGCAACGACATGTTCCACTGGTGTTTCTTTTTCAGGTTGAATGACGAAACTAAAATCTTTTGGATTACCCCCTGCTTTACCGAGTAAATAAGCTTCAATTTCAGGCAAAGATTTTCCCTTCCCATTCAACTCAAAAGTTCCTGTTTTATAAATAAAAACTTCATCATAAACTTCCTGTTTAGTCACTTTTTTCTGACTTGTTCCAGGTAATTTAAGATTTAAGGCATTGGGTGCAACAATAGAAGAGGTCAACATAAAGAAAATCAACAAAAGGAAAATAATATCTGTCAAAGAAGACATATTAAATTCAGCTGATAATTTAGATTTTTTCTTAATGGCCATAATTAAACTTTATTTTTTTTAGGTTGGGTAGCTAAAATGGCCTTCACCTTCATTTTTTCAGCTAAAGTCATTATTCTGACCACTTTTTCAAATGGCGTACCCTTTTCAGCTACAATCGTAACAGTAAAATCTGGGTTAGACCCTGATTCCATATATTTATTACTCAGTACATTTTCTAATTGTGCTTCCTCCACTTCCAAAGATTCAATTTTATACATACCTGTTTGATAAATCATAACAGCAATAGAAACAGGTGCAACTGTTTTTGAATCAGATTCAGGTAAATCGACCGCTTCAATTTTCACTAAAGTAGAAGTAAGCATAAAGAAAATGAGCAAAAGAAATATGATATCCGTTAGGGAAGACATACTAAACTCAGCACTAAGCTTGTTTCGCTTTTTTAAAGCCATATTAAACTATTTGAGGCTATTAGATTATTCGTGCAACATGTCCATAAATTCTGTCGTCGTTCTTTCCATCATATAAATTACTTTATCTACTTTAGACACTAACAAATTATAGCCAACGAAGGCAAAAATGCCGATGGCTAATCCAAAAGCTGTAGTAAGTAAAGCCTGATAGATACCTCCAGCAAGTAATGAGGGCGTAACGCTTTCTTGAGAAGCCATATTATAAAATGCCAGAATCATACCCGTTACGGTACCAAAGAATCCTACCATGGGTGCTGCACCTGCAATACTGGCGAGGGAAGATAAATTCTTTTCTAACCTAAAAACCTCGAGGTTTCCTGCATTTTCAACCGCAGCATCAATATCTCTTAATGGTTTTCCAATACGTTGTAATCCCTTTTCAACAAGTCTGGAAACCGGTGAATCAGTAGCCTGACATAAGGCTCTTGCAGCTGCAATATTTCCAGCTGCTACATTTGACCTTATATTATTCATGAAATGCTGGTCTATTTTTTCAGACCTATTAATAGCGCTGTATCTTTCAAAAAAGATATAAACGGCGACAATGGATAGGATTAATAAAACAACATAGATAAAAATGCCAATTAAACCACCTGAAATTAATATATCCATGGCGCTTTGAGAGGCCATTTCAGGTACCGTATTACCTTCGGTTTCTAGTGTTGAAGTTATTTGCAAAAATAAAGCTGACCCGTTTAAAAACATACTATTTGTTTTTCAAATGTTGAAATAAAATATTTATGTGAAGGTAACGCTTTTGATTACTGAGTTTGTATGTTTGAGTAGATAAATTGTCTGGAAAATGGATAAAAAAAATATCTGCTTAAAAAATATTATTTTTAGGTCCTCATCATTTCAATAACGCAATGTCCAAAAAACGACTGAATTTAATTTTACCCTGCTTTAATCCAATGGAAGGTTGGGAAATAAGAGTTTGTAAACATTTGGCAAGCCTTGAAATGCAGCTGAATGACACTATTATAGAACCTGTTTTGATTAATGATGGCAGTATTTTAGGGGTAGAAAAAAAGCATTTCGATTACATACAAGAAAAATTTCCTGCTGTTCATATAATCCAATATGCTGAAAATCAAGGAAAAGGATTTGCAGTTAGAGAAGGGTTTAAATTAGCCACCGCCCCATTTATTATTTTTACGGACATAGATTTTCCCTATATAGAAGCTGATTTCATTCAATTGTACAGAAAGTTACAAGAAGGAAATATTGATATATTAGTAGGCGTTCGTCAAGCAGATTATTATCAACAAACACCTTGGTACAGGGCATTCATATCTAAATTACTGAAATATATTATTGGTAACTTTTTAAACGTAAAAATTACGGATACACAGGGTGGGCTGAAAGGGTTCAGTCAGCAGGGGCGACAGATATTATTAAAAACAAGCATTAATCGATATCTTTTTGATCTGGAGATTATAAAAATCGCATCCAATACCAAAGGAATAAAAATGGAGTCTATGCCCGTTGAACTTCGCAAAGATGTTCAATTTGCTTCTTTAAGCATAGTAATTATTAGAAGGGAATTTTTAAATTTATTAAAAATATTTTTTTCGAAAAATACCTAGCAGGCCATAGCTTTATATGAAAATGCTTTGTATTTTTGTGATTAGCGAAAATTCGCTCATTTTTAACCAAATGAATTAAATCGATGGGGATGACAAAAAGAATTAGAAAAGCGGCGGTACTTGGTTCCGGAGTCATGGGATCTGGTATTGCCTGTCACTTAGCCAATATAGGTGTCGAGGTCTTGTTATTAGACATTATTCCAAATAATTTGTCTGATGATGAAAAAAAACAACCTAAAGCAAGGAATAAAATAGCAGATCAGGCTTTACTGGCTTCTATAAAGTCTAAACCTGCGCCTTTGTATGATGCAGCCTTTGCAAAAAGAATCAAAACGGGTAATTTTGAAGATGATTTTTCAAAGATATCAGATTGTGACTGGGTTATTGAAGTGGTGGTTGAGCGACTGGATATTAAAAAAGAGATTTTTGCTAAAGTGGATACTTTCAGAAAAAGTGGCTCTCTAATAACCAGCAATACTTCAGGAATTCCTATTCATCTTATGAGTGAAGGACGGTCTGAGGATTTTAAAAAGCACTTTTGTGGTACCCATTTTTTTAATCCGCCGCGATATTTACGTCTTTTAGAGGTTATTCCTACTAACGATACATTGCCCGAGGTTATTGATTTCTTTATGCATTATGGAGATCATTATCTGGGGAAAACAACTGTTTTATGTAAAGACACACCAGCTTTTATTGGCAATAGAATTGGTGTTTTTGCTATGGCAAAAGTGTTTCAACTGACATCAAAATATAACCTTCGTATTGAGGAGGTAGATGCTTTAACTGGGCCAGTTATTGGAAGACCCAAAACAGGTACCTTCAGATTAGGCGATTTGGTGGGTCACGATACTTCAGGAAATGTTATTCGCGGTTTAAAGGCGAATTGCGCTAACGACGAACAGGTTTCCTCCTTTGAGGTTCCACCCTATCTTGATTTTTTACTCGAGAATAAATTCTTGGGCAATAAATCGGGTCAGGGATTTTATAAAAAGACGAATGAGAAAGATGAAAAAGGAAAACCTGTCATTTTAGCTTTAAATCTGAATTCTCTGACTTATGAACCAAGTATTCGACCTGATATTCCCAGCTTAAAAGCGGCTAAACAGATGGATGATCTTCCAAGAAGAATCAGACATTTCTTTGATGCTCAGGATAATGGGGCTGCCTTAATAAAGGAATCCTTGGTTTCTCTATTTTCTTATGCCAGCAATAGGATACCTGAAATAGCCGACAGTTTCTTTAGAATTGATGATGCCATTCGTGCCGGGTTTGCCTGGGAATTGGGTCCATTCGAGTATTGGGATATTATCGGTCTCGAAAAAGGGGTCCAGCTAATCAAAGAATCAGGTGAAAAAGTACCTGCCTGGGTCACTGATATGATAGGCGCCGGGTTCACTTCCTTTTATTCAAAGCAAGACGGCAAAAAATTATACTACGACCAGATACTAAAGGCTTATCAACCTATTCCTGGTCAGGATAGCTTAGTAATACTTGATAATTACAGAAGCAAGTCACCGGTTCATAAAACGTCCGAAACCATTCTTCATGATATTGGCGAAGGGGTGTTATGTCTGGAATTCACCAGTCCCCATAACTCTATAGGAGAAGGCGTATTGATGGGTATACAGGAATCCATTCAACTGGCCGAAGATGGCGGCTGGAAGGGATTGGTTATTGGAAATCAAGCTACTAATTTTTCTGTGGGAGCCAATTTGATGATGATTGGCATGCTCGCCTATCAGCAAGATTTCGATCAGTTAAATATGGCTGTTAACGCATTTCAACAAACAACGCTGCGTTGCCGGTACTCTGCTATTCCCGTTGTGGCAGCCACTCAAGGATATGTTTTTGGCGGTGGTTGCGAAATTTTAATGCATTGTGATGCTGCTGTTGTCAGTGCAGAATCCTACATAGGATTAGTAGAAGCGGGCATAGGTCTTATTCCCGGCGGCGGTGGAACTAAAGAATATGCATTGCGAGCTTCTGATTTATTTTTTGAGGGTGATGTTCAAATTCCTACCCTCATAGAAAAATTTAAAGCCATTGCCTTGGCTTCTGTGGCTACCAGTGCTTACGAAGGCTTTAAAAATGGCAGCTTAATTAAAGGTCGCGACGAAATAGTCTTAAACAAAGACAGAGCCATTGCTTATGCACAGCAAAAAGTACTTCAATTAGCAAGGAATTACACGCAGCCTATACTTCGTGACGATATTACTGTTCTTGGCAGAACGGGTCTTGCTCCTTTGTATTTAGCGGCAAATGAGTTAAAATTGGGTCATTTCGCGTCTGATCACGACATTAAAATTGCGCAGAAAATTGCTTATGTGTTATGTGGCGGAGATCTTTCAGGAACACAACAAGTCAGTGAACAATATCTGCTTGATGTGGAAAGAGAAGCATTCTTATCTTTGTGTGGCGAACAAAAAACACAAGAAAGGATTCAATATATGCTTCAGAACAATAAACCTCTCAGAAACTAATTTTCTCATTTACAAAAGAAAAATTCATGGAAGCATATATCATAAAAGCCTATAGATCAGCTGTAGGAAAAGCAAAAAAAGGAAGTTTTAAAAATTTCAGATCTGACGATATTGCCGTAAAGGTCATTGAACATCTTATGGCTCAGGTGCCGGAACTCGATCCTCATATCGTTGATGACGTTATTGTTGGTTGCGCCAATCCGGAAGGAGAACAAGGTTTTCAAATTGGCAGGCAAATCTCTTTACGTGCCCTCGGTATTCCCGTGCCAGGAGTAACAGTTAACAGATATTGTGCCTCAGGATTGGAATCCATTTCCATGGCAGTAGCAAAAATTCGTGCAGGAATGGGGCATATTTTTATTGCCGGTGGAGCGGAAAGTATGAGTCAAATTCCAATGACAGGTTATAAGTTAGCTCCCAATTATGATGTGGCTAATCAAACACCTAATTATCTGACGGGGATGGGGATAACTGCTGAAGCCGTGGCTAAAAAATATGGCATAAGCAGGGAGGACGCAGATACTTTTTCTGTGAAGTCTCACCAAAAGGCAGCAAAAGCCATCCAGGATGGTAAATTCAAGGATGAAATTGTTCCCATCGAGGTCACAGATGTTTCTGTCAAAAATAATAAAAGAGTCGAAACTACTACCTTAGTGTCTGTTGATGAAGGAGTTAGACCTGATACTACCCTCGCTTCTTTAGGTGCGCTTAAACCTGTTTTTGATACCAAAGGAATAATAACTGCTGGTAATGCTTCTCAGACATCAGACGGTGCAGCCTTTGTACTGGTTGCCAGTGAGGAAATGGTGAAATTATTTAATTGGCAGCCTATTGCCAGAATGGTTTCCTGTTCAGTTGGTGGTGTGGATCCTTTGTATATGGGTATGGGTCCTTGTGCCGCTATTCCTAAAGCCCTTAAATCAGCTGGCTTATCCCTTTCCGATATTGATTTGGTGGAGCTTAACGAAGCCTTCGCCGCTCAGGCACTGGCGGTAATAAAAGAGGGTTGTCTGAACCCGGAATCTGTAAATGTTAACGGTGGTGCCGT
>JAIYCH010000093.1 GCA_027488135.1 Saprospiraceae bacterium | reverse complement strand
CCTTAAATACCTCCTTTTTTATCTGATTTCATTTTTAATTGGAAATACCTTTCTTGCCTATATTACTGGAAGTGAGCATGTTTTAAAAATAATTCGGGAGCCTGTCAGCAGTCACTTGGCTGGTTTCATTGCTATGGTTATTTTTTCTGGTGTTTTTTTCTTTGTTTTCGCCTATTTAAGAGAACAGGTTTGTACAGCCATTTGTCCTTATGGTCGCCTCCAAGGTGTTTTACTCGATGCGAATAGTATTGTAGTGGCCTACGACTATGTGAGAGGTGAACCAAGAGCAAAATTAGCCCGGGAAGTAAAACCTGGGGGTGATTGTATAGACTGTAAACAGTGCCTCTATGTATGTCCAACAGGTATCGATATCAGAAATGGTACGCAGCTGGAATGTACCAATTGTACAGCTTGCATAGATGCCTGCGATGATATCATGTTTAAAATCAACAGGCCCAAAGGATTAATACGGTATGACAGTCATAATGGTATTCTTTCAGGTAGTAAAAAAATATGGACAAATAGGGTCAAAGCATATACATTATTGTTAGTACTTTTACTGAGTGTTTTAGGATTCCTTTTAGGAACCCGAGGGGATGTTGAATTGACGGTTATGCGCACCCCTGGCATGCTTTTTCAGGAAACACCCGATGGACAAATCAGTAACTTATATAATTTTCAACTGGTCAACAAGACCAATCTGCCGATTCAAATTAAAATGATTACAAAAACGGAAGGCGCTACCATTAAAATAATAGGTTCATTGAACACATTACCATCAGCAGAAGTAAGTAAAGGATCATTTTTCATTTATCTGCCAAAAGATAAATTAGAAGACCGTAAAACCGAAGTCAATATAACCATCATACGAGGTCGAAAAGTATTAACTTCAACAACCACTCATTTCATGGGACCTATCACCTTTAAATAAATGAATATGAAAATTTCCTGGGGAACGGGCATTGCCATTTTTTATAGTTTTTTCGTTATCTCTATGCTCGTATTTGTCTATGCAGCGACCAAACAAGATATTAGCTTAGTTTCTGACACCTATTACGAGGAAGATTTAAGCTATCAGAAAAAAATGGATAAAATACAACGGACAAATCAATTAAAGCATGTATTTGAACTATCCATTGAACAAAACAGCACGGGTATATCTGTGACTATTCCTGAAGAACTATCTCATTTTAAGGGAAATATGACTTTATTCCATCCTGCTTATGCGATGTTAGACCAGGCATATCCTATTGAAAGCAATGCGCAAAATAAACAGTTCATTCCTGTACAAAAACTGAAAAAAGGCCGATGGCTGGTGAAAATTGAAGGGAAAAATGAGGACAAGAACTATTACCATGAAGCCTATCTGCTAGCACCATGATTTTTTATTTGTCCGCCTTTTTGATTGGCCTGGCAGGAAGTGTTCACTGCGTAGGTATGTGCGGACCATTGGCTCTGGCCATACCCGCTTCTGGAAATAATACAGGATATTCTCTACTATTTCGCAGCTTCGCCTATCAATCTTCCAGAATAATAGGTTATGGAGTACTGGGCTTGGTCGTAGGCATATTAAGTCAAAGCATGCAATTTACCGGCTTACAACCCTATTTCTCGATAGTTTCCGGCATTTTCCTCTTGTTTTTAGGATTTTTTGGTATTATCCCCGATGTTAACTCCTTTTCCAGATATCCGATCATCCACGAAATCCAGCTGAAAATTAATCGGATAATGGCTAAAGCCCTGTCAAACAATCACTTTAGTACACCTTTTGTCCTCGGTTTTATGAATGCATTATTGCCCTGCGGTATGATCTATATTGCCCTTGGCACCGGGCTGAGCAGTGGAAACATTACAGAAGCGTCGCTTTACCTCATGTCTTTTGGATTAGGCACGCTTCCGCTCCTGTTTATGGTGAGCCTTTTCGGACAATTCATGTCTCTGCAAATGCGCCGGAACTGGCAAAAAGCCATTCCTGTTATTTTTATGATATCGGGTATTATATTGATATACAAGGGTATGAAAATTGATCTTCCCGTGGATTATAATTTTTGGGATTGGGGGGTAGAAACGCAATGTGGCGATTAAATTGAATGGGACACGGGGGGAATTTGTCTACTGCGGACGGGAGAGCTATACAGATGGCGCCGCGATGCGGCTGAAGGGATGAAATTATGGGTTTCTAAATAATCACATTTTTGTGGTTATATTAGGTTCTGATAATTTAAGGTTATACTTTTCTCTAATGGCTTCCATTTCCTTTTTCAAAATATCAGGATGTTTCCAGTATTTTTCACTTAATTTTTCACGAATTTCTATCATGAATTTCACAGAATCAAATTTTTTAATAGTTTCCATCATCTTTTAAATTTAATATTTCTCTTGGTGATCTTATCTCAATAA
Source organism: Saprospiraceae bacterium (assembly GCA_027488135.1). Taxonomy (GTDB): domain Bacteria; phylum Bacteroidota; class Bacteroidia; order Chitinophagales; family Saprospiraceae; genus BJGN01. The sequence continues at coordinate 9,181 of JAIYCH010000093.1, read as the reverse complement.
TTTTATAACCGAGCCTTAAATTGATTGAATTATAAAGCTTGATTCTGTCCAAATTGACGATATGTTTAAAATTCCAACTGGCTAATACATCCGCGTTGTTTAATGTTGCTAAAGAAATATGTAATGCATCGTTATAACTTTTTATAGTCAAAGCACCTTCTTCTATATATTTTTCCGCAAGATTTATTACTTCTTAACTCATAAATATATTTGAAATTTGATTTTGTGGAATCTCTTTTACTTTTTCTCTTACCTTAAATTTAGCTAATTCAAGTTCTTGTAATGTCAAATCTGAAAGCACCATTACTTTTTTACCATAAAGAAATTCCTGAAACAAAAAGTTACTCCATTCTTCAAATTCTTCATCAAAACAACCACCTATTACAGATGTATCAACATATACCTTCATTATCAAAACTACAAGAATTTAATGGAAATTGCTAATTATTTTTCTTTATATAGATTAATATTTTAAAAATTATGTATGGTAATGACTATTTTTGAGGGTTATGGTTAATCTACTTTGAGGGTGGGAGATCTTTGGCTGGTTCCATTTTCATTGATGGCCTCGATGCAATAATAATAGGTTTTTTGGGAATCCATGGCTTTCATCCAATACTCATTATTGGAATGAACCATGATACTGGTATATAACTTGTCGGGTTCAGTGCCATAATAAATGTTATAGGCGAAAGCATTATCCACTGGCTTCCATTTGATGAAGGCACTGCGTTTGTCCTTTTCAGTGCGCAAAACGATAAAATTTTTCACTGTTTCTGGCTTCTCCCCCAGCCCATTTCCGAATACCCTAAAGCCACTGATGGCAAATTTTCCCGTGGGCATATTATTGATTTCCAATTTGATATACCTTGTTTGAACGGGTGATGATAGTTCAATATAATCGTGAGGAACATCGGTATTATTTTTGGATTTATCCACTAATACAGCCCATTTTTTACCATCCAGAGAATGCCGGATAATAAATTGATGGAACTGATTGGGCCATTTACCTAATCGGTTTGAATCTACGTCCTGATCGGCAAAATTAATTTGTATAGCATTTACACTGGAAATATTGACTAAATCGGACTGTAGCCATTCACCCAAATTTCCCGTTTTTGCACTCCAATAGGTTTTTGAAAGCTCATCCACCGCATTATTAGGCAAATAACCACCCAAAGTGGAGGAAACAGTAACTGGTTTATTATAATTTAACAACATCCATCCCGTAAAATAAGGCGATTTACCATCCTGTCCGTACTCATCTCCTTTAATGCCCGGAGTAGGAATATAATGAGGATAATCGCCAAAAGTAGTATTGCAAAACATCTTATCGTCCGAATCAAATCCAGATGGCCAAATACCTAATCTCCGCTCAAAGGTATTTTTTACGGAGATAACGGTGGTAGATATATGCCAGTAATTCCCAAATTTATCATTGAAGGTAGTTCCATGACCTGCTCCCCGAACAAATCCACCTACTTTGATGCTCAATGGATCACTTTGTGCCTGAAAAGGTCCCAATGGATGCTCCCCTACCAATAAACCATCGGCATAACCACTAAATTCAGTACCCGGAGCCCCATACTGGAGGTAATATTTATTTTTGTACCTCGTCATGTGGGAACCTTCAAGGAATGGGTCTAAAAAAGTATTATCCATGTGTTCCCCAAATCGCTGCCAACCAAAACGCCAGGGTTCCAGGGAGTACATTTCCTTTCTGGTTCCCACGGGATGTAACGAATTCCTTTCCAGTTCAATACCATACATAGGGTATCGGTTACTGCTTCCGTTATACATATAAAATTTCCCATTATTATCTATAAAAAACGAGGGGTCCCACCCTCCTATCGCAAAGGAATCAACCAAAGGTTTCCATTCATTTTCCTTTGGATTGGTGCTCATCCAAATAGTAAAATTAGTGGAATAAGTAGATCCCATCACAATCATGGTATCTCCTAAAATGCCAACACCTGGAGCACAAAGCTCATCATAGACATTATGCCAGGGACGTAAAAACTTTTTGCTGATAAATGTCCAGTTTAACATATCATCACTCCACCAATATCCCCATTGATTGGTTGAAAACAGATAATAAGTATCCTTAAATAATACAATAACAGGGTCAGCAGTTGCCCTGTGTCTGCCCCACTCACTGAAATTAGGAATGGGCGTATAGCCATAATCTATGTTGATGGGATTACAATATGTTTTTTGCTGAGCTGTCAAACTAAAATTACAACTCAAAAAAAGGAATAAAACACTTATTTTAAGATAATTACCGAACGAAAATTCCTTTATTACACCCTTATCCAGTCTATTTGCCATAAAGAACTTTATTTTTAATTGTCAACAACCTTGATAGGTATGCGTGAATCATTCTTATTTTTTACATCATAGTGCTTTACTTGATTTTTTAAAAACGGTTTATATTTTCTGTCTCTGGATAATTCATATTGGTAAAAAGCAGTACCTATTTGTTTTAGAAAAGGCCATCCAACGGTTTCTTCATCATATTTAGAATCATTTACCACCCCATCACTATTTACATAAACAGTGGCAGACAACATATAGTCAATGTTATGTAAGGTATCTAATATGTAGGACACATCGGTTAGAAAGCCATACGCCCAGCCTACTTTATTAAATACACGAATATTTTCAGGCATCTTGTGGGTGCTATCCAGGAAAAAGAATTTAACATAACTATCATAGAAAACAGAAGGATCATAATTAGGAAAATCTGTTTCTGAAGGATATTGAGACAAATATTTTAATAAAAACAAGCGATCTTCCTCCTTCATATTAAATCTGTATTTCAACGGAACAGACGATGGAAAAATAACTGCCTGCAGCATTTTCTGCATATCTTCCAGAGAAATATGATTATGTCTGGTAAAATCAAAAGGGGCTTTTATTAATTCATTCTTACTGTTTATATGCGCTTCACCAATTAAAATGGGTTTTCCGAATTGAAAACTATCTTTATTGTATTGCGGAGATAAATGCAAGATTACCCTATCATCACGGTCTAGGAATCTAATCCCATTGGTATGTCTGTTTTGATCTTCTGTAAAACCCATAAATTGCCGGGTAATCCTGGTGGAAGAATAGCCCTTATCTATTAAATTTTTATTTATTTGCTGCTGACCTATAAATTGATACATCCTATTGTATGGATCATTTTCAGAAATTAAAAAAGCGCGTTTTATAAAATGGGCAATGGAGGGATTTCTATTTTCTGACGTTGAATCTGTTACCATCGCAACCTGCCGTTGATAACTACTATCAAAGTGCATGGTCGTAAACTTATCAATGTCTGAAATATTTAATTCATTTAATTTCTCCAGTGATAAAAATGCGAGCGGCATTTTAACCATAGATGCCGGATTAAAATAAGAGGCAGGATCGACATTTAATTTATAGTTAGTAAAGTTCGGAACCCCATACTTATCTCTGTTAATCTGGGTATAAATGATTTGATAACGAAAGGTTCCCGGTTTTGCCAATACCTCTTTAGCCACACTATCCTTTACTTCACTTAAAATAGAGGTCATCAAAGCATCCGATTGTGCCTGCAGATTATTTGAAATAAAAAGGCATAAAATAGTACAAAATACCAGGATCTTCTTCATGATTTATGACTTTTTCAAAGGATATAATCTCAAAATAAGGAGTTAAACCGTAAAATGAAAGAAAAATAACCATTTTCATCCTATTTTTCCTTTAAACCATGATAATTCCCCGTTCAATGAGCTAGCAGAAAATACGATCCATATTAATCATGTTTTCAGGGTAAAACAACATACAGATTCCATCTGAAAACGTTTTATCATCATCCAAAAACTAATATAAACTAGTATAAAAAGGGAATTAATTTTTTAAAAATAATAATTCCCTTTATAATTAATTTAAAAGTAAATGTATTTTTGGACATTGTTTTTACTTAAAAAAAAATAAGATGGCAACTTACAAAGTAGAAGAAATCGAAGGCATTGGACCTGCGCTTGGCGAAAAGTTGAGAGCAAATGGCATAAATACCATTGAGAAATTATTAGACAATGCGAATACCAAAAAAGAAAGACAGGTATTAGCAGAAAAAACGGGTATTTCAGAAAAGTTAATACTCAAATTTACCAATATGGCCGACCTATTTCGGATCAATGGCATTGGTCAGGAATATGCAGAATTGCTGGAGGTTTCTGGCGTCGATACCGTTCCCGAATTAGCTCAACGCAATGCCACCAATCTGGTTGCAAAAATGGAGGAGGTAAATGAAGCTAAAAATTTAACAAGGAAAACCCCATCGGTTACGGAAGTAGAAAAGTGGATTGCCCAGGCAAAAGAGCTTCCAAGAGTTATTGAGTACTAGTAAATAAGATACACGCATCGCTACATTTTCCTTGGTGATGCGTGTATTTTATTTACGTATTTCCCCTGTTACACCTAAAAATGTCTCGAAATTTTCCCTGTGAATCCAATTTATGGTTGCAGCTGGATAGGTTTTTCTGAAAGAATTAGGTACAGACCCTTTTGCCTTCGGATTCCATTTGAATTCAAAAGCTGACAATTGTCCATTTTCCTCCTCTACATAATCAATTTCTTGCTGTTCGGTCGTACGCCAATACCAGTTATTTACCCATTTTTGCTGATAGGCTAAATATTTTATCCGTTCAGAAACTAAATAGTTTTCCCATAATGCACCAATATCTGTTCTGTTTTCAATGTGCTCAAAGTTTGCAATGAGCGAATTCCTTATTCCATTGTCGAAAAAATATACTTTTCTGCTTTTTTTTAATTCATTTCTCTGGTTTCTACTGAATGAGGCCAATCTGAAAATAATATAAGATTGTTCCAATAACATCATATATTTTTCAACCGTTTTCCCATCTAACCCACATTTTTGAGCCAGTTCATGATATGAAACCTGTGAGCCTATCTGCAAAGCCAATGCTTGTAATAATTTAACGAGGGCAGATGGCTTTTTAATTTGATCCATCATTAAAAGATCTTTGTACAAATAGCTATCTGACAATTGCTTTAAAATTTCTTTCTCATTACCCTTATGATTGACCACATCGGGATAAAAACCATAAACTAAACGATGAGGTAATAATCGAATTTCATTTAATAAACCATGATGATTTACCATTTCTTGAAAAGAAATAGGATACATTTTAAATTCCCATTTTCGACCTGTTAAAGGTTCATTTAATTTATTAGATAATTCAAATGCAGAGCTACCTGTTGCAATTAATTGAATGTTAGGAAGTTGATCTGTAATGAGCTTCATCTTTAAACCAATGTCAGGAATTCGCTGAGCTTCATCAATAATTATCATTTTTTTATTACCAATTATTGCTTCAAACCTTTTAGACGAAATATTTGCAAAAATGGCTTGGATATCTGGTTCATCCGCATTCAACCAGATGGTTTCTGATGAATTCTCAAAAAGAGATTTTAATAAAGTTGTTTTACCTACCTGTCTGGAACCCAGTAGAATAATGGCCTTATTTGTATTTATTTTAGCAAGAATCTGCTTCTCTAAAATACGTTCAATCATTTGTACTTATTTCAATAAACAACAAATATCCATAATTTAGGAATCAAATCCGAAATTATTGCCATTTTTTCGGAATCAAATCCGAAATTATGGGTTTTTAGCTTATTAGCTGGTTTTCAGGAATAAAAACCTGTGTCTCTTGTATATTTTAATAATAGCACCAAATATAAGTATCCACCTTTTGCTGAGGTATGGAAACCTGAGAGGGCTTTGTTATTTATGTAAACTTCTTTAAGGACGAGTCATACCGCACCAACCTGAATGTCATTTACCCAAATACCGTTCTAAGTCTTGCTCAAAACAATTTACGTTAGGTCCCAAAGGCCCGACCCAATTGGTATCAAAGGCTTCTTGGGTGTAGTTTTAATTGGTTCCTATTTTATTCTTCCAATAGTTCATTTAAATAATTTCTCCAGCCCATAATTTTTTTAAAAATTGATTCCATGGCAAAACGGCAATATCCCCAACACTTCTTTCCATTGGATCGTTACTTACAACAATTAATTTTTTTACTTTATACTCTTCCGAAAAACTTTTCAATCCTTTTAAATGACGCGATTGTACATTATTTGTTCCTTTTACTTCAATGGCTACCTCATGATTTCCCAAAATAAAATCAACTTCAATTTGCGAAGTGGTTCGCCAATAGGAAATGGAATAATTAAGATCAGAATAACTACTATGAGCATAAAGTTCTTGGTAAATAAAATGTTCAAAAGCACTTCCGAAAGCTTCGCTTCCAACTTCTATAATGCCTCTTTTAAGTAAAAAGTTAGCTATACCAATATCAAAATAGTAAAATTTTGGCGATAAGATTACCCTGCGTTTAGGTTTCTTTTGAAATGATGGGACAAAACGACCAATTAAAGTATCTTCCAAAATTTGAAAATACTCCTTAACTGTGACCGAGCTTACACTACATTCAGATGCAATGTTGGTATAATTTACTATTTCACCATTAGAAAAAGCTACCGATTCTAAAAACAGGTTAAAGGCATTGATATTTCGGATTTTTGCTTCCGAAATAATCTCGTCTCTTAGATAACTTCCTATGTAGGCTTCAATTAATTTTTTTGGTCTTTCAGCCAAATAGTGCCTTGGTAATAATCCATTATTAAGCGCTTTCAACAAGTTGAATTCCGGAATTTCGGATTGAATTAAGGGGTAAAGTTCGTACCTTAGCGCTCTACCGCCCAAAAGATTAGCGTTGGATCGGAGTATTTTCCTTGGACTTGAACCACTTAATATAAACCTCACTTGATGATTTTCTATAAGCCAATGTACTTCATCCAGTAATTCGGGTATTTTTTGAATTTCATCTACTATAACAATACTTGAAGTAGTATTGGCGATAATTACTTCGCGAAATTGAGATGGCTCTTTCTGATACCTTCGATATACATCAGACTTCAAAAGGTCAAACCATAGTGCGTCAGGAAATAGTTGTTTTAATAAAGTACTTTTTCCTGTTTGACGAGCGCCCCAAAGAAAAAGACTTTCCTTCCCCGAACCTTCCAATAGTTGCTTTCTTATAAACATAGCATTTTTTTTGTATTAAAAATCACATATATTTAAAGTAGTGGTTTAAATTTTCATGATAATTTAAAGTACAAATATAGAAAAAAAAATGAAATTTTAAAAAAATTCGCATCATAGGCCTTTTGAACGTATTTTTGTTGGGGGCCTTCCATGTAGGGAGAGGAAAGCCAGATTTTATTTTGTGTCATTTTAAATGGCATTCGTCATTCATGTTACAGGTGAATACGCACGTAGTTTAAATGGATATTTTTTGGAAATGGGTGAATGGTTAAAAAAGGGTGAATGTCATTCGCCCCTATCTACCATAATCTACAAACCGAAGACGTTCTCTGTATTCCTTAAAATCCTGTAAATCCTGATTCAAAACCGAGTGTCAGGGATGAATTTTACCTGTAAAACCTATATAATGGACCACACTAATTAAAAGGGTATTTTACTATTGATTATCAGTTAGTTAGGTTTCAACTGCGCTCCAAAATGCGCGCCGAGTAAGCTATTGATAATATCTTTTAATAACATTACGCTTTTTGATTGAAGGCATCTTGAATTATTTTCACAGTATCGACCACTTCAGCAAAAGTTGGTACAGTACCATACATCATTTCTTTAGCCATTTCTTCATAATCACTTTTTAATTTTATTAGTATAGTTTCCGAAGGTATGATTGCTATTTGACCAATGCAAAGTGAATTGTAATCGAAATGCCTCAGTCTAGAATAAAATTTACGATGTTCAATGATATGCTCAATAAATGGAACGTCAGATAATGTGTTTGAATATTCCTTATTAATTCGATACAAGTCGTAGTAATGACGAGACATTCGATAAGTTCTCGTTTTGCTCTCATCCTTTCGATTGTATTCTTCATGTAGTAAAAGGATTTTCTCAATAAAAGTTCTGTTGGGTTGTAATTATTCAATAGGGTTTGCATTTCGCGATTGTCGCTCGGATCATTCTGTGAACGTACACTGAATTCAATTTTAACCCGTTCTGGCAAATATGAATTTGGCTCAAATAAAGATTTATAGCTTACATAGATTGTTTGAGGATCTGTGTCGGGCATGTTTTTTCTGATGGTTTCTACCTCAACAGAATAAAGCTCAACAGGGATTTGCAGCTTTTCAAATTGTTTCCGTAACTCAGTTACTATTTCATTACTTGTAAATAGGCAACCTTCTCTTCGCAATTGCTCTACAAATGTTTTTGAAGGTTTATCTTTATATGGCATTCCGAATGCTTCTGAACTCAATGCAATATCAATATCTTCTGAAAATCGATCTATAATGCCCCATCCTTTGCTTAAAGAAGTTCCTCCCTTAAAAGCAAAATACGTTGCATATTTTGAAGTGAACAACAATCTCAAAACAAATGTAACCCACCAATCCTTCTCAATTGCCTTAGAATTTATACCTGAATTCAATGAAGCTTGATTCAATGAGATTCTGCGAGCATCATCATTAAGATTTTGAAGCCATCCAATCATACTGTTTGTTTTAAGAAATTCTTAATGACAAAATCGCTTATTCTTGCAGGCGCTAATTTCAAATCATGCTTCAAATTATTTTGATCTTCCTTTTTGAGTAAGGCGATGATTTTTTCTAGCTCTGATTCTTTCAGCCGATTTAAATCCAATTCCTCTAATCCCAAAAATAACAAGCTTGATATACTTCCTACCATGGCTAATTTTTTGGTTGTGGTTGGCTGGAACAAAATTGAACTCTTTCCAATAGTTATATTTTTCTTTGTTCCGTTTGTTAGAAAAACCATTTTCATTGGAACCTGATTAGAAAGTCCGATTTTGTTTAACGCATATTGGCCAGTAGGCATGATTTTAACGTGTTCTTTTTCCGCTAATGATGCTGCAATTTCTTCCATGGATGGGAGCACTTCGCCAAATAACTTATCATGAATAGGAATAACATAAACCCCCTGTCCCATACGAACTAACACTTTCTGATCAACTAATCGAGAGAGCGTTTTCCTTATGGCCGTAGAAGTGCCCAAGTCCTTAAAATCGGAAGGAAGAATAATTTGACCTGGCCTCGACCGCTTAATTTTATTCTCAATTTGACTGCTTAT
>JAIYCH010000129.1 GCA_027488135.1 Saprospiraceae bacterium | reverse complement strand
GGGCCTTCTTGAAAATTCCCTTTGTGCCTCATTGGAACCCAATTCTCCTCTTTGAACATCTACCGTTGGGTGAAACCAAGCGGTGAGACCAAGGGAAGAAATTTTTTCACGATACCACCAAACGACGTCTTCTGTTTTAGTAACACCCGGTGTAATAACCTCCTCTGAAAAACCTTGTGCAATAATTTCATGGGCAATACGCATGATATGGCGGTAAGCGGCCATTTCCTCGGGAATTCGTTTCTCCAGCCATCCAACGGATAATTTTTCTGCCGATACTATCCTGTTTTTAAAATTCGCAGGAATAGATTCCATCAATTTATCATGATGGAAAGAAGATATACCATCTGCATGTCCAAAGTTAGCTGACTTATTTATGGCTATTTTTCTTGGGTTTTTTTCTGTTATAATTTCGGCTAACCTTTTCCATTGATCAGGCTGTATTTCCGGAACCCATGACTTTTTAAAAATTTCACCCACATCATATCGAGCGACAGAGTAGGTTTCAATGTCGCGACCATTATCATAAATTACAAGCATCGTTGTCCTTCTTGCCGAAAGCCAGGTGGCTGGAAGCATGGTTTTCATTACGGGATCTTCATTATATTCTCTGGAAATCACCAACCACATATCAATGCCTTCTCTTCTCATCAGAGAGGGAGTAACTTGTTTGAACCGTTCTTTCAACCATAAATCTCTGACTTTAGCCTGTTCTTTGAGGCTTAAGATGTCAAAATTTTGCGCAGCTGCAGCACTCGCTATGAGTAAAAAACTTACTAGAATAAGGATATTTTTCATACAAATTCAGCTTTGAGTCGTTCAAATATCAATTCATAAAAACTAGGTAACATAGAAATTCCGGTGGGTGTTAAAATCTGAATTAATCTCCAGCCATCTTTGGTTTCAGTCTGGATAACCTTTCGATAATCCTGTTTAGGTAAACCGCTCCAGATACTTGTTCTGATTCTTATAAACTTATATTCGTACATAATATAATTTAGGCTTTATTTACAGCATGCGGGTTAAAAAAACCATCAATACTATCTTGTATTTCAGAGGAGTCTATGTTGAAGGAGGGCAAAAAACCGACCTCCGTTGAAGGGGAAAAACGGTTTGACTGCTGATCAAGTTGAGTAACCTCAAGTAATAATTTCAAGAGACTTTCGTCTTGAATTTCTAAAATACGTTGTATCAATATTTTTTTCACCTCCTTCATAATTAAGGTTGTAAAGCCTTTTCGCAGTTATTTGGCATGGAAGCGATCCAATCGCTGATTAGCTGAATACCCTCCTCATGTTTTATCATTCTGCCCAGTTCCGGCATCATAACGCCCGGGTCCTCACTTTTCATCCGATATAAGAGGATAGAAGCCTCAGGTTGACCGGGTTGAATATCAAATTTTAAATTTCCCGCTCCTTTCCCTGCTGCCACCGGTGTTTTACAAATGCCTAATTTCTTCCTATCTTCCATGGTAGTCAACAAAAACAAACCCGTTGTATGAGCGCTGCCATTTTCCCTATGGCAATGTCCACAATTGACCTGTAGATAAGCTAAAGATCTTTCTTCCAACGATTTAGATTTGTCCTGCCAATCTGCTAAGGGCTTATGGTTAGGTTTTTTGATATAATTTTTTGCCAAATAACCTACAGATTGCCATTTTGTGACCTGATTCATTATCCCTTCCGGATAAACAACATCTTTGTCCAGATTTTGTACGATTGGACCTAGAGGTTTAATGATATTATCGCGATTGTGGCAACTTTTACATTGATTTTTATTTGGAACGGCATAATCTACAGATTTTGCCAAACCCATTTTATCTACAAAACCAGCCTTTAAAATATCACCTACCGGATTATAAAAAGCATCAGAATCATCTTCATTCCAAACATAAGAATAAGCTTTCCACTCTTCCCCTGATTTTACCAAAAGCCTGGTTTCCATCATATCCCATTTTTCTTTTTCATTAGAAAAGTCAGCTGGATAATAAAAATGTTTTATTAAAATGGTACCTAATGGAAATTGAACGACACCTTCCGCATCAATTTGTGCTTCAGCGCCTTTTGGCATCCAAACGAATCTTTTCTTAAAAGCATAATCCGTAAACAAGGAAGTGATAGGTTCATAAGGCAACACCATTTCTCTGGGATGAAGAGAAGCTAAGGGCGAATCAAAAAATCCATATTCTGACAGCGATGAAAGGGGGAATTTATCTATACCTGTATTAATGGCCTCTGGCACAGGGACATCAACCCTTGCAAATGACTTTTCAACAGGGAAATCCCCTTTCTTTGCTGGTTCACAGTTAACCAAAACAAAAGAAAGGAAGAGGAAAAAAGATATTTTGTAAACAGCAGACATTTTATCCTTTTTATTTTTTACATACATGGATAGACATATCAGTCACCACCTTATTGAAGTCGTTTCCGGCATCAACGTTGGCGAAACGCAGGTCGGGTTGATTTTGTTCAATACAAAGAAACATTGGATTTTTACCTGACCATTCGGGATTCAGAATACCATCATACAGGATATCCTGCGATTTCCCCCAAAAGAGCATAATCACCATTTTACCAAAATCGCTTCTCCAATCTGGAAAAGATTTTGATCTTTTATAGATATTATTTCGAAGCGAAATATTGTAAGTGTAAGGATTATAATCATTATCCTTATATTTCTTTTGAGTAATACCATAACTTGCTATGGCTGTTCCAATCGTTTTATGACCCAAAATCTGATTATCATAGATGGCTACTGATTTTGCAGCGAGGAGAATGATACCCGTACCGGCGGGAACGATACCCACGATATTTCCTTTTGGCGCAAAATTTGCTAAGTTATTATTGCGGATAACATTATTATAGACTCTGCAATCGAGGCCATTTCCAGCGGGTAATTCTGGCAAATCAAAAACGAGAATACCCCCTGTATTTCCTTCAGCGAGGTTATTGAAAACCGAAGAATGCTTACAATTTTCAATTTCGATACCTGCCACATTTCCGTGTGCATGACAATTTCTCACGATGACGTCGGTTGATTGTCCCACATAAATACCTGCATCGGAGGCGTTAGAAGCTTCACACCCTTCGATTAAAACATTCTTACATGCCACAGGATATATGCCATAGCCACCGTTAGACTCTTTTGGTCCACCTGTCCATGTAGTACGAATATTTCTTAAAGTAACCGAGGTGGCATCTTGAATTTTAATGGCATCGCCTTTTGTATCCTGCACGGTCAAATCGCTAAGTATCACAGAATCAGCGATAATTCTAATACCTTCTGCACCCACCTTTTGGCCTAAAAAGGAAATAACGGTATTTAGTTTTCCTGCACCACGAATGGTAACCCTAGGAATTCCTTCTAAAGAAAGGGGCCTGTCAAAATAAAAAGTACCCGCCGGTATTTCAATGATATCGCCAGGTTTTGCATCCATCAATTTACCTTGCAATTGATTATATATAGTGGAATCAACCCTCGGTGCTACCATTTCCTTTTCAGTGCAAGACGAAAAGAACAGCAAAAAGCAGGATAAAAGTCCAAAAACAGGTGTTGAAATATTCATTTTCATAAACTTTAAGTATAATATGGTTACTTACTTCAAATGTAAGGTTTTTAAGTTTAAAAAAAAGGGGGCATGTTATAATTTATGAAAACAAGACGGGTATCGTATTTTAAATTAGTTATTGTATTTTTGAAAAAAAAAGATGAAAGAGGAAATCACCGTACCTGATTCCTTACATATTGCTGGCAGCCTTACTTATTGTACCGTCATTTTACCCTTAGCGCTGGATAGATTATATACTTATGCTGTTCCTGAGGAATTGGTTTCTAAGGTTACCATTGGCATGCGCGTCGAAGTACAGTTCGGAAAAAAAAAGAGGTACGCTGCCATTATTTATAGTATAAATAATACAAAACCAGAAGGTCATACGCCCAAATATCTTTTGAGTTTAATTGACGAAAAACCATTGGTGAATATATTTCAGATACAATTCTGGACCTGGATGTCCACCTATTATTGCTGTAGTCTGGGAGAAATTATGCAGGCAGCCCTACCCTCCAATTTAAAACTTTCCAGTGAATCGTTAATCATTTTACTCCCCCAATTACCTTTTGACCCTCTCTCTTTACCCGATAAGGAGTACCTTATTATTGAAGCCCTTTCAGGTAGAGAATATCTTCATCTTCAGGACATTCAAGATATGTTGGGTATCAAAACCATTTATCCGGTCATCAGAAATCTAATTGAAAAAGGCTTTATTGAAATTAAGGAAGATCTCAAAGACCCATATAAACCACCCACGGTTTTTTTTGTAAAACTACAGGAACCTTATTCATCAAAACAGGAGTTCATTGGCCCTCTTTTTACTACATTAAGCAAATCGCCCAAGCAGGAACAACTGCTTTTGACCTACTTCCAATTGAAAAATGAAAAAAGTCAGGTCACCCGAAAAGAATTATTAAAAAGATCAGGGGTTGATGGCTCAGTTCTTTCTGCATTAGTCAAAAAAAATATTTTACAGGTCGATGAAATTCTTTACAATATGCCCTTATATAAGGAAGGGATTGAAAATGAAATAAAATTAACCCCTAAACAAGAGATAGCCTATCAAGCTATCCAGGGATTTCACCAGGAAAATAAGGTAGTTTTATTGCAAGGAATTACAGGAAGTGGGAAGACACAGATTTACATGAAATTTATGCACGAGGTAATTAGCCAGGGTGGACAGGTTTTATACCTTTTACCGGAAATTGCCCTGTCTAACCAGGTTACCAGCAGATTACAAGCTGTTTTTCAGGACCAGGTACTTGTTTATCATTCCAGATTATCGGACAAGCAGCGGGTTGAAAGCTGGCAGCAGGTGAAAGATGGTAAACCATTATTGGTTGGCGCCAGATCTTCTCTGTTTCTGCCCTTTTCCAATCTGAAATTAATCATTGTGGACGAGGAACATGATCCCTCATACAAACAAAATGAACCAAATCCGAGATATCAGGGACGCGATGCCGCCATTTATTTAGCCCATATCTGGAAATCTCCTGTGATTTTAGGAACGGCAACGCCTTCTTTGGAATCCTATTATCATGGTAAAACAGATAAATACGGCTGGGTAAAACTTGATGAGCGTTATGGTGGCACCATTCTTCCAAAAGTAACTATGGTAAATCTGGTGGAAGAAAAGAAAAATAAAAGAATGATTCAGGAGTTTTCTGAAACAATCCTTGAGGCGATGCGAGAGCGGCTAGCCAATAAGGAGCAAATCATTTTATTTCAAAATCGGAGAGGTTTTGCCCCTACCCTTCGTTGTACAACTTGTGGCTGGCATTCAGAATGTGTCCATTGCGATGTAAGTTTAACCTACCATAAATCGAGACAAGGATTAAAATGTCACTATTGCGGATATTATACCCCTGCACCAACCCAATGTCCCGCCTGCGGGAGTAAGGAAATACTTCTTCAGGGATTTGGCACCGAAAAAATTGAAGCCGAGCTACAAGTTATTTTACCAGAGGCCAGAATAGCGCGTATGGACATGGACACTGTAAAATCTAAATTTGCTCATAACCGTTTAATTCAGGAATTTGAGGAAGGAGAATTGGATATTTTGATTGGCACCCAGATGGTTACAAAGGGATTAGATTTTGCCAATGTTGGCATGGTTGGTATTTTAAGTGCTGACCAATTAATGCAATATCCTGATTTCAGAGCTGGAGAAAGAGCTTTTCAATTAATGACTCAGGTAAGTGGAAGGGCGGGAAGAAGAGCGCGCCAAGGTCAGGTTTACATACAATCTATGAATATCTCCAGTCCCGTACTCATAGATATTCTGGAAAATGAAACAGAAAGATATTACGAAAGGGAACTGAGTGAAAGAGAACAATTTCAATATCCGCCATTCAAAAGACTCATCCGTATTTCCCTGAAACATGTTGATCCTGATACCGTTAACCAGGCGGCAAACTCATTGAAAGACTATTTATTCCCTATCTTTGGCGACCGATTGAAAGGTCCCGCTGTACCCTATATTGGCCGGGTAAGAAATAACTATCTCATCGATTTTTTATTAAAACTGGACAATGGGAATAGTAAATTACAAGAGGCGAAGGTCATGCTTTTAGGGGCACAACAATTACTTAGAAACAATAAATTATTTTCCTCGGTAAGATTTGTCATTGACGTTGACCCGAATTAATTCATTAAATAATTTGAATTTTCAGATTATGATAAGGCGCGAGCATAGGATTTTGCGGATTAAGTTCTGTGATAATGCCATCAATTTCTGAAAGATTACAAACCCTCATTTTCCTTACAGAATTTAATTTCTCAGCGATAGCTAAAGCGTAAACCTTCCTTGATGATTTTATCATAGCCCTTTTTACAGTAACAATCTCCATTTCAAGCTCCGTCAGCCCCTCTTTTGCATCAATGCCATTCACACCTAAAAAGCAAATATCTGGTCGAATTTCGCCTAAATGCTGAATTACTTCACCACCAACGGCAATTTTTGCACTTTTCGAGAGATTTCCCCCAATAAACAGCGTTTCACTATTAGGATGTTCCATTAATTGCATAGCCGTTGACAAGCTAACGGTGACGAAAGTTACACGCAACTCGGGAGGAAGAATTCTGGCAATTTCCAAATTTGTTGACCCGCCTGATATCAGCACCAACATGTCATCTTTGAGCATACTAATGGCCTTTCTGGCGATAATCGTTTTTTCTTGATAAGCATAAATATCGTTTTCCTTATAGGAATAAGCCTGATAGGACTTGCTCAAAGCCCCACCTCTTACTTTGATTAACTTATCATCATCGGCAAGTTCCTGAAGATCTCTACGAATAGTATCATCGGAAACACCCAATTTCTGACTCAAATCAGAGAGAATAACTTTATTGTGAATATTCACCTCTCTCAAAATCAATGAAAGTCTTTCTTTTTTTAACATGGCTACAATAAATAAAAAAGCAATCTACTCTTTTTTTGGGAATAGATTGCCGTGTAATAACATTTTTAAGGGTTGGTTAGTTAGCAGAATCTGCTGATGTGTTTAAGAAAAATATTGTTTATTATCGTCAAAAAATAAAGATAAAAGTCAAACTAAAAATTTTAGAATAATGCAATAATAAGAAATAAAAATCTTAATCTACTATATATTGCCCTATTTTTTTTTTTTTTTTTCTATTAATTTTCTTGTTTAATGCAATAATTAGACAGATAAATATTCCTAACCCTAATTATGGGAATGAAACGCTATTAATCCATCCATTGGATCTTTAACAATATCGCCTAATTCAAGATGGTGTTGCAAAAGAACCTCTTTCATAATTTCGCTAAAATAATAGGCAACGGAACCAATTAAATATACTTTAACAGACTGATTTTCATCTATCAGGGTTAAAAAATATCTTTTCACAAACCAATCAAATTGTTCTTTTACCCTATCCATTATCCAGGTTAACTCTTTATGTTTAAAGAAAAAAGGAGCTAAACTGGCCAGATATCTGCTGGGAAAAGGATTTTTATACACAGCCTGAAAAATTTCCGCTTTGTCGAGGTGTAAATCAGTATTTACCAGCGTTTGAATATCAAGTGGCAATTCATTTTTTAGCCAGCCGGTGATAAGCAATAAACCCAAAGCGGCCCCACTTCCCTCGTCGCCTAAAATAAATCCAAAGCCACCTGCTGAGGAGTGAATTTCTCCATTTTTTATAAGACAAGCATTAGATCCAGTGCCAAGAATGCCAACAAGGCCGCTACTCTGGGGACCTATTGAACGAGCGGCTGCAATAATATCGGTATCTACGAAAGCACTTTGAAGGGGTTGAAAAACACTGTCCAGCAGGTTTCCCACGCGTTTTTTTTGATTCTCTGCACCACAACCTGTGCTATAAAAATAAATTTGATGAATTTCTTTTGGCAGTTTTTTCCTAACACTACTAAATTGTTCCGTCATTTCTTGATCGGTAAGGAAATATGGATTTAAGCCGGGTGATTTTTCTTTAAAAACACATTCATTATTGTAGAGAAGTGCCCAATTTGCTTTTGTTGCACCACTTTCTACCAGGAGGATATTTAAAGGAGGCATATATTCAGGAATTAAGGCTTGCATTTTGAGTATGATTATTTAGCACATTGCGCACATTTCCATGTTTCTGCAGCAGATCTTTTGCCTCACTGTAAGGAACATCTAATTGTTTCATAATCATTTTTACTCCTCTATCAATTAATTTATGGTTACTCAACTGCATATCAACCATAATATTATCTAAAACGCGACCCATTTGAATCATCACAGAAGTACTAATCATGTTGAGCGCTAATTTTTGGGCGGTACCAGCCTTCATTCTGGTCGAACCGGTAACAAATTCAGGGCCGACAACTATTTCAACGGGAAAGTCAGAAACCTCGGCCAATAAAGACAGAGGATTACAGGTAATACAAGCGGTTGCGATACCCTCACTTCTGCATTTTTTCAATCCTTCGATAACATAAGGTGTAGTACCCGAAGCGGCAATGCCCACTACGATGTCAGCTGCATCAATATCAAAAGCTTTCAAATCGTGCCAAGCTTGCAGCTGATTATCCTCTGCCGCCTCGACGGAGTTTCTAAGAGCCACATCCCCCCCGGCGATAATCCCAATAATCAAATTTTTGGGTACGCCAAAGGTAGGCGGACATTCTGAGGCATCTAAAACGCCCAATCGGCCTGAGGTTCCTGCACCTATATAGAATAAG
This sequence comes from Saprospiraceae bacterium, assembly GCA_027488135.1. GTDB lineage: Bacteria > Bacteroidota > Bacteroidia > Chitinophagales > Saprospiraceae > BJGN01. The sequence continues at coordinate 1,669 of JAIYCH010000129.1, read as the reverse complement.
CGGCCACCATTTTGCATTTTTTGCACGATAGCCTGAACCAATTTTTCAATTTGAGGAATAGCCTTTTCCACTGCATCGGGAACGGTCCGATCCTCCCGATTCATATTCACTAACAACTCATTAACGGACATTTTATCCAAATGCCGGTAGGTTGAAGCCATTTCTGTAATTCTTTCCATAAAAACAATAATATGCAACAAAATACGAATTTACGCTTTAAATATGGCAATATCTTGCAAAAAGTTGCAACTACTAAATAAATAAACCTTCGTCAAAATAAAGAATTTAAATAACTTGTAATAAAATGTATATTATGTTGGAAAGTCTATCTTAATTACTTATTTTCGTCCAAACTTTAGGGGGTATAGCTCAGTTGGCTAGAGTGCTTGCATGGCATGCAAGAGGTCATGGGTTCGAATCCCATTATCTCCACATAAAACCAGTCTCCGAGAGGCTGGTTTTATTATTTAACACAATATTAATTTCCAATATAAAAAAGATTAGATGAATCATTTATATGTTTTAAATCACTTTTTTTGGAAATATCGCTGGCACTTTCTAGGGGGAATATTTTTCGTTTCTCTATCCAATTATTTCCGGGTATTACAACCGCAGGCAATCAGAGAAGCACTCGATTTGGTGATTAATAATATAAGTCTTTATCGGAATTTCGAAGGATCCAAACTTCAAGATAGCTTAGAGACCATTCTGGGGAAACAATTATTATTTTTCGGATTATTTGTTCTTTTATTCGCAGGACTTATGGGCTTATTCATGTATTTCATGAGGCAAACCATCATTGTAATGTCCCGTTTGATCGAATATGATATGCGAAAGGAAATCTTTGAACATTATCAAATACTGGATCTTGCCTTTTACAAAAGAAATAAAACAGGTGATTTAATGGCCAGAATCACAGAAGATGTGAATAAAGTGCGAATGTATGTGGGACCTGCCATTCTTTATGGCATAAATCTGGTTTCTTTATTTGCCTTTGTCATTTATGCGATGATTAATGTAAGTCTTGAATTAACGCTGTTTTGCCTTATTCCTCTACCTATTTTGTCTATTTCCATTTATTATGTTAGTGAACTTATTCACAAGAAAAGTGAGGAAATTCAGCAACAATTAGCTGTTTTAAACAACACGGCTCAAGAGGTATATGCAGGTATAAGAGTCGTTAAGGCTTATACTCAGGAAAATTCTATGTTAGGATTTTTCACTTCTCAAAGTCAGCAGTACAATCAACAATCTGTTTCTTTGGCCAGAATTAATGCCTTGTTTTATCCGCTAATGATATTATTAATTGGCATTAGTACGCTGATTACTGTCTATGCTGGCGGTACTTTGGTGGTTAAAGGAAGTATTTCCACTGGTAACATTGCAGAATTTGTCATTTATGTAAACATGTTAACGTGGCCTGTAACGTCTATTGGCTGGATTGCCTCAATCATTCAACAAGCGTCGGCAAGTCAAAAAGGATTAACGAGTTTATGCAGACTAAGCCTTCTATTCTTTCGGGAAATACGGACGATTTTAAAATCAAAGGGGATATTGTCTTTAATAAAGTGGGCTTGACTTATCCCGATACGGGCATTTGTGCCTTAAAGAATATTCAACTCCACATTAAAGCAGGAGAAAAAATAGCCATTATAGGCAAAACCGGGTC
>JAIYCH010000100.1 GCA_027488135.1 Saprospiraceae bacterium | reverse complement strand
GGTTTTTTAATGGCTGCTTTCGCCATGAGTAAGGAAAGTATGGCACCTCCCCAAAGAAAAAGAGTTCCTACAATGTGTAATCCGTAAATTTTGTCGTGAAGGGTCATTTTTTAAAATTTAGTGCAAAATACAATTAGATTTTGGCAAGAAAAAATCAAAGTTTTTTAATATTTCCTCCAGGCAACGTAAGCCGCAAATAAAGCTAAAATTCCCAGACCATTAAAAGCGACAGAAAGGGAGAAAACTTCTCCAACCATGCCTATTACCGCCGGGCCTATCAAAAAACCAATAACGCCCGAAGTGGCAATGCCAGAAATACCTATCGTCGGATTATCAGGATTTTGCATGGCGGATAAAACAAACAATAAGGGGATGATAATGGAAAAACCTATGCCTGTCAGGGAAAAACCGGAAATTATACCCAGGGTAAATGGCAGATTTGCTGCAACCAAAAGGCCTCCGGCACCAATCAAAATACCATATCGCACAAGGATGATAGGTTGATAATATTTGCGTACGTAATCCCCTAAAAATCGCCCTCCGGCCATAAAAATTGAAAATCCGGCATAACCAAACGTGCTCAACATTACAGAAACCTTCATTTCATCTCTAAGGTATAAGGTGCTCCAATCAGTTACTGCCCCTTCGCAGACCATAACAATTAATCCGATGACCATCAATTTTAAAAGCCAGGGTTCAGGCAGATTGAATTTTTTATGAACCTCCCGTTTTTGTAAAGGTTGAAGTACTTCAAAATATCGGTAAGCAAAAGCTACATAAATAGCCATAATAACACCAATGACAGGTAGATGGATAGTTAAAGGTATTTGAGCGGTAGCAAAAATACCGGAGCTAATAATTCCTAAGAATCCTCCCAAACTATACATTCCATGGCAGGTAGCTAAAATGGGGGTCTTCAATTTAGTTTCCATTTGACTTGCGGCAGCATTGATAGAAACATTTAGCCAGCTATTTGCAGCGCCCATAAAAAATAGAATACTGGTGAGCATCCATTGATTCTTTGCAAAAGGTATTAAAAGGATACCGAGGCTTAAAAGCCAGCAACTGCCACTAATAACCAAAGAGGGTTTCCATTTTTCACAAATGCCTGATGCAATTTGAGCACCTAAAAAAGCCCCAGAGGCCATGCCAAAAAAACAAAGGCCGATATCACTTTCCGACAAATGAAGTAAATGCTTTGTTTCGGGGATTCGTCCTATCCAATGCCCAAAACCAAAGCTTAACATAGAGAAACCTATGGTAATGGGAAATAAAACAGGATGTTCCTTGCGGTGACGCCAAATAACAAGCATTTTTGCGCAAAATTAATCTATCTCGCTTTAATTTTAAGAATATTTATGGTAGCAAAAGAGTAAACTTTTGGGAAGGTTTAGTCGTTTTTGAAAGGATGAAACCACAATTAGAGAAAATAAATCCAGGTTTTGGACATTCGTTTACCCTGAGATCTTTTATTCAGTCACCAGAGAAGGAGGGGCCCCATTGGCATTTTCACCCTGAATTTGAAATAGTTTATATAAGTAACGGAAAGGGGAAAAGACATATAGCTAACCACATATCGTATTATTCAGAGGGAGACCTTATTTTTTTGGGACCAAATTTACCTCATTTTGGATTCACTGAGGAGATGGCTCAAGGTGAAATTGAAATCGTTGTTCAAATGGAAGAAGGATTTCTTGGCCCTGATTTTTTTTCAATACCTGAAATGACCTCGATAAACCAACTTTTTGAAAGATCTAAAAAGGGTGTCATTTTTCGCGGCGAAACAAAGAAAATGGTGGGTGAGTTGCTCATTTCCCTTCTCGATGTGGATCATTTTAGTAGATTATTGGGATTATTAAAGGTCTTACAAATGATGGCCGTTTCCGATGACTATGATTTACTTCATGTTCAAGGTTTTTCCCTTGAAGTGAATGCTCAACATCTCACAAGAATGGAAGCTATATATCGTTACGTGGACCAGAATATCGGTGACGAAATACATTTAGAAACCGCCGCAGAAAAGGTAAATCTATCAGTGCCAGCTTTTTGTAGGTATTTTAAAAAATTAACAGGAAAGACTTTTTCTCATTTTGTAAATGAAGTCCGCATCGCCCAGGCAGCTAGTTTACTAAAAGAAGAGCATTTATCTATTTCAGACGTATGTTTTGCTTGTGGATTCAATAATTTATCTTATTTTAACAAACAATTTAGAGAAATCACCGGCCTTAATCCAAAAGCCTACAGAGCATCTAATAAAAAGTTAATTTCTGATCAATAAAAAATGGTAACACACTCAGCCCGTTCTGTATTTTTTGCCTATGCTACTTGTTTTTTACTTGTGTATAGTCTGTTTTTCTCTTGTGTAAAGACTGAGGTTAAAAATAATCTTTGCCAATCTTGGCAGTATAATTTATTGGCAACCAGAGAGGAACTTGATCATAGAAAGGCTTCTGTCAAAACACAAGAGTTAATGGAAACGTGGATGCTCGAGAAACAGTTTACAGAATTGAAATTTTCCAAAGATGGAACCTTTCAGATGAAATGGAAAGATATGTTGACCACTGGAACCTGGAAATTTAAAAAAAGAGGGAAGGAAATTCAAATAGTCATAGATGAACAGAAGCAATTATTAACGATTGATTTGATAACAAAGGATAGTTTGATAATAACGCCAATTACCGAAGAAGATGAATTTACTCGGGTTTTATTAGTTAAGAATTTATAAGGATTTCCTTCAATTCACTTTCTTTATTACTTAGTTTGTCTGTTTGTAGCCATGGATTCAATAACTTATAATCTACCTCGTTATATTCATATATACTCCAATCGTTATACACATATTCTAAAGCTGTAAGGCTTTCCACCCAATCTCCGGAGTTCATGTAAGTAATTTCACCTGAGGAGGTTTGAACTTTCTTTAATTGAGCCTTATGGATATGGCCGCAAACAACATATTGACAACCTTGTTTTGCCGCTACATCGATGGCGGTTTGCTCGAAATCATCTACGAATTTCACCGCTTTTTTAACACTCTCTTTTATTTTTTTTGCGAATGAAAGAGGACTTAAACCCATTGAAATTCTTGATCTGTTAATAAATCTGTTTAAAATGATGAGCCAATCATACGTTTTACCACCCATTTTAGCTAAAAATGGAGAAAGGTTAATAGAAAAATCAAAAACGTCCCCATGAAAAATAAGATATTTTTCACCTTTTATTTCAAGTTCCAGTTTATCTCTTAAATGAATATTTCCATTGTTAAAATCGCTGTAATGTCTAAGTGCATCGTCATGATTACCTGTAAGGTAATAGATTTCCGTACCCTTCGTTGACATTTTAAGTAATTTTTGTATTATTTTCAGGTGATCAGTAGGAAACCAATTTTTTTTAAATTGCCAGATATCTATAAAATCTCCGTTTAAAATAAGGGTTTTTGGTTTAATACTGTTGAGGTAATTTAATAACTCTTTGGCGTGACAACCATAAGTACCAAGATGAACATCGGAAATGATGGCGATATCGAGTTCTCTTTTCATTTATTTTATTTCGTACAAAATTCAATAATTATTGTTAATCTAATGTAAATAGTATATTATGAAATGATTAAAAAGAGAATTTTAGATTTAAATTTGGTGTGATGCCTAACATTTGTAATTCGGTACCCACCACCAATTCTTTTGAGGTTGGCGCTGATTTAAGTTGATAAGGTAATTGGAATATAAATTGTCTGTATTTGACATTTTTCCTGTTGAAAATATTAAATATGGAACCTTCAATAGATAAATTCGAGTTTTGTCCTAATTTAAAATGTACACTTGCTCCAATATCAAAACGCTGATAATCGTCTAAATAACTTAACCTATCCAATGGATTAATAACATCACGCCGGTTATTAGGCATATTTGACATGGGGTTACCTGGATTTGGCTTAGGATTATTTTGCATTTTGTCATTATTCTCTAATATTTTTGATAAGTCGGTATAAGGCCTTCCACTGGCAAAGTTGTAAGAGGCAAAAAAATCAAACCTGCCAATTTGCAGATTACCATTTACTTTTAACTGATGTCTCCTGTCGTTTGAGGAAGGGAATGGGATGCCTTTTCCAATTTCCTTAAATTGGTTCGTTGATTTACTTAACGTATAGGCTACCATTCCAGTAAAATATTTTCCTGTATGTTGAATGAAAAAATCCACTCCTTTTGTTTGTCCTTTCCCATCATATAGGATGAAACTCGGCGGTCTTTGAGTACTGTCCGGATTATTCACATTGTTAACAGCTAAAGCTTGTTCCAATACACCCTGGCTATTTTTCTGATAAAATTCAACATCGAATTCCCAGTTGTTCCATTTTGCATTAGCACCAATCATTGAATTATTACTGCTAAGTGCAGGAAATTGTTGATTGCTCAATACCCAATACCCATAATTTCTGCCATACCGATCTTCATGATTTAACTGCCTCAAAAATTGATAATATCTTCCAAATGAACTTTTTATAGAAAAAGGAGTGTTTAATTTATGGTATTTTACATCGATACTTGGAGAAAAATACATTTTCTGAGCATATAAATTCAACCTGCCACCGATATTAAAAGTCCAATCGTTCAGATGTTGGTTTAACTCAACAAACGCTGCGGATTGCAACGCTTCATTTTGACCAGTTAACGGTTTCACCCTGTCTTGTCTGATATCGTAATTAACCTGATTATTAGTAGTTTGAAAGCCATAAATCCAGGATTGTTCCTTTGAAACGGCGTATCGGCTTATCCATTTTAGGTCCTGGCCGGCGACTTTATTATAATGTGTATTTTCAAAATTAAAAATCTTATCTACTTTTCTATCCTCTACAAATTTAAAATCATTGATTATAGAGGCATTATTTTGAAATTCAGTGATAGAGAAATGAAGAGTATGTTGCCAATTTTCATTTGGATTAAAATTCCATAAGAGCGAAGAACCCATATTATTCCAATCTGCTATTTCCTTAAAATATTCCTTTCGATAATAATATGATTTCCCAACTTCTGTTTTAATAGATTTATTATAGGAATAGTCCATTTCGTCATAGCCATAAAAAAAGGCTACCTGTAACTTTTGCTTGTCACTGATTTCCCAATTCCATTTACCCTGGAGGTCATGGAATTTAAAATTTGGATTATAAGCGGCTATTTCCTTGGTGACTGTTTCTTTTGGATCAAGAGGTTTTACAACAGGGGTCACGACTTGTTCCTGAAGTGCTCCAAATAATTTCGAATCACCAAGATTTCCATAAGTAGTTCTTCCAGAGAATAAAATGGTTTGATTAGGAGCAATCTTCCCTTGAAGAACCGCTTGAGAAGTCAGTAAATTACTACTTATTTTTCCTGATAAATTAATATTCTCTGGAGGAGATAGTGTATTCATCTCAATAATCGAAGCCGTTTTGCCTCCATAAGACACAGGTAAAGCATTTTTAAATAATTTCACCTCTTTGATGGCATCCGAATTTACCAGACTAAACATGCCGGAAAAATGGGTCACGTTATATAGAGTTATACCATCAAGAATGAGGAGATTTTCATCACCATTTGAACCTCTTACCTTTAACTCGGCGGACAAATCATCATTTGATGAAATACCAGGTAATTGTTGAAGGCTTCGAAGGACATCATTTCCGGCAGCGAATGAGGGCATTTTACCCCAGAAGCTAGGATGTAAATGGGAATAAATGCCATCTGATTTTGATGCTACTCTTGGAATTTTCGCACTGATTTCTATGAGCGGTAATGCGCTTAATTTTGGAACTAATCTTAAGATGACATCCTCTTTATTGGAGGAAAATCTCAATATTTTAGATTCATACCCAAGATATCTGAAAGTAACAGGACTGTTTATTCTAACATTCAGGTAGAACCAACCGTTTTCATCTGAGGAAAAACCCTCCCCATTTTCTCCAACAACATCGCCGAAAGGCAGTATTTCCCCAGTCCATGCATCTATAAATTTCCCCTTTATTTT